>DASQZJ010000008.1:0-34990 GCA_035638775.1 Gammaproteobacteria bacterium
CCGACGGCAGCGCCATCCCCGTGTTCGCGTTCCGGCTCCGGGACGCCTCCCGCTACTCGGTCTACGATGTCTCCGAGCGCCTGCGCGTGCGCGGCTGGCAGGTGCCCGCCTACAGCATGCCGCCGGCAGCCGAGGACGTCCACGTGATGCGCGTGGTGGTACGGGAGGGGTTCTCGCGCGACATGGCAGATCTGCTACTGGAGCACCTCGGAAGCGTCGTCGACGAACTGGAGGCATCTCCGCCGCGGCGACCGCGGCAGCCCGATGGGATCTTTCATCACGGGTGATGAGCGGGACGGTGCATCAGCGCGAGCGGTTGGGGGCGGGTCTAACATTCCAGCAACCGCTGCCATGGGTGTACGTAGAGTTCGCGAGAACGGAGCCAGGTCCTGCAATCACGCAGTCACCGGGAAAGCATGCACGCCCGGCAAGGCCGGGTGGCGTTTCGGGTGAACCGCGTGGCGGGGACGCGGGCAGCTACTGGGTTGCCCGCTGGATACGCTGCTTCTGTTGCTGCTCGGTCCGGTGCACGAAGCTGTTCATGTTCTTCTTGAAGCCGGGCACCTCCTGGGGCGTGGTCGGTACCCGGGGCGGCCCGCTGGTGGAATGCGCTTGCGGGGTGGCGGCCGCCGGGGGCGCCGGGTGATGCAGTGAGCGCGCCACCAGCAGACCGACGATGGCCAGGGCCACCAGCAGAAGAATCAGCCGCATGACGAAGTTCCCCCTGTAACGATCGCGACTTCACCGGCGCAGGGCGCCCGCTACCGGGCACGTGGCGCGATTCCGGCCGGAGCCGGTGCCCGTGGATACAGATTACCACCATTCGCCGTCATGCAAGATGCAGGAACGGGGCCAGTTCTTGCAATGATGCAGTCACCGGACAGGCGCGCACGCCGGTCGAGGCCGGATGCCGTTTCGGGCGAACCGTGCGCTAAGGCTGGGGGGCGGGAAGACAACGCCTTAATGCAAGACCTGACCGGGTTCCCGCACGGTGGACGGGGCGATCCTCATCGCCGGCTATCGAACCGGTCGCCACTGTGCTATAAGAGTCTGGCTCAGGCTGATCGCTACAGGTTTGCGGTCTGCCAGGCGCGGCGGGCGGATTGGCAGCTCCGACCCGGTTTCCCCGCCGCCATCCCCAGGTTATCCCTCTCTCAAGCCCGCCGGGGCTGCCACGGCTTGCGGGACAGCTTTCCTCCACACACTGGCACGTGCCGGTTCCCGTCCCCCTACGCGATGCAGCGTTGCGGGACCGGCCTGCGCCCAAGGACCGGGAGTGCAGTAGCCATGAGCAATCGCTTAGGCGCCTTCGTTCGTCTCCTTAGCCTGGTGTCCCTTGCCGCGTTCAGCCTGTTGATGACCCGGCCAGCGGCCGCAAGGTCGTACGTGGGGAACGGTGTTGCGGTCGGCGGCGGGTATGCCCGGGTCGTCATCGTGACGACGTCCGCGGGTACGCCGAGCTCGATCTCGGTCGTCATGGACAGGCGCGTCCTGCAGGGTATGCCCTCGGCGACGGTGACGCGTAGCGAGTGGGAATACCTGCTCCCGCTGCCCGACGGGGCTCCGCTCACCGGCTATGATCACGTAACGCTTACCTGGTATCCGCAGGGCCATGCGCCACGCGGCACATACGCGGCCGCGCATTTCGGTGTCCACTTCTACCTGGTCGGCCGCTCCGCGCAGGAGTCCGCGCGCTTCGACGACAAGGCCCGGTGGAATGCCGGGGCGGCGATCAGTCCCTCGCTGGTGCCCCCGGGCTATGTCGTAGTGCTCGACCCGGCGGTCGGAATGTTCGGGATGCACGGACTGAACCCGGAGGGACCGGAGTTCCACGGCGGGCCGTTCACCCGCACGTTTCTCTACGGTTATGACCGGGGCGCGATGATTTACCTGGAACCCATGGTATCGCTGTCGTATCTGAGGGCCGCTCCCGATGTCACGCTGCCCGTGGCGACGCCTGCCGCCTACAGCACTACCGGCCTCTATCCGGAGAGATACCGGGTGGCATTCGACCGGCGAACGGATTGCTACGTGGTCTCGCTGGTGGCGCTCAGGTCCTGGACGGGGAGCGGGGAGCTGTTGACCGGCCGCGCGAGTCGCCGATAGCCGGGAGAGCCGGCAGGCCTCTTCTGCCCGCAGACGCTCGCGCTGCGCGGCCTCTACCTGGATGCGGCCGACCCCGGCAGCCAAGCAGTTGCGGGTCGGGCTGGCATGCCGCAGCGCCGGCATCATTGCGCGACGACACTTGTCGCGAGTCGCGCCCACACTGCCGGGTGAGAGGTTCCGAGGTACATCCGGCGGACGGGAACCGGGCACACGGGGTTCAGGGAACCCGGGATTTACCGCATCCGGTACCCAACGAACGGGGGAGCAAGCATGGCTGGTTCGAATGAGCTCTACACGATCGTCAACGGCCGGAAGACGGATGCCCCGCTGCACGAGGAGATCCTGGACAACCCGGAGGCGGATCGGCTGCTGTCCGAGATGGCGGTGCAGCGTGCGATCGAAGATGGCCTGTCCGAGGAGGTCGCCAGGGAGCTGTATCGCTACCAGCGCTGACCGCCGGCCCGGAACGTCGCCGAAGACGTACCCGCTCAGGTCAACGGCTGGTCGATCCACTGCTTGAAGCCGGGCCGGGCACGGCAGTTCTCCAGCCAGGCCTCCAGGCGCGGCATCGACGGCCGGTCCTCGACCAGCTTCACCCAGCGGTAGGCCTGGATCGCGAGCGGGACGTCGGCCATGGTCACCCGGTCGCCCAGGATGAAATCGCGGTCCTCCAGCCTTGCCTCCAGGATCGGCCAGACGGCGAGGCCCTGCTTGACCGCACGGTCGACCGCCGCGTGGTCGCGCTCGGGCTCCGGCACGCGCACGAGGTTCCAGAAGATCGGGGTCATGAAGGGCACCACCGTGGTCTGCTGCCAGTCCATCCAGCGGTCGGCGTCGGCGTAGGCCTGCGGATCGGCCGGGCAGAGGCCGCCGCGGTCGTGTTTCGCCGCGAGGTAACGGACGCAGGCGTTGGACTCCCACAGGACGAAGCCGTCCTCGTCGATGGTCGGCACGCGGGCGTTCGGGTTCATGGCCAGGTAGAACGGCTCCTTCGTCCGGCCGAACTTGCCGCCCACGTCCTCGCGGTCGAACGGCACGCCCATCTCATCGCACGCCCAGAGCACCTTCTGCACGTTGGCCGAGTCCGAGCGGCCCCAGATCTTGAGCATCGCGGTTCCTCCTGTCAGACGGCGGGCATCCATCCGGGCCGGGTCGGGCCGGCCGTTCGGGGAAGACGGAGACGGTCCCCTCTCCCCGCGTCGGTTCCCTCCCAGCATACGCGCGCGAGCGGTGCCGGTCCCGCCGCAGCGCCGTCCGCTGGCGGGAGCCGACGCCCGCGCCGCCGGGATGCCGGGGCTACGGAAACACGGGCACCCGGGGCTCGGTGATGCCGCCTTCCTCGCGCGGGTGGTGCTTCCGGACCAGCGCGTCGATCTCGCCGACGCGGCCGGTTGGCACGTCCACGATCAGCAGCAGCTGGCCGTCCCGGATGGCGTCGCGGAAGCGCCGGACGCGCGTGTTGGGCACCGCCACGCCGATCATGCTCGCCATCACGGCGCCGAACACCATGCCGATCAGGGCGATCGCGAGAGAGGCGATGCCGCCGAGGGTCGCGGCGGCGGAGGGGATCGACACCACCGCGGCGCCGGCGGCCGCACCCAGCAGGCCGCCGAGGGTGCCGCCGCGTTCCAGGGCCGGCACGAAGTCGGTTCGCTGGGTCACGCCGGCTTTCGGCAGATCGTCCAGCGGTACGTCCTCCCTGGCGATCACGTGCATGTGCCGTTCCTCGATGCGTGCCAGCAGGAGCTGCTCGTGGAGCTTCCGTGCGCCGTCCGCGTGGGGGACCAGAAAGTACCGTCTGCGCATGCCAACCTCCTTGCGGATGTGGCGGGCTCTGCGGGCATGCCCTCTGTGGTGTGGGACGTCCCGGAAGCGCTGCCAGTTCACCGCCACGGTCCCGTAGTCCGGGAAAGGATGCCCCTTGCGCCGGGGCCGCATCCGGGATTATCGCCCGGGCCGGGTTCAGCCTGCCGGGGCCCGGGCTCGCATGGTGGCGGACGGGCGTGGCGCGGGCGCAGGTGCCGCCGTCCCGCGCAATTCCCGCGGTTATCCGTGGTATGGTCGGTACGGGTTCCGGGTTGGAGCGGATTGCGCGCGGGTCGGGCGCGGCCTGCGCATCACGTCCCGTGTCGGTGCGACATGGAGGTCCTCCCATGAGCGACAGCGAGCACAGCGAGTGGTGGCCGCACCGGTTCGCGCAGCGCTGCGCGATCGCCGCCGGCATCGCCCTGCTCGCCGTGGCGCTGGCCGTGTTCCTGTGGTCGGTGAGCCAGGGGCTGCTGGTGATGTTTTCCGCCATGCTGTTCGCCGTGATGCTGAACGGCCTGGCGAAGACCGTCTCGCGCCACACCCGCATCCGCCGGCAGTGGGTGCTCGCGGTCACGGTGAGCGTGGTCGCGGCGATCGTGATCGGGGTGTTCGTGCTGGGCGCGGTGCGCATCGGGCAGCAGGCGCCGCAGCTGCACCAGGGCCTGATCCAGTCGATGCACCAGATCCGGGGCAAGCTCCAGCAGCTCGGCCTGCAGTCTGGCTCGCTGGGCCTGGGCGGCCTGGGCGCGGGGCCGCTCAAGAGCGGGGCCGCGTTCTTCGAGCGCAACCTCTCGACCTCGATCGAGCTGGTCACCGACGCGTTCATCATCGTGATCGCCGGCATCTACTTCGCGGTCAATCCCGACGTCTACATTCGCACGCTGCTGATGGTGGTGCCGCCGCGCAAGCAGCAGCGCGTCCGGGAGCTCATCGACGAGCTGGGCGTGGGCCTGTGGCGCTGGCTGCTGGGGCGCTTCGCCTCGATGCTGGCGGTGGGCCTGATGACCATGGTGGGGCTGTCGGCGCTGGGCGTGCACCTGGCGTTCGTGCTGGGGCTGATTGCCGGGGCGCTGACCTTCATCCCCTACCTGGGCACGATCATCTCGCTGGTCCCGGCCGTGCTCATGGGGCTGCTGCAGTCGCCCATGACCGCCCTGTACGTGCTGCTGCTGTTCATCGGCGCCCACCTGCTCGAGGGCTATATCCTGTCGCCGCTGATCCAGGAACGCGCGGTGCACCTGGCGCCCGGGTGGCTGCTCACGGCGCAGCTGCTGGGCAGCCTGGCCGCGGGGCTGTTCGGCATCATCATCGCCGCACCGGTGATGGTGGTCGTGACCATCGTGGTGCAGATGCTCTACATCGAGGACGTGCTCGGCGAGAAGATCCGGCTGCTCGGCGAGTGACCGGGCCGGGAGGGGGCGCTGCGCGGGTGCGGCGGCTCAGGGAGAGGCCGTGCGTCCGTCCGCTGCGGTGCCGTCCGTGACCTTCGGATGCGCCTGCCGGATCAGCGCGTCGAGCTCCCCGGCGCGACCGGCCGGCACGTCGACCATCATCAGGATCCGCCCGGCGTCGATCGCCTCGCGGAAGCGCCGCACGTCGGGGTGCGGCACATCGATCGCGATCATGGTGGCCGATAGCGCCCCGAAGACCGCTCCGAGCGCCCCCATCACCAGCACGGCCGGGAAGCCAAGGACGTCGCCGATCGGCGGGACCATGATCGCGATGAGTCCGCCGCCCAGGCCCATCCCGCCGCCGATCAGCAGGCCCCGGCGCAGGGCCGGGAGCAGGTCGGTCCGTTGCGACAGCGGCACCTCGGGCAGGTCCTCCAGCAGGACGTCGTCACGGGCCATGACGCGGACCTGTCGCCACTGCAGGCCGGCCCGGAGCAGGTCGTTGAACAGCTCGCGGGCCTCGTCGACGTCGGACACGAGCAGAAAGCGCCTGTGCATCCTCAGCTCCTTGGCAGCCGTTGTCCCTGTGGACCCGCTCCGGCGGTCGCTCGTTCGTTCGGGGCGCGTCCACCGGCAAGTATGGCAAGCCCACGTGTTGCGGCAAGGCCCCAGCCTGGTGCAGGCGTGCTCCGAGACCGTGCAGCCGGGGCCTCGTCACGCGCCCGCCGAGCGTCCGCGCCCGTCGGCGCGAGGCACACCGGTGCAGGGCATCGCGGGTCTTCGTGGCGGGTGCGCGGGTCGCTGGCACGCTTCGTGCAAAAGTGAGGGCGAGGGCGCATGCAACGGCCCTCGACAAAAGCAAGCGATGTCTCTCCTCCCGTATGGCGTCTGGCACCTCTCCCCTGCGCGGTGCCAGGCGCCTTTCTTTTCCGGTCCGGCAGGGCTCGCCCCGGTCCAGCCACCCGTCGACGGCGGCGAAGAACCGGGACCAGGTGGTGGCGGTGCGGGCCTGCTGCTCCAGGTCCTCCATCGTCATGCCGCGCGCGTACGCCCGGGCCATCCGGTGCACGCACTCGGCCTCGTTCCAGTAGTGCCCGCGGTTGTTCTCGAGCGGACGGTGCAGGTCGCTGCCTGTCCGCAGCAGGCGCTGGTGCGAGGTCGGGGCGGCATTCATCCCGTGTCCCTTCCCGAGGAGCGTGGCGGGTTGTACTCGGCCCAGCCGCGGGCGACCCAGTTCAGCAGCCGCGAGGGATCCACGATCTCCAGGCGCGGCGGCTCGCCGGGCCGTCGCAGGATGATGTGGGGCAGCCGGCCGGCGACCTCGCGCAGGGCGATCGCCAGGGTGCCTGCCATGGGGTCGGACGCGAGCGGCAGCAGCAGCGCCAGCGACTGGTCCCGGGACTGCGCGGCGCCGGCCCGCTGGAAGTGCTTGTGGAACAGCCGGATGTAACGGGGCAGGGCGAGCGCGTAGCGCCCGTGCGGACCCGGCGCCGGCAGCACCGCGGGCACCCGGCGCTGGCAGATCGCGCGATCATGGAACCAGGCGAAGCTGCCCGCCAGCAGTCGTCCCAGCTCGCTCAACTCGTCGCCCGTCAATGGCCGGTCGATGAAGTAGATGTCCAAGTCGTGCTCCCCGCGCCCCCGGGGCCGGCGCTTTGCGGTCCGTCTCGTTCGCAGTCTAAGTGCTGCGGATGTCCTGGCATTGACCCGTGTCATCGGTACGCGGACGGGCCGCCGGCGAGGCCGGTGCGAGGCATTCCCGCTTCAGACGTGGCATGCTGTGGGCCAGCCACGCGCGCTCCCCGCGATCGCCGGGATGCGCCGTCATTCCTGAACCGGTTCGTCACCTGCGGGATCGGCAACGGACCGGTCGCGATATCCAAACAGGGAGGAGATCGACGATGCTGGACTTGCAGTTGCAGGCGTTGATGGAGCAGGCGGCCGAGGACGGCGTGCCGGACGTGGCCGACCTGTCGCCGGAAGAGGCGCGGGCGTTCTACCGCGAGTTCGCCGGCGCCACCGATGCGCCGGTCGCGGACGTGGAGATCGAGGACCGGCGCATTCCGGGTCCCGAGGGGGAGATCCCCGTACGGGTGTACCGCCCGCGCGAGGCGGGCCTGCGGCCGCTGCTGCTGTTCTATCACGGCGGCGGCTGGGTGATCGGCGGGCTGGACGAGTACCACGGCGTGGTCAGCAACCTCGCGGCGCAGTCCGGCTGCGTGACCGTCTCGGTGGATTACCGGCTGGCGCCGGAGCACCGCTTCCCGGCGGCGGTCGAGGACAGCTACGCGGCGCTGGAGTGGGCCGCCGCCCACGCCGGCGAGCTGGGCGCCGACCCGGCCCGGATCGCGCTCGCCGGCGACAGCGCCGGCGGCAACCTCACGGCGGTGATGGCGCTGCTGGCGCGTGACCGCAACGGCCCGACGCTGTCCTTCCAGGCGATGATCTACCCGGCCACCGCCGCCGGCTCGAGCCAGTACGACTCCTACCGCAAGTACGGCGAGGGCTACATCCTCACGGCGCGGGGGATGGACTACTTCTGGAAGCACTACATGGGCGAGGGCGCGGAGATCACCGACTACCGGGCTGCGCCACTGCTGGCCGAGGACCTCGGCGGCCTGCCGGCGGCCCTGGTGATGGTGGCCGGCTTCGATCCGCTGCACGACGAGGGGCTGGAGTACGCGCAGCGGCTGACGGAGGCCGGCACCCACGTGATGGTGACCGACTATCCGACCCTGTCGCATGGCTTCATCACCATGAGCGGGGTGCTGGACGCCGGCAAGCTGGCGGTCGAGCAGGTTGCCGCCGCCATCCGGCGAGCGGTTCAGTAGCCCCCGCGGCCGTCCGCCCGGGGCCGGGCGGGCGGCCCGCCGGCGCGCCGGGTGCGCGCGGGACGACGCGGCGGTCCCGGCTCGCGGGCCCCCGCCGCGCAGCCGGCCTCGGCCAGCGCGCACCCGTGGCACCCGGCGGCGGTGTTCGCGCGGCCGCCGCTGAGGATGCGCTTCAGGCGCGCCGGCAGGATCAGCTTCCAGGTCAGCCAGGCGCTGCTGGCCAGGACGAGCACGGCGACGATCGACTGTTGCCACATGTCACACTCCCGTGACCAGGCGGGCCAGGTGGAAGGTGCCGAAGGCCGCCACGTAGGCCAGCACCAGCATGTAGCCGGCCATCACCGCCGGCCAGCGCCAGGAGCGGGTCTCGCGCTGGGTCACCGCCAGCGTGGACATGCACTGCGGCGCGAACACGTACCAGGCCAGCAGCGCCAGCGCCACGGGCAGGGTCCACTGCGACGCCAGGGTTGCGGCCAGGCCGTGGCTGGCGCCGGTGGTCGCGCTCACGGCGTAGACCGTCCCCAGCGCCGCCACCATCACCTCGCGCGCGGCGAGCCCGGTGATCAGCGCGACCACGATCTCCCAGTTGAAGCCCACCGGTGCGAGCGCGGGCTGCAGCACGTGGCCCAGCATGCCCGCGAAGCTGTAGTTGATCGCCGGCCCGGTGGCGCCCGCCGGCGGTACCGGGTAGCTCGACAGGAACCACAGCACGATCATGGCGCTGGCGATGATGGTGCCGGCGCGGCGCAGGAAGAATCCGGCACGCAGCACCAGGCCATGGTAGAGATTGCGCAGGCCCGGGAGCTTGTAGTCGGGCAGTTCGAGCAGCAGCGGCTCCAGCGAGCCGCGCAGCAGCGTGCGCTTGAGGATCCAGGCAACGCCCACGGCACTGACGATGCCGGCCACGTACAGGCCGAACATCACCAGGCCCTGCAGGTTGATCATGCCCCAGACGGTACGGCGTGGCACGAACGCGGCGATCAGCAGGGTGTACACCGGGATGCGCGCGGAACAGGTCATCAGCGGCGCGATCAGCGTGGTCAGCAGCCGGTCGCGCGGGTTCTCGATCACGCGCGCGGCCATGATCCCGGGGATCGCGCAGGCGAAGCTGGACAGCAGCGGGATGAACGCGCGCCCGTGCAGGCCCACCTTGCCCATGGTGCGGTCCATCAGGAACGCGGCCCGCGCCATGTAGCCGAAATCCTCCAGCAGGATGATGAACAGGAACAGGATCAGGATCTGGGGCAGGAACACCACCACCGCGCCGACGCCGGAGATCAGGCCGTTGACCAGCAGGCTGCGCAGCGGCCCGGCCGGCATCAGCGCGGTGACACCGTGCTGCAGCCACGCGAAACCGGCGGCGATCAGGTCCATCGGCACCTCGGCCCAGCTGAACACCGCCTGGAACACCAGGAACAGCACCGCCAGCAGGAGTGCCGGGCCGAGCACCGGGTGCAGCACCATGCGGTCGAGCCACTGGGTGAAGCCCGCGGGGCGTCCGGGATGGCGCACGGTGCGGCCGATGATCGCCTGCACCGCGTTGTCGAGCGCGCGCAGCTCGGCGGCATCCGGCTCGCGCCAGGTCGCCGGGGTTCCGGTCGGGTCCGTCCCGAGGCGTGCCACGGCGCGGTCCAGCGCCTCGAGCAGGGTCCGGGTGCCGGCCCGGCGCACCGACACGGTGGGAACGACGGGCATGCCGAGCTCGGCCGAGAGCCCCTCGATGTCGATGTCGACGCCGCGCCGGCGGGCGATGTCCATCATGTTCAATGCCAGGATCACGGGCCGGCCGGTGCGGCGCAGCTCCAGCGCCAGGCGCAGCACCAGGCGCAGGCTGGTGGCGTCGGCCACGCAGACCAGCAGGTCCGGCGGTATCTCGCGATCGGCGCGGCCCAGGATCACGTCGCGGGCGACGATCTCGTCCGGGCTGCGACCGCGCAGGGAGTAAGTGCCCGGCAGATCGATCAGCTCGAGCTCGCGCCCCTGCGGCGTGCGCAGCATGCCCAGCTTGCGCTCGACGGTCACGCCCGCGTAGTTGGCGACCCGCTGGCGCGAGCCGGTCAGGGCGTTGAACAGGGCGGTCTTGCCCGAGTTGGGGTTGCCCACCAGGGCAACGCGCAGGGCAGGCATCTCGCTCATCGCGACGGTCCGTCGAACGGCTCCACCAGGATGCAGCGCGCCTCGCGGCGGCGCAGCGCGACCAGGCGCCGGCCGTCCAGCCGCACGCCGATGGGGTCGCTGGCGAGGCCGGCGACGTGCTCGATGCGCACCGTGGCCCCTTCCACGAAGCCCATCTCCACCAGGCGGCGCTCGACCTCGCCGGGCGGGAGACCGGACTCGTGGGCGGATGCCTCCGCGACGATGGCAGTGATCCGGGCCGCCAGGTATCTCGGCAGCTGCGCCAGGCTCGTGCGGCCTTCCTGGCGGCCCGGTGCCGTGGCTCCGGCGTCGCCGGGAAGGGGGGGAGTCGCTGTCAGGTCCATGGGCTCCGTGTGTCCTCCCGTTGCGGTAATGTTGCCCGGCAGTATCCGGACAGCCATGGGAATGATAACTATTCGCAACGGAGAAATATACGCGTCCCGCTCACGGACCGGTTTGACCTGGATCAACCGGCGGGGCGCACGCGCTCGCGGGGCCCGCCGATTTCGTCCCGGGCCGCCCCCGTGGGAAACTCGTGCGAGCGATCCCGGCCCGGGATCGGCCACATCCCATATACCCGGCGAGGAGGCATGGTGAACGGCGCGATACTGCAAGGCATGCGGGTGGTGGAGGCCTCGGCGTTCGTGGCGGCGCCGCTGGGCGGCATGACCCTCGCCCAGATGGGTGCGGACGTGATCCGGATCGACGCCATCGGCGGCGGGCTGGACTATCACCGCTGGCCGGTGACCGAAGAGGACGTGAGCCTGTTCTGGTGCGGGCTGAACAAGTCCAAGCGCTCCGTGGCGCTGGATATCCGTTCGCCCGAGGGACGGGAGCTGGCGCAGGAGATCATCTGTGCGCCGGGCGACGACGCCGGGATGCTGCTGACCAATTTCCCGCCGCGCGGCTGGCTGGACTACGAGGCCCTGTGCGAGCACCGCGCCGACCTGATCCAGCTGACCATCCAGGGCAGCCGCGACGGCCGTTCCGCGGTGGACTACACGGTCAATCCCACGCTCGGCCTGCCGTTCATCACCGGCCCCGAGGGCGAGTCCGGCCCGGTCAACCACGTGCTGCCCGCGTGGGACTGCGTGACCGGCCAGATGGCGGCGCTGGGACTGCTGGCGGCCGAACGTCACCGGCGCGCCAGCGGCCGGGGTCAGCACGTCACCCTGGCGCTGGAGGACGTCGCGCTCGCGGTGATGGGGCATCTGGGCTTCATCGCCGAGGCCCAGCTGGGACAGCACCGGGAGCGCTCGGGCAACTATCTCTACGGCGCCTTCGGGCGTGACTTCCGCTGCGCCGACGGGGAGCGGGTGATGGTGGTGGGGCTGACCTCGAAACAGTGGCGGGCGCTGCGCGAGGCGACCGGCCTGGGCGCGGAGCTGGAGGCGCTCGGGCAGCGGCTGGGCCTGGATCTCGCGCGCGAGGGGGATCGCTACCGGGCCCGGCGCGAGATCGCGACCCTGATGGAAGAATGGATCGGCGGGCGGCCGCTCGCCGAGGTGCGCGAGGCCTTCGACGGGCACGGCGTGTGCTGGAGCCGCTACCAGTCCATCCGCGAGATGGTCGACAGCGATCCGATGTGCTCGGAGGACAATCCGCTGTTCAACCAGGTCGAGCAGGCCGGGGTCGGTTCCCTGCTGGCACCGGGCATGCCGTTGCACTTCGCGGACGTCGGCCGCCGCCCGGCCGGGCCCGCGCCGCGCCTCGGCGCGCACACGGAGGAGGTGCTGTGCGACGTGGCGGGCCTGAGCAGCGCGGAGTACGGGCGCCTGCTCGAACGCGGGCTGGTGGCGGGGCCCGGGACCGATTGAGGCAACGCTTGCGGGCAGGTGTATTCTTGCGGGGAATCAACTAGAATTGGCATGTCGTGTCCCGATAAAGAAGAAGACGAACCGGCGGGCAACTCAGGCAACGGAGAAGCACGAACCGCGTGGCGCCCGGCCCGGGTGGTCGCGCCGGAGCCCGAGATGAACGTCTACTTCGTCGACCGTCCCCTGGATGGGCAGGAGATGTCCGAGGTTGCCCGGATCCTTGGCGGCACGCATCTCCACACGAGCTTTCCCTCCCTGCGCCAGTACCGTGTCCCCGGGGTGCTGCCGGCACCCGACGGAGACGGCCGCTACGCCCTTGGCCTGACCCGCTACGTGCCCGTGCTGCGCAAGCACTTCCTGCGCGTGGGCGCCTCGCGCCGCCGCGGCGAGGCGGCGGCGCTGGTGTTCCCGCAGCCCACCACGCCGCTGGCCGGGGCGCTGGCCCTGGCGCTGCGCGACGTCCGCGGCCGCTCCCCCTACGTCGTGATCCGCGGCTCGCGGGCCGACCCGGGGGTACGGCTGATCGACGTGGCGAGCCTGCTGGAGTGGTTCGGCGCAAGCCAGGGGGATCGTTTCCCCCGCAGCCACGGCTGAGGCGCCGGAACGCGGCGGATCAGCGCAGGCGCTCGACGCAGCGCGGCGAGTCGTTCACCGGCCGGTTCACGAAGGTGCTGACCGGATACGCGAGGGTCTCCTCGGCGGGCCACGGTCCGAGGCGCGCGAGCAGCGCTCGCGGGTCCGTGCTTTCGGGATCGAGCCACTCCCCGTACAGCGCCGGCGGCACGATCACCGGCATGCGGTCGTGGATCTCCGCAACGGCCTCCGAGGGCGGCCCCACCAGGATGCTGAAGCTTTCCAGGCGCTGCCCGGACCGTTCCCACCGGTCCCAGATGCCGGCGAATCCCCACACCGCCTCCGGATCGGGGGGACGGATGAACCACGGCTGCTTGCCGGCGCCGCTGCGCTGCCACTCGTAGTAGCCGGACGCGGGCACCAGGCAGCGGCGGCGCCGGACGGGCTCGCGGTAGCTCGCGCGCGCGGCGACCGTCTCGATGCGCGCGTTGATGGTGCGATAGCTGCTTCCCGGCTCCCGGGACCAGAAGGGGACCAGGCCCCAGCGCAGGGGGAGCAGCTCGCGCCCGCCGTCCGCCGCCGCGCGCACCACCGGCAGCTCCTGGGATGGGGCGGCGTTGTAGCGGTCGGGCCAGGCCTCGAACAGGTCCCGGTCGACGCCGAAGCGCTCGTTGACGCGATAGCGCGAATGGGGTCCGAACAGGGCATAGCGTCCGCACATGCGCGCGATCATACCGCCGCCGGCGCGGGCCGGGCCACAGGCGCTTGCGGTGGCGCGGCGGTCCGGTGCGTGGCCGGGCGCGTGGTACGCTCTGGCGATTTCGAGCATTCATCCGGAGGAGCGAACCGATGTCCGAGTACTTCGACATGACCGGCCGTGTCGCCGTGGTCACCGGCGGCAGCCGCGGGCTGGGACGCGAGATGGTCAGGGCGTTCGCCCGCGAGGGCGCCGACGTGGTGATCGCGAGCCGCAAGCAGGAGGCCTGCGACGCCCTGGCCCGGGAGGTCGAGCAGGAGACCGGCAGGCAGGCGCTGCCGGTGGCCTGTCACGTGGGCCACTGGGAGGACTGCGACCGGCTCGCGGAGACCGCGTGGAGCCGGTTCGGGCAGGTCGACGTGCTGGTCAACAACGCCGGCATGTCGCCGCTGTACCCGTCGCTGGACCAGGTCTCGCAGGAGCTCTTCGACAAGGTCATCGGGGTGAACCTGCGCGGGCCGTTCCGGCTCTCCTCGCTGCTGGGCAGGCGCATGGCCGAGGGTCACGGTGGCTCCATCATCAACGTCAGCAGCATCGCCGCCGTCGAGCCGGAGGCCCACGAGCTTCCCTACGCCACCGCGAAGGCGGGCATCAATGCCATGACCGTCGGGCTGGCCCGCGCCTACGCGCCGAAGGTGCGCGTGAACGCGATCATGCCGGGGCCGTTCCTGACCGACATCTCGAAGGCCTGGGACCTGGAGGAATTCGAGAAGCGCGCGCAGGAGCGGATCCCGCTGCGGCGCGGCGGCCAGCCGCACGAGGTGGTGGCGGCGGCGCTGTACCTGGCCACGGACGCCTCCAGCTACACCACCGGCTCGGTGATCAAGATCGACGGCGGCGCGGCGGCGTCCCCCGGCTGAGGCCGGGCCGGCCAGGGCCCGACCGGGCCTTGGCGCGCGGCAGAAAGTTCGATATATTTGGAACCATGAAAATGGAACAAGCCATCCAGTGTCTGTCGGCGCTGGCCCAGGAAACGCGGCTGAGCGTGTTTCGCATGCTGGTCGAACGGGGCCCCGACGGACTCACGCCGGGCGAGCTCGGTGCGGAGCTGGGCATCCCGGGCCCGACGCTGTCGTTTCACCTGAAGGAGCTGGCACATGCCGGGCTGGTCACCACGGAGCGCCGCGGCCGATCGCTGGCCTATCGTGCCCGCGTTTCCCGGGTGGACCGTCTGCTGGATTACCTGACGGCGCACTGCTGCGGTGGCGATGCCGACCTGTGTCGCGAGGACGGCTCGGCCGATCAGCGGAGACGGGCATGAGCGGACGCTGCCGGATCCTGTTCCTGTGCACCGGGAATGCCTGCCGCAGCCAGATGGCCGAGGGATGGGCGCGCCATCTGCGCCCGGACACGCTGGAGCCGTACTCCGCGGGCGTCGAGCCTCACGGCCTGGATCCCCGGGCGATCCGGGTGATGGCGGAGGCGGGGGTGGACATCTCCGGCCAGCGCTCGAAGCACGTGGACGAGCTCGCCGGGACCGGGTTCGACTGGGTGATAACCCTTTGTGACAGTGCCGCCGAGACCTGCCCGGTCTTTCCCGGCGCCGGCCGGCGGCTTCACCGGGACTTCGAGGATCCGCCGGCGCTGGCGCGCGGGGCCGCGTCGGAGGAGGCCGCGCTGGCGGTGTACCGGCGCGTGCGCGATGCGATACGCGCGTTCGTCGCGAGCCTGCCCGACGCCCTGGAATCCCGCGCAACCAATGCGGAGCCGATCGATGACTGAGCACGTTGCCCGCCGCATGGGCGTGCTGGACCGCTTCCTGACTCTCTGGATCTTTCTCGCCATGGGCGCGGGCGTGCTGATCGGCCGTTACGTGCCGGGCGCGGCCGGCTTCATCGACCACTTCAGCACCGGCACCACCAATATCCCGATCGCGGCGGGACTGATCCTGATGATGTATCCGCCGCTGGCGCGGGTGCGCTACGAGCTGCTGGGACGGACCTTCGGCGATACGCGGGTGCTGGGGGTGTCGCTGGTACTGAACTGGATCGTCGGGCCGATCCTGATGTTCGTCCTGGCGGTGGTGTTCCTGCACGGCCATCCGGCGTACATGACCGGACTGATCCTGGTCGGGATCGCGCGCTGCATCGCGATGGTGCTGGTATGGAACCAGCTCGCGCGCGGCAGCAGCGAGTACGGCGCCGCGCTGGTGGCCCTCAACAGCCTCTTCCAGGTGCTCTTCTACGGGCTCTATGCGTGGGTCTTCGTCACCGTCCTGCCCGGCTGGCTGGGCCTGTCCGGGCGGGTGGTCAACGTAAGCATGGGCGAGATCTTCTACACGGTGCTGATCTACCTGGGCATCCCGTTCGCGGCGGGGTTCCTGGGCCGCCTGCTGCTGGTGCGCGCGAAGGGGCGCGAGTGGTACGAGTCGGTGTACCTGCCGCGCATCTCGCCCCTGACGCTGGTGGCGCTGCTGTTCACCATCGTGGTCATGTTCAGCCTCAAGGGCGCGATGATCCTGCAGATCCCGCTGGACGTGCTGCGCATCGCCGCGCCCCTGGTGATCTACTTCGTGGTGATGTTCCTGGTGAGCTTCTGGCTGGCCTGGCGCTCGGGCGCGGATTACGAGCGCAGCGCGACGCTGGCGTTCACCGCATCGGGCAACAACTTCGAGCTGGCGATCGCGGTCGCCGTCGCGGTCTTCGGCATCGGCTCGGGCGTCGCCTTCGCCGCCGTGATCGGACCGCTGGTGGAGGTTCCGGTGCTGATCGGGCTGGTCAACGTGGCGCTGTGGATCGGGCGCCGTTACTACGCCGGCGCGGAACCGGCGGCGACCGGGCGTCGCGCGAACGCCGGACACCTCCCCGGGCAGGCTGGCGAACGGCCGGGAAACGAGCTGTCGTGATCCCGATCGGTGCGGCCCGCCTTCCGTCGGCGTATTCTCGCGGAAGGCGCATCGTTGCGGGAGGAGAATCCCGATGATCGAGATCATGCCGCAAAGCCGCGGGGCGATACTGGTCCTCAAGGCAACGGGACAGCTCACCGATGCCGACTACCGGGAGGTGCTGATCCCGCGCCTGGAGGAAATCATCCACCGCTACGGCAAGGGGCGGCTGCTGCTGGAGCTGGACGGCCACGGCTGGGAGCCGCGGGCCGCCTGGGACGACGCCCGCTTCGGGCTGAAGCATCGGCGGGATTTCGAGAAGATGGGCGTTGTGGGCGGCCCGGCCTGGGCGGACTGGGTGCTGGCGCTGGCACCGCTGCTGATCGACGGGGAAATGCGCAGCTTCCCGCCCGACCGGCGCGACGAGGCGCTGGAGTGGATCGCGACATAATAAGTTGTTAAGTTTTAAGTTGTTACGTGACTGAGCGTTGGGCGTCCCTTCATCGCGTTCGCTCGATCCGGGCGCGGCGTGCTGCATTTTCCCCTTTCCCGGCTCCCCATCCATCCCCGGACCCGGCTCCGCCGGCCCGGGTACCCTGACACCTGGACCCCGGGGCTGTTGGCGGCTCGCAGCCAGCACTGCAGCGATCATCGCCTTGGGAACTTGACAACTTTTTTTCGGCGTTTCCGATACCGCCGGTACGACGCCTCGATCCCGACCGACAGGGCCAGCATGGCCGCCAGTACGGTCAGCTTCGCGGGTGTGTCCATGGCGGTGCGTACCAGCAGGGCGGCGAGCGCCAGCAGGCAGGCCACGACCGCGGTCGCCGAGATCCAGCGCCGGCTGCCCGTCCGGTCGGCGCAGCGCACGTTGGCGACATTGACCGCGGCGAAAATCAGCAGGAAGCCGGCGCTGCCCATCATGGAAATGCTGGACAGGTCGAACAGGTTGGCCACCAGCAGGGTCAGGCCCGAGGTGACCAGAAGGCCCTCCACCGGGCGGTGCCACATCTTGCGTTCCAGTACCTCGGGCAGCTCTCCCTCGCGCGCGATGATGTAGCTCACCCGGGTCGCGCCGTAGAGCGTGGCGTTGATCGCCGAGGCCGTCGACAGCAGGGCCGCGGCGGCGATCAGGCTGAACCCGGCGCGGCCGAAGAAGGGCTCGGCAGCGGCGGCCAGGGCATAGTCCCGCGCCGCCACGATCCGGGCGACCGGCAGCTGACCCACCGTCACGGCCGCGACCAGGACGTAGAGCACGATCACGAACAGCACCGAGCCGAAGAACGCGCGCGGCAGGGTGCGCTCCGGCGAGCGCGCGTCCACCGCCGCGTTGGCGATCAGCTCGAAGCCCTCGTAGGCGAGGAAGATCAGCATGCCGCCCGCGACCAGGCTGAGCGGCCTGCTCCACTGCGCCGGCGCCAGGCGGGCGGTGTCCACGCTCCACAGCCCGGCGGCGACGAACAGGCCGAGGATCGCGATCTTGATCGCGACGATCCACGTTTCCGCGCGCCCGACCGCCGAGGAGCCGGCCAGGTTCAGCAGCGTCAGGCCCACCACGACGGCGCTGATGAGAATGTGCCTGACCAGCGCGTGCCAGGCCGCGGGCAGGAAGCTGGCACCGTAGCTGCCGAAGGCGGCGGCGTACAGGGACAGCATCACCACGTAGCTGATCCAGAGCAGGATGTTGGCGGCACCGCTGGCCAGCCCCGGGCCGAAGGCGCGGTTCAGGAACTCGACCGTCCCGCCCTCGCTGCGGAAGGTGACCGACAGGTGCGCGTAGGAGTAGCTGGTCAGCAGCGCCACCACCCCCGCCAGGGCGAAGGCCAGGGGTGCCCCGCCCCGGGTGAGCTGCACCGCGAGGCCGAGCACGGCGAAGATGCCGCCGCCCACCATGCCGCCGATGCCGATCGAGGACACCGCGAGAAGCCCCAGGGTGCCCCGCCGTTCACCCGTTTCCGTCGTCATCGCCGCCGAGTCCCCGGGGTACCGCGCATCGTTCGCACATGGGGCGCGAGTATAGGGTCGCGCGGAGCGTCGGCGAAAATCGGCATGTCGTCACGGGCCCCGGCATGCGCGCGTATGCGGGGTCTCGCTTTAACATAAGCTTGGATCTCTGCGTACTTAGAACTATGATTAATAAGGAGGAACCGGAATTCACCAGTGAACTAGGGAGGGGAAAATGGCTGAAGAAACCGGATCTGGATTCGGTGTCATCGAAGGCGTGCTGGGCGCCGGAGCTCTGGCGCTCGGCATCATCGGCCTGGCCGGTGTGCATCCTGCCTTCCTGGCGGCGATCGCGACCATCCTCGTCGGCATCATGTTCCTGCTGGAAGGCAACGCCATCGTACGGCGCGTGCGCCAGATGCTGCCCGAGGATGCGGCACCGGCCGGCAACGGACTGACCGTGCAGACGGGGGCCGGCGCGGCCGGCATCGTGCTCGGCATCCTGGCCCTGTTGCAGGTCGACCCGGTAATCCTGACCGCCGCAGCGGTGATCGCGTTCGGCGCGGCGTTCGTGCTGACGGCGAGCAACGCCGTGCAGTCGGCGGAAGCGGGAGTCGAACAGTCGAACGCGGGCCCCGAAACCAAGCGGGCGGCCCGCCAGCTCGCCGGCGCGACCGCCGGTGGCGGGGTGTTCCTCGGTGCCGGCAACATCGTGCTGGGGATCCTGGCCGTGGCGCTGATCGGGACCGCGGTGGCCGGCGCTCACCATCCCGTCAGCGCCGTGCTGGTGCTGGTCGCCCTGCTGGCGACCGGCGGCGCGGCGCTACTGTCGGGCTCGGCCGGACAGCGGCTGTTCGCCAGCATGGGCCTGTAACGGCCCATTCCCAATCCGGTACCTCGGGAACGGGGGCGTCGCGGGCGCGGCGCCCCCTTCCTCGTATGGACCCCGGGACTGCCCGGACGCCGGCGGGCGATGGCGTTCCCGGCGGCCTAGTGGCCTCCGGGAGCCGGTCCCTTGCTTACCATCACCAGGTCCGATGGCCGCACGTACTTGCGGAAGGCCTTCTGCACTCCCGTCGCGTCGAGGCTGAGGTAGTGCAGCGCCGCCCGGATGGGCTCGTCCAGCGGAAGACCCTCGGTGGAGCGGCTGAGCAGGCCGTCGGCGATGCTGTCCACGCTGGACTCCGACAGCGGGATCTGGCGCACCAGCTCGGCCTTGGCGCGATGCAGCTCGCTCTCGTGCACCGGGCTGTGGGCCATCGCGGCGAGGTCGTGCACGATGATCCGGCGGGCCGGCTGGACCTTGTCGGGGTCCGCGCCGAACCCGACCACGAGATGCCCGCGCGTCCGGTTGGCGTCGATGTCGGAGTGGACCGTGTACACCAGCCCGCGCTCCTCGCGCAGGTCGTGGTACAGGCGGCTGGCGTAGAAGCCGCCGCTGAGGACCTGGTTGCCCAGCGTCAGGGCGTAGTAGGCCGGATCGGTGCGCGTCAGGCCGAGGGTCTCCGCCATCACCACCTGGTCCTGGACCCGGCTCGGGTCCGGCACGTTGACGGTCTGCGGCTTGTTGGACGGCACGGAGGGCAGCTCGACGGGCGGCTTCGGCCCATGGGCCTTCCAGTCCCCGAAGTACCGGCCGACCATCTGCCTGGCCTTCGCCGGGGTGATGTCGCCGATGACCACGATGGTCGTCAGGTCCGGCCGGAACACCTTGTGATAGTAGGCCTGCACGTCCTTGAGGGTCAGCCCGCGCACGCTCGCGGGCGTGGCGTGCCGCAGCGTCGGATCGCCGGCGGGATAGAGCGCGGCGCGCAGCGCCTGCTGCATCTTGAAGTCGGGGCTGTGGATCCGGCCGGCCGCTTCCCCGGCCACCTGCCGGCGCACGACCTTGAAAGCCTTTTGCGGCAGGCGTGGCTGCAGCTCGTTGGCGGCCAGCAGCTGCATGCCGCGCTCGAGGTGACCGGACAGCACCTGCAGGGAGAAGTCGGTGCCCGCCGACTCGCTCGCGCCGATGTCATCCAGGGCCTTCCGGAACCGGACCCGGTTCATGGAATGCGTGCCGTACTGCAGCAGCTGCCCGAGGACCTGGTCGACGCCTTCCTGGCCCTTCGGCACGGTCAGCTCGGGCCGGTTGTGGATCCGGCCGTAGACGCTGATGGTGTGGCTGATGCTCTCCGGCTGCACGATCAGTCGCAGGCCGTTGGGGTAGGTGTAGACGGTCGGCCGCACGGTCGATTCGGGCACGCTGATGCTGGCGAGCGGCTTTGCCGCCCACCCGGGCAGCTTGACGTGCGAGACGTGGGAGGGCTTGAAGGACTCCTTGCCGCCGAAGCCGCCGCCGGAGGCGGTGGGCTTGCCCGATCCCTGCGGTGAGAGCAGGGCGACGATCGCGTGCTTCTGGTCGAGGTACTCGTGGGCCACCCGGTTCACGTCCGCCGGGGTGACCTGCTCGATGGCATGGATCTCCTCTTCCGGCGACCGGCGGCCTTCGACCGCCAGCGACTGTGACCACTGCATGGCCTGGCCGGAGATCGAGTTCTTCTGCGCTTCCGCCTGCGTGAGCACGTGGCGCTTGGCGGCCTTGACCAGGTCGGCCGGGACGCCGTGCTTCGCGGTGTGCGACAGGATGCCGCGCAGCTCACCCAGCAGCTTGTGCGGATCGGCGCCCCGCGGGAAGGCGGCGACCGCGAAGCCGAGGCTCGCGGGCTGCATGCCCTGGGTGTCGAAGCCGGCGTCCAGGGCCCTGCCGGTCGGTACCAGGTCGCTGTAGAGCTTGCCGCGCTGGTTGCTGAGCGCCTGCGAGAGGACCTGCAGGGCGGCGTATTCCTTCGGCCTGGCGTAGCCGGGCATGCGGAACGCGACCAGCACGAGCCCGTAGGGCTGGTCGATCTTCGACTTGATGGTGGAGGGCTTGACCGGCTGCAGCTTGAACTGCGGCCGCTGCGGCAGCTTCTTCGCCCGGATGTCGCCGAACTGCGAGCGGATCTCCTTCATTGCGGCGGCGGGATCGACGTCGCCGGTGACCACCAGGATCGCGTTGTTGGGCGCGTACCACTGGTCGTAGAAATGATGCAGCATCGCACCGTTGGTCTTGTCGAAGGACGGGCGGGTGCCCAGGGCGTCGTGGGCATACGGCGTACCGGCGAACATGCGCGCGAGGACCTTCTTGTAGGCGCGGTACTCCGGCTGCGACAGGTCGCGCGCGACTTCCTGCTCGATCGCGCCCCGCTCCTTCTTCCACAGCGACTCCTCGTCCAGGACGCCGCGCATGCGCGTGGACTGGATGTGGAGAGCGACGCCGAGGTACTGCTTCGGCACGGTGAAGAAGTACTGGGTCACGCTCTGCTGGGTGTCCGCGTTGAAGTCGCCGCCCATGGCGGCGCTGATGGCGGAAAGCTGGGCGGCCGACAGCCCGGGGCTGCCGCGGAACATCATGTGCTCCTGGGCGTGGGCGGTGCCGGGAAAGCCCCTGGGCGCCTCGTTCGAGCCGACCTTGTAGTTCATGACGGTGGTGACCACCGGCGCCAGGTGGTTGGGGACGATCACCACCTGCAGCCCGTTGGACAGGGTCGCGCGCACCACGCCGCTGTCCGCCCCGCCCTGCATGGATGCGGCGACGGCCGGCACGGCAACGGCCGCGAAGACCGCCGTCGCCAGGATGACGAGGCTTCTGCGGGCGAGCCGGGCTCGCCGGGAGGAGTGTGCGAGATTCACGTGTGGCCCTTTCTACGGATGACGCGCGGATACACAGAAGACCGCAACTGCGGTCCCGAGTTCAACCCCCCCCGCCCGCGGGTCAGCGCTTGATCGGCGTGATCTTGGAGCCCTCGAGGGTGAGGTTGTACATCAAGCCCTGCTGGCCGATGACAAAGCCGACGATCGGCTGGTTCAGCTTGCGCGCATCGACGGAACCGCTGGCGCCGAGCTTGATGAAGGCCACCGAGCCGTCCACGCCGATGTCCCAGCCGTTGCTCTTGCGGAAGCGCTCCAGCGCCTTGTGCTCGAGGAACACCAGGATGACGTCCTTCTTCTGGACCCCGAGCTGGAAGCCGATGGAGCCGGCCGCGATGCTGTAGTAACCGACGGTGCGGCCGTCGATGCGCAGCGCGCCCTCGCCGTATTCGCCGCCGATGCCGAGGCCCGCCTTGATCACGCCCGGAAAGACCAGCACGCCGCGGGCACGCTCGAGCAGGGCCTTGCCGCCGTCGACCTGCTTGTCGAAGCGGGCCAGGGCTGCATCGACGCTGGCGTTGATCTCCTTGGCGGTGGCGGCATGCGCGCGGGAGGGCACACCGGCGGCCATCAGGAGCAGGGTCAGGAGGGTCGCGAGCCGGATACCGGGTCGGATGAACATGGGGGTCGTCTCCGCCGTGGCGCCACGGGCCCGCCCGTGGCTGTCGGGCGCATGATAGCCCGCGCACCCGGTCGAAGCCATCTCCTCCGGACCGGCCGACGCTAGCCGCGGCCGATCGACGGGTCGCGTGCCATCGCCTCGAGCCGGCTGATGCGTTCCTCGGTCGAGGGATGGGTGGAGAACAGCTTCGCCAGCCGGTGCCCTGCCAGCGGATTGACGATGAACAGATGCGCGGTGGACGGGTGCTCCACGGCCGCCCGCATCGGCTCGCTGCGGTTGGCGCTCTCCAGCTTGCGCAGCGCGCCGACCAGCCATCGCGGATGGCCCGTGAGCTTCGCCGCGCCGGCATCCGCGCCGAACTCCCGCGAGCGCGAAACCGCCATCTGGATCAGCGTCGCGGCCAGCGGCGCCAGGATCATCATCGCCAGGGCGCCGAGGATGCCCCCGCCCTCGTCGTCGTCGCCGGCGAAGCCGCCGAACAGCAGGGCCCACTGGGCCATGCTGGCGAGCATCGCGATGGCGCCGGCGAGCGTGGCGGCGATCGCGCTGATCAGGGTGTCCCGGTGGCGCACGTGGCTGAGCTCGTGCGCCAGCACCCCGGTGAGCTCCTCGCGGTTCATCATGCGGAGCAGGCCGCGGGTAGCCGCCACCGCCGCGTGCTGCGGGTTGCGCCCGGTCGCGAAAGCGTTCGGGCTTTCGGTGTCGATGACGTACACGCGCGGCATGGGCATGTCCGCGCGCCGGGCCAGGTCGCGAACGACTTCATGGAGCTGCGGCTCCTCGTCCGGGCCGGCTTCCCTGGCGCGGTACATGGACAGCACGAGGCGGTCGGAGAACCAGTAGCTGCCGATGTTCATCACCCCGGCCAGGACCAGCGCGATGATCATCCCCGCGTTGCCGCCGATGAGCTTGCCGGCGAACAGCAGGACCCCGGTCAGGGCCCCCAGCAGCAGGGTGGTCCGCAATGCGTTCATAAGGTGCCCTCTGGATAACGGCCGTACCCCGCGAATATGGGGATCACCGCGGCAGACTCAAGGGGCCGGCTCGGGAAGCCGGAGTCGTCGAGTCGTTTGATGGCCGGAGCGTCAGCCCGGGCATGGCGCGCGCAGCCACTTACAACTTAAAACTGCCCCCCGGGGCGTTCAGGCATCCTGCGTACTGCCATGCTCGGCCATGCGTCGGAAGTCCTCGACGGATTCCGGCGTGGCGGCGACCACCAGGTGGTCTCCGACCCGCAGCCGGGTGTCGCCGTTGGGGATGATCTGCTTCTCGCCGCGGACCACGCTGACGATCAGGATGTCGGCGAACCCCAGCGAGCGGACCTCCTTGCCGGCGATGGGCGAGCCGGGCTCGATGTCCATGCTGTACAGCCGTTCCGACTCGTCGCCCTCGCTCAGCGGGACCGGCTGGCCGCTCGCCAGCCGCTCGGTGAACTTGTTCAGGAAGATGTCCTCCTCCAGCTGCACCTGGCGCTTGCGCAGCAGCTGCGCGACCGTCTGGTAGTAGCGCTCGTGATGCACCGGGCTCTCGGCCGGGCCGGCGACCTGCGCCTCGTACAGCGACGGGTACTTGATGCCGCGCGTGAGGGCGTACTGGATGATGTAGGCGATCGCGACCGCGAACATGGTCGGCATGATCAGGCGGTAGCCGCCGGTCATCTCGGCGACCATGACCAGCGAGGCGATGGGCACGCGGGCGGCACCGGCGAACAGCGAAGCCATGCCGACCACCGCGAGCCCGGTGGCACTGACATCGTGCACCCCCAGCTCGTGCAGCACCGCGGCGAACGCCGCGCCCAGCAGGGCGCCGACGAACAGGCTGGGCGCGAACACCCCGCCGGAGCCCCCCGAGCCGATGCTGAGCGAGAGCGTGATGATCTTGCCCATCGACAGCAGCAGCATGAACCAGATCGCCATGCCGGCGCCGCCCTGCAGGGCGAGCTGGATGAAGCCGTAGCCGCCTGCCAGGATCTGCGGCACGACGATGCCGATCAGGCCGACGATCAGGCCGCCGATCGCCGGCTTGATGTGCGGCGGCACCTTGATTTTCACGAACGCGTCGCGCACGTAGTAGAACACGCTCGGCAGGAACGAGCCCACCAGTCCCGCGAATACCGCCAGGATGCCGTACCAGACCAGGCTCGGGGCATTGGTGAAACCGACATTGGACGGAAGAACGAACAGCGGGGTCCAGCCCTCGAAGATCCCCGTGATGGCGTAGGCGACGGCGGCACCGATCAGGGTGTAGATCAGCGCACCGCCCTCGAAGGCGACGCTGGAGTAGAGGATCTCGACGCCGAAGATGGCCGTGCCCAGCGGGCTCTTGAAGATGGCGGACAGGCCCGCGGCCATCCCGACGAGCACCAGGAAGCGCCGCTCGTCGTGCGGCAGCTTGAGGAACGTGCCCAGGATCGAGCCGACGCCGGCGGCGATCTGGGCCGTCGGACCCTCGCGGCCGGCCGAACCGCCGGAGCCGATCGTGATGGCGCTGGCCACCGACTTGATCAGCGGGATGCGTGCCCGGACGTAGCCGTCGGTGCGGTGGAACGCCTTGACCGCGGCGTCGGTGCCGTGCCCCTCCGCTTCCGGCGCCCAGGTATAGACCAGGAAGCCGGATAGCAGGCCGCCCAGCGTGGTGGCGGCGGGGATCAGCCACAGCAGGTGGGGAATCTCCGGCAGGTGTCCGAGCTGGTGGGCAGCCTCGACCGTGAGGTCCTTGTAGCCGCTGATGGGGGTCAGGAGCAGTTGCTCCGCGGTGTGCAGCATCCACAGGAAAACCTGCGCGCCGAGGGCCCCGATCACGCCGAGCAGAATGCTCAGCAGAACGAGACGGGTGGTCTTGTTCAGTCTTAGCAACCAGTTCATGGCCGGATGGTCTGTCCCCCTTTCCTGAGGTGGCGAGCGTCGGGACCAGGCGGGGAGCCGCGAGGGCATGCACGGCACCGCCGGGAGGCGACCGCCTGGCGCTGGACACGTGCGTCCCGTCGCCGAACCGCGACACGCGCCGCTTGCCGGCGAGCTGGAAAGACGGTGCCACAGCCCGTCTTCAGCAACCCCTGGGCCCGCTGGTACGTCGCAAAGAGTCTCGACGAAAGAATAAAAAAAAACAGACCGGCTGGCCGGGAAGGTCAGCGGGACGCGCGGCATTATAACGCGAAACGGCCGTGTTGTGGGGGGCGGCGTGAATCGGGATGCGGGCACGTGGTACGTTGCTGCGGCATGAGCCCCGTCCGCCCCCCCTGCCATCGCCTCCGGATGTCACAGCCGAAACGCAGCGCGCGGACGGTCCGACGCCGAATCCTGTGCGTCTGCCTGCTGGCGTGCTCGCTGGCGAGCCCGCCGGCCGCCGCCAACACCGTGGTCCAGGCGATCCTGGCGGCGGACACGGCGCTGATCGGCCTGACGGCCCGTGCGCCACGAGGGCCCGCACGCCGGTCCGGCCTGGCCGTTTCGGCGGGCCGTTTCGATATCGTGCATCGGCGGGATCTTGCCACCCTGGGCTCGGTGGAGTACCGGCCCGGACGGCCGCTCGTCTGGAAGCTCCGGCCGGAAGTCGGTGCCGCCGCCACCACGGACGGCGGGGGATTTGCCTGGGGCGGGCTGCGCTATGCGTGGCACGCGGGTGCGCACTGGCGCCTCGCGGCGGACATGGCGCTGGCGGTTTACCACCGGGGTGCGGGCAAGCGGCTCGGCGCCCAGGTGCTGGGGCGGTCCGGGGTCGAGGCCGGCTGGTGCGGAGCCCATGGCCGGTGCCTGATGCTGGGCTTTCACCATATGTCGCATGACCACTTCTTCAGCCACTACAATCCCGGCGTCGAGATCCTGCGGCTGACGCTGGTATGGCCGCTGGACGCCCCGTCCGGGGGATTCTCCGGGTGGGCGGGTTCCCCATAGTGTGTGCTCCGCCGCGGCGACCGGTCGTCGCGGCGAGTTTGTAAAACTGTGACGCGGATCATGGAACGGGGCGGGGCCATGCTGTGATTCTGTCGTGCACGCGGCGGCCGCCTCGGCGGTCGGTCTTTCCGCAAGACAGGCAGTTGTTGACAACTTGTAACGGACGAAGTCAGAATGCCTTCGTAATAGATTGAAGATAATGAATTTAGGGTTCTGCGATCCATGGACGGCTTCCCGCAGGCGCCGGCTGGATCGGCAAGGGGCAATGGAAAAAGGAACAATAACCCTGGGGGTGGCTTCTGCTTTCCTTCCTCGCGAAGAAGCCTGCGTCCGGCGAGCTGAGCGGGCTGCACTGGACAGAATCTGACGTAGCCCTGGCGCGGGTCAGCCGCGAAAAGGCGGGCATTCCCCGCCTGCTCGACTGCCGTCACCAGTCGCTGGCGACCGGGGATTCGGCCGAGCGGGCACTGGGCGAGCTGGTCGCCCGGTCCAGCGTCAAGCGGTCACTCTGCAGCGCCGTGCTGGCACCATCCGACTACCAGCTGCTGCTGGTCGAAGCCCCCGACGTCGATCCCTCCGAGCTCAAGCAGGCCGTGCGCTGGCGAGTCAAGGACCTGATCGATTTCCACATCGACGACGCGATCCTGGACGTGTTCGACATCCCGGGGCAGCTCGTGCGGGGGCGCGGACGCATGATGTACGTGGTCGCCGCGCGCAGCTCCCTGCTCAGCCAGCGCATCGCCATGCTCGAGGACCTCTCGCTGCAGCTGGAGGTGATCGATATCGCGGAGCTTGCGTTGCGCAACGTCGCCGCGCTCACGGGCGAGGACGTCTCGGGCGTGGGGCTGCTCTACCTCGCGCCGGACTACGGCCTGATCACGGTGACGCGCCAGTCGACCCTGTACCTGGCCCGGACCCTCGACACGGGGCACGAGGCGCTGGCGGCAGCCGGCGGGAGCGGCGGGACGCCGGGTTCGGGCGGCGCCCTCGAGAGCGTGGTGCTGGAGATCCAGCGTTCGCTGGATTACTACGACAGCCATTTCTCGCAGGCGGCGGTCGGGACCCTGTACGTCGTTGCGCCCTCCGGGGGAGAGGCGATCGTGAGCGGGCTGGACACCGCCCTGGGCATGAACGTACGTCAGCTGGACCTGCGTGACGTGATGGAATGCCCGGACGATCTCGATCTTGAGCTCCAGGCCCGCTGCATGCTGGCGGTGGGTGCGGCGCTCCGGCACGAGCAGGCGACACTGTGATGCAGCAGGTCAACCTCTATCAGCCGATCCTGCGCAAGCAGAAGAAGATCTTCTCCGCGGTGACCATGCTGGAGATCGGGGCCATCTTCGTGGTCGGCCTGCTCGCGATCTACGCCTACGGCCTCTGGCAGGGGCGGGCCCTGCACCAGGAGGTCGCCCGCCTCCAGGCGCAGCGCAAGGCGAGCGAACAGCGCCTGGAGACGCTTTCCCGGCAGCACAAGAGCAATTCGCCCAGTGCCATCCTGGAACATCGCCGCAAGCGGCTGGTCGCGGAGAAGCAGCGCAAACAGCAGGCGCTGGAGCTGCTGCAGGGCCGTACGGTGGGCAACACCGCCGGATTCGGCGGGCAGTTCCGCGGGCTGGCGCGGCGCCGGGTCAACGGCCTCTGGCTGACCGGTGTCGACATTTACGACGGCGGCAGCCAGATGACGCTTTCCGGCAAGACCTACTCGGACAAGCTGGTGCCCCGTTACCTGCAGCTGCTGGGCAAGGAGAAGAGCTTCCAGGGCACTGATTTCCGCGAGGTGGCGCTCAAGCGCGACGACAAGCACGCCTGGCTGATCGACTTCCGCATGAGCACCGCGGCAAAGAAGCAGGGGAACGGACGATGAGGCGGTACCTGCAGCGCCTGGCCGGCCGCTTCGACGCGCTCACGCTGCGCGAGCGCACGCTGGGCGTGGTCACGGTCCTGGTGGTGCTGGGCGTGCTGTGGAACATGCTGCTGATGGCGCCGATGCAGCGCTATCACTCCCGCGAGCAGGTCCGCCTGAAGCAGCTGCGTCACCGCATCAGCCAGCTGGACCAGCAGAGCGCGAAGCTGGTCCAGTCCAGCGGCGCGGGGTCCAACGCCGCGCTTAAAAAGCGGATCGCGGCGCTGCAGAAGGACATCGCCGGACTCGATACCCGGCTGCACGAGGCCAGCGCAGGGCTGATCGATGCGAAGGACATGCCGCGGGTGCTGGAGAAGGTGCTGGAGCGCCAGAAGGGGCTCAAGCTGGTCGAGCTGCACGGGCTCCCGGCCAAGCCCCTGTTGCCGGCGGGCAAGAAGGGCGACCCGCCGCGGGCCCAGGTCTATCGCCACGGGATCGTGATCGAGTTCGACGGCAGCTACCTGGCGACGATGCGCTACCTGGAGTCATTGCAGAAGCTCAAGTGGCGCTTCTTCTGGGACCGCGTCGATCTCCAGGTGAAGCACTGGCCGCGGGCGCACGTGCGCCTGGTGGTTTACACGCTGGGACTGAGGGAGGGCTGGGTCGGTGTTTGAGCACGGGCCTGCAGCGCGGGCGCTGACAGCACTGGCGGCGGCCGCGATACTGTGCGCCGCCGTGCCGGCCGGCGCGGCGCGCCTGGGGGATCCCACGCGCCCCACGCCGGTGCATCCGCACGGCTCCCGGCACCACGCGCAGCGCTGGCGGCTGGACTACACCCTGGTCGGACCGGAGCGCCGGCTGGCGGTGATCAACGGCAGCACCGTTCTGCCCGGCCACGTGGTGGACGGGGCGCGCCTGCTCCGGGTCGGCCCCGGACACGTGGAGCTGCGCTACCGCGGGCACAGGATCGAGGTGACGATGGCAACCAGCGCAGTCAAGCGCCCCGCACGGCACAGAGTCCCGAAGGAGCATCGACCGTGACTCCACTGACAAGAATCGTCTCGCTGCCGGCCCTGGTCTGCGCGGCCGCACTGTTCGCCGGCTGTGCCACGACCTCCGGCGGTCCCGCCGGCGGCTCCGGCCCGACGTCGCCGGGCACGTCCTCCGGCAACCGGCACGTGCGCAAGAACAGCACGCCCGGCGTGCCCGGGGAGGTCTCGGCCGCGCTGATGCCGCCGGTGCAGGTGGGCGCCGGCAGCGGCAACGGCGGCGGCGCGGGGGAGACCCCGCCCTCGCAGCAGCGCTTCGACATCGACGTGCACGACATGCCGGCGCAGAAGTTCTTCGTCGGCCTGGTCAAGGACACGCCGTACAACATGACGGTCAACCCGAAGGTCAAGGGCAGGATCTCGCTGACCCTGAAGAACGTCACCATCCCGGAAGTCATGCGGACGGTGCAGGACGTGTACGGCTATGACTACCGCAAGACGGCGGCCGGCTACCAGGTGATGCCCGCGGCGCTGCAGACCCGCATCTACCAGGTGAATTACCTGGACGTGGTCCGCAACGGCGACTCCCGCACCCGCGTGAGCTCGGGCCAGTCGACCAACGAGATCGGTCCCAACGGCGAGCGCCTGCAGCGGGGGGGGTACAGCGGGAACGGGAACAACCAGACCCAGGAGGGCGTGGGCCTCGCCGGCAGCGAGATCCAGACCATCAGCAAGTCGGACTTCTGGAAAAGCCTCAAGGACAGCCTGGATGCCATGATCGGCGACAAGGACGGGCGCAAGGTGGTGATCAACGCCGACTCGGGGCTGGTGGTGGTGCGGGCCATGCCCAACGAGCTGCGCCAGGTCCACGATTTCCTCGAGCGCCTGCAGAAGAACGTGCAGCGCGAGGTGGTGCTGGAGGCGAAGATCCTGGAGGTGACGCTGAACAAGGGCTTCCAGGCGGGCATCAACTGGGGGGCCCTGAGCCGCCACGGCAGCGACAGCTATTTCGCCGGGCAGGTGGCGGGCCAGAACCTGTTCAGCAACGGCGCCTCCGACCTCGCCGGCACGCCGCTCAGCATCAATCCGGGCAGCGGCAGCGGTTTCACCGGCTTCAACAGCACCGCGGTGGGCGGCACCTTCGCGCTGGCGCTGAACCTGTCGGACTTCAACGCGGTGATCGAGCTGCTGCAGTCCCAGGGTGACGTGCACGTGCTGTCCAGCCCGCGCGTGGCGACGGTGAACAACCAGAAGGCAGTGATCAAGGTCGGCTCGGACGAGTTCTTCGTCACCGGCGTGAGCAACAACACCGTCACCGGGACCGCGACCACCAGCAACCAGAACATCCAGCTCACGCCGTTCTTCTCCGGCATCGCGCTGGACGTCACGCCGCAGATCGACAAGAAGGGCAGGGTGATCCTGCACGTGCACCCGACCGTGAGCCAGGTCACCGACCAGAACAAGGAGATCACGGTCGGCGGACAGAAGCAGAACCTGCCGCTGGCGCTGAGCAACGTGCGCGAGTCCGACAGCATCGTGCGCGCCGCCAACGGCCAGGTGGTCGTGATCGGCGGGCTGATGCAGGACAAGACCAACACCACGCACTACTCGACGCCGATCCTGGGCGACATCCCGGTGATCGGCAGCCTGTTCCGGCAGGTCAAGCACACCAAGGAGAAGAGCGAGCTGGTGATCCTGCTCAAGCCGGTGGTGGTCGACAACCCCGACGTGTGGAAGAGCCAGGTCCAGGGCGCGCAGCAGCGCGTGCACGACGTCAACCCGGAGTTCAAGTGGCCGGCCGGCGCGTCCGCATCCAACTGAGACCCCGCGGGGGACCGCGCGAGGCGCCCGGCGGGGCGCCTGCGGCTGCCCACACCGGCGCAGCGGGAGCCGCGTGATGTACCTCGAGCATTTCGGCCTGAACGAGCTTCCCTTCAGCATCACGCCGGATACCGGCTACTTCTTCGCCGGTTCCGACCACCAGGCCGCGCTCAACATGCTGCTGGTGGCGCTGCGCAGCGGCGAGGGCTTCCTCAAGCTGGTCGGGGAGGTCGGTCTCGGCAAGACGCTGCTGTGCCGCAAGCTGCTGGCGGCGCTCGAGGACGAGTTCGTGACCGCCTACATCCCGAACCCCGAGATCACCCCCAAGGCGATGCACGTGCTGCTGGCCGAGGAGCTGGGCTTCCATGTGAGTGCTTCGTCCACCCAGGAACGGCTGTACAAGGCGATCACGCGGCGCCTGGTGGACAATGCGCGGGCGGGGCGCCGGACGGTGCTGCTGCTGGACGAGGCGCAGGCGCTGAGCGACCAGACGCTGGAATCGGTACGGCTGCTGACCAACCTGGAAACCGAGAAGTACAAGCTGCTGCAGGTCGTGCTGGTGGGACAGCCGGAGCTGGAGCGGCGGCTGAACCGGCGCAACATCCGCCAGCTGCGCCAGCGCATTACCTTCAGCCACCGCCTGCGACCGTTCGATCGGGATACCTTCGAGGCCTACGTCGCCCACCGCCTGTCGGTGGCGGGCTACCGCGGGCCGGCCCTGTTCTCGGCCGCGGCGCTGCGGATCATCTACCATGCCAGCGGCGGCGTGCCGCGACTGATCAACATCCTCTGCCACAAGGCGCTGCTGGCGGCCTACGGGCCGGGCGCCTTCCGCGTCGCCCGTGCCCACGCCCGGGAGGCGGTCGCCGATACCGAGGGTGCGCACGGGCGCCGCGCGGGACCCGTCCCGGGCGTGCTGCGAAGCCACGGCTATGCGCTTGCGGCGGCCGTGGCGGTGAGCCTGGGACTGGCCTGGCTGCTGGGAGGACTGCTTTGAGCCTGCTGAATCGCATGCTGCGCGACCTGGCGCAACGCCAGCCGGCCGGCGGCGACGAGCTCGCCGGTGTGCGGCCGGTGGGACAGCGTCCGGCACGCCGCTGGCCGCGACAGCTCGCGTTCTTCCTGGCTGCCGTCGCGCTGCTGACGGGGGCCCTGCTGGGCGGACGTGCGCTCTGGCTGCAGCTGCACCGTGCCGGCGTGCAGGCGCGCGCCGCGGACGGAGGGGCTGCTGCGACGGCAGGCGCAGCGGCCCCGGAAGCCGCCTCCCGGGCCGGCGACGGCAGCCACGGTGTACCGGCTCCGGGCGGGCCGGAGAAGGCCGATGCGCGGCCGAAGCCCGCCGCCCCCCGCCTGACCGGCGTCGCGCAGGGCAGCGGCAAGGCCGCGTGGCTGACCCTGAGCTTCAGCCGCGATGTCGACTATCGCGTGGAGCATGGCAAGAGCGCGGACAGGGTCCGGGTGATCCTGCCTCACGTCACCGCGCCGAGCCCGTTGCCGATCCTGGACACGGGACGCGACGGCGTGCAGGGGGCAAGCCTCGAGCAGAACCAGGGGAACCTGGTGGTGGCGATCCGGCTGGCGCCCGGGACGCAGCTGCGGGACAGCTACCGGCCCCCGGGCGACGGGCAGCCGGCAAGCCTCGCACTGGCGCTTTCGGGCCCGCCGGCGTCCGGCAGCCAGGGCGGAACGAGCAGTGCGTCGGCGACCGCCAGCGCGGGCACCGGATCGTCCGCATCGGCCCCGGAACCCGGTGCCAGCGCCGGCGGCGCGAAGTCGGCGGGCCGCTCGAAGCCCGCGCCTTCGCCCGGCACCGGCGAGAGCAGCGGGGAGGCCTCTTCGAAGGCGGGCGTGCGAAAGCTCGCCAGCGCGGCGGATGCCGGGGCCGGTGCCTCCGGCGATCAGCCGGTCATGGAGAAGCGCCGCGACGTGCCGGATACGCAGCAGCGCGTGCGGCATCTGCTTCAGCGCGGCGACAACGCGCTGGGCCAGGGCCAGCTGGCCACCGCGGAAGCCGACTACCGCTCCGCTCTGCGGGCGGACCCGCACTCGCGCCAGGGGCGGCAGTCCCTGGCCGCGCTGATGATCCACGAGCAGCGCTACCACGAGGCGGCGCGGCTGATCGACCGGGGCCTGGCGGATGCCCCGGGCTATTCGCCCTACGTGCGCCTGAAGGCGAGGGTGGTGGCCGCCGACCAGGGTCCGAAGGCCGCCCTGGCGCTGCTGCAGAAATCGCCCCCGGCGGTGGAGGACGACCCGGCCTACCATGCGCTGATGGCCGCCCTGTACCAGCGGACCGGCCAGTACGCGCGCTCGGTGCACCAGTACCGGGCGCTGGTGGAGGTCAACCCGGACGCGGGCGTGTGGTGGCTGGGGGCAGCCATCTCCCTGGAAGGGGAGCAGCATCCGCGGGCCGCGCTGCAGGCCTATGAACGGGCGCGGGACACGAGCAGCCTCGGCCCGCGCCTGCTGGCCTACGCCAACTCGCGCATCAAGGCGCTGACGAAGACCGTGTCCGGTACGACCGGATCGGGGAGCGGACAATGAGCGCAGTACGTCAGAAGATCCGCATCGGCGACCTGCTGGTGTCGAACAAGGTGATCTCCGAGCAGCAGCTGCAGGATGCGCTGGCCGAGCAGAAGAAGACCGGGCGCAAGCTGGGGCGGGTGCTGATCGAGCTCGGCTTCATCTCCGAGGACCAGCTGCTCGACTTCCTCTCGCGCCAGCTCGCCATCCCGGTGGTCGACCTGCGTCACTACAAGTTCTCCCCGGACGTCGTCCGGAAATTGCCGGAGACCTACGCCCGGCGCTACCGCGCGATCGTGCTCGCGGATACCGACAACGGGATGCTGGTGGGGATGGTCGATCCCACCGACATCTTCGGCTACGACGAGTTGAGCCGGATCCTCAAGCGCCCGATCAAGCAGGCGCTGGTGCGGGAGAGCGACCTGCTGCGCGCGATCGACACCGTCTATCGGCGCACCGAGGAGATCTTCAGCCTGGCCGAGGAGCTGGGCGAGGAGCTGTCCCAGAGCGACTACGACCTCGCGCGTCTGCTGGAAGAGGAGGAGGACGTCGACGCCCCGGTGGCGCGCCTGCTGCAGTCGATGTTCGAGGACGCGGTGCAGGTGCACGCCTCGGACATCCACATCGAGCCGGACGAGTCGGTGCTGCGCATCCGCCAGCGCGTGGACGGCGTACTGCAGGAGCAGATCATCGAGGAGCGCCGGATCGCGTCCGCGCTGGTGACCCGCCTGAAACTGATGTCGGGCCTGGACATCTCGGAGAAGCGCCTGCCCCAGGACGGGCGCTTCAACATCCGCGTCAAGAACAGCAGCATCGACGTGCGCCTGTCGACCATGCCGATCCAGCACGGCGAGTCCGTGGTCATGCGGCTGCTGGACCAGTCCCACGGCATGCTCTCGCTCTCCCAGCTGGGCATGCCGGAGTCCATGATGTCGCGTTTCCGCGGGCTGATCCGGCGGCCGTACGGCATGGTCCTGGTGACCGGCCCGACGGGCAGCGGCAAGACGACGACGCTGTATGCCGCGCTCAGCGAGATCAACCAGCCCGGCAGCAAGATCATCTCGGTCGAGGACCCGGTGGAGTACCGCCTGCCGCGGGTCAATCAGGTCCAGGTGCACTCCCGCATCGGGCTGGACTTCGCGCGGGTGCTGCGCTCGGCGCTGCGCCAGGACCCGGACATCATCATGGTGGGCGAGATGCGCGACGCCGAGACCGCGGAGATCGGCCTGCGCGCGGCGATGACCGGCCACCTGGTGCTGTCCACCCTGCACACCAACGACGCGCTGGCCACGGTCAACCGGCTGCTGGACATGGGGGCCGCGGGCTACATGGTCGCGACCGCGCTGGACGCCATCGTCGCCCAGCGCCTGGTCCGGCGC
>DASQZJ010000009.1:0-26388 GCA_035638775.1 Gammaproteobacteria bacterium
GCGCCTGCGCGGCGACGACGGTGATCTCCGCCACGCCGCCGTCGCGGTCGCCGTGATCGACGACCAGCGCGGCCGTGCCTGCTACCTGCTGACGCGCCGCGCGCCGACGCTGCGGGCGCACTCGGGGCAGTGGGCGTTGCCCGGCGGGCGCGTCGACGCCGGCGAGGACGCGGTGCAGGCCGCCTGCCGCGAGCTGGATGAGGAGCTCGCGGTCAGGGGCGTCGGGGTGCTGGGTACGCTGGACGATTACTCCACCCGCTCGGGCTATCGCATCACGCCGGTGGTGCTCTGGGTGGCGCAGCGAACGTCCGTCACGCCCTCTCCGGACGAGGTTGCGGAGGTGCACCGGGTGCCCCTCACCGAGCTGGAGCGCGAGGATGCGCCGCAGCTGGTGCAGATCCCCGAGAGCGACCGGCCGGTCATCCGCATGCCCCTCGGGGATCGCTGGATCAACGCGCCCACCGCGGCGGTGCTGTACCAGTTCCGGGAGGTCGCGCTGCACGGGCGCGCGACCCGCGTGGCCCACTACGAGCAGCCGAAGTTCGCCTGGAAGTAGCGCCGGCCCGCGCCGGCAGCAGCAACGATCGTCGCCCGGGGGGATGTCCATGAGTGTTTCGCGCAGGGCCCTGTGCCTGGTCTACGGCCTGATCGCGGTGTTGGCGCTGATCGGCACCTGGGGCAACGGCTACAGCTACCTCGGCCTGGGCCTGCTCAATGGCAACGTCCGCTTCTGGGCCGATACCCTGGTCAACCCGGCCAGCCGCTTCATCGCGGTGGACGCGCTGTTCATCAGCCTGACGGTGATCATCTGGATGGTGCTGGAGGCCCGGAGGCTGCGCATGCGCGGCGTCTGGGTCTACGTCGCGCTCGGGCTCTCGGTGGCCGCAAGCTTCGCCATCCCCGCCTTCATGGTCCACCGCGAGCGGGTCCTGGCCACGCGGGAGCCGGGTACGGCCGGCGGCGAGCCGGGCCGCGTGGACGTCGCGCTGCTGACCCTGCTGGGCCTGGTCTGCGTGGCGTTCGCGGTGACCACCCTCGTGCGCTGACGCGCATCCGCCCGCCCCGCCGGCCTTGACGGGCATCAACGCCCGCGGGCGCGCCGGCGGCTATGGTCGGCCTGTTCCGGCACCACGAGCGCCGGCGGGAGGTGGCGAATGGCGGCATGCGGGAAGCAGCGGCCGCGCGCGCGGGAAGGGGCGGCATGGCCAGGCCGCTGAAGGACTGGCTGGACCGGGAGGTGGCGGCGTTGCGGGGCCGGCCCCTGCGCTGGCTGTCGGAAAGCCACTTCTTCCGCGACCCCGACCGTCCGGAGTGGTCCGACACCGGCTTCTTCTTCCCGCCGGCTGACGGCATCGTGCTCTACGCGCGCACGCTCGGCCCGGACGAGCCGGTGCTCGACGTGAAGGGGCGCAGCTTCTCGCTGCGCGAGCTTCTGCGCATGCCGGGCTACGATCGCCGCTCGCTGGTGATCGGCATCTTCATGACGTTCTACGACGTGCACGTGAATCGAATCCCCTACGCCGGCCGCCTTTCCTGGCGCGAGCTCGATCCGATCGCCACCCACAACTACCCCATGCTGCCGGTCGAGCAGTCGCTGCTGGCCGGCGCGCCGGAGCTCGCCCGTGCCGGGGACTACCTGGTATACAACCAGCGCGTGCTCAACACCGTCACCAGCCTGGAGCTCGGCCTGCGCTATTACGTGCTGCAGGTGGCCGACTACGACGTGGACTGCATTACGCCGTTCTGCCTCAAGCAGCACCGGTCCTTCGCCCAGAACCAGCGCTTCTCGCAGATTCGCTACGGGTCCCAGGTCGACCTGATCGTGCCGCTGTCCCCCCGCCACACCTTCACGCCGCTGGTGGAAGCGGGCGTGCACGTCGAGGGCGCGGTGGACCCGATCGTCCGCATCGCGGCGGCACCGGGGGAAGCGAAGCCATGACCCGGTCGCCGAAGGTGCGTGCCGCCCAGGCAGCCGCGGCCCGTTTTCACCGCGAGCTGAATCCCGGCTCCCTGGACAAGCCGGCGTTCCTGATGAACGTGCCGTTCTCGCTCGCCACCGACCTCCCCAACAACGTCTGGATGCAGGAACTCGACGAGGGACAGCGCCACGTGGATCCGGGGCGGGCCATCCTGCAGTTCCTGCAGCTCTACCACTTCATTGCCGCGGAAGCGCTGGTCTATCTTCTGCCCACGCCGGGCGAGGCGGGCCTGCAGGATCTCGTCTACAGCGCCAACCTGGGCGCGGTCCTGGGTCACCTGCCCGAGCCCGACACCGTGGTGCTGTCGAATTTCAGCGCTCCGGGGCGCAGCGGCGAGACCGGCGTCGGGGAGCACTTCTTCGACGCCATGGGGTACGCGGTGGCGGTCGCGCCGCACAAGTTCGAGGGCGAGGCCGAGCTCAAGCACCTGCACGACAACGTCTATGTCGGCGGCTACGGCATCCGCAGCGAGCGCGCCGCCTACGAATGGATGGCGCGCGAGTACGACATGCGCATCGTGATCCTGGAAGAGACCGAGCCCCACCTCTATCACCTGGACTGCACGGTGTTCCCGCTCACACGCGAGGACACCCTGGTGTGCACCGAGATGTACACCAGGGCGGAGGTGGCGGAGCTGGAGCAGGTCACCAACATCATCCCGGTCAGCGCAGACGACTGTTTCTCGGGCGTGTGCAACACGGTGCGCCTGGGCAACCTGCTGCTCAACGCCTCCAACATCCACGAGATGTCCGTGGACAACCCCGACTACGACTACGAGAAGCACAAGAACCGGACCCTGGAGGACATCGCCGCGCGCGCCGGGTTCGGCCTGGCGCTGTTCAACCTGAGCGAGTACCTCAAGAGCGGGGCGCTGCTCTCGTGCATGGTCATGCACCTGAACCGCAAGTCCTATGACATCGCCCTGCTGTAGCCGCTGAGGCCGGGTCCGGTCGATGTTCACGCCACGCTACGCAAGCATCTGGGCGGTCTCCTGGCCGCTGATCGTGGCCGGCGTGAGCGAGACCGTGGTGGAGGTGACCGACGCGATCTTCCTGGGCCACTACGGCGTGACCGAGCTCGCCGCGGTGGGGCTGGCGGGCTCCATCTACGCGGTCGCGCTGGCTTTCACCCTGGGCCTGGTCGACGCGGTGCAGATCGTGGTCGGCCGGCGCGTGGGCGAGGACGACGCCTCCGGTGTGGGTGCCAGCTTCAACCAGGGAATGTACCTGCTGGCGCTGGCCTCGCTGGCGCTGATCGCGGCCCTCGAGGCCCTGGTGCCGCCGTTCACGGCGATCGCGATCGCATCCCCGCCGCTGCGGCTGGCGGTCGACGCCTATCTCGAGATCGCCGCCTTCGGCGTGCTGTTCCACGCCTTCAATCTTGCCTACAGCGCCTTCTACGTCGGCATCTCGCGTACCCGCGTGCTGATCGGCGCCACGCTGCTGCTCGCCGGCGCGAACGTGGCCCTGGACTATGCCCTGATCTTCGGCCACTGGGGTCTCCCGGAGCTGGGCATCGCGGGCGCCGGGGCGGCCCTGGTCGGGGCCGAAGCGCTGGTGTTCCTGTTCCTGACCGGCCATGTCCTGGTGCGCCGCTACGCGCGGGACTACGGCCTGCTGCGCTTCGGCCGCTGGCGCGGCGGCATCGCGCGCCACCTGGTCGCGCTCGGCACGCCGGTCTCGCTGGATGCGCTGGTGGAGACCGGGCGCTGGTTCCTGTTCTTCCTGATCATCGAGGCGCTGGGGCGCGAAGCGCTGGCGGTGGCGACCATCGTATTCAGCTGTTACGCGGTGTTCATGATCCCCGTGGACGCCTTGTCGGAATCGGTCTGCTCGATGGTCAGCAACCTCATCGGCCAGCAACGGGGCGGACAGGCACGGGTAGTGATTCGCCGCGCCTCCCTGCTGAGCCTCGCCGGGGTGCTTCCGGTCCTGCTGCTGGCGGGCTTGTTCCCCCACGCGGTGGTGGGGCTGTTCACGGAGCGGCCGGAGATGACCGCGCCGGCGCTGCCCAGCCTTGCCGTGGTGATGGCCGCGACCCTGGTGGCGGTGCCCGCGGAGGCGTACTACGCCGCCGTGGCCGGCACGGGTGATACCTGGGCCGCGCTGGTGATCCAGCTGCTGGTCTCGATCGTCGTGGTGGGGGCCGCGGCACTCGCAGCGCTGGTGTTCGACCTTTCGCTGCCCTGGGTCTGGAGCGCGGAACTGGCGGGCATGCTCGCCTGCCTGGTGGCCGCACGCGCCCGCTTCGGCGGTGGCGCCTGGCGCCGGCTGCGGGTGTGAGCGCCGGGCTTTGGACGCAGCCATTAGAGATGCTAACCAGTTGACCGTCCGGTTCGGCCTCTCTAATCTGCCCATGGAATTTCCACCGGGTGCGACACGGAATCCCCGCGGCCGACACCCTGCCGAATATCCCTTCCAGAAGAGAGGCAGAAATCATGCAGGAAGCATGGATCATCGACGCGTGCCGCACGCCGCGCGGCATCGGCAAGCCCGGCAAGGGCGCCCTGACCGACATCCACCCGCAGCACCTGGGCGCGACCGTGCTCAAGGCGATCGCGGAGCGCAACGAGCTGAACACCGCCGAGGTGGACGACATCATCTGGGGCACCAGCTCCCAGAAGGCAACCCAGGGCGGCGACCTGGGGCGGATGGCCGCGCTCGACGCCGGCTACGACGTGCGCTCCAGCGGCGTGACGCTGGACCGCTTCTGCGGCTCCGGCATCACCAGCGTGAACATGGCCGCGGCCTCGATCATGTCCGGCATGGAAGACCTGGTGGTCGCCGGCGGGACCGAGATGATGTCGCGCCACGGCGAGGACGGCAACCGCTCGCCCTTCATCGACAGCGGCAACGAGCGCCTGCGCTCGATCCATCCGCAGCCGCAGCAGGGCGTGTCCGCCGACGCCATCGCCACGCTGGAGAACATCCCGCGCGAGGCTCTGGACGAGCTCGCCTACGTCAGCCAGCAGCGGGCCGCCCACGCGATCGCCAACGGTCACTTCGACAAGAGCCTGGTGCCGGTGTACAAGGAGGACGGCAGCCTGGCGCTGGATCACGAGGAGTTTCCGCGGCCCAACACCACCCTGGAAGGCCTGGCCCAGCTCAAGCCGGCCTTCGAGGCGATGGCCGACTACCCCCTGGACGATCGGGGCACCACCTACCGCAAGCTGGTGCAGCAGGTCTATCCCGACCTGGAGATCAAGCACGTGCACCACGCCGGCAACTCCTCGGGCGTGGTCGACGGGGCCGCGGCGCTGCTGCTGGCCTCGCCGGAATACGCGCGCAGGCACGGCATGAAGCCGCGGGCGAAGGTGGTGGCGATGGCCAACATGGGCGACTCGCCCACGCTGATGCTGAATGCCCCGGTGCCGGCGGCGCGCAAGGTGCTGCAGAAGGCGGGCCTGGAGATCCGGGACATCGACCTGTTCGAGATCAACGAGGCCTTCTCGGTGGTGGCGGAGAAGTTCATCCGCGACCTGGAGCTGGATCGGGACAAGGTCAACGTCAACGGCGGCGCCATGGCGCTGGGTCATCCCATCGGCGCCACCGGCTCGATCCTGATCGGGACCATCCTGGACGAGCTCGAGCGGCGGGACCTCAAGCGCGGGCTGGTCACCATGTGCGCCGCTGGCGGCATGGCTCCGGCCATCATCATCGAGCGCGTCTGAAACCGGCGGGGCGGGCACCGGCGGTGCCCGCCCCGGTCATCCGTCCGGCACGGCGCAGGAGATACACCGGCGCCGGCCCGGTGCGTCCGGGAGAGCCTCCCGCGAGGAACCGGCCGGGGCCCCGCACGACGGGACCCCGCCACGGAGAATCAGCGCTTGTAGGTCCCGACGATCCGGTTCATGCCCAGCACGTGGGGCTCGACCTTCTCCAGGAACTGCCACAGCGTCAGGCCGGGCTCCAGCTGCGGGTTCCGGTCCAGCGCCAGCACCCAGAAGAAATAGTGGTGAGTGCCGTGTCCCTCGGGCGGCATGGGCCCGCCGTAGCCGGTCTTGCCGAAGTCCGTCTTGCCGGTGGTGCCCGCCTCGGCGCCTTCGGCCAGGCTGGTGGTGGAGGCCGGGAGGTTGTACAGCACCCAGTGCACGAAACCGTAGGTGCCCGGGCTGACCAGCGGAGCGTCGGGGTCGTGGCAGATCACCGCGAAGGACTGCGTGCCCTCGGGTGCCCCGCTCCAGGACAGGGCCGGCGAGACGTCCTCCCCCTCGCCGGTGTACTTCGCGGGGATCTTGCCGTGCGAATCGAAGGAACTGCTGGTCACTTGCATGTCCGAAAGAGCGAATCCCATAGCTCTGGCCTCCTTGACTGTTGGACGTGGGTGCAACCGGAAAGGCCATCCAGCATACCAATCCGGGGCGCCGCCTTCCTACGGCCGTCGGCGGCACGGGTTTCCGCGACCGAACGGACGGTGCCCCGACGCCGTCCAATGGAAAGGCCGGGTTTGTGCCCGGGCCCGGTCGTGCGAGACTTGGTGCCAGCAGACGATCGCCCCGCAGGGGGAGCCGAATGAGCGTTGCCACGGACCTGATCTTCGAGAACACGTACGCGCGCCTGCCCGAAAGCTTCTACGCCCGCGTGGCGCCGACACCGGTGCCGGCGCCGCGGCTGCTGCGGCTGAACCGTCCGCTGGCCGGCGAGCTCGGGCTGGATCCGGCCTGGCTGGCCTCTCCGGACGGCGTCGCGATGCTCGCCGGCAACCGGGTCCCGGAGAGCTCCCGGCCGCTGGCGATGGCCTACGCCGGGCACCAGTTCGGCAACTTCGTGCCGCAGCTCGGCGACGGCCGCGCGGTGCTGCTCGGCGAGCTGGTCGATGCCGCGGGCGTACGGCGCGACGTGCACCTGAAGGGTGCCGGGCGCACGCCGTTCTCCCGCGGAGGTGACGGCCGCGCCGTGCTCGGCCCGGTGATCCGGGAGTACCTGGGGAGCGAGGCCATGGCGGCCCTGGGGGTCCCGACCACGCGGGCGCTGGCCATGGTGGCCACCGGCCAGTCGCACTTCCGCGAGGCAGTCGAGCCGGGCGCGATCCTCGCGCGCGTCGCGCGCAGCCACGTACGCGTCGGCACGTTCGAGTATTTCGCGGCCCGTGACGACCGGGAAGCGGTGCAGCGGCTCGCCGACTACGTGATCCGGCGGCACTACCCGGAGGTGGCGGGCGCCGGCGAGCCGTACCTGGAGCTGCTGCGCCAGGTGGCGCTGCGCAGCGGCGAGCTGATCGCCTCCTGGATGATGGTCGGTTTCATCCACGGCGTGATGAACACCGACAACATGTCCGTCGCCGGCGAAACCATCGATTACGGCCCGTTCGCCTTCATGGACGCCTACCACCCCGAGACCGTGTTCAGCTCGATCGACACCGGCGGGCGCTATGCCTTCAACCAGCAGCCGCGCATCGGCTACTGGAACCTGGCCCGGCTGGCGACCGCGCTCATGCCGCTGCTCGGCGGGTCGCGCGACCGGGCGGTCCGGAGCGCGGAAGAAGCGCTGGATGCCTATGTCGACCGCTTCGAGCAGGCGTACCAGGCGGGCCTGCGGACCAAGCTGGGCCTGGCCGAGGCCCGCGAGGGGGATCGCGGTCTGGCCCACGACCTGCTGCGGGCCATGGCGGCGGGCGGCGCGGACTTCACCCTGACCTTCCGGCGCCTGAGCGAGGTCGACGCCCGGGACGCGTCCGTCGACGGGCCCGTGCGCGAGCTGTTCGACGACCCGGCCGTCTTCGATGCCTGGGCGGCCCGCTGGCGGGAGCGCCTGGCCGCGGAGAGCCGGGCCGACGCGGAACGGCGCCGGGCAATGCGGGCGGTCAACCCGGCCTTCGTGCTGCGCAACCATCTCGCACAGCAGGCGGTCGACGCGGCCGCGCGCGAGCAGGACCTCGGGCCCTTCGAGGACCTGCTGACGGTGCTCTCGGCACCCTGCGACGATCACCCCGGGATGGAGCGATACGCCCGGCCGCCGCGGCCCGGCGAGGAAGTCCCGGTGACCTTCTGCGGTACTTGAGGAACCTCGGGTCGGGCCGGTCGGTGGCGGGATGCCGGAGCGAGCGGTGCACGGCCGCGCCCCGGGGATCGTCTTGCCGCGCGCGATCCGGGTGTTGCGCCGGTCGTGTTGACCGCTCCGTGCCGGCGCTCGTACGCGGGTCGATGAGCGTTACCCGGAGCCATGCCCCGGCGCGTCGCCCGACGGCCGTGTGCCACCCGGCATCCGGTGGCCGCCCGAAACGGCCACGCGGGGCTTCGTGGCCCCGTGTTTCCGTTGCGTCCCACCGCTCGCACCGCCGATTCCCGCCCTTCATCTGAAACCCGCCTTTGGGTCGCCGCGGGTCGCGATATCGTTCGTCGAAGGGACCGCGCCCGAACCGGCTGCCGGCGTTCTGCCGGTCCCCTGCTGCGCTGTTTCGAAGACCACGAAGACAACTGCGAGGTTGCCATGCGATTCCTTCCCCGAGTGCCGGCACGGCGCTGCCGGCCAGCCCTGGCGCTCACCGCCGGCCTGGTCACGCTGATGACCCTGGCGGCTCCCGCTTCCGCGTTGCCCTTCGGCTCGTTCTCCCCGCGCGCCCAGGCCATGGGCGGCGCCGTGGTCGCCTCCGGCACGGCCAATGACGCGGCATTCGGCAACCCCGCGCTGCTCGCGGCCCGCCAGCGGCACGACCATTTCGCGCTCGCCTTCCCGATCGTGACGGCTGAGGCCGCCAATGCGCGCGACTTCCGCGACAAGCTGGACGCGGTGCAGAGTGCCTACGACCGGGTGAACAGCACCATCCAGGCGTGCAGCGGCGGCAGCACCTGCAGCGGCTCCGCCAGGAGCGCTGCGGTAAGCGCCTTGCAGCGGCTGGATTCGAGCCTCGCGGCGATCGACGGCGAGCCGGTCGAGGGCGACCTGTTCGCGGGCTTCAGCGCCGGGGTGCCGGGCAGTACGGCCGGCGTGGCGCTGTTCGTGGACTCGCGCATCGTCGGGGACGCGGTCGCGCACTACGACAGCCGCGACCGGACACAGATCCAGGCGGCGGAAAGCTCCATCCAGTCGACCGGCACCACGCCGGTCAACCCCGCCAACAATGTGTACTCCAGCGGCGTGTTCCGCGGTGCCATGGTCACCGAGGCGGGGCTCGCGATGGCGCACCGCTTCGGCACGCTTTCGGTGGGCATCTCGCCCAAGCTTCAGCGGGTCCAGACGATCGACTACACCGCCGCCATCGACAACGCCAGCTTCAACCGCAAGACCGCGACGTCTTCCACCAACGCCAACCTGGATGCCGGGGTCGTGGACCAGCTGGGCAGGAACTGGCGCGTCGGCGTGGTGGGCAAGAACCTCGTGTCCCACACCTATACGACCGACGCGGGGAACCGGATCCACCTGCGCCCGAGCTACCGTGTCGGAGTGGCACGCAGCAAAGGCTGGCTCACGCTGGCGGCCGACTACGATCTGAGCACCAACAGGTCGGTCGGCGGGCTCGGCGGTGACACGCGGTTTCTCAGCCTGGGTGCCGAGTTCAATGTCCTCGACACGCTCCAGCTGCGGGTAGGCGTGAAGGACAACACCGCGAGCGGCGCCACGTTCAAACATGCCATTACCGGCGGCGTGGGCCTGCGGGTGCTCGGCGCGCACATCGACCTGGCGGCGATGAAGGGCGGACGCGAGCTCGGGGCGGCGCTGCAGGCGGGCTTCAGCTTCTGAGTGACGCTCGCCGCCGTTCCGGTCAGCCCATGGTGAACGCCACCAGCTTGTTGCCGTCGAGGTCGCGAAAGTAGCCGCCGTAGAAGCCCTGCATGCGTTCTCCCGGGTCCCCCTCGCTGGTCCCGCCGAGCTCGAGCGCCTTGCCGTGGATGCGATGAACGTTGTCGCGGGTGCCGACGTCCAGCGCGACCATGGCGCCGTTGCCGGGCGTGGCCGTATTCCGGTCCCAGGGGGTGCAGACGGCGACCATGGGCTGGCCCGGCTGCGCGCCCCAGACGATCATGCGCTCGTTTTCCATGAAGCGGCTGGCGCCGAGCTCGCCCAGCAGGGCGTCGTAGAAGGCCGCGGCCCGGGCCAGGTCGTTGCTGCCGAGAGTAACGTAACCGATCATCGTATCTCCTCCGGGTTGGTCGGGAGTCCAAAACCTTGCCGATCGGTCCGGTCGCATGCAAGCTCTGCGTTGCGCCCGCGACGTTTGCACGTCGCCCGACAGCCACGCGTAGTATGGTAGCCCTCCCTTGTACGAGCACAGTCCGATGCCTGATCTCGCAGACACGCCGCTTTCCTTGCTCGACCTCGCCACGGTGGTGCGCGACGGCACTCCGGCACAGGCGTACGAGCGCACCGTGGAGGTGGCCCGCCTGGTGGAGCAGGCCGGATTCCGCCGGTTCTGGCTGGCCGAACACCACAATCTCGAGGGGATTGCCAGTGCCGCGACGGCCGTGCTGATCGGCCACGTCGCCGGGCGCACCGAGCGGATCCGGGTGGGATCGGGCGGCGTCATGCTGCCCAACCACGCGCCGCTGATCGTCGCCGAGCAGTTCGGCACGCTCGAGTCCCTGTACCCCGGGCGGATCGACCTGGGCCTGGGACGCGCGCCGGGCACCGACCCGCTGACGGTGCGCGCCGTGCGGGGCGCCGCCGCGGCGATGGAGCCCGACTTCGCGGCGTTGCTGGAGGAGCTGCGCCGTTACCTGCGTCCGCCAGCGGCAGGGCAGGCGGTGCGTGCGATTCCGGGCGAGGGGCTGGCAATCCCCATCTGGCTGCTGGGGTCGAGCGGCTACAGCGCGCAGCTCGCCGGGCAGCTGGGACTGCCGTTCGCCTTCGCCAGCCATTTCGCGCCGCGGCACGTGCTGGACGCCCTGGAGCTGTATCGCAGCGTATTCCGCCCCTCCGAAGTGCTGGAGCGGCCGCACGCGATGGTGGCGATGAACGTCATCGTCGGCGCAACGGATGCGCACGCGGAGTACCTCGCCTCTTCGCTGCGGCAGCGCTTCCTGCGGATGGTCCGGAACCGTCGCGGACCGCTGGACCCGCCGGTCGAGGACATGGATGCGCTGTGGTCGCGTCAGGAACGATCGATGGTCGAGGCGATGCTCAGCGCCTCGGCCGTGGGCAGCCCGGACACCGTGCGCGACCGGATGCAGGCATTCCTCGACGCGACGCGGGCGGACGAGATCATCGTTGCCACCGACATCCACTCGCAGCGGGAGCGGCTGGCGTCGCTCCGGCTGCTGGCGGAGGCGGCCGGACGCGCCTGAGGGCCGCCCATGCCGCGTGCTTCGCCGCGCGGCCTTCTGCAAGTACAATGGCGCCGGGCGAGGCTCCCGCGACAGGCATCCACATGTTTCTCGATCGCTACCATTCGGTTTCCGGCGGCTGGATTCGCATCCGGGCTGTCCAGGCCAGCCGCTTCGCGCGCGACGTGGCGGGCGACTACAATCCGATCCACAATCCGGACGCGCGCCGCTTCTGCGTGCCCGGGGACCTGCTGTTCGCCCTGGTGCTGGCCTACGGGGGGCTCTACGAGCGCATGCGTTTCGAGTTCCGCGGCATGGTGGGCGACGACGTGCCGCTGCGCGTGCCCGGCACGGGAGCGGGCCGGGTGCAGGTGATCGACGCCGACGACCGCGTCGTCCTCGACGTGGAGCGCGAGGGTGCATGCACGCGCGATCCGGCCGTGGTCGAAGCCGTCGCGCTGCGCTACGTGGCCTTCTCCGGGAAGAACTTCCCGTATCTGAAGCCGCTGATGGCCGAGAAGGGCGTCATGTTCAACACCGACCGGCCCATGGTGGTGTACCGGAACATGGGGCTGGATCTCCAGCGGCTCGACATCGCGGACCCGCGCCTCGCGCTCAGCGACTCGACGCTCGAGGTCAACGGCCGCCGGGCCGATGCGCTGCTGCGCTTCGGCATCCACGCGCCCGGCGGCTCGCGCGCCGGGACGGGCTGGAAGACCCTCCTGCTCGGCGGGCTGCGCGAATACGACGAGGTCAAGGTGCGCGGGCTGATGGACGAGTTCGAGCGGCTGCGCCGGGCGGACGCCGCGGAGCGGGAGTAGGGGTGTCAGGCGCCCCGGGCCTGCGCCGGGGCCGGCAGACAGCCAAGCTCGACCAGGCTCTCTCTCACGGCCTCGTCCAGGGGGGTGTGCGGCTCCTCGCCGAGCAGTCCGACCAGCTTGCGGTTGTCCAGGCGCAGGCTGATGTTCCAGAGGTAGCGCATCTCCAGCAGCTCGCGGAAGGTTTCGTTGAATGGCGCCGCCAGTCGCAGCGCCACCCACGCCAGCCCGCGCACCGGCAGGTCCCGGCGCGCCGTGACGCGCCGGATCGCCTCGGCCATCCCGATCCCGGGATCGAGGTAGTGACCGCCGAAGTGGAAGCATTCCAGCGGTGCGAGTTCGGCGTCGCGATCGATCAGCCGGGCGACGGCTTCGGCCAGGTCCGGAAGGTAGGCCCAGGCGTGCCCGGCGTCGTGGGCGCCGGGGTAGGTGATCGAGCGTACCTCGCGCCCGGGCTTGACCATCACCGCGTCGAACCAGGAACCACGGGCCGGTCCGCCGAAGAAGTCGCCGGCGCGAACGATCAGTGCCCGGCCTCCGGCCCGCGCCGCGTCCGCCAGCATGCGCTCGAGCTCGACCCGTATCGCGCCCTTGCGCGTGCGCGGATGCTGGGGTGCGGTTTCGGCCACGAGCGGCCAGGCGTCGGGACCGAAATTGTAGACATTTCCGGGAAACACCAGGCGCGCGCGCGCCTCGCTGGCGGCGGCGATGCTGTTGGCCAGCATGGGCGGGGCCAGGCCGCGCCAGTTGCGGTAGCCGGGCGGGTTGACGGCGTGCACGATGAGGTCGGCGCCGCGGGCCGCCGCCATGACGTCGGCGCGCCGCATGGCGTCGCCGCGCCGCCACTCGAGGGCTTCCGGTTCCGGCACGGCGCTGCGGGCCCGGTCCGGGTCGCGATGCAGCACCCGCAACTGCCAGCCATGGCGGCCCAAGGCCCTGGCCACGGCGTGGCCAAAGCCCCCGGTGATCCCGAGCACCAACGCCGTTCCTGGCATGGCGGACGCCTCCTCCGGCCGGGCAGGTATCGGTAGCATACCCGCTCCGGGCGGGTTCGGAAACGGCGCTACGGGGCAGGCTGCGCCGCGTGGCGGGAACGCGGCGGCGGGAGAGGGGCGGGCGCCCCTCTCCCGCGACCGGTCAGCGGATCCTGTTGACCTGGCTGGCGGTCACCTTCGAGGCCTTGTTGCCCCAGCTGGTGCGGATGTAGCTCACGACGGCCGCCACCTGCTCGTTGTTGAGCCAGTCGCCCATCGGCGGCATGGAGTAGGGCTCGGGCTGCGACTTGGTGTGCGCCTGGAAGCCGCCGCGAAGGACCATGCGGATGGCGTCGCGGGGATTGTCCTCCTGGACCATCGGGTTGCCCGCCAGCGGCGGGAACTCGCCCGTGACGCCCCCGCCGTCATCCTGGTGGCAGCCGGAGCAGTTCTGCTCGTACACGTGCTTGCCGCTGTAGGGATTCTTCGGCGTCACCTCTTCGGACTCGGAGACGTTGCTTACCTCCGGTGCCTCACGGTTCAGGCTCTTCAGGAAGATCGCCATGGCCCGCAGGTCGCCCCGGGTGAGGTACTGCAGGCTGTCGTGGATGACGTCGCGCATGGGGCCCATCGCCGCGGTGACGTGCGGCGAGTCGCCGGTCCGCAGGAAGTGGGTGATGTCGCCGATGCTCCAGTTGCTCAGGCCGTACCGCGGGTTGTCGGTGATATTGGGCACGTGCCAGCCCTGCACCGTCCCGCCGGCCAGCGCCTGGCCCTGCTTGACCTCGCCCATGATGCCCCGGGGCGAGTGGCAGGCCTCGCAGTGGCCCAGGCCCTTGACCAGGTAGGCGCCACGGTTCCACGCCGCGCTGTGATTCTTGTCCGGCTCGAACGTGTGCGGATGGAAGAACAGGAGCCGCCAGCCGAACAGCATCGGGCGGATGTTGTACGGGAAGCGCAGCTTGTTGCCCATGTCCTTCTTGTGGATGGGCGTGAGCGTCTGCAGGTACGCATAGATCGCCCGGACGTCGCTGCGCGTGACGTTCGAGAAGTCGACGAACGGGAACGCGGGGTAGAGGAACTCGTGCCCGGGCCCGAGCCCGTCGTGCATCGCCGTGTAGAATTCCTTGAAGGACCACTTGCCGATGCCCGTGGCTTTGTCGGGCGTGATGTTGGGCGTAAAGATCGTGCCGAACGGGGTCTCCAGCGGAAGCCCCCCGGCGAAGGGCTGATCGGGGCTCGAGGTGTGGCACCCGGCGCAGTCGCCCGCGGTGGCGAGGTATCGCCCGCGCCGGGTCAGGGCGGTCTGCTTGCCCTTGACCGGGTACATCGCCGGCTGCTTTGCCGCGGCCGGGCTGGCCGGGACCGAAGCGGCGCGCGCGCTGGCGGAGTTGACCTGCTGCGGCCGGATCGATGCCAGATAGGCGGACACCGCCGACATTTCCTGCGTGGTCATGTGGTCGGCGATCGCGGGCATCTCCACGGTGCCGTTGGTGCGTTCACCGTCCTTGTACTGGCGCATCTGCCAGTCCAGGTATACCTCGTACTGCCCCGCCAGCGCCGGCGCGCTATGGCTCGGGTCGCCGCTCAGGTCCGTGCCGTGGCAGCTCGCGCACGACGGGATGCCGCGACTCTTGATGCCTTCCAGCGCGATCCGGCGCCCCAGCTCGACCTGGGTTCTGGACGGCTCCCCGGCGGCAGGGTGGGCGAAGTGGCCGGACTTGCTCGAGAAATAGGTGGCGATCTTCGCGAGGTAGTCGTTGGGCAGTCCGTGGGTCATGTAGTTCATGACCTGGTACTGGCGCTTGCCGTCACGGAAGTCCTGCAGCTGCTGCAGCAGGTAGCTGGCCGAGAGCCCCGCGAGGCGCGGCACGAAGGGCGCATCCTTGCCGCCGCCCTCGCCGTTCGAGCCGTGGCAGGCGGCGCAGGAGACGACGTGCCGGGCGAACCCGCTCAGATTGGGGTTCTGCCAGGGGGCGTGGGAAGGCGTGCCACTGGGCGCGCCGGTCGCGGCCGTCGCCAGGGGAGCGGAAAGGAACAGGCCGGCGGCGACTGCGAAAGCAATGACAACCCGAGGGTTCATGCGACAGGATCCCTTGGTATATTGGCAGTTTTTGCCCTTGGACCGACACCGCGACCGACACGGTGCCGCCATGCTGGCGGGTGGGGGATTGTTCACAGGGCTGTCCGGCCCTTCTCCCGCTTGTCGGGCCCGGCACGTATCCGTACACGACAACGCCGAATCGACGACCCGGGCCGTGGCCCAGCGACGGAACGGCCGTGCGCTGCCCCGGGACACTCGCCTCCGAGGAGCCGGCACATGGCAGGTGCGCTACTATGCGCAAGCGACTTGATCCATGTCAAGCTAATTGGGGTCAGGTCTTGACTGAGGACTTTATCCATTCCGGGGGGTTATCGGATGAGTCGTCCCCTGCGCATCGAACATGCTGGTGCCTGGTATCACGTGATGAACCACGGCCTGCGCAACATCACGGTGTTCCCCGCGCCGGAGGACGGGTCCCGTTTCCTGGGGCTGCTCGCGGAGGCCGTGCGGACGTTCGGTGTCGAGTGTCACGCGTACTGCCTGATGCCGTCGGGCTACCATCTCCTGCTGCGTACGCCGCGGGGCGATCTGTCCCGGGTGATGCGGCAGGTCAACGGCGTCTATACGCAGTGGTTCAACCGGGCCCACGCGGGCGACGGGCCCGTGTTCCGGGGCCGCTATCGCGCGGTGCTGGTGGATCCGGACGCCTACTTGCTGCAGGTCAGCCGGTACATTCACCGGATGCCGGCGGAAGCGGGGCTGGTCGGGCGGCCCGAAGCCTACCGGTGGTCGAGCTATCGCTGCTACGTCGGTGCCCGCAGGGCACCCCCCTGGCTCGAGGTGGACGCGATACGCGCCCGCCTCGGGGCCAGCGATCCGGCCCTCGCCTATCGCCACTACACCGACGCCGGTCTGGACGCCAGGACCCGTGCCTTCTACCGCGACCGGCGTGCGACGCCGATCCTGGCGGACGATGCCTTCCGGGAGCGGCTGGCGGCGATGCAGGCCCATGCCGACATGCCGCCCGCGCGCCGCGTCACGCGGCGGCCGCGGATCGAGGAAATCATGGAGGCCGTGCGCCAGGAGTACGGCGTGTCGTTCGCGCAGCTGCACCGGGACGGACGGGGACACCCCGACGCCGAGCCGCGCGCGGTCGCCATGACGCTCTGCCGGCTCGCCGGCGGGCACCGGCTGCGGGAGATCGCCGACGCGATGGGGGGCTGCACCCCGGCCGGCGTGTCCAAGGCGGTGGCCCGGATGCGGGATCGCATGGCCGGCGATCCGGCCCTTGCGTTGCGGGTGGCGTCGCTGCAGCGCCGCCTGCGGGCGGGCTGACCGTACAGCGCCCGGTGGCCGGGTCCGGGGCGTGGCCCGGTGGGAGCGGTCGTCCGCCCCTTGAAACGCGGCCGATCGTCCCAATATCCGGAAACTGAAGAGGGTGGCAACGGGTCACCACGGAAACACGAAGGAGGTGAGGCGTATGGACCTGACCACTTACACTCCCGGCCGTGCGATGCAGGATCTGCGCAACGAGATGAACCGCCTGTTCGGCTACTCGCCGCTCGATCCGCAGCGGGACTTTTCGGCGGTGGAAACCAGCCAGTGGATCCCGGCGGTGGACATCCGCGAGGAGAGCGGCCGCTTCGTCGTGGAGGCCGATGTCCCCGGCGTGGACCCGAAGGACATCGAGGTCACCATGGACAACGGGATCCTGACCATCCGGGGCGAGCGCAAGCACGAGGAAACCCGGAGCGAGAACGGCTACCAGCGCGTGGAACGTTCCCGCGGCGTCTTCTATCGGCGCTTCGCGTTGCCCGATACGGCGGACCCCGAGGCGATCCGGGCGCGCGGCCACAACGGCGTGCTGGAGATCGAGATCGGCAAGCGCGAGGCGGCCCGCCCCCGGCGGATCGAGGTCAAGACCTGATCCGGCGACGCCCGAACGGGCCCCTTATCTCTTGCATGGCTGCTGCGCGACGCGGGGCGCATCGACTGATCGGCCGGGTTGTCGAGCAAGAGCGGCCCGGGAGCATGGCGCGCCTCTCCGGCCGGCGCGATCGCTGAAGGGGCATGCCGGCCCCGGCGGAAGCGCCCGGTCCCAGGCTCCGCGCCGGCCACGCGGCAACTCCCTGCGGGCGGCTGCGTGCGCCGCCGTGGGCGGCGTTGCCCGTCGCTCGTCCCGTGTCACGACACCCCCTCCTCCCGCCCTGCCACGACGGCACGCCCGGCCGCCGAGGCACGACGACACCTTCCGCAAGATTGGCAACCCCCTGCTGTAAGCCCGGTCTCCATGGCGTAGCATTGGGAGCAGCGTCGGATCCCCGCGGGAGCGCGGCGGAGCGCCACTCCGGCGACCGTCTGGAGGAGACCTGTCATGTCGGACAACAATCCTTATGAGACCGGGCTGGACAAGAACGCGGCCAACTACGCTGCGCTGACGCCCTCGGCGTTCCTGCGCTGGGCGGCCGAGGTCTATCCGCAGCGCCTGTCCGGGGTGCACGGTACCCGGCGTTTCACCTGGGCGGAGACCTGCGCGCGCTGCCGGCGCCTCGCGGCGGCGCTGGCAGGGCGCGGCATCGGCCGCGGGGATACGGTTGCGGCCATGCTGGCGAACACCCCGGAGATGTACGAGGCCCATTTTGGCGTCCCCATGGCGCAGGCGGTGCTGAATACGCTCAATACCCGCCTCGATGCCGACGCCATCGCCTTCATGCTGGAGTTCGGCGAGGCCCGGGCGGTGCTCGTGGACCGCGAGTTCCAGCCGGTGATGGAGCAGGCACTGGCCGGTCTGAAGCGGCGGCCGCTGGTCATCGACGTCGACGATCCCGAGTACGACGGTCCCGGCGAGCGTATCGGCGAAACCGACTACGAGGCCTTCCTGGCCGACGGCGACCCCGGCTACGCGTGGCAGGCACCGGCGGACGAGTGGCAGGCGATCTCGCTGAACTTCACCTCGGGCACGACCGGCAATCCCAAGGGCGTGGTCTACCATCACCGCGGCGCGTACCTGAACGCCGTCGGCAACATCATGAGCTGGGGCATGCCGCCGCAGTCGGTCTACCTCTGGACGCTGCCGATGTTCCACTGCAACGGCTGGTGCTTTCCGTGGACCATGGCGGCGAACGCGGGCACCAACGTGTATCTGCGCAAGGTCGAGGCGGAACGGATCTACCGGCTGATCCGCGAGCACGGCGTGACCCACTACTGCGGCGCACCGATCGTCCATACCACGCTGATCAACGCGCCCGAGCGGCTGCGCCGGGGCATCGACCACAAGGTCTCCGCCCTGGTGGCGGGCGCCGCGCCGCCGCAGGCGATGATCGAGGGTATGGAGCGCATCGGCTTCGACCTGACCCACGTGTACGGACTGACCGAGACCTACGGGCCCGCCGCGGTGTGCGCCCGGCATGACGACTGGGCGGACCTGTCCGTGCAGGAGCGGGCACGGAGGAACGGGCGCCAGGGCGTGCCGTATCCGTTGCAGGAGTCAATGACGGTGCTGGATTCGGACAGCATGGAGCCCGTGCCGCACGACGGCGAGACCATGGGCGAGGTCATGTTCCGCGGCAACATCACCATGCGCGGGTACCTGAAGAATCCGCGCGCGACCCGCAAGGCGTTCGCCGGGGGCTGGTTCCACACCGGCGACCTGGGGGTCGTGGAGCCGGACGGCTACGTGAAGATCCGGGACCGCGCCAAGGACATCATCATCTCCGGGGGCGAGAACATCTCCTCGCTGGAACTCGAGGACGTTCTCTACCGGCATCCCGCCGTGCTGGGCTGCGCGGTCGTGGCCGCCCCGGACGAGAAATGGGGCGAGACGCCGTGGGCCTTCATCGAGCTGCGGCCGGGCGAGCAGGCCTCGGAGCAGGAAATCATCGACTACTGTCGCGAGCACCTGGCCCGTTTCAAGGTGCCCCGCCGCGTGGTGTTCGGCGAGCTGCCGCGCACCTCCACCGGCAAGATCCAGAAATTCCGGCTGCGCCGGGAGACCGGGGCCTCCGGGAGCGAGTAGCGCGATTTGCGAGCGTGACCGCGCCGGCAACCGGGACCGGCACGGGGCGCCGGTGCGGCGACGTCAGAAGACGGAGGCGTCCAGTCCGGCGGCCATGGCCATGCCGAGCTCCTCGCACTGCTCCAGGAAGGCCTCGCGGAAGCTGCCGCGGCAGATCAGCGGCTCCTGCACGGCGCGCCAGCGCAGACCGCCGACGATCGACTCGACCGCGCGCCGGGTGCCGGTGCCGTCCTGGCCGGCCCGGATGTAGAGGGCATAGGGAAGGCCCTGGGTCTTCTCCAGCAACGGGTAATAGCTGCGGTCGAAGAAGTCCTTGAGCGCGCCGCTCATGTAGCCCAGGTTCTCGGTCGTGCCCAGGATCACCGCGTCCGCGCCCAGGACGTCGTCGGGTCCGGCTTCCAGCGGTGGCAGGTGCCGGGCCGTCACCGCCTCGATGTCCGGGTGGCCGGTGCCGCGCAGCACCGCGTCGAGCATGCGCCGGGTATTGGGGGACGGGGCATGCGCGACGAGCAGCAGCTGTCGGGTGCCGGGCACGGGCATCACTCCGGAAGGCGCGGCGGAGCGGGATTGCCCCGCCGCGCGCGCATTTCAGAGGTGGCGCAGGACGGCTTCCGCGCTGCTCCTGTCCACGCCGCCGCTCTCGTCGACGTCGATCCACTCGACCACGCCGTCATCGGCGATCAGGGCAAAGCGCTTGCTGCGCATGCCCATGCCCATGGCGCTCGCGTCGAGCTCCAGGCCGAGCTTCTTCACGAACTCGGCGTTGCCGTCGGCCAGGACCATGATGTGCTCGGCGTTCTGGTCCTTCTGCCACGCGTCCATGACGAATGCGTCGTTCACCGCCAGGCAGGCGATGCGGTCCACTCCCGCGTTCAGGATCTTGTCCGCGTGGGCCACGAAACCGGGCATGTGGGCCTGCGAGCAGCCCGGCGTGAACGCGCCCGGGACCGCGAACAGGACCACCTTGCGGCCCTTGAAGATCTCGTCGGTGCTGATGTCTTCGGGGCCCTTCTCGCCCATCACCTTGAGCTTTCCGTCCGGAATGCGGTCTCCCTTGGAAATGGCCATGTCGATCTCCTTGAAATGAGTCCAGTACGCATCACGAGGGGTTCACGCAGTCTCGGACGCGCGCCCGCGTTCGTCAAGGACCCGCCGCGGGCCAATTCTGCCCGCAGCGGGCGCCGCCGCTGCCGCCCCCGCGCCAGGCGGCGGGGATCGGGGCAGTCAGTCGATGGTCGCCGCGGCGCGGCCGCTGACGCGGGCGGCTGCCCGCGCGGCCCCGGCCAGCGTGGCGTCCGTGCACTGCTGCGCCAGCAGCGGAAGCCCCAGCGGCCGCGTGCCCATGTTCGCCGCCAGGCGGAATGGATAGTTGCGCTGCGCGAGCCCGAATACCGCGCGCCCGAAGCGGCGATACTCGCGCTTGTGGAAGGTCCGGCCCGGATTCATCTGCCGCCAGATGTGCCGGAAAGCGATGTACCCGTCCTCGCCGTTGATCTCGACGGTCTTGTCGATCAGCGCCTTGAGCACCGACCGCCGCGGTGGCTTCTCTATGCCCCGGTAGTGGCGGAAGTAGTCGTAGAAGTGGCGGTAGTGGTTGGCCTCGTCGTTGCGGATGTTCTCCGCGAGCTTGCGCAGCACCGGGCAGGGCGCCGCACGGTTGATCATCGCGTAGTAGGAGCAGGTGCCGGTCTCGACCACGCAGCGGCGCGCCATCTCCAGCGCCCGGGTCGGGCCCAGGTACTCGACCTGGCAGTAGGTGACGTAGTCCTCGTGGAAGCGGCGATAGGCGTCATCCCAGTCGAAGTCCGGCCACACGGTCTGCACGTAGCGCTTCAACGCTGCTCCGTGCTGCAGCTCCTCCGGTTCCCAGCCGTTGGCCAGCCAGCCGCGGACCTCATCGTCGCCGTCGAAGTACTCGACCAGGTTGCCGGTATAGATGTCGCTGGTGATCTCGATCACCGAAGCCACCGCGAGCATGTAGAACAGCAGGGTCCGGCCCGCCATCGTGCCGCGGTCGACCGCCCCCCAGGGCAGGTCCCGGTAATCCCAGCGCAGCTTCGGCTCCGTTTCTGCGTGACCGTTCATGGCCCCCTTTCTCTGCGTTCCCTGTCCCGGCCATCGGCGCGGTGACGGGGTGGAATGATCCCGCCACGATGCCGGTTACCATAATTCCGGCCGGGTGCGTCTGTTGTCAACAAAGTGCAACATTCCTCCCCCCGCCACTCGGCCGGTCCGGAAGAACATGGCTATGACCTTCCTCCGGGGGAAGCGTTCCGGCCGCATCCGCACCGTTCCGGGCTGCGTATGCCGCGGTGGGGGCGTAGGATCGTCCCAATCGGTTCAGCACGGGGGAGAGTGGCGATGCCGATACGGCGTCCCGAACGCATCCGGCCTTCCGAGATCACCGACGAGGCGGTGTACCTGGAGCGGCGCTGGTTCATCCGCCAGGGCCTCGGCCTCGCCGGCGCCGCGCTGCTGGGTGCCGCATCTCCCGGGCTGGTGCGCGCCGCCGGCGACAGCCTGCCGCACAGCGGAAAGATCCCGGATGTTCGCCCTGCCGGGCGCTACAGCACCGACGAGACGCCGACGTCCTGGAAAGCCGTTACCACGTACAACAACTTCTACGAGTTCGGCACCGGCAAGTCGGATCCGGCCGAAAACGCCGGCGCGATGCGGACCCGGCCGTGGACGATCGAGGTCCGGGGCGAGTGTGACCGCCCCGGGAAGCTGGACCTGGAGGACTTCCTGCGACCGGCGCGGCTGCAGGACCGGGTCTACCGTCACCGCTGCGTGGAGGCCTGGTCGATGGTGATTCCCTGGGTCGGGGTCCCGCTGGCGGACATACTGCGCCGGTTCGGACCGAACTCGCGGGCGAAGTACGTCGCCTTCACCACCCTGTACGACCCGAAGGTGATGCCCGGGCAGCGGACCGACGTGCTGGACTGGCCCTATCACGAGGGCCTGCGCATGGACGAGGCCATGCATCCGCTGACCCTGGTCGCGGTGGGGGTCTACGGCAAGGTCATGCCGAATCAGAACGGGGCCCCGCTGCGGCTGGTGGTGCCCTGGAAGTACGGTTTCAAGAGCATCAAGTCCATCGTGCGCATGACCTTCACGGAGAAGCAGCCGGAAACCTCCTGGCACAAGGCCTTCCCCGGGCGCTACGGCTTCTACTCCAACGTCAATCCGCACGTGGACCGGGTGCCCTGGAGCCAGGCCTACGAGCGCCGCATCGGTCATTTCTTCAAGCAGCCGACCAGGATGTTCAATGGCTATGCCGACCAGGTGGCGCACCTGTACGCCGGCATGGACCTGAGCCGGTACTACTGAGCGATGCGCGCGACCGCCCCCGGCCGCGGCATGGATCCGGTGCGCCGGGTCGCGAAGCCTGTCACCTTCGTCCTGTGCCTGCTGCCGGCCCTGGCGATGGTGCTGGATGCCGCCACGGGTCACCTGGCGGTCAACCCGATCCAGGAACTGATCAACCGCACCGGCCTGTGGGCGGTGCGGCTGCTGCTGGTGACGCTGGCGGTAACGCCCCTGCGGCGCCTGCCGCGAATGGGCTGGCTGATCCGGCTGCGCCGCATGCTCGGGCTGTACGCGTTCTTCTATGCCCTGGCACACCTGCTGGTCTACCTGGTGCTCAACCAGGGACTGGTGCCGGCGCTGATCCTGGCGGACCTGGGCCGGCCGTACATCCTTGCGGGATACGCGGCGGTCGCGCTGCTGATCCCCCTGGCGGTGACCTCGACGGACGGGATGATGCGTCGCCTCGGACGACGCTGGAAGCGGCTGCATCGCCTGGTCTACCCGGCGGCGATCCTCGCCGTGGCGCATTACCTGATGCTGGTCAAGCTGGATCTCCGGCCGCCGCTGACCTACGCGGGCCTGCTCGCCCTGCTGCTGGGCTGGCGCCTGGTCCGGTATGCCGCGCGACGGCTGCGGCGGCACCGCGCGCAGCAGGCCGGCCAGCGATCGCCCGGGTAGACCCGGCCGGATTCCCGCTACTTGGCCCGGGCCCGGCGTCGGGACGCGCCGTGGGCCGGCTCCGGCTGCACCGACTTACCCTTGGGCGGCACCCGCGGCGCGGCCGCCTTGATCTCGGCGCTGGCCTGATCGGCGTAGGCCTCGAAGTTGTCGTGGAACAGGCGCGCCAGCCGGGCCGCCGTCTCGCGATAGGCGTCCGCGTCGGACCAGGTGTTGGACGGGATCAGGACCTCGTCCGGCACACCCGGGCAGGTGGTCGGAATGGTCAGCCCGAACACCGGGTCGACCACCGTCGCCGATTGCTCCAGCGAGCCGTCGTGGATGGCGTCGATGATCGCCCGGGTGTGGGCGATGCTCATGCGCCGGCCGACCCCGTAGGGCCCGCCGGTCCATCCGGTATTCACCATCCAGACCTTGACGTCGTGGCGGCGGATCTTCTCGGCCAGCAACTCGGCGTACTTGGTCGGATGCCACACCAGGAACGGTGCTCCGAAGCAGGCCGAGAAGGTCGCCTGCGGCTCGGTCACCCCGACCTCGGTGCCGGCGACCTTCGCGGTGTAGCCGCTGATGAAGTGGTACATCGCCTGCGCGGGGCTGAGCCGGCTCACCGGGGGCAGCACGCTGAACGCGTCGCAGGTGAGGAAAATGACGTTGCGCGGGATGCCGCCGACGCCGGGGATCCTGGCGTTGGGAATATGCTCGACCGGGTAGGAGCAGCGGGTGTTCTCCGTGATCGAGTTGTCCGTGTAGTCGACTTCGCGCGTGTCCGGGTCGTAGACCACGTTCTCCAGCACCGCGCCGAAGCGGATCGCGTTGTAGATGTCCGGCTCGGCCTCGGGCGAGAGATCGATGACCTTGGCGTAGCAGCCGCCCTCGATGTTGAACACCCCCTCGTCGGTCCAGCAGTGCTCGTCGTCGCCGATCAGGTAGCGTCGCGGGTCCGCCGACAGGGTCGTCTTGCCGGTCCCCGACAGGCCGAAGAAGATCGACACGTCGCCGTCCGGCCCCTCGTTGGCGGAGGAGTGCATCGACAGCACGCCCTGGCGCGGCATGATGTAGTTCATGATGGTGAATACGCCCTTCTTCATCTCGCCGGCGTATTCGCTGCCGAGGATGACGAACTCGCGGCGCTTCAGGCACAGGCTGATGCTGGTCTTGGAGGTGACGCCCTCCAGCCGGTCGTTGGCGGGGAACCGGCCGGCGTTGTAGATCACGTAGTCCGGCTCGCCGAAGGCGTCCAGCTCGGCCGGGGTCGGCCGGATCAGCATGTTGCGCATGAACAGGGCGTGGTAGGCCCGCTCGCAGATGACGCGGATCTTTGCCCGGTACTTCGGGTCCCAGCCGGCGAAGCCGTCGACCACGAACAGCCGGGTCCGGCTGTCCAGGTAATCCAGCGCCTGCTGCCGCGCGATCTCGAAGGTGTCCTCGTCCAGGCTGATGTTGACCTCTCCCCACCAGACGTCGTCGAGGATCTCCTGGTGCCGGACCACGCGCTTGTCCCTGGGGCTGCGGCCGGTCTTTTCCCCGGACAGCGCGATCAGCGCCCCGGTGGACGAGATCGCCGTGCCCGCCTCGCTGGCGAGTGCCTCCTCGTACAGGCGCGCGGGCGCCGCGTTGTGCAGGATGCGGGGCGCGCGGATGCCGTAGCGCTCGAGATCGATACCTGCCATGACTGCCTCTCCTCACGTTGCGCCGTGCCAACGCACCCGTCCCCCCGGGCGACGGCATCTCCTTGTACAAGTTCCTACTGCACGGAAGCGCAACAAGCAAGCGATGCGGTTATTGTTCGTAAGAGGGGATACTGACGCGAGAATTCCCCGAGAGCAAGACCCGAGCAGCGCGCGTCCGGGTTCTTCAGATCAGCCCCTCGTCCTTGAGCGTCGCGTTCACCGCCGGACGTTCCGCGATCCGGTTGCGGTAGCGCGCCAGCGCGGGCCAGCCGGCCGGCTCCAGCTGCATGTGGACGGCCCAGCTCAGCATGGTGAACAGGTAGGCGTCCGCCACCGTGAACGAGTTGCCCACGAGGTAGTCGCGTTCCGCCAGGAAATCCTCGGCGTAGCGAAACCGCGTCTGCAGCCGGTCGATCACCTCCCGCCGGCGTTCCTCCGCCAGCGAGGGCGCGAACAGGGGACCGAAGGTCTTGTGGATCTCCGTGGCGATGAAGTTGAGCCATTCCTGGAGGCGATAGCGCTCCATCGATCCCCAGGGCGGCGCCAGGCTGGAGTCCGGCTTGCGGTCCGCGATGAACTGGACGATCGCCGGCCCCTCGGTGAGGATCTGGCCGTCGTCGAGCTCCAGTGCCGGCACGTAGCCCTTGGGGTTGATGCTGCGGAAGTCGCGTCCGGTCTCGGTCTGCTTGCTGCGCAGGTCGACCTTCTCGGTGTCGAAGTCGAGTCCCGCTTCGGTGAGCACGATATGCGGGGACAGCGAGCAGGCGCCGGGTGCGTAGTAAAGCTTCATCTCTCGCTCCTGGGCTGCCGGGGTTGCGTGAGGGGCGCGGCCCGATGTCGCCGCGATGCGTTACAGCTTCCAGCCTAGCACTCGATCCATGCTCAGCCGACCGCCGCCGACCATGGCCACGAACAGGAAGCCCCCGGCCATGGTGATGTTCTTCATGAAGTTGATCATCTGCGCCTGGTCACCGGGATGCAGGTGGAAGAAGTACGCGGTGAGCAGGCAGAAGGCGCCCAGCGCCAGCGCCATCCAGCGGGTCAGGAAGCCGACCACCAGGGCCAGGCCGCCGCCCAGCTCGAGCAGGATCACCAGCGGCAGCAGGTGCCCCGAGAGCCCGTGCACGTCCATGTACTGCTGCATGGCGTGATAGTGCTGCAGCTTGTCCAGTCCGGCGAGCACGAAGATCTGCGCCATCAGCACCCGCGCCACGACATTGACGATATCCCTCATCCGTCCGCTCCTCGTTGCTTTCGGGGCAGGACCCCGTACACGTCATTCCGATCGGAATGGTTGCACCTGCGGCCTCACTGTCCCTGGTAGACCAGGACGCGGTTGTTGCTGCTGTCGCTGACGAGCAGCTTTTTGCCGGTCTCGGTCACGCCCCCGGGTGCATACAGGGTGCGCGCCGAGGCGCTGGCGTCCTGCTGTCCGTCCTGGTTGTCGTCGTTCTGCGTGTTGTGCGTGAAGTCCCCCTGGCCGAGCACCACGTCGGCGGGCGCGAAGCTGGCGGAGGGGAAAGCGTTCCAGATCAGCACCCGGTTGTTGCCGGTGTCGGCGACGAACAGCCGCGTGCCGTCGGAGTACACGCCGCGCGGGTCGTACAGGGTCCGCGCGGTGGGCGTCGGCTGCTGGGTCCCGTTCTGTGCGTCGTCGTTGGCGGCGTCGTGGGCGAAATCGCCCTGGCCCAGCACCCGATCG
>DASQZJ010000010.1:0-8944 GCA_035638775.1 Gammaproteobacteria bacterium
CCGCCCGGCCCATGCTGACCACGGCCTTCGCGGTCTCGGGGGAGCGGCGCGAGGCCGTCGAGTCGGCGCTTCACGACCTGCTGGGAGAGGCCCCCTCGGGCGTCGACTGGCGGCGCGACGAGTCGCTGCTTGCCGGGGTGCGGCTGGAGGCGGGGGGCTGGGCGGCCTGCGCCGATCTGCGCGACGAGCTGGCATTCTTCCGGGAGGCCGCGCGTGAACAGGCCTGAGAACGGTCCCGCGGACTTCCTGGCGCCGCTGGACGCGTGGCTGGAGGACTACCGCCCCGGGCCGCGCCTGCTCGAGCGCGGCGAGGTCGAGTCGGTGGGCGACGGCATCGCCTGGATCAGCGGGCTGCCGTCGGTCGGCATGGACGAGCTCGTGGAGCTCGGCGACGGCAGCCGGGCGGTGGTGTTCGATCTCACCACGGAGCGCGTGGGTGCGGTGCTGCTGTACCAGACCGGCGGGCTCACGGCGGGCACACCCGCCCGGCGCTCACGCCTGACCCTGAGCATCCCGGTGGGTGACGCGCTGCTCGGGCGGGTGGTCGACCCGGTGGGTCAGCCGCTCGACGAGCAGCCCGTCCCGGCCTGTGAGCACCGCCGCCCGCTGGACGTGCTGTCACCCTCGCTGCTGCAGCGGGACTTCGTGAAACGTCCGCTGTACACGGGGATCAGGATCGTCGACACCATGATCCCGATCGGCAAGGGTCAGCGTCAGCTGATCGTGGGCGACGAGGGTCTCGGTCGCAGCTCGATCGCGCTGGACACCGTGATCAACCAGCGCGGGCGCGGGGTGCGCTGCGTATACGTGCTGGTCCGGCAGAAGCGTTCGGCCGCGGTCAGCGCCATCGAGACGCTGCGGCGTTTCCAGGCGCTGGACTACACCACGCTGGTGGTGGGCGAGGCCAGCGCCCTGCCGGGGCTGCAGTACCTGGCGCCGTTCGCCGGCTGCGCCATCGCCGAGGAATGGATGGCCGCGGGCCACGATACGCTGGTGGTCTACGACGACCTGAGCAATCACGCCCGCGCCTACCGGGAGCTCTCGCTTCTGCTCAGGCGACCGCCGGGGCGGGAGGCCTACCCGGGCGACATCTTCTTCCTGCACGCCCGGCTGCTGGAGCGTGCCACCTGCCTGGCGCCGGCGCACGGCGGCGGAAGCATGACCGCGCTGGCGGTGGTGGAGACCCAGCAGGGCGAGATCGCCGCCTATATCCCCACCAACCTCATCTCCATCACCGACGGCCAGATCTACCTCGACCAGGAGCTGTTCGCCGCCGGATTCCGCCCGGCGGTGGACATCGCCCGGTCGGTGTCCCGTATCGGCGGCAAGGCCCAGCACCCCCGCATCAAGGAGGAGGCGGGCCGCATGAAACTGGACTACCTGCAGTTCCTGGAGCTGGAAGTGTTCACGCGCTTCGGCGCGCGCCTGGAGGCGGGGATGGAGGCCCGCATCCGTCACGGCCGGGTGCTGCGCGAGGCGCTCAAGCAGGATCGGCTCGATCCCTGGGGAGAGACCGCGCAGCTGGCCTGGCTGGTCGCGATCAATGCCGGCCTGTTCGACGCCGCGAGCCCGCAGGAAATTCCGGGCCTGCTGGCGAAGTTGCGCGAGGCTGCCCGCACGAGCGAGCTGACGCTGGAGCAATCCCATGACGACTGGCTCGCCACGGTGAGCGGCTCGCTCGGCATTCCGGTGCCGGCCGCGGATCCGGCCCCATGAGCCGGCGGCGGGAGATCGATGCGCGGTTGAAGTTGCTGGGCGAGATCCGCGAGATCATGTCCAGTCTCAAGACCCTGGCACTGCTGGAGACACGCAAGCTGGCCCGGTTCGCGGACACGCAGCGGGGCGTGCTCGACGTGGTAGAGACCGCGTCCGGGGACTTTGCGGGGCACTTTCCGATGGCGCATTGGCAACCCGCCTGCGCTGCCGCCGCCTTCGTCGTGCTGGGCTCCGAACGGGGCTTTTGCGGCAACTACAACGAGACCCTGGTCGCGGCGTTGACCGATGCGCTCGCGGCCGAGCCCCGCCCCGGCCTCGTGTTCGCGGTCGGTCAGCGGCTGGTCTCGCGCCTGCCGCCAGGGCTGACCGGGGTCGTGCCCCTGCCCGGGCCGGATGCCGCGGAGCAGATCGAACAGGCCCTGCTGGGGCTGCTGGACGCCGTCTCTCGCCGTCAGCACGAGGTCGGCCCCCTGGCGCTGACGGTGCTGCATCACCTTCCGCTGGAGGAGGCGGTGCAGCGACAGCCGCTGTTTCCGGTGATGCCGAGCCCCGCGACGGGTGTGACTGGCGGCCCGGCGCCCGCCCTGAACCTGGCCCCGGGCGAGCTGTTCCGGGCGCTGCTGGACGCCCGCCTGTTCGCGGGGCTGCATGCGGCCTTCTACGATGCGCTGGCGGCGGAGAACCATCGCCGCATGGCGCACCTGCAGGGTGCGGTGGATCATATCGACCGGCGCCGGGCCGAGTATGCGCTGCAGCGCAACGCCCTGCGCCAGGAGGAGATCACGGAGGAGATCGAGCTGATCCTGCTCAATGCGCCTTCCGGCGGGCCGTGACGGATCGCCTCAGGCGGCGTTCCCGGCGGCGTCGCGTTCGCGGCGACGCAGCCACCGGACCAGCGGCAGGCTCGCGGCCAGCACCACGGCGAGTCCGGCGTACAGGGCCGCAAAGCCGGTCGTGGCGGCCAGCTGCAGCCCCACGATCGGGCCGATGCTGCCGCCGATGTCGCCGAACACCTGGTAGCCGGCGAGCGCGCGGCCGCGCTCGGCCTGATCCGTGACGTCGCCGAGCAGCGCCAGCAGGGGGATGGTGAGCGCGCCGGTGCCCGCGCCGATGGCGAGCAGGGAAACCATCGCCGTGACCAGGTCGCGCGCGAGCGCCAGGCCCGCGAATCCGCCGACCATGGCGGCCAGCGCCAACAGCAGCGGCCCGGTCCGGGACGCGCTGCGGTCCAGCCATCGGCCCACGCTGATCGAGGCGATGCCGCGAAACACCATCAGCACTGCCATCAGGAGGCCGGCGCTGCCCTGTTCGTGCAGGCCGGGCACGAACAGGCCCCGCGCGGCGATCAGCAGCACCACGGTGGACAGCAGCACCCCCTGCACGGTGAGAAATACCAGCAGGTTGTAGATCCAGATCACGCGCAGCGCCCGCTCGTGCCACAGGGCCTTCCATACCCCGAGCCCGCTCCGGCCGGGGGCGGCATCGTCGTCCGGCCGCCGGGCCCGCGCCGGCACGCCCCACAGGGCCAGCAGCGCGGCGACGGCGGTGACCGCGGCGGCCGTGACGAAGGCGGTGCGGGGGCTGGCGGCATCCGCCAGGACGCCACCCAGCAGCAGGCCGCCCGGCAGCCCCAGGCTCATCGACATGCGGACCCGTCCGACCAGGCGGCCCCGGTCGCCGTGGCCGGAGATCGCCAGCACCGCAGCCATCGCGCCGACGATCAGCAGTGACGAGCCCACGCCCCAGACGACCCGGCCGCCGAGGAACCAGAGCCCCGGCAGCCGCGCGTGCAGCGCCAGTACGAACATGGCGATGGCCCCGGTTTCGATCACCAGTCCCGCGGTGACCGGGCCCTTGCCCCCGAACCGGTCCACCAGGGCGCCCGTCACCGGGTTGAAGCCGATGCGGGTAATGCGGTTGGCCGCCAGGATCAGGCCGACCAGCGCTGCCGACAGGCCCAGGCGCAGGCCCAGGGTCGGCAGGATCGGGAACACCACGCCCCCGCCGATGCCGCCGAGAAAGGCCACGGCCGAGGTCCACCAGCTCGCGGCGGCGGCACCGGGCGCGGATTGGAAGGGTTCGGGCTCGTTCACGTTGCGCGTGTGCGGGTTCGGGGGCGGATGCGGCTCGAGGAGTCTACCACTCCGGCGGAGGCCGGGGACGCTTCGCCTGGCGGACGGTCCCGCCTTACCATGGACGATACGCGTGAATTCCAGAGCAACTTCCCGCCATCTCCGGAGAGTGTCCATGTACCGCATCTACGGCAACGACCTCAGCTACTTCACCCGCAAGCTGGAAGCGGCGTTCCGCTTCTACGGCACCGATTTCGCGCTGGTCGACAAGCGCACGGGCGGCCGCGCCGAGGAGATCGAGCAGCGCGCGGGAACCCACCAGGTCCCGGTGCTGCACACGCCCGAGAACTGGATGATCGCCGACAGCACGCCGCTGATGCAGCTGATGGACTCGCGCCTGCCGAAACGCCGCATGTTCCCGGCGGGACCGCCGGGGATCCTGGTGCAGGTGGTCGAGGAATACTTCGACGAGTGGATCGCCCGTACCATGGTGCATTACCGCTGGCACTACGAGGAGAGCGCGGGCACCGCGGCCCTGCGGATTACCGGCGGCGACGAGCAGGCCGCACGCCAGGTGGCGCAGTGGGGCCGGCGCGCCTGCCGTGCCACCGGCACCGAGAGCGAGCGCCAGCAGGAGGCCGCGGAGGCCGAGTACCAGCGGCTGCTGGAGGCGATGGAAAAACAGCTCGGCGAGACGCGCTTCCTGCTCGGCGATCGCCCCACGGCGGTGGACTGCATCGTGCTGGGCGGACTGCGCGCCCATACCAACAACGATCCCGACCCGAAAAAACTCGTCGCCCGGTTCCCGCGCGTCGTTCGCTGGGCGGAGAGCGAGGCCGACCGCGACGAGCCCTGGGGCGAGCTGGCACCGTTCCCGGACTCGACCCCCTTCGCCCGGACGGTGCTGGGCGAGATGTCGGCCACCTACCGCCCCTTCGTGCTCGGCAACCGCGGTGCCCGCGAGAACGGCGACAAGGCGTTCCGGGCGGACATCCACGGGGAATCCGTCAGCTATCTGGCCCGGAGCTATCCGGAATGTTCGCGCCAGATGATCGTGGACAGGATCCGCTGCCAGCTGGACGATGCGGCTCGCCGCAAGGTCAACGCGTGGCTCGCGTCCGTCGGCCTCGAGGACTGCTTCGGGAGCTGACGCCCGGCACATCCTTCGCCGGTCTTTGACCTCCGGATCCGGATACGCTCCGTATACCGCGCCGTCGGCCATGGTGGAGCGCCTGGGCGCAAGAACGATACGGCCGGCAGCGCCCCGTCGCGCGGCGGGCTCGTCCGCCTCGCGGGGGTGGCGATGGCCGCGGCCGCCCCGGGGCACTGGCACCACCGCGGTCGCCGGCATCGTCACGCCGGGGGATCTGACGGGCCCGGGACCGGGCCGTCCTGCTGGTGCACGGCACCGGCATGAACGCGCAGGAGACCTGGGCCGGCAACTACCGCAAGCTGCTCCCCGAGCAGGGCTATCCGGTGTGCACGGTCAACCTGCCGGACAAGGCGCTGGGCGATATCCAGGTCAGCAGCGAGTACGTCGTCGGGGCCCTGCGCGCCATGTCACGGCACTACGGCGAGCCCCTGGACGTGATCACGCACAGCCAGGGCGGCCTCGAGGTGCGCTGGAAGATTGGCAAGTACTGGCCGGACGTGCACAAGCACATCGACGACTTCGTCTCGCTGGCGGCCCCCAATCACGGCACCGGGGGCGCCAACACGGCGTGCCTGCAGCAGCTGGCGGCGTGCACCGCCTCGGTTCAGCAGCAGCGCGTGGGCTCGCGGTTCCTGGCCGCGCTCAACGACGACGAGGGGGTTCCGCAGGGCGTGTCCTGCACCAGCATCTTCAGCATCACCGACGAGGTCGTGGAAGAGCTGGTGCCCAGCTACACCTCCGCGGTCAGGGGCGCCTCCAATGTCCTGGTCCAGGACCTGTGCCCCGGGCGCGTCGTGACGCATCCGGGAGAGCTCACCGACGCGGCCGTGTATGCCATCACCGAAGATGCACTCAGTCACGCGGGACCGGCGAAGCTGTCCCGGGTGGATCGCTCGGCGTGCGCGCGGGTGCAGGCGCCCGGAGTCACGCTGAACGCCTTCCTGCGCACCATCATCGGCAGCTGCCTCGACGCGGCGATGGCGATCGGGACGGGTCCGACCTCGGGTGAGCCGCCGCTGAAGCCCTATGCCCGGGGCGACGCCGGCGGCGGCTCCGGGAGCACGCCGGGGGGGCTGCCCTGATCGCGGCCCCCGGGGCTTGATCCTCGTCAGTACGCGCCGCTGCACCGGTGCCATGCTCCCCGGGTATGTCCCGGACGAGAGGGTGACAGGCATGAATCACTGGGGATACGGCGGGCACTGGTTCGGCGCCTGGCACTGGGTCTGGATGGGCCTGTGGTGGCTGTTCCTGATCGCGGTGGTCGTCGCCGTGGTATGGGGCGTGGTCGGCTGGCGCCGCCAGTGGGCGCTGCCGCCCGGACAGGCGCAGCTGCCGCAGGACGAGTCCGCCGAGGACATCCTGCACAAGCGCTACGCGCGCGGAGAGATCGAGCGCGAGGAATACGAGGAGAAGCTCGAGGTGCTGCGCCGGCAGCGGAAAGACTGAGCGATCCGGGCCATCGGCCGGCGGCGCGGGCGCCGCCGGCCGATGGCCGGGCCTCAGGCTTGCATGCGTTCCCAGAGCGCCGACGGCGTCGCCGGCATGTCGACGTGCTCCACGCCGAATTCCGACAGCGCATCCACCAGCGCGTTGATGATCGCCGGCGGGGCGCCGATGGCGCCGGCCTCCCCCGCGCCCTTCATGCCCATCGGGTTGGTCGTGGACGGGATGTGGTTGAGCCGGAAGGTGATCTGCGGAACGTCGTCCGCCCGCGGCATGGTGTAGTCCATGAAGCTGCCGGTCACCAGCTGGCCCGACTCCGGGTCGTACACCGTGTGCTCCAGCAGCGCCTGGCCGATGCCCTGGGCGATCCCGCCGTGCACCTGGCCCTCCAGCAGCTTGGGATTGAGCACGGTGCCGAAGTCGTCGACCACGGTGTAGCGCAGCAGCTCCACCTCGCCGGTGTCGCGGTCCACCTCCAGCTCGCAGATATGGGTGCCGTTGGGGAAGGTCGGAACCTCCGGTCCCCAGCCGGCCTGCTCGTCGAAGCTGGGCGAGCCGTCGCCCGGGTCGGAGGCGCGCGCAACGTCGCCGAACGAAGTCTCGCGATCGGTGCCCACGATGCGGTAGCTGCCGTCGCGGTACTCGATGTCGGCGGCGGCGGCTTCCAGCATCTCGGCGGCCTTCTCCCGGCCCTTCTCGATCACCTGCTCGGCAGCGTTGCGGACCACGGTGCCGCCCACCGGGATCGAGCGCGAGCCCATGGTGCCGGCACCGGTCGCCACGCGATCGGTGTCGCCCTGCACGATGCTGACCTGCTCCGGCTCGAGCCCGAACTGCTCGCAGATGATCTGGGTGTAGGCGGTTTCATGGCCCTGGCCGTTGGACTGGGTACCCACCAGCACGGTGACGCCGCCGTCGGGGTTGACCTGCACGCGGGCCGCCTCCGGGAAACCGCCCGCGCAGGCCTCGATGTAGGTCGACATGCCGATGCCGCGCAGGCGACCGCTGCCGCTCTGCCGGCGTCGCCCGTCGAAGCCGTTCCAGTCGGCGATCTCCAGGGCGTCGTCCATGTTGCGCGCGAAGTCACCGGTGTCGTAGGTCATCCCGAGCGCCGTCGTGAACGGCATCTGGTCGGGCCGGATGAAGTTGCGCCGGCGGATCTCGGCCGGGCCGAGCCCGGTCTCGCGGCCGCACTTGTCCACCAGCCGCTCCAGCAGGTAGGCCGCCTCCGGCCGTCCGGCGCCGCGATAGGCGTCGGTGGGACTGGTATTGGAGAACGCGCCGCGCACCGAGACATGGGCGGCGGGCACCGCGTAGCAGCCGGCGAGCATGCCCGCTCCGGCCTCGGTGGGGATGAACGGACCCATGTTGGACAGGTACGCCCCGAGGTTGGCCACGGTGCGCACGCGCAGGCCCAGGAAGTGTCCCTCCTCGTCCAGCGCCATCTCGGCGTGGCTGACGTGATCGCGGCCGTGCGCGTCGCCCAGGAACGCCTCCGAGCGCTGGCCGATCCACTTCACCGGCCGACCCAGCTTGCGCGCGGCGTACAGGACCATCACGTATTCCGGGTAGACGAAGATCTTCATGCCGAAGCCGCCGCCGACATCGGGCGTGATCACGTGCATCTGCTCCTCGGGCACCTGGAAGACCATGCCGGCGAGGATCGTCCGCACCAGGTGCGAGCCCTGGCTGGCGACGTGCAGGACCATGCGGCCCTGTTCGTCGACGGAGCCGATCGCGCCGCGGGTCTCCATCGGGTTTGCCACCACCCGGTTGTTCACGAGGTCCACCGATACCACGCGCGCTGCCTGCCGGAATGCCTGTTCCGTGGCCGGGGAGTCCCCCATCTCCCAGTCGAAGCAGAGATTGCCGGGCGCCTCGTCCCAGATCTGCGGCGCCCTTTCCTCCAGCGCGCCCGCGGTGTCGGTGACCGCATCGAGCATCGCGAAGTCGACTTCGATCAGGTCCACCGCGTCGTTCGCCTGTTCCCGGGTTTCGGCGACCACCATGGCGATCGGGTCGCCCACGAAACGCACCCGTCCCTGCGCCAGCGCGGGACGGGGCGGCTTGACCAGGTCCGAGCCGTCCCGGTTCTTGACCTCGGCGAGACAGGGGAGGTTGCCGATGCCGTCGGCGGCGAGGTCGTCGCCGGTGTAGACGGCGACGACGCCGGGGGCCTGCTGCGCGGCCGAGGTATCGACGGACCGGATTTCGGCATGCGCGTGCGGCGAGCGGTGCACGGCCGCGTGCAGCTGCCGGGGCACGGTGATGTCGGCGACATAACGGCCGTGACCGGTCAGAAGACGCGCGTCCTCCACGCGCGAGGCTGGCTGTCCAACTCCAAACTTGGCCATGGTTGAGACCCCTCGGAAGTAGCAGGATGGCAGTTCTTCGGCTGGCGACAGTTTACTGAACTAACCCGGTCGGGGGTAATGCCGCATCTCAGAGAGCGCGTGAGTGGTGAGGACAAGGCGCGGGAGCGAAGGCGTAGCAACGCTACGACAAGCGAGCGCAACGCGGTGATCGCCGCTCACGCGCTCTCCCGCCGGGCGCTCCTGTC
>DASQZJ010000011.1:0-45031 GCA_035638775.1 Gammaproteobacteria bacterium
ACCCGCTGCGGGAGCGGTTCTCCGGCAGCTAGGCCCGCTTGCGCTCCGCGGCGGGTGCGCCCAGCCGGTCCTGCTCGGGCACCGGCTTGAGCATGCTGACCTCGGTGGGGCCGGAACGCTCCAGGCGCAGCGCGGCGTTGATCAGCCCGAGGTGGCTCAGCCCCTGGGGGAAGTTGCCCAGCAGCTCACCGGTCTCGGGGTGGATCTCCTCGCTCAGCAGGCCCAGCGCGGAGGCGTGGCGCAGCAGGGCCTCGAACGTCGCCCGCGCCTCCTTGTACATGCCGGCCAGCAGCAGGCACTCGACCAGCCAGAACGACGGCAGCAGGAAGGCGCCCTCCTCGCCGCCCACGCCGTCCGAGGCAAGCCTCGGGTCGTAACGGTAGAGCAGCGGATACGGGCCGGCGGCGAGCTTGTCCACGATCAGCTCGCGGGTGGCGCGGAAGCGCGGATCGCTGGCCGAGATGATCCCGGTGATCGGCATCACCAGCACCGCGGCATCGAGGACGTCGGCGCCGTAGTACTGGGTGAACGCGCCGATCTCCTCGTTGTAGGCATTGGCGAGCACGTCCCGGCGGATCGCCTCGGCCTCCTCGGCCCACTCCTCCCAGGGCAGGTCCAGGCCCAGCCGGCGCGCCAGCCGTACGCCGCGGTCCAGGGCGACCCAGGCCCAGGTCTTGGAATAGGTGTGGTGCTTGGGACCGTCGCGGGCCTCCCAGATGCCGTCGTCGGGGCGCCGCCAGAGCTTGCGCACGCGCTCGATGATCGCGACCAGCCGCTCGGCCTCGACCATGGTGAGCACCCCGCCGGCCTCCTGGTAGTGCAGCGCGGCGTCGATCAGGCTGCCGTAGATGTCCAGCTGGAACTGCCCGCTGGCGCCGTTGCCCACGCGCACCGGGCGGGAGTCGCGCCAGCCGCGCAGCGGGATCTCGCGCTCGTCCAGGTCGGACCCGCCGTGGATGGTGTACAGCACCCCGGGCTCGGCCTCCCGCCCCAGGCAGTGCTCCAGCAGCCAGTCGAAGTAGGCGGTGCCCTCCTCCACGAAGCCCGCGGTGAAAAACGCGCGCAGGATGAAGGCGGAATCGCGCACCCAGGTGTAACGGTAGTCCCAGTTGCGCACGCCGCCCGGCCACTCCGGCAGGCCGGCGGTGACGGCGGCGATCACCGCGCCCGTGTTGCCGTAGGTCAGCAGCTTGAGCGTCAGCAGGCTGCGCTCGACCTCCTGGCGCCAGTTGCCCTGGTAGCGCAGCCGCGAGATCCAGTCGCGCCAGTAACCCCGCGCCAGCGTGATGCGGGTCTCCGAGCGGTAGGCGGCGGTCGGATGCACCTGGTTGCTGTCCCAGTCCACGATCAGCCACACCCGCTCGCCGCCGTCGAGCACGAAGCGGGCCCGCGCACTGCTGTCGTCCACCTCCAGCGGCACCGGGCTGACCAGCGTCAGGCTGCGGCCGCTGCCCGCGCGGTCACGGGCAATGGCGCCGTAGGCGTGGCGGTCCAGAACGGGCGTTTCGAGGCCGTGATCGAAGCGCGGCTCGAACACCAGGTCCATCTCCACGCGTCCGGTGACGCCCTCCAGCTTGCGGTGAATCTCCGAGGCGGGCAGCCGGCGCTCGGCGATCACCGGCATGAAGTCGCGCATCCGGACCACCCCGCCCCGGTCCGTGCTGAACTCGGTGACCAGGATGTTGGTGCCCGGCTCGTAGTACTGGCGGCTGCGGAACGGCTCGGCCGGTCGCACCGCGAAGCGGCCCGCGGCCGGGTCCAGCATCGCCGCGAACACCGCCGGGCTGTCGAAGTCCGGGAAGCAGGCCCAGTCGATGGAGCCGTCCTCGCCCACCAGCGCCGCGGTGCGCGTGTCGCCGATGGCGCCGTAGGCCTCGATCGGCTTGAACTCCGGCATCCGCGCGGGATCGTAGCGGCGTGGCTCGTGCATCGCTCAGCCCCCTTGGGTGAAGGAGGGGAACAGGGTCATGCCGCCGTCCACGTAGACCGTGGTGCCGGTGACGTAGCGGGACAGGTCGGAGGCCAGCATCACCGCCATGCGGGCGATGTCCACGGGATCGCCCAGGGCCCCCTCCGGGATCTTCTCCAGCAGGTCCTCCAGCGCATGCCGGTCCTCGCGCACGGCACGGTTGATGGGGCTCTCGATCGCCCCCGGGGCCAGCGCCAGCACCCGCACCCCGTAGGGCGCGGCCTCCTGGGCCAGCGTCCGGGTGAGCATCGACAGGCCGGCCTTGCTGGCGGTGTAGGCGCTGTAGCCGCTCCAGGGGATGGTCTCGTGCACCGAGGTGAGATTGATGACCGTGCCGGTCCCGGCGGGCACCATCCGGCGCAGCGCCTCCTGCGCGCAGTAGAACGCGCCGAACAGGTTCACCTCGAACACCCCGCGCCAGTCCTCCAGGCGCGCCTCCCAGCCGCGCTCGCGCGGTCCGTCGATGCCGGCGTTGTTGACCAGCACGTCGAGCCCGCCCCAGGCCTGGTCGACCTCGGCGAACAGGTGCCCGACGGCGGCCGGATCGCTGATGTCCGCCTGCAGCGGGAGGGCTTCCCCGCCCGCGGCCTCGATCTCGCGGCACAGATCCCGCGCGGCCTTGGGATGGGCGAGATAGTTCACCGCCACTCGCGCGCCCGCGGCCCCGAACTCGCGCGAGATCGCCGCGCCGATGCCGGAATTGGCGCCGGTCACCAGGGCGCGCTTGCCGTCCAGTCTTACGTCCATCGCCCACTCCTCGCTCGCGCGCCCCGCGGCCGTGCCGGGAATCCGCGCGACCGGGGCGCGTCACGCATGCAGGGCACGCTCGATGATGGTGTCGAGATCGGATCCCGGCGGCAGGGTGCCGAGCGCCAGGCCGGCGTCGCCGCCGAGGCGCGCGGCGCAGAACGCATCGCTGAGCGCGGCGTTGCCGGAACGGATCAGCACCGACGCCTGCAGGGCCAGGGCCGTCTTCTCTACAAGACGCCGCGCGCGGGCCTGAAGTTCCTCGCGCTCGCCCAGCAGCGACTGCACCGCGCGCAGGTGCTCGTCGTAGTGCCGGTTCTCGCCCGCGACCGAGCGCAGCTCCGCCAGCAGCGCCTCGACGCACTCCGGCGATCGCTGCATCGCCCGCAGCATGTCCAGGCACTGGACGTTGCCGGACCCCTCCCAGATGGAATTCAGGGGCGCCTGGCGATACAGGCGCGGCATCACGTGATCCTCGACGTAGCCGGCGCCGCCCAGGCATTCCTGCGCCTCGTTCACCTGCGCCGGCGTGCGCCGGCAGACCCAGTACTTGCCCACCGGCGTCATGATCCGGGCCAGCAGGGTGGCATGCTCCTCGCCGCGGGCGGCCTCGTCGAACGCGCGGGCGGTGCGCATCGACAGCGCCATGGCGGCCTCGGACTCCAGCGCCAGGTCGGCCAGCACGTTGCGCATCAGCGGCTGGTCGATCAGGCGCCGGCCGAAGGCCTCGCGGTAGCGACAGTGGTGCAGCGCCTGCACCAGCGCCTGGCGCATCAGGCCCGAGGAGCCGAGCATGCAGTCCAGGCGCGTCTGCGCCACCATCTCCAGGATGGTGGGCACGCCGCGGCCCTCCTCGCCCAGCATCCAGCCGAACGCACCCCGGAACTCCACCTCGGACGAGGCGTTGGAGCGATCGCCCAGCTTGTCCTTGAGGCGCTGGATCTGGATCGGGTTGCGGCTGCCGTCCGGCCGCCACCTGGGCAGCAGGAAGCAGGACAGGCCTCGCCCGGTCTGGGCCAGCACCAGGAAGGCATCGCACATGGGCGCCGAGAAGAACCACTTGTGCCCGACCAGCGCGTACTCGCCGCCCGGACCGCCCCGCCCCAGGGGACGGGCACGCGTGGTATTGGCCCGGACGTCGGAGCCGCCCTGCTTCTCGGTCATGCCCATGCCCACCGTCAGGCCGGCCTTCTCCTGCGCCGGCCGGCAGGCCGGGTCGTAGACGTCGGCGAGGATCTTCGGCAGCCACGCGTCGGCGACGTCGCTCTGGTGGCGCAGCGCCGGCACCGAGGCGTGGGTCATGGTGACCGGGCACATGGTGCCCGCCTCGAACTGGTTGTGCAGGTAGATCAGTGCCGAGCGGACCACCTGCGCCCCCTCGCGCCCGGCCGTCCAGGCAAGGCTGTGCAGGCCGTGCTCCTTGGCGATGGTCATGGAGCGGTGGTAGGCGGGGTGGAACTCGACCTCGTCGATGCGGTGGCCGTAGCGGTCGAAAGCGCGCAGCCGCGGCGGGTTCTCGTTGGCCCGGCGCCCGACCTCGATCAGCTCGCCGCCGGCGATCTCGCCGAAGCGCTGCAGCCGCTGCTCGCCCCAGCCGCCGCCCTCGCGGTGCAGCGCCTCGCGCAGGGCCGCGTCCGTGGCGTAGGCGTTGTAGCCCTCGAGCGGCGGGGGCTGGTTGAACACCTCGTGGGTCGGCGCGTCCGGCGCGAGGGGCGCGTCCGCCGGCACCTCCCGCTTGCGTGTCGCCATGCCTGCCTCCCGTCGTACATTCGGATGTCTGCCCCGACCATACCGGGAAATCCGCAGACAAGCATAGCGGACCCCCGCGGGCGCGGACCGCCACCGCACCCGGGCCGGGGAAAATGCGGTATCGTGGGGCCCGGCATTCCGGAGGAGATCACCACATGAACGAGACCGCGGAAGCACGTGCGACGTTCCGCCACATGAAGGACGGCACGGAGCAGGACTGGAAGATCATCGGCGAGGCCTTCGGGCCGTTCGCGAAGGCCCTGCCCGACCGGGTACTGGACCATCTGCGCCTGCTCGAGGGGGACTGCGGCGGCTTTCCGGTGACGCGCCTGGAGCACTCGCTGCAGACGGCGACCCTGGCGGAGAAGGACGGGCGGGACGAGGAATACGTGGTGTGCGCACTGCTGCACGACATCGGGGATACCCTGGGGCCCTACAACCACGCCGACATCGCGGCGGCGCTGGTCGAGCCGTTCGCCTCGGAAGAGAACCACTGGATGGTCAAGCACCACGCCATCTTCCAGGGCTATTATTTCTTCCACCACCTGGGCCTGGACCGCAACCTGCGCGAGCGCTTCCGGGACCATCCGCTCTACGGGCGCACGGCGGAGTTCTGCGCGAAGTACGACGGCGCCGCCTTCGATCCCGACGCGGAGACCCGGCCCCTGGAATACTTCGAGCCGGCCCTGCGGCGCTTCTTCGCCAGCCCCCGGAAGACGATCTACAGCAACCTGTCCGAATGACCCGCCGCCGTGCGCCGGTCCCTCCCGGCGCACGGCCGGTCCGACGCCCCGGGCTTCAGAGGAAGTCCACGCAGCTCATCGGACACTCGCGGATCGCCCGGCGCAGCGCCTCGATCGCCTTCGGCCGCGGGAAGCTCGCGCGCCAGGCCAGGGCCACCTTGCGCCGCGGGACGCCAGCGCAACCGCCGGGTCGAGATGAAGGTGCTGCACCGCTGAGGCAGCGGCGGGAGCGGCGTCACCCGGCACCGGCGCTGCCGGACCGGCGCGGCCGCCGGTCGAGCAGTGCCCGGGCCTTGTCCGCCGGCAGCGGCGGCCCGAACAGGAAGCCCTGGGCGAGCTCGCATCCGAGCTCGCCCAGGATTTCCAGCTGGAGCTCGTTCTCGACGCCCTCGGCCACGGTCTCCAGGCCCAGCGCGTGGCTGAGGGCGATGACCGCCCGGACGATGGCGGTGTCGTTCGGATCCCGGCCGAGCCCGGCGACGAAGCTGCGATCGATCTTGGTCTCCGTGACCGGGAAGCGCTTGAGATAGGCAAGGCTGGAATAGCCGGTACCGAAGTCGTCGATGGACAGCCTCACCCCGAGCTCGCGGATCGCGGAAAGCTCGGCGAAAGCGGTATCCGTGTCCTCCATCAGGGCCGACTCGGTGATCTCCACCGTCAGCGACCGCGGTGGCAGCCGCGCTTCGCGCAGCACCGCGGCGAGCTCGTCCGCGACCCCGCCGGCGCGCAGCTTGCGCGGAGACAGGTTCACCGACAGCGACGGCCCGTCCGATGCGCCCAGCAGCGCATGCCAGCGGGCCACCTGCCGCGCGGCCGTCGCCACGACCCAGCCGTCCAGTCGCGTAATCAGGCCGGTGTCCTCGGCAACGGGGATGAACTCGTCCGGCTGCAGCATTCCCCGGCGCGGGTGGTTCCAGCGCACAACCGCCTCGAAGCCGGCGACATGCCCGTCCGCGACCGCGACGAGGGGCTGGTAGTACACCTCGAGCTCGTCGCGCTGGATCGCGCGCCGCAGCCCCTGCTCCAGCTCGAGCCGGGTCTGCACCTGCACGTTCATCTCGGACTGGAAGAACACCGGCGCCGGTCCGTGGCCGCGCTTGGCCTGGTGCATCGCGGTGTCCGCCTCGCGCAGCAGCCCCTCGGGATCCCGGCCGGGCGCCCTGGCCAGCGAGACCCCGACGCTGGCGTGCATGGTCAGCACTTCCCCCTGGAGCACGATCTCCTGCTGCAGCTCGGCCTGGAGGGCGGCCACCAGTGCCTGCACCGAAGCGGGGTCCACCTCGCCCTCCAGCAGTACCCCGAACTCGTCGGCACCGACCCGGGCCAGCGTGTCCCCGGGCCGCAGGGTCGCGGCGAGCCGTTCGGCGATGACCCGCAGCACGCGGTCACCGGCACTGTGGCCGAAGCTGTCGTTGACATTGGTGAAGCGATCCAGCCCCAGCAGGACCAGGCAAACCCCGGGCGCAGCCGGGCGGTTCAGGCGCGCGAGCGCCTGGCCCAGCCGATCGAGCAGCAGCGCCCGGTTGGGCAGGCCGGTGAGCCGGTCGTGGTAGGCCAGGTACTCGATTTCCTCGGCCGCACGACGGTAGTCGGTGACGTCGTGCAGCACCCAGACCTCGAGCAGGGTCTCGCCGTGGCGGCTTCGCAGCGGCCAGCCGGAGATGCTGAGCACGCGCTCGCCGCCGCCCGGACGCGGCAGCCGCACCTCCCGCGCCTCCCCGGCGGGTTCCCGCAGGATCCGCTCCTCGACCTGGTCGGCAATCCCCAGGCGCTGCGCCAGCTCCCAGGCCGGCCGCCCGAGCAGCTCCCCCGCGCGGACCCCGAGAAGCTCCTCGGCGCGCGCGTTGATCAGTGCCACGCGTCCCGCCTCGTCCACCACCCCGACGCCGTCGGTGAGGCTGGCGAGAATCTGCTGGGCCGCGGTCTCCGGCGTGATGCTCAGCAGCCGGTAGCGCCAGGCGGCATAGCCCACCGTGCCGATCAGCACCATCACCATGGCGTAGCCGAACGGATAGCAGGGCACGCCCCACGCCGGGAGGATGTCCACGATCCCGCCGAAGGCGACCGTGAAGCCGACCAGAATCAACTTCACCCGGCGGCGGGCGGTGCTCTCCGGCGGCAGCGCGCGCAGCACCCGGGCGCCCTCGACCGCGAGCCAGGCGAGCATCGCCGCCAGGTAGACGGCGGAGAGTGTGCCGGCGATGCCGTAGTGCGCGTAGTAGCCCCACCAGTAATGGTACGGCGCGCGGAAGTAGTCGGTGTGCGTGACCAGCGCCGCGGCCAGGGCCAGCGACACCAGCCACAGGGCGGGATTGATCCGGCGGCGCCAGCCCTGGAGCTGGAACAGCCGTGCCAGCAGGGCGTGGAGCAGCGGCGGCAACGCCAGCACGCCGAACTGGGTCAGCTCGATCCAGGGACGGGCCGCGGCGGCCGAGGTCGCGGTGTAGACCAGTCCGAACCCGCCCAGCCAGGTGGCCGCGGCCAGGCTCAACGCGGCGGTGAGGTTCCCGATCCGGGTCGGCCCCTCGAACCAGCGTACCCAGGCACCCCAACCGAGGATCAGCGCGGCAGCGACCAGATTGGGCAGGGCGAACAGGGTGAAATGGTAGCTCGCGGCACCCCCCGGCATGTTTATCCTTGTCCCCGATGGGCATATACAGCCGGTTCCAGTATGCCGCAGGCCGTCTGCCGAAGCGAATTTCGATAGGCCCGCCGGGGCGACGGATTGCAGCCGGTCGTCGGTCAAGCCCCTGCGGGGGGCGGCGACAAGCTGTTAGAATCCTGCGCGGTGGCGGCATGCGGCCGGGCGTCGCCGCCGCGTGACAGGGAGGGCGGGAAGCCCCGTATCCCCCGCCGCCACGATCTTCCCCGGCTCGCATGAGGCATCGGCAACCTTGAACACGCGCACCCTGCCCGCTGACTGGTCCGCCCGCCTGCGTCTGGTCCAGGCATTCTCCCGCGCCGCCTGGCGCGTGCTCACCCGTCCGCTCTATGGCGTCTACGAGCGGCACCTGGAGCAGGAGGTGGCGCGCGGCATGGTACCGGCGCACCTGGGGATGATCCTGGACGGCAACCGGCGCTACGCGCGCTCGCTGGGGATGGATGCCCGGCTCGGTCACCACTTCGGCGTGGACCGGCTGATCGAGGTGCTGGACTGGTGCGCCCAGACCGGCATCCGCCACGTGACCCTGTTCGTGTTCAGCAACGACAACTTCTCGCGCCCGCCGCAGGAGGTCGAGTACCTGATGGACCTGTTCGTGCAGCGGGGCCCGACCATCCTGAAGGACCCGCGGCTGCGCTCGCACGGGGTGCGCATCCGGGCGATCGGCCAGCGCGACCGGCTGCCGGCGGAGGTGGTCGAGACCATCGACCAGCTCGAGAGCCAGACCGCCGGCAACGACGGCATGACGATCAACATCGCGATGGCCTACGACGGCCGCCAGGAGATCGTGGACGCGGCGCGCAAGCACCTGGCGCGGGTGGCCGAGGCCGGCGGCTCGTTCGCGCAGGCGCTCGAGCAGCTGAGCGTGGACGCGATCAGCTGCAACCTGTACACGGCCGGCGTGCCGGACCCGGACTTCATCATCCGCACCAGCGGGGAGCAGCGCCTGTCGGGCTTCTGCCTGTGGCAGTCCGCCTACAGCGAGTACTACTTCACCGACGTGCTCTGGCCCGAGTTCCGCCGCATCGACTTCCTGCGCTGCATCCGCAGCTACCAGGGCCGGCGTCGGCGCTTCGGCCGCTGACGGCAGCCCGGCCGGGGGCACTCACCGGCGGCCGGCCAGTCGCCCGCCCAGGAGCAGGCCCAGCGCGAACAGGGTGATCAGCACCAGGTAGCCGCCCAGCACCAGCGCCCAGGGCGGCACCGGCAGGCGCGTGTGCAGCACGCCTTCCAACAGCGCCGCGCCGAACATGATCACCGTGCCCGCCAGCGCCACCACCAGCGTCAGGATGATCCGCCGGTTGCGTCGCAGCTGCTGCACGCGCATGTCCTCGCCCGGTGGTGAAACGGTTCGCGTCATTCGATCGCCGGGTACACCAGTGCCTTGAGCTGGTCGCGGAAGTTGAACGTACCGGACGGCATCAGCTGGGTCATCAGGATACACACGAGATCCTCCGCCGGATCCACCCAGAACAGGGTGCTCGCCGCCCCGCTCCAGGCGTATTCCCCCGCCGAGCCGATGGTGCCGGTACGCTCCGGTCCCAGGTTCACGGAAAACCCGAGACCGAACCCGTAGCCGTCCATGTTGCGCTCGACCACGGTGTCCAGCCCGATGGCCGGGATGTCCGCTCCCCCGGGCAGGTGGTTGCGGGTCATCAGGTCGAGCGTGCGGCGCCCGAGGATACGCACCCCCTCCAGGCTGCCGCCGCCCAGGAGCATGCGGCAGAAACGCAGGTAGTCGCCCGCGGTGGAGACCAGCCCGCCGCCCCCGGAGAAGAACGTCTTGTCGCGGATGTAGGGACTGTCCTGCGGGTCGTCGATCAGCCGCAGCCGCTTGTCCGGCCCGCGCTCGTAATTGGCGGCGAAGCGCCCGACGCTCTCCGGCGGCACGGTGAAGCCGGTATCGTCCATCGCCAGCGGCCCGAAGATGCGCCGGCGCAGGAACGTCTCCAGCGACTGCCCGGAGATGCGCTCCACGAGGTGGCCCGCCACGTCCGTGGCGAACGAGTAGTTCCAGCGGGTACCGGGGGTGAACTCGAGCGGCAGCCCGGCCAGGCGCCGGATCATCTCGCGCGCGTCACCGGCGGGCTCGGGACGCACCCCCAGCCGGCGATAGGCCCGGTCGACGTTGCTGTGCTGCATGAAGTCGTAGGTCAACCCGGCGGTATGCGTGAGCAGGTGCCGGATCGTGACCGGCCGTTCCGCCGGGCGGGTGAGGAAATCCGGATAGTTGCCGCTGCGAAACACCCGCAGGTCGGCCAGCTCCGGGATGAAGCGGCGCACCGGGTCGTTCAGCTGGAAGTGGCCCTCCTCGTAGAGGGTCATCAGCGCCACCGAAGTCACCGGCTTGGTCATCGAGTAGATCCGGAAGATGGTGTCCTCGCGCATGGGCCGCTCGCGTTCGCGGTCCATCATCCCGAGCGGCTGGCACCAGGCGGGATGACCGCGGCGCCAGACCAGCGGCAGGAAGCCGGCGACCTTGCCGGGCTCCAGGTAACGCGTCTCCAGGTGTGCGCGGATGCGCGCCAGTTGCCGCGGGTTCATCCCGGCGGCTTCGGGATCGGTCTGCATGAACGCTCTCTCCCGCCTGCTCCATTGTGGTGGCCGCCGGATCCGGTCGCGATGCCCGGGCGTCGCCGACCCGGCCGATACTAGATCACGCCCTCGGCAGCCAGCGCGTCGACCTCCTGCGCCGACAGCCCCAGCAGCTCCGCGTAGACCTCGACGTTGTGCTGTCCCAGGTCGGGATGGGCCCGCGCGCCGGGCGCCTCCGTGCCGTGCAGGCGCAACGGGCTGTTGGGCACCACGACGGGACCGAGCTCCGGGTGGTCCAGCCATTGCAGCATGCCGCGCTGGTGCATGTGCGGGTCGCGGGCGACCTCGTCCAGGTCCCGCACCGGGGCCGCGGGCACGCGGTGGCGACGCACCGCTTCCAGCACCTGCGCACGCGTGCGCCGCGCGCACCAGTCGCCCACCGCGCGGTCGGTCTGGTCGAGATTGCGCACCCGTTCGGCGTTGCTGGCGAAACGCGGGTCGTCCGCGAGCTCCTCCTGCTCCATCGCCCGGGCCAGGTTGCGCCAGTGCTGGTCGGTGACGCAGATCACCGCGACATGCCCGTCGCTGGCCGGATAGACGTTGTACGGGGCGATGGCGAGCCCGCCATGGCGGTTCCCGGTCCGGGGCGGCACCTTCCCGCCGCTGCTGTGCCAAATCCCCAGGTTGGACGCGAGCGTGGGATAGACGGCCTCTTCCATGGCCACCTCGACCAGGCGGCCGCGCCCGGTTCGCTCGCGCTCGAACAGGGCGGTCATGATGGCGCCGTACAGGTGCGTGCCCGAGAGGAAATCGGCCACCGCCGGGCCGGCCTTGAGCGGCGGCCCGTCCGGAAACCCGGTCACGCTCATCATCCCGGAGACGGCCTGCACGGTGAGATCCATGGCCAGGGTGTCCCGGTCCGGCCCGCTGAGGCCGAAGCCAGTCCCGGAGGCGTACACCAGGCGCGGGTTCTCCTCCATCAGCCGCTCGGCCCCCACGCCGAGGCGTTCCATCACCCCGGGCGCGTAGTTCTCGATCAGCACGTCGGCCCCCCGGACCATCCCGCAAAGCATCGCGCGCCCCTTCTCGCTCTTGAGGTTGAGGGTGATGCCGCGCTTGTTGGTATTGAGCATGGCCATGGGCAGGATCGCGCCGCCGCCGATCTTCTCCCGTGCGCGCAGCGGCTCGCCGCCGGGCGGCTCGATCTTGATCACGTCGGCACCGGCGCGCGCCAGCAGGAAGCCCGCGTACGGCCCCTGGTAGACCTGGCCGAGATCGAGCACGCTGAGGCCCCGGAGGGGCTGGTCCATGGTCGTTCCCCCGCAAGCAACGTTCCCCGGGCGGGAACATGGCTGCCGGCGCGCACCGGGCTGCGTCCGGCATTCCCGCCCGTGTTTTGTCCGGAGATTGCCCGCAATCGCCAGCGCCGTCAAAACCGCGCCCTTCCGGCGGCCGGGCGTCTCCCGAAGCACTTGCTTGAAACGGCTGCTTGAAACATCCGGATAACTGGACTATCATGCCAGCCAATAGTTAGGATGCTAACGATATGGCGGGCCGGGAGTGGGCTCATCCGAGGACGAAAGCAATGTGCGGGAGCGCCTGCTCCGTGCCGCGACGGAGGTATTCGCGCGCAAGGGTTACAAGGACGCCTCCACCCGCGAGATCTGCCGGATGGCGGATGCCAACGGCGCCGCGATCCATTATTATTTCGGCGACAAGGCGAGTCTCTACCGTGAGGTGTTCCGTCCCCCGGAACGCCTGACACGCCTGCCGCCCGAGCTGACCGATCCGAAGGCCTCCCTGCGCGCAGGGCTCGAGGCCTTCTTCCGGCAGGTTCTGCGGCCGCTGACGGAGCCGGGGGTCAGTCCACACCTGCGCCTGCTGGTGATCCGCGAGGAGGTGCAGCCCAGCGGGGTATTGACCGCGCGCCACAGCGAGCGCTTCCGCCCCAACCACGAGGCGCTGTGCCGATTCCTGGCGCGCCACTGCGGCGTGGAGGCGGCGGACCTTGCCATCGAGCACCTGGCGTTCAGCCTGGCGGGGATGGCGGTCATGCTGCTGATCCGGCGGGAGGCGGTGGACACGCTGGCGCCCGACCTGCTGCGCGACCCGCAGGCGGTGGAGGACGCGGTGCAGAGACTGACGCAGTACGGAGTGGCGCTGGTGAAGAGCGAGCGCCGGCGCAGGCAGTCGCCGGGCGGCGGCAAACGAGGGAAAGGCGCATGAACGGAAGATGGGCGATCGGGATGATTGCCGGCTGCTCGGCGGTACTCGCGCTGGGCGGCTGTGCGGTGGCGCCCGCCTACCACCCGCCGGCGGCGTCCGCGCCGTCCCGCTACACCAGCGGCAAGCCGCCGCACAAGACGGTTGCCGCCACCAAGGGCCAGGGCGGCAACGCCCAGACGCTGCAGTTCGGAGAGCAGGCGGCCGGCGACTGGTGGAGATCGTTCGGCTCCCACGGCCTGGATGCGCTGGTGCGCTCGGCCTTCGCCAACAGCCCGACGCTGGCGCGCGCGCAGGCGACCCTGCGCCAGTACCAGTACCTGGCCCGGGCCGGTGCCGCCGGCTACTATCCCAGCGTCGGCGCGCAGGGCTCGGTGACCCGCCAGCGGAGCGCACAGCAGGGGATTTTCCCGCCCCAGCTCTACAACGTGTTCGCCGGCAGCCTGACCGTCTCCTACAGCCCCAGCGTGTTCGGCCGCACCGGCCTGACCTACGAAAGCGCGAAGGCCCAGGAGGCACAGCAGCGCTACAACCTGCAGGCCGCCTACCTGACCCTCGCCGGGAACATCACCAGCACGGCGATCACCGCCGCCGGCTACGCCGCCCAGGTCGACGCCACCCGCTCCATCGTCAAGGACCAGCAGCAGGTCCTGCAACTCACCGAGCGGCGCTACCAGGCCGGTGCCGTGCCCTATACCGACGTGCTCACCCAGCGCAGCCAGCTGGCCTCCACCCGCGCCCAGCTCGCGCGGCTGGAGCAGCAGCTGTCGCAGGCGCGCCACAGCCTGGCCGCGCTGGTGGGCAAGCCGCCGGCCTCGTTCCAGGGGAGCGTGCCGGATCTCTCCAGGCTGACCCTGCCCGGAACCATCCCGGTCACGCTGCCCAGCCGTCTCGCGCGCTCGCGCCCCGACGTACGGGCCGCGCAGGCCGGCGTGCGGGCCGCGCACGCCCAGTACGGGCTGGCCTACACGGACCGCTTCCCGAGCTTCAATATCAGCGGCAGCTACGGCCAGAGCGCTCCCAGCGCCGGAGACTTCCTCAAGGCGCCGTACAACATCTGGAACGCGGTCCTGGGCGCCAGCGTCAAGCTGTTCGACGCCGGACGCCTGAAGAACCAGTCCGAGGCGGCCAAGGCGGCCTTCCAGGCCACCGAGGATCTCTGGCGCGAGACCCTGCTGACGGCCTTCCAGCAGGTCGCGGACGGCCTGCGCGCGCTGGACAGCGACGCCACCGTGCTGCAGCAGCGCCAGCAGCAGCTGACCGCCGCGCAGCAGGCACTGTCGATCACGCGTGACCAGTACCGCCAGGGGAGCGCGAGCTTCCTCGATCTCCTTACCACCGAGGTGAACTACAGCAACGCGCGGGTCGCCTGGATCCAGGCGCTGACCCAGCGCTACCTCGACACGACCGCCCTCTACGTCGCTCTCGGCGGCCGGGCCTGGCCGGACTCGGCCACGACCCACGGCTCCGGCGACCAGAGTACCGACTCCAGGAGCTCCTGACCGCCATGGCAACCCAGAGAACGCGCCTGATCCGCCGCATCGTCATGCTCGTGCTGTTCGTCGTCGTGGTCTACGGCGGCGTGATCGGCTTCCACGCCTTCATGATGCACAAGGTGCAGCAGGCCATGGCCGCCAAGGGTCCACCCACCGTGACCGTATCCACGGCCAAGGCGAAGACCGCAACCTGGGCCGACCGGCTCACGGCCGTGGCGTCGCTGAAGGCCGTCCAGGGCACCACCCTGACCGCGCAGACCGCGGGCACCGTGACCGGCCTGCATTTCCACTCCGGGGAGAAGGTCAACAAGGGCCAGCTGCTGGTCCAGCTCAACGACAACGTGGAGCGCGCCAAGCTGCAGGCCGACCAGGCCAGGCTGGTCAACGCCCGCCAGGAGCTCAAGCGCCAGCGCAACCTGTACCGCCGCAAGGCCACCAGCCAGTCGCAGCTGCAGTCGGCCGAAGCGGCGTACAGCGAGGCCGAGGCCGCGATCGCCGGGGACAAGGCGGCGCTGGCGAACCTGCAGGTCCGGGCGCCCTTCGACGGTCGTCTCGGCATCCGCCAGGTGAGCCTGGGCCAGTACGTGTCTCCGGGCACCGGCGTCGTGGACATCCACCAGTGGAACCCGATGCACGTGGATTTCCAGGTGCCGCAGAAGGACGTCTCGCGCATCGAGAAAGGCGACGCGGTCACGCTCACGGTCGACGCGCTCAAGGACAAGACCTTCAAGGGCAAGATCACCTCGCTGGCGTCCTCTCTGGACAGCGGCACGCGCAACCTCTCCGCGCAGGCCACCGTGCCGAACCCGAAGACCGTGCTCCGGCCCGGCATGTACGGCGAGGTCGAGATCGATCTCGGCAGCAGCCGAAAAGTCGTGACGGTGCCGCGCACCGCGATCGCCTACAACACCTACGGCGACTACGTCTACGTCGTGGTCAAGGGCAAGCAGGGTCCGACCGCGAAGGAGCGCATCGTCCACACCGGCGAGATCCGCAACGGCAGGGTCGCGATCACCAAGGGAGTCAAGGCCGGCGACGAGGTCGTCATCGCCGGCCAGGTCAAGCTCCGCCCCGGGGCGCGCGTCAAGGTGGTGGCGAGCCCCAAGGCCGTCACCCACCCCGGCGGACCCGCCGACAACGGTTCCGGAGACTGATCCATGGCGGGACGCAACTCCAGGGGTCGCTGGACCGACCTGTTCGTACGCCGCCCGGTGCTGGGCATCACGCTGGCCACGGTGATCGCCGTGCTCGGCTTGTTCGGCATGACCCAGATGACGGTGCGCGAGTATCCGCACCTGACCACCACCCAGATCAGCGTCAGCACCTCCTATCCCGGGGCCAGCCCGCAGACGGTGCAGAGCTACATCACCCAGCCGCTGAGCCGGGTGCTGGGCAGCACGCCGGACCTGGACTACATGACTTCCAGCAGCAGCCAGGGCAGCTCCACGGTGACCCTGCGGATGCACCTCAACGCCAACCCCCAGAAGGCACTGGCGAACGCCCTCAGCGAGGTGCGCGAGGTGCAGAGCCTGCTGCCCAAGGACAGCTTCCCGCCGGTGGTCAACGAGTCGGCCGGGCACCAGACGGCGCTGATGTACATCTCCTTCTACAGCCCCGGCGGCAAGATGAACACCGCGCAGATCGTGGACTACGTGGTGCGCAACGCCCAGCCGCTGCTGCAGACCGTGCTGGGGGTGTCGCAGGCGCAGATCTTCCCGCCCGGGGGCTCCGGCGGCAACGGCAACAACCAGGCCGTGCGCGTGTGGCTGAACCCGAAGAAGATGGCCGCGCGCAACGTCACTCCCGCCGAGGTGCAGAACGCCCTGGCGAGCCAGAACGTCGTCGCGGCCGTGGGCGAGACGCGCGGCAACCTGATCTCGGCACCCCTGACCAGCAACCTGGAGCTGACCTCGGCCGACCAGTTCGAGGACCTGGTGGTCAAGACCGTGGCCGGCACGCCCGTGTACCTGAAGGACGTCGCCAGCGTGAAGCTGGGCGCCGAGAGCTACAGCTCGGAGTTCTACTACGACGGCAAGCCGGCCGTGGGCGTCGGCATCCAGACCACGCCGGAAGCCAATGACCTGTCGGTGGCCCAGGGCGTCACGCAGAAGATCGCCTCGCTGCGCGAGCACCTGCCGCCCGGGCTGAAGATCGGCATGCCCTACAACGGCGCCGACTTCATCCAGATCGCGATCCACGAGGTGATGGGCACCATCGGCATCACCGTGCTCGTGGTGGTGGCCGTGATCTTCCTGTTCCTGGGATCCCTGCGCGGCCTGCTGGTGCCGGCCATCGCCATCCCCCTGTCGCTGGGCGGGGCCGGGATCTTCATGTTCATGGCGGGCTACTCGCTGAACCTGCTGACCCTGCTCGCGATGGTGCTCGCGATCGGCCTGGTGGTGGACGACGCCATCGTGATGGTGGAGAACGTGCACCGGCACGTCGACGAAGGCCGCAGCGGCTTCCAGGCGGCGGTGATGTCGGCACGCGAGCTCACCATGCCGATCATCGTCATGTCCACCACGCTGGTCGCGGTGTTCCTGCCGGTGGCGTTCTCGGGCGGGATCACGGGCTCGCTGTTCACCGAGTTCGCCTTCACCATCGTGTTCGCGGTGGTGATCTCGATGGCGATCGCGCTCACGCTCTCGCCCATGCTCAGCGGGAAGATCCTGCGCAAGACCCCGGACCACGGCCTGAACCATTTCCTGGACGGCGCCTTCGAACGGCTCCGGGCCCTGTACGACCGCTCGCTGCACGGCTTCCTGGAGTTCCCGGTGGTGGGGCTGCTGTTCGTGATCGCGACCTTCGTCGCCCTGTACTTCCTCTACGGGGGCCTGCAACACGAGCTGTCCCCGCCGCAGAACAGCGGGGTCGTGTTCGCCACCGGCAACGCCCAGCCCAACGCGGCGCCGGGCTACCTCAAGGCCTACGGCCGCCAGATCCTGCAGTCCTTCCACGACCTGCCGGAGAGGAAGGCCAGCTTCATGGTCACCGGTTTCAGCCCCACCGGCGGCGCCGGCAACACCGGCCTGATCGGCGGGGTCCAGCTCAAGCCGTTCAGCGAGCGGCCCGGCGGCGCCACCGCCTCGGATCTCAAGCCCAGGATCCAGCGCGACGTGAGCCAGATCCCGGGGCTCAAGGCGGCGGCATTCACCCGCCCGCCCCTGCCCGGCGCCAGCGGCCTGTTCCCGGTCGACTTCGTGCTCACCGCATCGGTCTCCTACGACGACCTCGCCAGGGTCGCGGACCAGCTGATCCAGAAGGCCGAGGCGAGCGGCAAGTTCATGTTCCTGAACAAGGACCTGAAGATCGACCAGCCGCAGCCCGAGGTCGACGTCGACCGCAAGATGGCGGCGAACCTGGGAATCTCCATGCAGCAGATCGCCGCCGATCTGCAGCCGATGCTGGCGGGGGCCTACGTGAACCGCTACACCCAGTCGGGCTACGCCTACCAGGTGATCCCGCAGGTCCCGGACGCCTTCCGCGACAAGCCGCAGGATCTCGGCCACTACTACATCCGTGCCGCAAGCGGCAAGCTGATCCCGCTGTCCACCCTGGTCTCGTTCAATACCCGGGTGATCCCCGAGGAGCTGCCGCAGTTCGACCGGATCAACAGCGTCACCATCCAGGGAGTGCCGTTCCCGGGCGTCTCCCAGGGCGAGGCACTGAGCTACCTGCGCAATATTGCGCACCAGATCGCACCGGACTACTCGGTGAACTACGGCGGCCAGTCGCGGCAGTTCATGAAACAGGGCAACACCTTCGCGGTGGCCGTGGTGCTGGCGCTGGTCCTGATCTACCTGCTGCTGTCGGCGCAGTTCAACAGCTTCCGCGACGCGCTGATCGTGATGTTCGCGGTGCCGATGTCGGCCGCCGGCGCGCTGCTGTTCATGGACCTCGGCTTCGCCAGCCTGAATATCTATACCCAGATCGCCCTGATCACCCTGATCGGCCTGATCACCAAGCAGGGCATCCTGGTGGTGCAGTTCGCCAACCAGGTCCAGCGCGAGGAAGGGCTTGGCCTGCGCGAGGCGGTGGAGAAGGCCGCCAGCATCCGGCTGCGCCCGATCCTGATGACCACGCTCTCCATGGTCTTCGGCGTCATGCCCCTGATCGTGGCGACCGGCACGGGTGCCCCGCCACGCAACCAGCTGGGCATCGTGATCGCCACCGGACTGGGCATTGGCGCGATGTTCAGCCTGTACATCGTGCCGAGCATGTACCTGTACCTGGCCAAGACCCACAGCGACGTGGCCGGACAGGAGGCGGAGCAGGAGCAGGCGCTGGCCGAGCTGGAGTCCGAGGAGGACCGGCGCGAGGACCGGGAGTGACCGGCCGGCGGCGCGCCCGCGCCCGCCGTCCGGCGTGATCGCCGGCCGGGGGCGGGCGCCGGATGGACGAGGGCGCGCTGAGAAAGAGCCGTGACCGAACCTCCCGCAAATCGCGCCATGATCACCCTGGTGGTGATGGCGGCCGCCATCACCCAGATCGTCGATACGACCATCGTGGCGGTGGCCCTGCCGCACATGCAGGGATCGCTGTCGGCCTCCCCGGACGAGATCGCCTGGGTTCTGACCAGCTACCTGATCGCCTCCGGCATCTTCATGCCGCTGACCGGGTATTTCACCGACCGCATGGGCCAGCGCAATTTCCTGATGGTGGGGATCGCCGGGTTCGTGGCCGCCTCGGCGCTGTGCGGGATCGCCACCAACCTGGACGAGATCGTCCTGTTCCGGCTGCTGCAGGGGATCATGGGCGCCGGGCTGGTGCCGCAGGCGCAGGCGATCCTGGTGCAGTCGTATCCGCCGGAGGAACGCGGTCGCGCGATGGCCATCTTCGGCCTGGGGGTGGTGGTCGGGCCCATCCTCGGCCCGACCCTGGGCGGTTACCTGACCCAGGTGCTGTCCTGGCGCTGGACTTTCTACATCAACGTTCCGATCGGCCTGTTCGCCTTCATCGGCGCGTGGCTGTTCGTGCCCGACAGCGAGCGCCGCGAGCGCCGCATGGACTGGACCGGGTTCGCCTGGCTGGTGATGGCGGTGGGCGCGCTGCAGTTCATCCTCGACCGCGGCACGCGCTATGACTGGTTCTCCTCCGACGTGATCCGGATCTCCGCGGTGCTCAGCGGGATCGGCTTCGTGCTGCTGCTGCGGCACACCTGGCGGCACGGGCGCAAGGCGGTGTTCGACCTGCACGTCTTCCGCGACCGGAACTTCGGCTTCGCCACGCTGATCTTCTCGGTGTTCATGTTCAGCATGTACGGGATGATCACCCTGCGGCCGATGCTGATCGAGACCCTGCTGGGCTACCCGGCACTGGCCACCGGCCTGATCATGGCCCCGCGGGGGCTGGCCTCGATGGCCGGGATGTTCCTGGTCAGTCGCATGATCAACCGCACCGGGCCGCGTCCGCTGGTCATCGCCGGCGCGGCGACCTTCACCGTCGGCGTGCTGGCGATGACCCGGTACAACCTGCAGGTCGACACCTGGTGGCTGGTCTGGCCCACGATCGTGCAGGGCTTCGGGGTCGGACTGGCGTTCGTCCCCCTGGCCACGGTCGCCTTCCAGACACTGCCGGAGTCGGACGCCCACGAGGCCGCCGGCGTGCGGCAGCTGTGCCGCACCATCGGCGGCTCGATCGGGGTCGCCGTGGGCGCCGCGCTGTTCGCGCGCCAGGGCCAGGTGAGCTGGAACCAGCTCGGTGCCCACATCAACCCGTACAACCCCGCAGTGGCCGATACTCTTTCCCGGCTCGGCCTGGAGGGCATAACCCACCGCGCGGGTGCCCTGTTCGCCAGCATCCTGCACCAGCAGGCGGCGCTGCAGGCCATGGTCAACGTGTTCCTGGTGCTCGGGGTCAGCGTGCTCGCGACCCTGCCCCTGCTGCTTCTGTTGGGCCGCGTGCAGCAAAGCAAGACGGTCACCTGATCCGCACGCGGCGGTGCGGTGCCGCCCATCCGCGCGCGCCCGGCAAAGCGCACGACGGGGCCGGGACCTGACAATAGCCGCTGGAACATTGGTACTTGCAATGCGGCGTCCCGTACGGATCTACTACGCCGGACGGGCGCGCAAGATAAGGCCGACGGCATGACCGACAGGCAGACAACCCCGGTCCGCGGGTGGGGAGCGCTGCTGGCGGCGGCGCTGCTGGGCTCGCTGCTCACGGCGGTGCTGCTGTCGGGCGCCGGCTACCTGCTGCTGCGCCACCTGCTCGCCCACCGCGTACCCCTGGGGCACCGGCGCCTCGCGGTCTCGATGCCCGACCGGATTCCGCTCCGGGTCCGCGTCACCACCCCGGTACGGGCACGCCTGGACACCCGCATCCCGATCACCGCGCCGGTCGACCAGGTCTTCCGCGTGCCGATCGACCAGTCGATCCGCGCCCGCGTGCGCTTCGATCACAAGGTGCCGGTGCACGCGGTGTTCACCTACGACGGCAAGATCCCGTTCCACCAGTCGATCCACGTGGATGCGACCGTGCAGACGCACCTCCTGGGGATCCCGCTGCACGTCCCGGTCAAGGGCACCATTCCCGTGGACACGCAGGTCCCGGTGCACCTGCGCGTTCCCATCGACCAGGACGTGCGGATCCGTTTCGCCGGCCCGCTGCGAGCGCACGTGAAACAGGTAATGAAGATACCGCTGAAGACCGAGGTGCGTACCACGGTGCCCGTGCACGGCAGCCTCGAGGCCCACCTGACCGGTCCGCTCCGGGTGCAGGCGCGCATCCTCGAGCCCGCGCTGCCGGTGATCCCCCGCGTGCTGAATCCCGACCTGCCGCCGCTCGGCGGCTCGAGGTAGCCCCGGCGGCCCGGGAGACGTCAGTCCCCCGCCTGCCGGCGCCGCTCGTCGACCCAGTCCATGACGTAGCACATGACGTGCGCGCCGAGCCCCAGCACCACCCCGGCCCGTTCCCGGGCGGCCTGCGCGTTGCCGCGCCGCACGGCTGCGGCAATGGCACGGTATTCGTCGAAGGCGCGGTATTCCTCCGCGAGCAGGGGCCGCAGCAGTCCCAGGTAACGGTCGTAGCCGTCGCGCATGGCGTTGAAAACCAGCCGGTAGAGCAGGTTGCCGGACAGGTCCAGCACGCGCATCCAGAAGGCCGCGACCGCCCCCTCCAGGGCCTCGAGGTCGTCCTCCCTGGCCGGCAGCGCAAGCGCCCGGGATTCCAGCTCGTCCGCCTGCGCCGGCGTCGCCCGCAGCGCCGCCAGGCCCGCGGCGTCGGTGCCCAGGGCCAGGCGCAGGTCGATGATATTGCGCGCGACGTCGGTATTGATCCGCCCGTCCCGGGAGCGCAGCAGCTCGTCGAGCAGGTTCATGCTGCCGCTTTGCCGGTAATCCAGCACGCGGGTGCCGTGGCCCTGGCGCGATACCACGACCCCGGCCTGCTGCAGGCGCTTGATGGCCTCCCGCACCGCGCCCCGGTTGCTGCCCAGGTGCTCGGCCAGGGTCCGCTCCGGCGGGATCGCCGAGCCCGGCGGGTACGTCCCGTCGAGGATCTCGCGCAGCAGCACGCGGAACGCGCCTTCGCCGATGCGTACGGGCGCGTCGTCACCGGAATCGGCGTCGCCGGGCACGGCCCGGCCGGCGCGCCGGGCCGCCCGCCGCGCGACGAAGATGCTCTCGAGGTAATCCTGCAGGTGTGCGTAGCGTGTTTTCGACGCCGCGGACCCGTCCTGCGCCATTCCGGCTCCCCCCTGTACGTGATCGGCCACGTGGCCGCCGGCTCGCCCGCGTCGAGGCGAGCCACGACCCTCCGGACCCCGCGGTGCCGAAATCGCCGCTTCTTCGTGTTCTCGGCGGAGCACATCCGCCGCGGCCGGCCCAGTTTACCAGTCTTCCGGGAGGCATTGTCACGGCGCCCGGTGCGCCCGGGCCGGGCCCTCGGGGAGCAGCTCGCCGAACGCCTGCCGTGCCCACTCCGGCAGCGAGGCGCGGCGACAGGAGCCGGCGAGGCGGCCGTCCAGGAAACGCAACAGGAAGCGATGCTCGCGGCGGGGATCGCTGTTGTCGTACACGAACGCCTCATCGATCAGGCTCACCGCGGTCACGGCGTTGCGCAGCGCGAGCGGATGCTCGGCCCGGATCCGGTCCTCCGGGATACCGTGTCCTCCCATGCGCACGCGGGTGACGACGCGCCCCACGGCGATCGCGGGAGTGGCGACGTGGACATGGATCAGGACGACCCGGAAGCCGGCCCTGCGCGCCCGGCGGATCAGCTCCAGGGAGTCGCCGCCGGCGATCCCGAGGCGCAGGATGAAGGAGCCGCCGGCGGCCATCAGCCCGTCACGCCAGGCGGCGGCAGCACGCTCGGCATCCTCCGTATGGCCCCCGGGGTCCGCCGGCCAGCGCTGCCACAGGATCTCCTGGCTGTCCACCCAGGGCACATTGCAGCGGGGCGCCAGACGCCGCCGGAAGAACGTCCGCCGGCCGGCTCCCGGCACGCCGGCGAGGAGCCACAGGACGGGACGGTTCACGCTCACCCCCGCGCCAGGATCCGCACGCTGTCGTCGGGCTGGATCTCGACCATCTCTCCCCGTGCGTCGATCCCGTCGCGCGGGCCCGCGCCTCACAGGTGCCCGGCGAGCCAGCCGAGCACCTTGCGGTCCGGATGCGAGGGCCCGAAGTGCATCCGGCCCCGTCCCACTCGCCGCTCCCAGGTCCACAGGGCCACCCCGCGAAACCGCGCGCTGGCCGGCTGCGCACGGATCGCCGCCAGCGCGGCCCGGACGTAGTCCAGCTGGCTCGGCCCGCCCGGGCTGAGTCGGCAGCCGGGGCCGCGGCAGGTCTGGAACTCGTGGTAGCCGGCCGCGGCGGGGATCGCGTACTGGTAGGGGATGTCCAGCCTGGCCGCCCAGCCGTGCATGTTCCGCGCTTCCGCCCGCACCTGCCGGCGGTACGCCGCAAGCGAAGTCTGGTGGCCCGGGGCCGCCGAGCCCAGGTCGTAGAGCGCGTCGACGAGGTAACCGTTGTGGTGCGCGTGCAGGATCGCGGCGACATTCCGCGCGGACGCGCTCCCCGGCCGGATGCTGTGCGCGGTGGTGAATATCGAGAAGAAGCGTCCGTCCGGATGCCTGCTGTCGACGCAGCCGAAGCGTCCCGAGGCTCCCGAGAAGTCCCGTGCGATGCGCATGTAGAACCAGTACTGCCCGTTCCGGTGGTCGACGCGGAAGGGCTCGATATCGAACTGGATGCCGTCCGCGTCCGGATCCGCGCACACGCGCCGCGCGACCTTGTCGGCGAAGCGCCCGGCCTGCGCCGGCGACAGCCGGTCGAACCCGCGCAGGCTGCCCCGGTAGTGGCCGCGGATGCTGCCGTCGATCACCGGTGCGACCATCACCGGCTGCCCGCCGCCCGTGTCGATCCCCTCGCGGTAGGCCGCGGCCGAGCGGTGGGCGGCGCCGTGCGGCCGGTAGGTGACCACCAGGTCGCCCGGGTCCGGGCAGGCCGGGGCCCCGTTGCCAGCCTCTTGGCAGTACATCTCCAGGTCTCCGGCGTAGCTGTAGATCATGCTGATCCGGTGCCCGGTGCCGGCCTCGCGGTTGTACGCGTTAAGGGCGTCGACCCAGCGGCCCGGGTCGACGTGGTGATTCCCCGTGCCGGACTGGTCATAGACCCAGACCGCGTTCGCCCGCGGCGGCAGCTTCGGATACGGCGCCGCGGCGACGGCGAGCGCGGCGAAGCCGAGTCCGCCGGCCAGCGCCGCCGCGCGCGGCAGTGCCCGCCGATACCGGCGGCCCCGGCCGCGCATGCGCGTCGTGCGTCCCCGCATCGCGAGCCGGCTACTCCACGGTCACCGACTTGGCGAGGTTGCGCGGCTTGTCCACGTCCTGGCCGAGCAGTACCGCCGCGTGATAGGCGAGCAGCTGCAACGGGATCGTATAGGCCATCGGCTGCACCAGCGGAGGCACGCGATGCAACCGGATCACGGAGGTGTTCTGCGCACCCTCGAAGTCCTCCGGCGTATCCGTGAGGATCAGCAGACGGCCTCCGCGGGCCTGCACCTCCCGGATGTTGCCCTTCAGCTTGCTCGCGGTGCCGCTGTTGGGGGCGAGGCAGATCACCGGCATGTCCTCGTCCACCAGCGCCAGCGGACCGTGCTTGAGCTCGCCGCCGGCATGCGCCTCGGCGTGCAGGTACGAGATCTCCTTGAGCTTTAGCGCGCCTTCCTGCGCCACCGGGTACATGGGTCCGCGCCCCAGGAACAGGGCCTGTCCGCGGTCGATGATGCTGCGCGCCTGGCCGCGCACGACGTGCTCGATCGCCAGCGCATCCCGGATCGCGCTGGGCGCCATGCGCAACTGCTGCACCCACTCCGCCTCGCGCGCCGGCTCCAGCGCGCCCGTCCGGCCAAGCATCACGGCGAGCAGCGAGAGACACCCAAGCTGCGCGGTGAACGCCTTGGTCGAGGCCACGCCGATTTCCGGACCGGCATGGCTCAGCAGGGCCAGGTCCGCCTCGCGCACCAGGGTGCTGTGAGCCACGTTGCAGATCGCCAGGGTCGCCCGGTAGCCGCCGGCGCGGGCCATGCGCAGAGCCGACAGCGTGTCGGCGGTCTCGCCGGACTGCGACAGTGCAACGAACAGGCTGCCGTCCGGCACGACCGGGTCGCGGTAGACGTACTCGCTGGCCCGCTCGACAGTGCAGGGCACGCGCGCGTGCGCCTCGATCTGGTAACGCGCCACGAGCCCCGCGTGGAAGCTGGTGCCGCAGGCCACGACGTGCACGTGGCGCACTTCCCGCAGCAGCTCCTCCACGGGCATGCCGAACAGGTCGTCGGCCACCCGGGGCCCGTCCAGGCGCGGGGCGAGGGTGCGGGCGAGGGCGTGATCCTGCTCATGGATCTCCTTGAGCATGAAGTGGGGATAGCTTCCCTTGTCGATCTCCGTGTCCGACAGGCTCGCGGTCTGCAGCTCCCGCCGGACGGGCTCGCCCCGCTCGTCCCAGATCAGGAGCTGATCGGGGGTCATTTCGGCGACGTCGCCCTCCTCGAGGGCAACGAAGCGATCCGTGACGGGGATCAGCGCGGCCAGGTCCGAGGCGACGAAATGCTCGTGCTCACCGACCCCGACCAGCAGGGGGCTGCCTCGCCGCGCGACCACGACGCGCTCGCGCTGCTCCCGGCCGATCACCGCAATCGCATAGCTGCCGCGCAGCTGCCGGCAGAAGCGGCGCACCGCCTCGCCCAGGTCGTGCGTCTGCCGGAGATGGAAATGGATGCCGTGAGCGATCACTTCCGTATCGGTGTCGGACTCGAAGCGGTAGCCCTGCTCCACCAGCCAGGTGCGCAGCTCGATGTCGTTCTCGATGATGCCGTTGTGCACCACCGCCACCGAACGGTTCGAAACCTGCGGATGCGCATTGATCTCGACCGGTGCCCCATGCGTGGCCCAGCGCGTGTGCGCGATCCCCACCGACGATTCAAGGTCGGCGTCATCCAGCTTGGCGGCCAGGTCGCTGACGCGCCCGACCGTGCGCTGGGCTTCGATGCCCCTGCCGTCGAGCAGGGCGGCGATGCCGGCCGAGTCGTACCCGCGGTACTCCAGCCGGCGCAGGCCATCCACCAGCACGGGGGTGAGATTTCGTCTGCCTGTCGCACCGATCAATCCACACATGGTTCATGCTCCCTTGCTTGTCCGTCGAGACGATAGGAAGCAGTGACGACCCCCACGCCATGCAGGCAATTCGCGTGCCAGCCATCACCGCCCTTGGTGCGAACCCGCCGGGACCGGGCCGGACGCGCGCAAGTCCCGGACACGCTTGGCAGGTGACGGTTTCAGTCCGCCACTGGCGGGACCGGCCACGCCGGGCCGACGGCACCGGCCGGAGGCTGCGGTTGCGTTCTGCCACGACACCCGCATCACGGCGCCCGCGGATACGCCGCAGGGCCCGGCATGCACGGCCTCCGGCGCGCCTGCCGCGCCGCCTGCGAGACGAGCCCACGGAGCGGGACCATCCAGGGGTGTCCCTGACCGGCAACAGAGTGTATACCCCGCCGACTCAGTGACTTGCGTCGCCGCACCTGCACCGCGTGTCGTCTCCCGGCGACGCTTCCACCCCGCCGGCAGGTCCGCGACCGGCGCCCCGGGCCGGCCACCGACGGCGCCCGGGCCCTGCGTGATCGGCCCTCGGCGCGTTCCCGGCATTGCCTGGCACGTCGTTTGCATCCGCCGTGGCGGGCGCAGACTGCGACCCGGACAACCTTGCCGACGCGACCAAGGAGGTGGCCATGAAGACCGCACGCATTCTCGCGGGGCTGTCGATTCCGCTGCTCGCACTGGGGCTGAGCGCCTGCGGCATGAATCACGGCGGCGGTAGCGCAAGCAACGGGCAGTCGTCCCGGCCGGCACAGCCGATGGGCGGCAATGGCGGTTCCGGGGGAAGCTCCGGCACCGGCAGCATGGGCAGCGCGCCGACGCAATCGGGCGGCGGCTCCACCGCGGGTTCGTCGGGTCGCGGCTCCTCCACGGGACCGGGCTGAGGCCCGGAACCGGGTTCACGCCCGTCCGTTCGGACCCTGCTGCTGGCGGAGTCGCTCCCCCCCCCGAGCAGTGACGCACCGGCGCTCTCCGGCGGGAGACCGGGCGGACGGGCTTTCCTTCCAGGCGACAGGGAAGCGGTGGCGGACGGTGGCGCGCACCGGTCGCTGCCGCGGCCCCGCTCCGGACAACCGGACGACATCTCCTCGACGGCGTTGCCGCCGGTCACGGCACGGACCGGCCGGCAGTGACCCGGAGGCGGTTGACACAAGGAAGATCGCATGACGCACGAGCGGAACAGCGGGTGTTGGACGCTGGCGGCGATGACCGCGCTGGCACTGGTGCTTTCGGCGCCGGCGGCGGGTGCGGCCGGCAAGCCCGCCCAGGGCGGCAACGGACACGGCACCTGGGCGCAGTTTCTCGATCAGGTCCGCAGCCAGGCGGCCGGCTCGCCGGCCGCGAAGGCGGCGCACGCGGACGTCCGGGCCGGCCAGGCCGACGCCTCCGCCGCGGAACACGATACCGGTCTGAGCCTCGACGGCAACACCCAGTACTATCCGAACGGCGTCGGTGCAGGGGCCAGCAGCGGCTTCACCAACCTGCGCCAGCGCGCCGAGATCCGGGTCGACTGGAACATGCTGGACTTCATCGCCCGCCGCGGCGGACGCATAGACCGCGCGCAGGCCAGGAAACAGCTGGCACGTGCCAAGGCCCGACAGGCCCGGCTGCAGGCCGCCTCGCAGATCGTGGATGACGCCGCATGCGCGTGGGCCACGCCGCGTCGGACGAAGGCCCTGCAGCGCGCCAGGCACGACGCGCGGCTCGCCCTGAAGCACGCCCGCGCCGCCGAGAATGCGCCGTCTACCGCACTGGCACGCAAGGCCGAGCAAATGACGCCGACCGCGGCGAGCCTGGCGGGCCAGATCCAGGCACGGCTGGCGGGACTCGAAACGTGCAGCGGCCCGGTCCCGCGCCTGCCCGGCGAATGGTCGGCGCTGCCCTTGCAGGCCCCGTCCGGCGGCGCCGTGACGGCGCTGGCGCGCCACGATCCCCGGGTCGCCGAGCTCCGGGCACGTGCCGCCGTGAGCGAAGGCCGCGCCGGCTCCCTGACAGCCGACGGCGTCAAGATCCGCCTGTTCGGCGGCTACGTGGCCGAGCGCCGCCAGGATCTGGCGGGCACCCAGACCGGGCCGGAGATCGGCGCGTCGATCACGGTGCCGCTGGGTTCGGCGGGGGGAGACAGCCGCGCGGCGGCGCAGTGGCGCGCACGGTCCCTGTCGCTCCAGGCGCAGGCCATGCTGAGACAGCGCCAGCGCCAGCTCCGCCAGCTCCGGCAGCAGTGGGCCCGGGCGGCGGCGCGGATCGAGAGCACCGGGGATCAACTGCGGCAGGCGCACCGCCAGCTTCACCGTCTCGAGCTGCGTGCGGCGCACCAGGCCGCAGGGAATACGCCGGAACCATGGGAGATCGAGCTGCAGCGCGCCCGGCTTTGGCTCGACGTCGACCGGATGTGGCAGGCGCGACGGCAATGGGTCCAGTCGGTCCTGACCTGGACCCTGCGGTCACCGAAATACCTGCAGGAGCACCACCACGGCCACGGCGCTCCCGCCAGCGGGCTCTGTGCCCCGCTGGCCGGGTGCCCCTCGTAAGGGCGCCCCTGCAGCTCGGGGCCGGTCACGCCGCAAGCGGCAACCGGTGGGGCAATGCAGCAAGGAGAGGACACGCGAGATGAGCGTACGGCGGAATTTCCAGTTCGACGGCATGCCGACGTCCTACGAGCTGATCGAGCTCGGCGGGCTCGAGCGGGGCACGGACGAGAGCGCGGCCGTCAAGGCGACCCTGGGCGAGCCGGTGCAGGGTGCACTGATCGATCGCAGCACCCTGCCCCTGATCATCGTGGGGTACGATCCGCGGCGCCTGACCGAGGTGCTCCTCGAGCAGCGGACCGAGCCGGAAACCTCGTTGCGTCCGATCGCCGTGGCGGGCATCCAGAGCGCCAGCGACGCACCGGCGGTCGATCAGCTGGCGGATCTGGTTATCGCCCCCCATGCCCCGGCCAACCAGCTGAACGCGGCGCGCGAGGCGCTGCTGGAACTGTCCCTGAAGCTCCGGGAGCTGCCGGTCGGAGAGGATGACGGCGCGCTGCGACTGTTGCAGTACCTCGATACCCGCGGCAGACCCCTGCAGCCGGTGCTCGATCCCGCCTCACGCATGGCGTACCGCTATCCCGTGGCGGAACGGATGCTCGACACCTCGGTGGCGCACGTACTGGAACTGCTGACCGACATGTCGCGCTACGGCCTGCTCAGCCGCGGCGTGGTCGACCGCCTGTACGTGTGCCCCGACTGCAACAGCTATCGCATTCCGGTCAAGGAGCTGTGCCCGGAGTGCCACGGCCCGGATGTCGCCATGGAAGTATCCATCCACCATTTTCGCTGCGGCTACGTGGCGCCCGAGTCGGCATTCCGTCGCACGGAGCGCCCGATCTGCCCCAAGTGCCACGACCCCTTGCGCCACGTCGGCGTGGAATACAACCGCCCCGGACAGTTCGTGGTCTGCGGCGGCTGCGGCTACTGGGCGACGGAGCCGGAGCTGCGCGCCTGGTGCGTGGACTGCAATCGCCTGTATGCCCCCGAAAACCTGCGCGTGGTCCGCGTGCACCGGTTCGCGCCGACCGCCAGCGCCCGCCGGGTGGCGCGCGCGGGCACATGGCACCCGGGGCGCGAACGCCTGAGCCCGCGCGACGCACGCCGCGGGCCCGCCACCGCGGGCGACGAGCCGATCGACGTGGAGGCGGTGGACGAGGACGGCGGCCCCCCGACCCAGAACCGCGAAATGCTGCGCAAGCTGATCGAAATGGCGCGGCCGCCGGAATGGCCGATGACGCTTTATCTCGCGCGGGTGCGGGTCCCGGGAACGGCCAGCGACGACCGGCACCTCTGGATTCGCAAGGCGGAGCAGGCCCTGAGCCGGGCGCTGGGCCGGCGAGACATGATGACCCGGGTCGGGCCCGACAGCTTCCTGCTGGTGATGCCCGAATCCGAACAGAAGAAGGCACCGAGCGCCCGCGATATCGAGCGCTGGATGCGAAAGCGACTGGGCGTGGCGCTCGAGATCGGGCGCATCGAGGCGGACCGGGCGCTGCAGCTCCTGGACCGGGCGGGCTAGCGATGTACGGGCTCGAGAACAGCCTGTGGCAGTTCCTGCACGCAAGCGTGGCATGGATCCTGGATCTCACGCCGAGGCAGGCGCTGCTGATGCTGTGGCCGTTCCTCCTTCTTTCCCTGCCGCGATACATGCTGACCGGCCTGTTCGTGTTCCTGCTCTCGTTCCGCCCGGAGCCCCGCGAGAAGGCCCGATTCATGCAGCGACTCGCCCGGGAGCAGCCAATGGTTTCCATCCTGCTGCCCGGATACAACGAGCACGACACGCTCGAGGGCACGGTGCTGTCGCTGCGGGAGCAGAGCTACCCCAACTTCGAGATCATCGTCGTCAGCGACGGTTCGGACGACGGCATGGACAAGGTGGGGCGCAAGCTCGCGGCACGCGGATGGGTCCGGTTCTTCGACCACAAGATCCGGGGCGGCAAGGTATCAGCGGCCAACTTCGCGCTCGAAGCCGCGCGCGGTGACTACATCGCGATCTGCGATGCCGACTCGACCTTCGACCGCGATGCCATCTGGCACCTCATGGCCGAGTTCTATCGTCCCGACGTCTATGCCGTGGCCGGAAACCTGCGCGTACGCAACGCGGACGCGAACCTGCTCACGCGCTGCCAGGCAATGCAGTACGTGCTGTCGATCGGGCTGGGCCGGCGCGTCTCGGCGATGCTGGGCATCCTGTTCATCGTGTCCGGCGCTTTCGGCGCCTTCCGCCGGGATGCGCTCGAACGCGTCGGGGGCTGGGATACCGGCCCCGGGGAGGATGCCGACCTGACGATCAAGCTGCGCATGCTGGGGGGCCGGGTCGCGTTCGCACCCCTTGCCATGTGCATGACCGACGCGCCGGACAAGTGGTGGGGCTATTTCAAGCAGCAGATGCGCTGGAACCGCAGCACGGTCCGCCTGCGCCTGGGCAAGTACTCCCGCGTATTGCGGCCCGGCCATCCGTTCCGATGGTCGAACCTGCTGGCCTCGCTGGACGTGGTGGTGTTCCAGGTGGTCTTCGGCTTCACCTTCCCGGTGTATCTGGTATGGCTGTTCTACAACTACCCCCGGGAGTTTCCCTACTTCGTCGTGGGCGTTTCGCTGCTCTACGTCTGCGTCAACTTCGTCAGCTACGGGCTGGCGCTGGCGCTGAGCGAACGGCCCCGCGAGGACGTCAAGCTCCTGCCCTATCTCCCGCTGTACGGGCTGTTTTCGGGCTGGTATCTGCGCACGGTGCGGATCCTCGCCTACCTGGATGAACTGTTCTTCCGCAGCTCGTACCGGGAGCCGTATGTACCCGAGTACGTACAGAAAGAAACCAGGAAGACACACCCATGGTAAAGAATCGCAATCAGGCCCCGCTGCCGGACGACTACTCGGAGCCCTACATCGAGGCACGGGACGATCCGTATGGCCACGCCCCGCCGCAGGATTTCCGCGGTGGCGACGATCGCCTGCCACAGCTGCGCGATCCCGGCATGCCCGACCATGGGCGGCCCTGGCGGCAGTGGCACATGCAGCACGCGGACCTCGATACGGCGCCGCTGGAAGTGACCGCCCCGAAGCGCCCGCAGTGGGGACGCTTCCTTTACATCCTGATCATCCTGGCCCTGGCGCTGTTTGCCGGAAACATGATCTATCAGCACGTGTTCTGGCTGAACGCCTCGGGCGAGGTCAGCGGACAACAGTACCAGCTCTCGCCGTCGCAGACGGTGCGGGTGGAGAAGGTGCTGGTGCATCCGACCGACAAGGTGAAGAAGGGCCAGGTCCTGGCCCGCTTCACCAGCCCGCAGCTGCAACAGGCGCTGGCCCGCGACCTGTCCAACATCGCCGATCTCGAGGGCAAGATGGCCAACGGCGGTGCCGCACCGGGAAGCGGCGGCAGCATCGGCAGTCTCAAGGCCGACATCCAGTCGCTGCAGGCGCAGGAGCAGTACCTGTCACGGCAGCTCCGGCAGCAGAACCAGCAGGTCGACCAGCTCCGGCAACTGGTCAGCCAGGGCGCCGCGGCACCCGCCGACCTTCAGCAGGCCCGCATGCAGCAGGCGCAAACACAGTCGCAGTACAACCAGGTGCAGGCCAAGATCCGGGCCGACCGCAGTCGCATTCACCAGCTCGGCTCGGCGCAGTCCAAGGGCCAGATGCAGGCGCGCCTGCGCGCCCTGAAGCAGCTGCGCCAGAGCCTCAAGCAGCGGCTGGGCAACCTGGTGCTGAAGGCCCCTGCAGCCGGGGTCGTGGCCAGGGTCCCTGCCACCACCGGCGAGACCCTGCGTGCCGGCCAGCAGGCGGTGGTGCTGGTACAGCGCGGCACCCTGCGCACCTACCTCTACTTCCCGCCGGCCGCCAGCGACCGGCTGCACCGGGGCCAGACACTGCCCATCACCCTGCCCAACGGCAGGCACGTGCCGATGCGCATCAGCAAGATCTATCCGTCGATGCAGGCGGTGCCGCAGCAGCTCCAGCCGGCAAGCGGCAAGCAGGGCAACCAGGCCCAGGTGGTCGTGGCGGCGGAGCCGGCCGGACGACAGGCCGAGGCCACGCTGCGGCAGCTGGAGTCCGGAACCCCGGTCAACGCACGCGTCTCGCGCTGGCCCGTCCCGGAATCGCTGAAGCGCCTCTCCGTGAAGCTCCGGCACATCCTCTGAAGACCGGCGGACGGCGCAAGGCAGACAGACATCGGAGGTGACCGTCATGGATCTGGCACTCGCAACACGGGCACGCGAGGCGGCCCGCCCGGCCCGGGGCCGCGCGCCCCTTCCGGAGGTCCGGAGCGCGGCCATCGGGGTGGTGGGGCTCGGCTACGTCGGCCTGCCGCTCGCGGTGGCGTTCGGACGCGAGCTGCGCGTGCTCGGCTACGATATCGACGAGACGCGCATCGGCGACCTGCGGGCCGGTCGCGATCGCACCCGCCAGGTGCAGCGGGACGATCTCGCCCGGGCACGGCGTCTGCGGTTCAGCAGCGAGCGCGAAAAGCTCCAGGCATGCAACGTCTACATCGTCACCGTCCCGACCCCGGTCGACCGCTACAAGCGCCCGGACCTGTCGATGCTGCGGGCGGCGAGCCGCGCGGTGGGCGAGACGCTGGCTCCCGGCAACGTGGTGATCTACGAGTCGACGGTCTACCCCGGCGCCACCGACGAGGTCTGCATTCCGATCCTGGAGGAGGCTTCCGGGCTGCGCTGCGACGAGGACTTCCACGTCGGTTACAGCCCCGAGCGGATCAATCCGGGCGACAGCGAGCATGACCTGGCGCGGATCCGCAAAATCACGGCCGGCTCGAATCCGGACGCGGCCCGCTTCGTGGACCGCCTCTACCGCCGGATCATCACCGCCGGAACCCATCCGGTCAGCGACATCCGCACGGCGGAGGCGGCCAAGGTCATCGAGAACACGCAGCGCGACGTCAACATCGCGCTGGTCAACGAGTTCGCCATGCTGTTCCGGCGGCTGGGCCTGAATTCGCGGGAAGTCCTCGACGCCGCGGCAACCAAGTGGAATTTCCTGCCGTTCCGGCCGGGCCTGGTGGGCGGCCACTGCATCGGCGTGGATCCCTACTACCTCACCCAGAAGGCCCAGGAGATCGGCTACTTCCCCGAAATGATCCTCGCGGGACGGCGGATCAACGACGGCATGGGACGCTACATCGTCGAAAGCGTCATCCGGCTGATGGCCCGGCGCTGCATCCAGATCGTGGGCGCCCGGGTCCTGATCATGGGCATGACCTTCAAGGAGAACTGTCCGGACCTCCGGAACTCGCAGGTGCGCCACCTGATCGACGGCTTCGGACACTATCGCGCCCGCGTGGACGTCTGGGATCCCTGGGCCGGGGCGGAGGAGGCACGTGAGGAATACGGCGTGACGCCGATCCCGGAGCCGGAGCGGGCCGCCTACGACGTGGTCGTCCTGGCCGTGGCGCACCGGGAATTCGTCACCATGGACGCCGAAGCCATCCGCGCACTATGCCGGCCGAGCGGTGTCGTATTCGATGTCAAGCGCGTACTCTCGTCGAACGTCGCCGACGATGGGCTGTAATCGCGCGACTTCCACTGTCGCCCCGTACGCGATGCCGCGGGGCCCGGGCATGCACGGCCGGCACCACCGGTGCGCCAATCACGGGACATGCAAAAACGATGAATCATGGAGCCTGACACCATCGCCAGGGCCCGGGAACGCAGCAGGATCCCCGGCATACCGGGGCCCGTCGTCCTCGGCGGGCTCCTGTGCATGCTGGGCGCGATGACCGCGAGCCCCGCCATGGCCGCCGGCAGTCACTTCGACTTCGGCGACGTCGTCGCGAAGGCGAAGAAGCTGGCCTCGCATTCCTGGCACGAGCCCGGCAAGGTGCCGGATTTCCTGGGCAAGCTCGGCTATTCCCGTTACGAGAAGATCCAGCTCAGGCCCAAGCAGTGGCTGTGGAGCGGCAACCGGTCGCGTTTCCAGATCGGCCCCATCTCGCCGGGCTACCTGTACGACCACACGGTCAAACTGCACGTCGTCGACCGCTCCGGGGTGCACGTGGTGGCCTACGACAAGAACGCGTTCAGCTACCCCAGCGAGCAGCTCCGGCACAAGATCCCGGCGAACCTGGGATATGCCGGATTCCAGGTCAGCTACCCGTTCGGCAAGGGGCGCTCGGACCGCCAGTCCCTGCTGGTCTTTCTCGGCGCCACCTATTTTCGCGGCATGGCCCGGGGCCAGCGGTTCGGCGCCTCCGCGCGGGGCATCGCCATCGACACGGGCCTGCCTTCGGGTGAGCAGTTTCCGCTGTTCACCCAGTACTGGCTGGTCCGCCCCGACCGCAATGCCCGGGTAATGCAGTTCTACGCACTGATGCGGGGAAAGAGCCTCACCGGCGCCTACCACTTCACGCTCTACCCCGGCCGGCCCACGCGGCTCCGGGTCCGGGCGGTGCTGTTCACCCGCAGCGGCATCAAGCTGCTGGGCGTGGCGCCGCTGACGAGCATGTTCCTGTACGGATCCAACACGCCCCGCCCGGCCGACAACTGGCGCCCGCAAGTGCACGACTCGGACGGCCTGCTGATCCACAACGGCACGGGCGAGTGGCTGTGGCGGCCACTGTTCGATCCCGCCCAGCTGCAGACCTACTATTTCGACGCACGGAACCCCACCGGCTTCGGCCTGCTGCAGCGCGAAACCCGGTTCTCCATGTACCAGTCGCTGGCCGCGCGCTACGACAAGCGGCCGAGCATCTGGGTGCAGCCGAAAGGGAAGTGGGGCAAAGGCCACGTGGTGCTGCTGGAAATTCCCAGCGACTCCAACAACAACGACAACATCGACGCGTTCTGGAGCCCGGGGTCGCAACCCGGCCCCGGCCGGAAGCTCGACTACCGCTACACGCTGACCTTCGGCGGGCCGGGGATCACCGGCGAGCCCATGGGCCACGTCGCCTCGACGCGGATCGGCAGCGCCGCCACGGACGGCCAGTCCGACCATCACAAGGGCACCTACCACATCAACGTCGATTTCGCCGGAGGTCCCCTGGCGAAGCTCGGCTCAGACGCCCAGGTGGTGGGCGTGGTATCGCCGGAGAACGGCGGGAAGGTGCTGGAGCACTACGTGCAGTACATCCCGCCGCTGCACCAGTGGCGACTGGACATCGTCGCGCGGCCGGCAGCGCCCGGCAAGGCACTGCGCCTGCGCGCCTATCTCAAGAGCGGCAAGCGCACCCTGACGGAGACCTGGAGCTACAAGCTGCCACCGGACAACGGCATCCTCAGTGCGAGCAAGTGACATGGACGGGAACACGTGCATCACGGCCCTTACGCGCGCGGTGACTTACCTGCGCCTGGCGAACGCGCGGCGCGGCACGCAGGCCTGCCACCGCGCGCTCACGGCAGTGCAGGACGCGGTCGAGCGGGGGCGCGGGCGGATTATCGCGCACACCCTGGACGAACTCGAGGATGCAAACCCCGTCTCCGCGGCGTCGCCGCGGTCCCCCGCCCCGCCACTGGAGCGCGGACACATCGGTTATCGGCGGACGCAGACCCGGGACGCGGCGCGCGCCGGGCGTGTCCCGTTCCGGCATCGCCCGTGGCGCTGGGCCGCCTGGCGCCGGCGGAGCCTGATGACGCTGCTGGTGATCTCGCAGACCCTGTTCGCCTCGTACTTCCTGCTCGGGGTCCTGCCCTACCAGCGGGTGAACGTCCTCAGCATCGCGCTGGTGGCGGTATTCGCGGTCCTGTTCGCATGGGTCTCGGTCGGCTTCTGGATGGCGGTCTACGGCTTCGTCTACCGCTGCGCCGGCGGCGACCCCTGGTCACTGCTGCGCAGACATCCGCGTGCCGCGCTGGCACGCACGCCCCTCGCACGGACGGCGGTGGTCATGCCCGTCTACCACGAGCCGGTCGACCGGTGCATGCGCGGCCTGCGGGCCGTCTACCGCTCGCTCGAGGCGACCGGAGAGCTGGAGCACTTCGAGTTCTTCATTCTTTCCGACAGCAGGGAGCCGGACGTCTGGCTGGCGGAGCAGGCCGCGTGGCACGAGCTCTGCCGCGAGCTGGGCGCGCAAGGCCGCATCCACTATCGCCGCCGGATCGTGAACCTGCGCTACAAGAGCGGCAACATCGCCGATTTCCTGCGCCGCTGGGGGCGACTCTTCCGCTACATGGTGGTGCTGGACGCCGACAGCCTGATGGAGGGCGACACCGTGGTGCGCATGGTGCAGCTGATGGAGCGCGAGCCGGGCGTGGGTATCCTCCAGACCGCGCCCCGCATCTGCAATGCCCGCTCACCGTTCGCCCTGGTCCAGCAGTTCGCCAACCGGGTCTACGGCAGCCTGTACACCACCGGGCTGGCGAGCGTGCAGCTCGGCGACGCGGTCTACTGGGGCCACAACGCGATCATCCGGGTGGCGCCGTTCATGCGCCACTGCGGGCTGCGCCGGCTGCGCGGGCCGGGCGTGTTCGGCGGCCCGGTGATGAGCCACGACTTCGTGGAGGCCGCCTACATGGGACGCGCCGGGTACGAGGTGTGGCTGGAGCCGGAGCTCGACGGCAGTTACGAGGAGTCGCCGCCGACGCTGCTGGACGAGCTGGCCCGCGACCGCCGCTGGTCCAAGGGCAACCTGCAGCACCTCTGGCTGGTGCTGTTCGGGCGGCGCATTTCGGTGCCGCAGCGGCTGGCGCTGGTCAACGGGGTGTTCTCGTACGCCACCTCGCCCCTCTGGTTCCTGTTCCTGGCGCTGACCACGGTCCAGGTCGCGCGCTTCACCCTGTGGCCGATCGACTACTTCCCGCAGGGCCACACCCTGTTTCCCCTGTGGCCCGTATGGCACCCGACCTGGGCGATCCAGCTCGCCTGCACCACGGCCTTCCTGCTGTTCATGCCGAAGCTGCTGGCGTTCGTGGACGCCGCCGTGCGGACGCGGCTGCGGCGCGCCTACGGCGGCCCATGGCGGCTGTTCGCGGGGATCGTGATGGAGAGCGTCGCCTCCGCGGTGTTCGCGCCGATCCGCATGGTCTTCCACACCCGTTTCGTTACCGAGGCGCTGTGCAACCTGCACGTGCCGTGGGCGGGTCAAAACCGCGGCGAGGAGATCTCCTGGGGACTGGCGCTTCGCACCAGCGCCGGGATCACGCTCCTGGCGGCCGCGTGGGCGGGCTTCGCCTGGTTCCTGCAGCCCACGTTCTTCTACTGGTCCCTGCCGGTGGCCGTGCCGCTGGTGCTGTCCGCCCCCCTGGGAGTCTGGCTCAGCCGGCGCGCCGCCGGCATCGCCCTGCGCCGGCGCCGCTACTTCCACGTGGCGGAGGACGATCTGCCACCGCGCCTGATGCAGGACCTGGAGATGCCCCTGGCGCAGGCGTTCGAGCCCCTGCCGGTGGCGGCGTTCGAGGCGGCCGTGATCGATCCCCGGCGCAACCGGCTCCACCGGGCGCTGGGCCGACCGTCACGCGGGCCGCGGGCCGACGACCTCGTGGTGCTGATGCAGCGTTGCCTGTATTCGGGCCGTCAAGCCCTCACCCGGCGCCAGCTGGGCCTGCTGGCGCAGGATCCGGAAGCGCTCGCCTGGCTGCACCACTACGTCTGGCGTTCGCCCGGCGGCTCCCCCTGGAGCGAGCAGATCGACGAGATCGCCCGCCGGACCACGCACGGCGCGCATCCGCCACCGCCCACCTACGCCCGGTTCGGCGCGCGGCCGGGTGCGTGGCGGCCACAGGCCCGCCTCCGCCGGCCCTGAGCGGGGCGCGGGCTCACAGCGTGCGCAGCACGCGTCCGAGCTTGAGGTGCATGTCGAAGCGCATGTAGACCCCGGCGATCATTTCGTCGACCGCGACCCGGTGGACCGGATCGATCACCGAGGGCGAGTCGTAGGTAAGCGAGCACGGCCCGGTGAAGGCCGCCGGATCGCCGCCCGCATCCCGGTGCAGCAGGACTTCGCCGTACCACTTGACCAGCTGCGTCACGCCGCCCTCTCCGCCGACGGGCGGCAGGTGGCGCACCGAGTACATCGGCGAGGGGCCGTCCAGGAACTCCCCCATGAACGAGGGGTCGAGCCTTGTCGACGGCTTGAGCGTCATGGTCGCCAGGCGCTTGGTGGCGGGACGCTCGAGCTCTCCCTGCACGATGCCCAGCTCGCTGCGCAGGTTGATGCCGGCGAGCTTCTTGGGCGCGCCGAGGATCTCGCGCCCGGCGGCCATGCCGGCGTCGTTGGTGACGTAGATGTAGGGGACGTAGGAGCCGGTCTCACCGTGCTCGTCCCGGACCTGGATGATCGTCAGGAACTCGCGGTAGATGCCCACCGTGCTGAACGGGTAGTCGGCGTACCACACGCCTCCCACCGCCGGTGAGCTCGCCGGCTCCAGGCCTTCGGGAAGCAGCGGCGAGACGTCGCCGGCGATGCTGAACATCGCCATCAGTCCCTCGCAGCCGATGTACTCGATGCCCCGATCCGGATCCACCTGGTAGAGGGGGGAATCGAACGGTATGCCCTTGATCTCCATGTCGGCTCCTTCCGGTGCGCGGCACCGGTCTGGTCAATATGCGGCAATCGGAAGTCGATGCCGTCGCGTGCCTTCAGGGGCGTCCCGCCGCTGCCTGCGCTCCGGCCGCGCCCCGGCGCGGCGCGAGGTCTCCGACCAGGTCGTTGACGGCGTCCAGCGCCAGCACCTCCAGCGTGCCGTCCTCGATCAGGGCGCAGCGGGCGTCGCGGAACAGCTTCTGCACCAGGCTGTCCCCGACCAGCCCCGAGGCGCCGAAGACCTGCACCGCCTCGTGCGCGACCTCGAATGCGACCCTCTTGGCATGGATCTGCGCGGCCCGCGCGTGGGGCGGGGACGCGTCGAAGCTGCGCCGCTCGAACAGACTGCCGTGCACGTGGGCCATGGCGGCACGGACGTAGGCCCGCGCGGTTTCGACCTTCTCGAACATGGCGTAGAGCTTGAGACGGATGTTCTTGTGGTGGGTCAGGGGTACGCCGCCCTGCACGCGCTGCTGCGCGTACGCCAGCGCCTCTTCCCATGCCGCCCGCGCCATCCCGACGCACATCGCCCCCAGCCCCACGCTGGTCAGGCACAGCAGCTGGTCCATGAAGGGCCGGTACAGGTCGCTGTCCGGCACCAGCGCGTAGTGGCCGGGAACCCGCACGTCGTCGAAGAACAGCTCGCCCTGGGGGTCGTCCCGAACGCCCAGCATGTCCATCACCGGTCCCCGGCTGACACCGCGGCTGTCGAGCGGCACGATCAACAGCACGCCGTGCGCCAGGTCCTCGCTGCCCCGCACCTGTGCATGCAGCGCACAGTGCGTGGCCACCGGTGCCGACGACACCCAGGCCGCCTTCTGGCCGCTCACGCGCCAGCCGTCGCCGTCGCGCACCGCCTGGACGTTGCCGCGGCCGAAGCCGGCGATATCGGGCTCGCGCGCGAACAGAAGGTAATCGCTGCCGTGATCCGGCTCGGTCACTCCCCAGCAGCCGTGATAGCGTCCCTCCGTGTCCTCCAGCCAGGGCCGCACGAGCTCTTCCTGCACCCGGCCGTCGCCGAGCATCGCCGCGAGCGCGAAGGGGAGACCATCCACACCCAGCGCCGTCCCCAGGCCCAGGCTGCCCCACCCGAGCTCCTCGTAGATCAGGCAGCGCGCCAGGGTGGATGGCGGCTCCTCGTCACCGGACCCGCCGGCGGGCATCCCGATCCGGTGAAAGCCCTGCTCCTTGAAGGCCCGCAGCACCCGGAAGTAGGGGGAGTCGGGGCCGACCCGCTGCTGCGGGGGCATGCGGTCGAGCTCCGCGGCGGCCGGCCGGATCAGGTCGCGGGCAAAGCGGTGCGCGGCGTCGCGCAGGCTGCGCTCGGTCTCGTCGAGCGGGGCAAGGTCGAACTCGGTCATGGCGGAGCTCCTCCCGCGACCGCGTGGGCCACGCCCCCAGTGTGCGGGCCCCGGGCCGCTGTGCTTTGTGTCACGGATAGCACCGGGCCCGTAGAATGCACTTGATCTGGGTCAGGTGGGCTCCGGGGGGGTGACCCTGGAGGACGTGCGGTTCCGTGACGCATTGCCGGGGCACGTGGAGGCCGCGGTCCCGCTGATCCAGAGCTCCGGGCCCGAAGCGTTCGATCGCGTCTTCGACCGCGGCGGCCGGACTCCTGCGCCACTGCTTCACCGAGGGACCCTCGGTGTTCGGCTGCCGCAACCACTGCGTGGCCGAGGGGCACGGTGGCGTGGTGGGGATCGGTGCCTTCTACGATGCCCGGGCCAATCACCGCATGACGCCGTTCACCGCCCGGCGCATGCTGCGGCCGCTTCACGGCCATGCCCGGATTCCGGGAGACAGGACAATCGCCTGATACCGGACAACGGACCCGCGCAGCCGCCGACCGTCGCTTCCCGGAAACAGGCATAAGAAACGATTTTTCAATATGTTAGGCGCGACCGTCGGGCGATCCTGTCCCCATCCGGCGACACCCCGGCCCCGCTCCGATGCCGGCCGGCGCCGCCAGCACGGCGTTTCCGCGGTTGGCACGCGACTTGCTCAACACGGACCGGTGGCCCCGTCCCCGGGGGACACGCGCCACCGGCCCGAATCAACGCAGTCGCAGGGAGGTACCTGATCATGGAGACCATTCGCATGCTTCGGAAGATCCTGATGGCCACGATGCTGGTGGCCGGCGCGGCGACGATGGGAACGGTCGCCTTCGCGGGTACGCCCGCGGCGCCAGCCGGCGCGCAGGCACCGGTGACCGCGCATTCGAAACGGCCGAGCAGGAAGTACTGCCGCAAGCACCCCACCGATCCGCGCTGCAAGGCCCGGAAGCGGTAGCCGGAGCGGCGGCCGCGGGGGGGGGCGCGACGGCATGGCGCGCCCCCCGCGTCGCCTCCGCCGGGGTCGAACCCGGGGAGCATCCTGTGGTCGAATGTGGGTGCGCGGCGCTTCCGGCGACCGGAGTGCCGCGCATTTGCCGGCAGGCGGGCCCACGGGCCGCGCCGGCGTTCCGCACTTTCCGGAGGACGAAAATAAAGAGGGGACGAGGAATGACGGATTCCAACGACAGCACCAACGTCGACCGCCGCGCCGCGCTGAAGCGCCTGCTGGGGATCGGCATCGCCGCCGCGGCCGCCCCGGCCCTGCTGCTCGGGACCAACAAGGCTCAGGCGGACGACAAGTGCCAGGGATCGACGCCCAAGCAGGCGCTGAACTACCAGGAAAAGCCCAACGGCAAGCAGATGTGCAGCAACTGCATGCACTTCTGCCCGGGTTCCAGTGCCAAGGCCATGGGAACCTGCAAGGTCGTCAAGGGCCCCATCTCCCCGGACGGCTGGTGCGCCGCCTGGGCCGCCAAGAGCTGAGCTCCCGGCGCGTCGGTCAGCGTGGCAGGGATGCCGCGTTGGTCGGCCCCGGGCCGGTCCGGAAAGTCCCGGGCAGCCACCGCCGGGAGATCGGCGGTCGCGCGGTCGCCGGCATTGCGCCGCGGCGCTATCCGGATCGCGCCCGCCCGCGCAGGCGTACCGCGTCGAGCACCCGGATCGAGCGATATCCCAGGTGCAGGATGCCGTCCCGCTCCAGCGCCCGCAGATGTGCGTTCACCGTCTTGCGCGAGAGCCCGGTCATCTCCGCCAGCTGGGTCTGCGTGATCGGGACCGGGCCGGCCCCGTCGCGCGCCAGCATGGCCACCCGCGCCGCCACGCGCGGAGCCGGCGGCAACCGGATCATGTCGGCGGCAAGGCGCAGCGCGCTCGCCAGCTGACCGTAGAGCAGCTCGGTGAAGCTGCGCCAGACGCCGGGCTGCGCGCGCGCGATCTCGCCCAGCACGTGGTCGGGCACGTGCAGCAGCGTGGACCGCTGGCCGGCGATCGCCGTCACCAGCCGCGGCCCGCCACCGAAGCGCGCCGCCTGGCCGAAGACCTGTCCGGCCGGCACGATCTCGATCAGCATGTCCGCCTCCCCCGCCGCCAGCAGCAGGTGCGCCGAGCCCTCCAGCACCGCGTACAGGCCGTTCAGCGCATCGCCGGTCCCGTAAATCCACTGGCCCCGTGCCAGCGTCTCGATACGCGCACGATCCACCAGCGCATGCCGCAACCCCGCCGGCAGGCGCACGAACCACTCGCTTCGGGCGAGGACACGCCCGGCCCCGAGACGACCGATCATGGGCCGATCCTAGCAGAATGTAACGGGCGTAACATTCCTCGACGTTCACTGCCGTTAGCCTTGGCGCATCATCGCACCATCAACCCGAGTCTCGAGGCCCACCATGGACAAGCTGGAACAGGCCCGGCGACTGCTCGCCGGGGACGACCGCCGCGACTTCGACTTCGCCGGGCGCGGCTTCATCGCCACCCGCCGGGAACCGCGCATCACGCGTGACGACGGCCGCACCGCCTTCGACCTCGCCTCCTACGACTTCGTCCGCGGCAAGGCGCCGGCCACCATCAACCCGAGCCTCTGGCGGCAGGCGCAGATCCTGACCCGGCACGGGCTGTTCCGGGTCACCGACCGTGTCTACCAGGTTCGCGGCTTCGACGTCTCCACCGTGTCGTTCATCGACGCCGGGGCCGGCTGGGTCGTGGTGGATCCGCTGACCACCGTCGAGGTGGCCCGCGCCGCCCTGGAACTGCTCACCGAGCACGTGGCAGACAAGCCGGTGCTGGCCATGATCTACTCGCACAGCCACGTCGATCACTACGGCGGCGCCGCCGGCATGGTGGATCGGGACGAGGTCGAGGCCGGCCGGGTGAAGGTCATCGCGCCGGAAGGCTTCCTGGAGCACGCGGTCTCGGAGAACATCATCGCCGGTCCGGCCATGCTGCGGCGGGCCCGCTTCCAGTTCGGCGTCACCCTCCCGCGCAGCGCCGAGGGCGAGGTGACCTCCGGTCTCGGGCCCTGCCCGTCGCTGGGCCACGTGTCCCTGATCGCTCCCACCGAGCTGGTCACGCACACGGGCCAGGAGATCACCGTGGGGGACATCACCATGGTGTTCCAGCTGACGCCGGGCACCGAGGCCCCGGCCGAGATGAACTTCCACCTGCCGCAGCACCGGACAGTGTTCATGGCGGAGAACGCCAATCTCACCATGCACAACCTGCTGCCGGCCCGGGGCGCGCTGGTGCGCGACGCCAAGGCCTGGGCCGACTACCTCACCGAATCGATCCGCCTGTTCGCCGGCGACAGCGACGTGATGTTCGCCGCCCACGGGATCCCGCGCTTCGGCCGGGGCGAGATCGAGGCCTTCCTCACCAGCCACCGGGACGCCTACAAGTTCCTGCACGACCAGTCGGTGCGGCTGATGAACGCGGGCCTGACCGGGCCCGAGATCGCCGAGGAGCTGGAGCTGCCGGAGGTGCTGGCGAAGCAGTGGTTCAACCGTGGTTATTACGGCACCATGAGCCACAACGCCAAGGCGATCTACCAGCGCTACCTCGGCTGGTACGACGCCAACCCCGCCAACCTCAATCCGCTGCCCCCGGAGCCGGCGGCGAAGAAGTACGTCGAGGCCATGGGCGGGGCCGACCGGGTGATCGGGCTCGCCGATCAGGCGGTCGGCGACGGCGAGCTGCGCTGGGCGGCGATGCTGCTCAACCACGTGGTGTTCGCCGACGACAGCAACCGCCGCGCCCGCGACACGCTGGCGGAGGTCTACACGCGCCTGGGCCATGCGGCCGAGGCCGGCACCTGGCGAAACATCTACCTCACCGGCGCCCAGGAGCTGCGCAGCGGCCCGGCCGACCTGCCCGCCGGCGGCTTCAGCCCCGACGTGCTGCAGGCCACGACCACCTCCATGCTGCTGGATTTCGCCGCCGTGCGGGTCGATCCCGACAAGGCCACGGCGCGATCCTTTCGCATCAACCTCGAGCTCACCGACCGCGGCGAGACCCACCTGGTCTGCGTCGGCAACGGCGTGCTGGTGCACGAGGCCGGCGTCAGCGACCCGCAGGCCGGGGCTACCGTGCGCATGCAGCGGCCGAACCTGCTGATGACCCTGTTCGCCGGCGCGGCGTACAAGCCCCTGGTGGACTCGGGCGAGATCACGGTAGAGGGCGACGCGTCCCTGTACGGCGCGCTGGTCGACCTGATCGAGCCGCTGGCCAGGAACTTTCCGATCGTGACGCCGTGACGACGGGGTTATTAAGTTATTAAGTTATTAAGTTATTAAGTTATTAAGTTGTTAAGTTGTTAAGTTGTTAAGTTGTTAAGTTGTTGCGAAATTTTGGTGTGGATTCCGACCTGAATAGGCCAGCAGACGCACGGCAGGGAAGCCGGCCATAGCGTGCGCGAGCAGTCCTTGCGGGGCACACGCCCGGCAAAGACTGCCGCTTAACAACTTAAAACTTAAGAACTTAAGAACTTAAGAACTTAAGAACTTAAGAACTTAAGAACTTTTAGAACGGTATATCGTCGTCGAACTCCTCGGCGGTCGACTGCCCGCCGCCAGCGGGTGCGTTGCCGCCGCCGGGTGCGTTGCCGCCGCCGGGTGCGTTGCCGCCGCCGGAGGAGCTCTCGCTCCAGCCGCCGCTGTCCTCGCCCGCGAAGCTGGCGCTGCCGCCGCCGCGGCTGTCCAGCATCTGCAGGTCGTTGGCGACGATCTCGGTGGTGTAGCGGTCCTGGCCGTCCTGGCCCTGCCACTTGCGCGTCTGCAGCCGCCCCTCCACGTACACCCGCGAGCCCTTGCGCAGATACTCGCCGGCGATCTCGGCCAGGCGGCCGAACAGCACCACCCGGTGCCACTCGGTGCGCTCCTGCCGCTCGCCGCTCTGCTTGTCACGCCAGGTGTCGGTCGTGGCCAGGCGGACGTTCGCCACCGCGCTGCCGCTGGGCATGTACTTCACCTCGGGATCGACCCCG
>DASQZJ010000012.1:0-221170 GCA_035638775.1 Gammaproteobacteria bacterium
CACGCCCTGGGCGGACTTCGACCGCTACGGGCAGTACTACTACACCGCGCGCGCGGTCGACCTGCAGACGGTCCCTCAGGGCCAGGGGAGCGAGACCATCGCCTACGTCGCGTACTCCCTGGGCGGCCTGGTGGCCGTGAACATCACCGACCCGGCCAGTCCCCAGTACCTGGGCTACGTGCCGGCAGTACCCGCGCACGGGCCGGATGAGCCCACCGGCCAGCAGTCCAAGAGCCTGTTTCCGCATTTCGGCTCGGGGATGCTCAAGGAGGCCGGGGTCGTGGCCGTGAAGGTGGATCCCACCGACAACCGGGTCTACTACTCGGACCATTTCGCGGGCCTGGTGGTCGTGAACGACGCCAGCAACCCGGGCACCTGGCACGGGCCCAATGGCAAGGGATCCTACAACAACGATACCCAGCCCACCGTGCCGTTCTGGCCCGACTACGAGTTCGTCACCTCGTATGACATGGCACCCAACGATCCGACCGAGGAGGAGTCGCTGCCGACATTCCTGTACACGGTGGGCGGTCCGATCGCGCTGGCGACCGGCGAGCTCAGCGGCCACGGTGGCGCGCTGATGCTGATGCCGAACCGGAATCCCGGCGCCGCGGGCCAGGTCGACGCGGTGCAGGCCGACGGCGCGGGCGGTCTCAACTTCGTGGACATCGAGAGTCTGGACCAGGCCACGCCGATGCAGAACCGTTTCGGGGTTCCCGCGGTGTTCGTCAGCACGCACGAGGTCGGGGCCAACGTCGATGGCGCCGCCAGCCAGGGCATCGCCATCGGTCACACCGCCGGGGTGACGGTATCGGGACCCTTCCTGTACGTGTCGGACGGCCCCCACGGCATGAGCGTGTGGCGCATCGCCGACGGCGAGGGCCATGCCACCGATGCCATCCACCTGGTCGCCAACACCCTCCAGGACGAGTACCCGGAGGTGAGCGCCTCGGGCCAGACCGTCCTGCCGACGCCGCACGCCTACGCGGTCGCGTTCGACGGCGACCCCCACGAGGCCTACGTCCTGACCCAGAGCCTCGGCCTGCGCCGCGTGGACGTCGGCGCGGTCACCGGCGGCACGGCGCAAGTCGGTGCGCCCGCGCTGCTCAACACCACATCGTCCGGCATCTACGAGCACAGCTCCGAGGGAACCGGCAACCTGGGCGGCATCAACGGGCAGGATCACGCCTACGGCGTCGCCTTCAGCGCGAAGTATGCGATCGTGGCCGACGGCAGCAACGGGCTGACGGTCTACGATCGGCACGCCGATCCCTCGGCTGGAAGTCCGGTGGTCGCCAACATCGGCAGTGCCAAGGGGCAGCCCTCGCTCGGACGCGCCTCCGCGGTCGCCCTCTGGAGGGACTCGCGCAATGGCCGCCGCTACGCGATCGTCGCCGCCGGAAGCTCCGGGATCTCGGTGGTCGACATGACCGATCTGCTGGAGAAGGGCATGGTGCCGGGCATGACGCTGTTGAAAACCTTCCAGCCGATCAAGATCGAGGAGGAAGCCGACGAGGGGATCCACGTCGGCAACGCGGACGGCAAGAGCGTAGACGTCAAGGTGGTGGGCAATTATGCCTACTTCACCTATGACAGCTTCGGCATGGTGGCCTACCGGCTTTCGGACCTGGTGGCACCCGTGCCCGCCGGAGTCGATCCCACCGAGCTGTTCGACCAGCATACCGGCACGGATTACCGCCCGGTGGCCGTGGCCCGTTTCCAGCTCCAGGAGGTGCCAGGCTACGAAAACGTTCCCGGTGGCGCGCAATACATGACGGCGCAGTACTTCCCGGCGAATGCGCCGATCCGGAACGCCGCGGGCAATGTCTACCAGCTCCAGAAACCCCGTCTGCTGCTCTACGTCGCCTACAGCGATGGCGGCGTGATCAAGCTGGACTGGAGCGACCCCGCCAATCCGAAGCTGCTCCAGTATCACGATACGGTCGGCGAAGCGGCGTCCACCGCCATCGCTAATGGCCGGGTGTACGTCGCCGACGGCAGCGGGGGCCTGGTGGTATTCCGGTAAGCCCGCGAACAGCGAGGAGCGTGCGGAAGCCGGGCCTGTCCCGGCTTCCGTCGTGTTCGGGGACGGGATCTTCGTCTCTTCGTGCTCGTCCATGTGGGCGCTGTGCTAGCATTTAACATAATATACATTATGCGCAGTATTGGACGAGTATACGGCACCAGGGGCTCGGGCCGCGACGTCGATCGTGCGCCCCGCAGCCCTCGTATCCGCTTCCGCGGGGCCATCCCCGGGCCCCTTGCCGCGATGCACCGCCTGCAACGCCGCTTCGTTCTTCTGTCATCCGGACCCGGCGAGGCGTCGCGCGGCGAGGCCGTCCGCTGGAGCTGGACCCGTTCCCGGGCCGGGCGAGTCGGGCGCGATATGTCGTCTTTTTGCACAATGACGTACGCGGCATTTCGCGAAACGGGATTAACTCGTTGTGTGGCCGTGCCTGCATATTAATCATTCGTATGATTAAATACAGAGACCAGTCTCCCGGAGAGGAAGGTTCACCTCATGCCACGTTCCAGCGAGCCCCGCCGCGGTCCCGGTCGTCCCCCGGGAGGGACCGGCGAGGAAACCCGTTACGCCCTCCTGGAGGCTGCCCGGGCGCTGTTCTCGGCGCGCGGCTACGATGGCGTCCCGGTACGCCACCTCGCGCAGGCAGCCGGCGTCAACGCGGCCATGGTGCACTACCACTTCGGCAGCAAGGCCGGTCTCTATCGGGAGATGCTGCAACTGGCGGCGACGGAGGTCCTCGACCGGGTGCAGGCGGCCCTTTCTCATCCGGGCACCGACGTGAACGAGCGGATCGAATCGCTGTTCCGGGCCGTGATGGGGGTCATGGCACGCAGACCGTGGCTGCCGCGGCTCATTGTCCGGGACGTGCTCGCACCGGACGGCCGTTTCCGGGACGAGTTCCTGCAGCGCTTCGCAAGACCGGGAGCCGGCGGCCTTCTTGTTCCGTGGCTGCGCGAGGCGGTCGCCCGGGGAGAGCTTCGGGGGGACCTCGATGCCGGGTTTGCAGCGGTATCCGTGATGAGTCTCGCCGTGTATCCGTTCATCGCCCTGCCCGTTGCCCGCGAAGCAGCGGAAATAGACATGGATCAGTCGACGCTGGAACGGCTGGTGGTACACAACACGAGACTTTTCTGCCAGGGCGCCCTGCCCCGGCCCGGCTCTCGGGACCAGCAACATGACGCATAGAAAACGGGTCGCTGTGCTCGTCCTCGCGACGGTCGTCCTCGCGGCGGGCGCCGCCGGCGGTTGGGTATGGTGGCATGGGCGTGATGCGGGCGCCGGCGCGCTGACGCTCTACGGCAATATTGACATACGCCAGGTCCAGCTGGCGTTCAAGGGCCCGGAGCGGATCGCCGAGCTGGACGTGCGCGAGGGGGACCGGGTGCGCCGGGGGCAGGTGCTGGCCCGCCAGGACGCCGCGGAGCTCAGGAGCGACCTGGCCTACGCCCGTGCGCAAGTGGCGGCGCAACGCAGCGTGCTGGCGGCCCTCGAGGCCGGCAGCCGGCCGCAGGAGATCCGCAAGGCCGAGGCCGACGTGCGTGCCGCCCGGGCCCGCTCGCACCTCGCCGGGCTGCGTGAGACGCGGACCCGGAAGCTGTTCCGCAAGGGCATGGTTTCGCACCAGGATTTCGATGACGCCCGGGCCGCGGCGCAGTCCGCCGACGCGCAGCTGGATGCCGCCGGCCAGGCCCTGCAGCTGCTGCGCGCGGGCCCCCGCAGGGAGGATATCGACGCGGCGCGCAGCCGGCTGCAGGCCTACCGGGCACAGCTCGACCTGGCGTCCGAGCACCTGAAGGATGCCACGCTGCGCTCGCCCGGGGACGGGGTGATCGAAAACCGGATCCTGGAGGTCGGCGACATGGCTTCGCCCCAGACGCCGGTGTACACGCTGGCGCTGACGGCGGACATGTGGGTCCGCGCCTATGTCGACGAGTCGCGGCTGGGACGCGTCCACCCGGGCATCGCGGCCCGGGTGACCAGCGACTCGTATCCGGGTCGCGACTACCCGGGGGTCGTGGGCTTTGTCTCGCCAACGGCCGAATTCACCCCGAAATCCGTGGAAACCCCGGAGATCCGAACCAGCCTGGTCTACGAGCTCCGGGTGAACCTCTGCGGTTCGCACCGCGGGCTCAGGCTGGGGATGCCGGTAACTGTCACGCTGCAGCCGGAAGCCGCCAGGCCCGCGTCGTGCCGCGGCCGGCAGGGCCGGGATGGCCGCTGAAGCGCCCTCCCGCACCGCCCCGGTGATCGCGGTGGAGCGGGTGGACCGCGGGTTCCGTTCCGGCGACAGCGTGCTGCAGGCGGTGCGGGAGGTCAGCTTCACCGCGATCGCCGGGCACGTGACCGGGCTGATCGGTCCCGACGGCGCGGGAAAGACCACCCTGATGCGCCTGGTCGCCGGCCTGCTGTTGCCGGACGCCGGCACGGTCCGCGTGCTGGGCCGGGACATGCGCCGGGAGCCTCTCGCCGCGCAGGCCGAGATCGGCTACATGCCCCAGCGGTTCGGTCTGTACGAGGACCTGACCGTGCAGGAGAACCTCGATCTCTACGCGGACCTGCATTCGGTTCCGATGGCCGAACGTCCGCAGCGATACGCCGAGCTCACCGCCATGACCGGCCTGGGACCGTTCGGGGATCGCCTGGCCGGCCGCCTCTCGGGCGGCATGAAACAGAAGCTGGGCCTGGCCTGCACGCTGGTCGATCCGCCCCGGCTGCTGCTGCTGGACGAGCCCACGGTGGGCGTCGATCCGGTATCGCGCCGGGAGCTGTGGGAGATCGTCTATCGCCTGGTGCACGAGCGTGGCACCAGCGTGTTGCTCAGCACCGCGTACATGGACGAGGCGGAGCGCTGCGACGAGGTGATCCTGCTCAGCGGGGGACGGGTGTTCGGCCAGGGGACGCCCGGGGACTTCAGCGGGCCGTTGCGCGGGCGGGTGTTCCTGGCGTCCGCGCCGCGCGACCGCCGCCGGATCCGGCGCGAGGCCGCCGCCCTCCCCGGCGTGATCGACGCCACGCTGCAGGGCGAGTCCGTGCGCGTGGTCACGCGCGCAGCGGGTCGCGCGCCGGCGGCGCCCGGTACAGACGTGGTTTTCCACCCGGCCGCGCCACGCTTCGAGGACGGATTCGTGGCGCTCCTGCGGCCCGACGGCGACGGCAACCGGAGCCTCGAGACCACCCGCCGTTCCGTACCGACCGGTGCCGCCGCGTCCGGCGGCGATGCCCGCCTGATCGAGGTGGACGGGCTGACACGGCGGTTCGGGGATTTCTACGCGGTGCGGGATCTCAGCTTCGAGGTGCGCCGCGGCGAGGTCTTCGGTCTGCTCGGGGCGAACGGGGCCGGCAAGTCCACCACGTTCCGGATGCTGTGCGGGCTGCTGCCGGCCTCGGGCGGCAGCGCGCGCGTGGCCGGTGTCGACCTGCGGCGCGGCCGCGCCCGGGCGCGCGCGCGGATCGGCTACGTGGCGCAGCGCTTTGCCCTGTATGGTGCCCTCTCCGTGGCCCAGAACCTGGCCTTCTTCGCCAGCGCCTACAATCTCACCGGCCGACGCCGGCGTGAGCGCATCGATTGGGTCCTGGAGCAGTTCGAGCTCGGGCCGTACCGCGACCGGGAAAGCGGCACCCTGCCCCTGGGATTCAAGCAGCGCCTCGCGCTGGGCGCCGCACTCCTGCACGAGCCGGATATCCTGTTCCTGGACGAGCCCACCTCCGGCGTCGATCCGCTGGCGCGGCGGGAGTTCTGGGCGCGCATCAACACCCTGGCCGAGCAGGGCGTCACGGTGATGGTGACGACCCACTTCATGGAAGAAGCCGACTACTGCGACCGCCTGGCGATCATGGTTTCCGGCGGCCTGCTGGCCCTGGGCAGCCCGACCGAGATCAAGCGCCGCGCGCTGGGCGCCGCGGATGCCGGCAGCATGGAGGATGCCTTCATTGCGCTGGTGGAGGACCGGCCGCGATGAAGCGCCCGCGCGGACGCCGCCTGCGCGGCCTGATTCGCAAGGAGTTCCTGCAGGTCGGGCGCGATCCCAGCAGCCTCGCGATTGCCTTCGTGCTGCCCGTGTTCCTGCTGTTCCTGTTCGGCTACGGGGTCTCCCTCAACGCCCGCAACGTGCCGATCGGCGTGGTCGTGGAACACCCGGACACGGCTTCGCGCGCGTTCGCTTCGGGCTTTCTCGGCTCGCCCTCCTTTGCGCCGCACTACTACGTGTCCTGGCAGCGTGCCCGCGAGGCGCTGCGCGGGCACCGGGTCGACGCCCTGGTGCGGGTCCGGTCGGACTTCGCACGGGGCCTGCAGGCGCCCGGCGGAGCCGGCATCCAGCTGGTCCTGAACGGCGTGGACACCAACACCGCGCAGCTCATCCAGGGTTACGTCGAGGGTACCTGGGCCGCCTGGCTGCAACAGCAGGCGCACGCCACCGGCAATCCGCTCGTGCAGCCGGTGGACCTGCGCGCCCGGACCTGGTTCAACCCCAACGCCCGCAGCCGCGATTACCTCGTGCCGGGCCTGATCGCGGTCATCATGACCCTGATCGGCGCCCTGCTGACCGCGCTGGTGGTCGCGCGCGAATGGGAACGCGGCACCATGGAGGCCCTGATCGTGACGCCGGTTTCCATGGGCGAGATCCTGCTGGGCAAGCTGATCCCCTACTTCGTTCTCGGCATGGGCGGTCTGGGGCTGTCCGTTGCGATGGCGCTGTGGTTGTTCCAGGTGCCCCTGCGGGGATCCTTCTGGGTGCTGCTGGGCATCTCCGCACTGTTCCTGCTGGTGGCGCTGGGCATGGGCCTGCTGATCTCGATCCTGAGCCGGAACCAGTTCGTGGCCGGCATGATCGCGATCATCGTCACCTTCCTGCCGGCCTTCCTGTTGTCCGGATTCGTGTTCGACATCCACAGCATGCCGCTGGCAGTGCGCGCGATCACGCGCGTGGTGCCGGCACGCTATTACGTGGATGCACTGCACACCGTCTTCCTCGCCGGGGACGTACGCGGCGTGCTGGCACTCGACGCGCTTGCGCTGGGGTTGATGGCGGTGGTGCTGCTCGGGCTCAGCGCGCTGCGATCGCACAAGAGGCTGGACTAGGGTGAGCCCGATGAGCCTGCTGCGACGCATCCTCGCGCTGACCCTGAAGGAGTTCCGCAACCTGCTTCAGGACCGACGCAGCCGCATCGCGCTGATCGTGCCGCCCCTGATCCAGACCCTGGTGTTCGGCTACGCGGCCAACATGAACATTCACCGCGTGCGCATCGCCATCTACGATCAGGACCGCGGTGCCATCGCCCGCCGCTTCGTCGCCCGTTTCTCCGGCTCCCCGGATTTCTCCACGGTGGGCTATCTCCACGACGGGCACGAGGTCCGACGCGAGATCGACGACAAGCGGGCGCTGGCCGTTGTGCACCTCGGGCCCGACTTCAGCCGGGACCTGCTGCAGCACCGCCCCGCACCGGTCCAGATCGTGCTTGACGGCCGCAACTCCAACACCGCGGCAATCGCCCTGGCACGGATGCAGCGCATCACGCAGCGCTTCGACCGCGCCTGGGCCCGCCAGTACGGGCAGCGCGGCCCTCCGGCGACGCTCGAGGTGCGCGCCTGGTTCAATGCCAACCTGAACAGTCACTGGTTCTTCGTGCCCGGGATCGTGGGACTGCTGATCCTGGTGGCCACCATGATGGTGACCGCCATGTCGGTCGCCCGCGAGCGCGAGCAGGGCACCTTCGACCAGCTGCTGGTCACGCCCATGCGCCCGGTCGAGATCCTGGTCGGCAAATCCCTGCCGGGGTTCATCATCGGCCTGGTGGAGTCGGCAGCGATCATCCTGGTCGCGGTCTTCTGGTTCGACGTCCCCTTCCGCGGCAGCCTGCTCCTGCTGTACGCGGGGATCCTGCTCTACCTGCTCGCGGCGGTCGGGGTCGGGCTGCTGCTGTCGTCGATATGCGCCACCCTGCAACAGGCCCTGCTGGGCGCGTTCCTCTTCATGGTGCCGGCAATCATCCTGTCCGGGTTCGCCACGCCGATCGAGAACATGCCCCGGGCGATACAGTTGGTGACCCTGCTCGACCCGCTGCGCTATTTCATGGTCGTGGTCCGCGGGGTGTTCCTCGAGGCGGCGCCCCCGGCCCTGCTGTTGCGGCAGTTCTGGCCCATGGCGGTGATCGGGCTGGTCTCGCTCACCGCGGCCGCCTGGATGTTCCGGCGCAGGATGTACTAGGCCCGGCACGCTCGGGAGCCCGGCCGTTTCCGGTTCTGGGCAGGCGGCCTTTGTCCCGCGCCCCGCCGGCACCCCCGGTCCTAGTGCAGTAACGCCAATACCACCGGCAGGCTGACAAAGGCCAGCACCGAGCTGGCGACGACGGCTTCCGCCGTGCGCTCGGCGTCACCCCCGAACTCGATCGACAGCAGCAACGAATTGACCGCGGTGGGCATGGCGCTCTGGAGCACCAGCACGCGGGTATCCAGCTGTCCCAGGTGCAGCAGTTTCGCGGCCGTCAGCGCAAGCAGCGGTCCGCCCGCCAGGCGTACGACGCTGGCCAGCAGCACGAAGCGGCCCAGGCGCAGGCGACTGCGGGAGATCTGCATGCCCAGGATCACCAGGACCACCGGGATGGCGGCCTGCCCGGTCATGTGTACGGCACGGCCCAGCCCGAAGGGCAGGCCCAGGCCCAGCCAGCGCAGCAGGAAACCGGCGCCGGCGGCCCACAGGAACGGCAGCCGCAGGGTCTGGGCCAGCCCGCGCAGCGGCTGTCCGCCCCGGAACAGCGCGGGACCGAAGCCGAACATCAGGATCGACGACGCCACCAGGTAGACCACGGCCCGGCTCATCGCCGCCTGGCCCAGCGCGAACAGGACCACGGACAGACCCATGTTGCCGGAGTTCGGGAAGATGCCGGCGGCGACGAAGCTGGCCCGGTGCCGCGGGGACAGCCCCTGCGCACGTGCCAGCGCCCAGGACAGCGCGGCCAGCACCGCGCTGATCGCGGCGAAACCGGCAATCAGCCCGATCGCGCTGGCGGCGGGCAGCTCCGCCCGGTACATGCTGTCGAAGATCAGGGCCGTGGTCAGCACGTACAGGGTGAAACGGGACAGCTGCGCCAGGTCCACCTGCAGGCTGCGTCCGGCGACGAACCCCGTTGCCACCAGGCCGAGCACCGGGATCAGGGTGGATTCCAGCGAACCCGTCATCGTCCTGCTCCCCGGCCCTGGCACGCGGGGCGGGTCATGTCTGCGCGGGACCGATCCAGCGGTGAGCGGAGGGCAGCGAGGCCTGCGTCAGGGTCTCGAGCAGGCGCGCCGGCCGGTCCTCGACCAGCAGCAGGTCGCGATTTCCCTGATCCAGCAACCCCTGTGCCACCGCGTGGTCCAGGAACGCGATCAGGGCGTCGAAGTAGCCCTCCACGTTGAGCAGGCCGCAGGGCTTGCGATGCAGACCCAGCTGCGTCCACGTCAGGACCTCGAACAGTTCCTCCAGGGTGCCCAGTCCGCCGGGCAGCGCGATGAACCCCGCGGCGAGCTCGCTCATCATTGCCTTGCGCTCGTGCATCGAGCCGACCACCCGCAGCTCCGACAGGTTCCGGTGCGCCGCCTCCCGGCGTACGAGTGCCCGCGGGATCACGCCGGTCACGTGGCCCCCGGCCGCGAGCGCGCCGTCGGCGAGCGCACCCATCAGTCCGGTTCCGCCACCGCCGTAGACCAGCTCGTGTCCCGCCGCGGCGATGCAGCGGCCGAGCTCCGTGGCATGCCGCTGCAGCCCCGGGGCGTTGCCGGCACGCGCTCCGGCGAATACGCAGATCCGCTTCAAGCTACCCCCGGGAAGTCCCGCCGGCCCGCCCGCGGCCGGGTCGCCTGTTGCGACGCCAGATGGACAGGTTCAGCAGCACCGCGAACGCCACCCAGGCTGCGTAGGGCGACATGAGCACGCCCGCCGGCCTGCTGAAGCGCCAGAAGCCCACCGTGGTCGCGACTACCAGCGCCAGCAGCACCAAGGCATCGACCAGTGCGAGCCCGATCCGGTGCCGGCCGAAGAAGATCCACGACCACATGGCGTTGGCCGCCAGCTGCAGGACGAAGAGTCCGAGCACCGGGCCGCCGAGGGCGAAGCCCGCGGCCTGCCACACCAGCCAGGCCGCGACCCCCATCATGATGTACAGCGTGGTCCAGACGATCGGGAACAGCCAGTCCGGGGGCAGCCATCCGGGCTTGGACAGCGCCTCGTACCAGCTGCCCGGCTGGAACTTCATGCCCGGCGCTCCGGCCGCCAGGCTCAGCAACAGGAAGCCGGCCAACGCGACGAACGAGCTGACAACCGTGGTGACGTCCATGACCCATCCGCCTCGGGGCTTGGGGAAACAGGAGGAATACGCCAGCCGTAACGATACCAGAACCGTCCCGCCCCGGCCCCGCCCGTGACGCTCCCCACCCGGGTCGGCGCGTGCTAAGTTAGGGACACGAACCATCTGGCCCGCGGGCCGGCCGCCGGCCCGCCCGGGTACCGCCGCGAAAAGGGGGAGACGGGAATGAGCCGCACGGGCGCGCTGTTCGCAACACGCCAGCTCGATCACTATCCGACCGGGGGGCGCAGGATCTTCCTGCTGTTCGTCGCCGTGGTCGCCACCGTCATCGCCAGCTACGAGGCACAGATCGCCCCGGTGCTGCCGCTGCTGATGAAGGACATCGGCATGTCGCTTCAGCAGTACGGCTTCGTGGTGATGTCGACGGTGATCTTCGCCGCCCTTGGCGCGATGCTGTTCGGCCCCGTGTGCGACCGCCGTGGCCGCACGACGGTGCTGATCCCCGCCCTGTTCGGTACCGCCGTCTGCGTGTTCGCGATGACCCTGGTGGACTCCGTCGCGACGCTGTTCGTGGTGCGGGCCTTCCTGGGGTTCATCGAGGGCGCGGTGATCGCCGCCTCTGCCGGCCTCGTACGTGACTTCTCGCCGCGCATGGGCCGCGCCGTAGCCTACGGCTTCTGGACCTTCGGGCCAGTGGGATCGAGCTTCATGGCCGCGGCGATCGCCGGCTACACCCTGCCCTTCCTGCATACCTGGCAGTCCCAGTTCTACATCGCCGGCGGCATCAGCCTGGTGGTGGCGGTGTTCGTGCTGTTCACCATGCAGGATCTGGCCCCGGAGGTGCGACACCGGATCATGCACACGGCCAGCCAGGCGGTCAGCGGCAGCGGCGGGACGGAGCAGGCACGGCAGACCGCCGATTCGAGCATGCGCGCCGCCATGCGCTACGGCCGCGTGTGGGCGATGATCGTGGGCGTCACGCTGTTCTTGATGCTGTACCTGACACTGCAGCAGTTCGGCCCCAAGATCCTGGTCGACGCTTATCACTACAGCCCCGACGAGGCGGCGTACCTGTCCCAGTACTTCTGGCTGCTGAACCTGATCACGCTCATCGGCGCCGGGGTGCTCTCCGACCGGCTCCAGCGCCGCAAGATCGTCTCCTTCGTCGGCTCCATTCTCACGCTGGCGGTGATGCTGGTGTGGATCCCGCTGGCGGGAAGCCACCCGTCCGAGGGCAGCATGATCGCGCTGATGTCACTGCTGGGGGGCTTCTTCGGGGTGACCTTCGCACCCTGGATGGCCTGGTTTTCGGAAACCCTGGAGGACATCAGCACCGCGATCCAGGCCTCGGGCTGGGCGCTGTGGACCGCCGTGCTGCGGATCTACGTGGTGATCACGGTGGTCCCGATGACTTTCATCGCCCAGCATTTCGGCTGGGCTCCGTGGCTCTGGGCCACGGTCGGCGGCGTGGTGCTCTACATTCTCACGGTGATCGCCAGCCGCCACACGCCGTGGCTACGTCGCCAGGACGCGGAGATCGAGGAGCACGTCTACGTGCCCGAGACCATCGCGGAATGACCATCGCCGCCGTCGCGGCTCAGGCGTGATGGCGTTCCAGCACCTGGGTCATGCCCGCCCCCTGGCGGGGACGGCTGAACAGGTAGCCCTGGCCTTCCAGGCAGCCGGCGTCGACCAGGAAGCGACGCTGGCGCTCGGACTCGATGCCCTCGGCCACGACCCGGATGTTGAGGCTGTTGGCGAGAGCGAGGATCGCCCGGGTGATGGCGACGTCGTCCGGATCGTCCGGCACCCCGCGAATGAAGGAGCGGTCGATCTTGAGATAATCCACCGGGAAGTGCTTGAGATAGCTCAGTGACGAGTAGCCGGTGCCGAAGTCGTCGATCGCCACCGCGATCCCCATGGCACTGAGCTCGTTGAGGATCTCCCGGGTGCGCTCCGGATTCTCCATGAACATGGTTTCGGTGATCTCGAGGGCCAGGTAGCGGGCCTGCATCCCGGTGTCCACCAGGATCCGCGTGAGCTCTTCCACCAGGTTGGGGTTGCGGAACTGCGGCGCCGCGAGGTTCACGGCCATCCGGGTCGCCGGAAAGCCGGCATCCTGCCACAGGCGCGCCTGCCGGCAGGCATTGTGCAGCACCCACTCGCCCAGCGCGCCGATCATGCCGCTCTTCTCCGCGGCGTGCACGAAAAGATCCGGGGGAATGCTGCCCATCTCGGGGTGGCGCCAGCGGATCAGCGCTTCGAAGCCGATGATCCGGTGTTCCTTGAGGTTCACCACGGGCTGGTACTCGAGGAAGAACTCGTCCTTCTGGAACGCCTGGCGCATCTGGTTGGTCAGCACCAGGAAGTCCATCGCCTGGGTGTTCATCTCGGCGGAGTAGAACTGATAGGTGTTGCGACCGAGCTCCTTGGCCCGATGCATCGCGGCATCGGCGTTGCGCATCAGGGTATCCGCACCGTCGGCGTCCGCCGGATAGCAGCTGATCCCCAGGCTCGCGGAGACGAACAGCTCGTGTCCGGCGACCCGGAACGGCGGTGCGAGCTCCCGCAGCAGCTTCTCGGCGACCACGGCAGCGTCCGCGCCCTGACGCAGCTCGTCCAGCAGCACCACGAAATCGTCACCACCCAGGCGGGCGACCAGGTCGTCCTCACGCAGCCCCTTGCGCAGGCGCTTCGCCACCTCCTGCAGCAGCTCGTCGCCTGCCAGGTGACCGAGCGAGTCGTTGACGTCGCGGAAGTTGTCCAGATCGAGGAACAGCATCGCGACCGTGTCGCCCGATTCCGCGACCCGGCGCACGGCATCGTGGGCGAGGTCCTGCAGGTGCTCCCGGTTGGGCAGGCCCGTGAGCGTGTCGTGGTGGGCCAGGAACTCGAGGCGGCTCTGGAAATCGCCGTGTCCGGACGCGTCGGTGAGCACCAGCACGTAGTGCGGGTCCCGGTCCGGCCGGTCTGCCGCGATGCTGCGCACGGCGAGATGCACCGGCACGGCCGGGTCGCCGTGACCCCGTATCCAGGTGTCGCCGCTCCAGGTGCTGCCGGAGGCCACCGCCCGCCAGATGCCTTCCCAGGTCGCCGACTCCTGCCGCGGCGAGCGGAGCATGCCGGCCGGGCGCCCCAACAGCTCCCGGTTCTGGTAGCCGGTGATCCGGCGGAAGGCGGAATTGGCGGACAGCACCCGCCGACGCTGGTCGAGTATCGCCACGCCCTCGTCGGTGCTGTCGAGCGCGCGCACCGCGAGCTTGAGCTGCTGCTCCGCCCGCATGTGCTCGGAAAGATCCCGCAGGATCACCACCTCCCGGACCTCGCCGCGCAGGCTGTCGAAGCGGCTCGTGCGCACCTCCACCAGCGACGAGCCGCCGTCGGGTCGCCGGATGCGCAGCCGCCCGCGGTAGCCCGTGTCGGCCCGGTTCAGCCCTCCCTCCACCTGGCCGATCAGTCCGCCCATGCCGAGCGCCAGCAGCTCGCCTTCGTGGCGGCCGAGCAGTCGGCACGCCTGGGCGTTCGCCGCGAGGATGTCGCCCCCCGGAATGGTCAGCAGCACACCGTCGGTGATGTTCTGGAAGACACGGTGATAGCGTTCCTCGCTGGTCGCGAGCTCCCGGCCCGCCCGCGCCAGCGTGCGCTGGTCGCGGTACAGCGCCCAAAGCAGCACCAGCGCCGTCACCGCGACGAACGCCCAGCCCTTGAGGGTATGCGCCCAGGCCAGCACGCGGGGATCGAGGCCGACCGCGCCGATTACGCGATCCGACAGCAGGATCCACGCCGCACCGATGGCGACGTAGAGCAGCACCGCCCTGGCGGGCCGCCTGAATGTGGCACGAATCCCCGACGTGTCCAAGCTCCCTCTCCCGTGGCGCACGGACCGCGCAGCTCCATGCGTCGACACGCCGTTACAATACCCTGACCCGCACGCGCAGGACAATGCGCGAGCCCCGGCGGGCGCCGCTCCGGAGCGTGCCTGCCGCAGCCCGTTTCGCGCCCCCCTGTTGCCCGGGACCTCTTCCCGGCACAATCGGCTGCCATGGTCTGCCCGCAACGCGGGCCCGGGAGCCGATCCCGGCGACGAATTCCCATGGCCCGGCGCGGTGCCGGGTCCCGCAAGAAGCAGGAGGTGACACGTGGACTTTACGCTGCCGCAGGAGCTGGTCGACTATCTCGGCGAGCTGGACCGCTTCATCGAGGAACAGATCCGGCCGCTGGAGGGGCAGGACGACAACATCCGCTTCTTCGATCACCGGCGCGAATGGGCGCGAACGGATTTCGAGAACGGAGGGCTGCCCCGGCCGGAATGGGAGGCTCTGCTGGCCGAGGCCCGGCGCCGGGCCGACGAGGCCGGACACCTGCGCTTCGCCCTGCCCCGGGAGTACGGGGGGCGCGACGGCTCGAACCTCTGGATGGCGGTCATCCGGGAACATCTCGCCGCGCGGGGCCTGGGCCTGCACAACGACCTGCAGAACGAGCATTCCATCGTCGGCAACAATCCGCTGGTGCTGATGCTGCGGGATTTCGGCACCGACGAGCAGAAGCGCGAATTCATCACCGGCAGCCTGGACGGCAGCCGCCGCATCACCTTCGGGCTGACCGAGCCGGAACATGGATCCGACGCCACGCACATGGCGACCCGCGCGGTCCACGGGGAGCGTGACGGGCATTCGGGATGGCGCATCGACGGCGAGAAGATGTGGACCACGGGGATGCACGCGGCGACCCATTGCGCGCTGTTCGCCCGGACCTCCGGCAAGGACGGCGACGCCCGCGGCATCACCTGCTTCCTGGTGCCGGCCGACGCTCCCGGGGTGAAGGTCGAGGAGTATCTGTGGACTTTCAACATGCCCACCGACCATCCCCGGGTAAGCTTTACCGGCGTCTGGGTCCCGGAATCCGCGGTGTTCGGCCCGGAGGGCGGCGGCCTCGCGCTGGCCCAGCATTTCGTGCACGAGAACCGGATCCGGCAGGCGGCCGGCTCCCTGGGGGCCGCCGTCTACTGCATCGAGGAGAGCGTGCGCTATGCCCGCAGGCGCAAGCCGTTCGGCAAGGCCCTGGCCCAGAACCAGGCGATCCAGTGGCCACTGGTGGAGCTGGCCACCCGGGCGGAGATGCTGCGCCTGCTGATCCGCAAGACGGCCTGGGAGATGGACCGCATGGACAAGCGCGAGGTGGCCGAGCGCCTCTCCGACAAGGTCTCCATGTGCAACTACCAGGCGAACCGCCTGTGCTGCGAGGCGGCCGACCGCGCCATGCAGGTCCACGGCGGCATTGGCTACTCCCGGCACAAGCCCTTCGAGCACATCTACCGCCACCACCGCCGCTACCGCATCACGGAGGGCTCCGAGGAGATCCAGATGCGCAAGGTGGCCGGCCACCTGTTCGGCTACATGGGACCGCGCAAGAAGGAATTCGCCGACCTTTAGCCAGGTTGCGGGCAGGGAGCAGGCCCTCCCTGCCCGCCCGCGGACCCGAACGCTGCCGGGGCTACACGCACTGCCCAAGGGGCACACAACCGAGGGAGGGCAACGTGCCCTCTCTTCACTTAAAACCTAAAACCTAAAGCCTAACACTCTGTTTTCACATGGTATGCGTAGGCCGGTCCGCGCTGAGCGCACCGGCGAGGTAGGTCTCGATCTTCCTCTGGGTCTCGCCGCCGTCCTGCGCGCTGAACTGCACCCCGATGCCCGCGGTGCGCTTGCCCTGGGCCCCGCGGGGGGTAACCCAGATGACCCGTCCGGCTACCGGGAGACGCTCGGCCTGGTCCATCAGGGTAAGCAGGATGAAGACCTCGTCTCCCACCTTGTAGGACTTGTTGGTGGGGATGAACAGGCCGCCGTTCTTGACGAAGGGCATGTACGCGACGTAGAGCGCGCTCTTGTCCTTGATCGTGAGCGTCAGGATACCCTGTTGTGGCGAGCCCGGCCTGCTTGCCATGCCTCAACCCGTCCCCCTTGCGAGCCCCGGCGCGTAGACCCGCGGCTTGCGCCCGGGACCCGCCCACGGCAGCAGCAGCGTTTCGGCCAGCTGCTGTCGGTTGCGCGGCGTGCGCAGAGCCACGAGCGCCTCGTACACCATGTCAAGGTAAGCAAAAAGGCGGCCTGCGTCCACCTCTGCCAGCGACGCTTCGTCCAGCCGGCACAATCCGGCCCCCCGACCGGCGCCCGGAACGCGCCGGCGCAGCAGGTCGCCGGTCCAGCCCGCCAGCCAGGTCAGCACCAGCGCGAGGTCGCGGGTACTCCACTCCTCGGCCAGCGGCACCGGATCACGCCGCCCCGCGAGGAGCTCACCCATCTCCCGGGAGAGACTCTCGTGCAGCTCGCCGATGCCCTGGGTGCACAGGTCCAGGGCACGCAGCGGTGCGTTGCCGGTGAACGCGAGCGCCAGCTCCGCTTCCGGTCCGCCGGCGCGTTCGCCGATCCAGGCCAGCGCCTCGTCCCGGCCGGGCGCCGTGAATCCGACCCGCTGGCAACGGCTGCGTACGGTCGCCGGCAGCATTGCCGGGCGGGCGGAAACCAGCAACAGCACGGTCCCCGGGACCGGTTCCTCCAGCGTCTTGAGCAGACTGTTGGCGGCGTTGGCGTTGAGCGCGTCGGCGGGATGCAGAATCGCGAGCCGCGCACCGCCGTAGCCGCTGCTCAGGGCCAGCTCCGCGGACAGGGCCCGTACCTGGTCGACCAGGATCGCGCTGCGTCCCTCTTCCGGCGCGCACTCGCGATAGTCGGGATGACTGCCGGCGGCGAGCTGGATGCAGGCGCGGCACGCGCCGCAGGGCGACGATGCCGGTTCCTCGTCGCAGAGGATGGTACCCGCCAGCCGCCGTGCGAAATCGAGCTTGCCCAGGCCCTCCGGTCCCTCCAGCAGGTAGGCGTGCGACAGGGTGCCGCCCGCGTACGCGCCCAGCAGCCAGTGCCACGCGCGTTGCTGCCAGGGATACGGAGGGGCGGGAAAAGTCTCCGGCGTCATCGGACACGCTCCTCGAGCAGTGGCCGGACGGCTTCCGCCAGCGCCTCCTGCACGCCGTCGGGCTCCCCGGTCGCGTCGATCACCCGGAACCGGCCCGGGTCCGCGGCCGCGCGCCGGAGATAGGCCTGGCGAACCCGCTGGTAGAATTCCGCCTGCTCCCGCTCGAAGCGGTTCAGGGCGCCGCGCCGGCGCGCGCGGGTGAAGCCGATCTCGACCGGCGCGTCCAGCAGCAGCGTGAGGTCGGGCTGAAGGTCGCCGTGCACCCACTGTTCCAGCGGCGCGATGCGCTCGACGGGGATGCCGCGGCCGCCGCCCTGGTAGGCGTAGGTCGCGTCCGTGAACCGGTCGCAAAGGACCCAGTCCCCGCGTTCCAGGGCCGGCCGGATCACCCGCTGGAGATGCTCGGCACGGGCCGCGAACACCAGCATCAGCTCACAGTCGTCGCCGATGGCCGCCCGCGCGTCGAGCAGCAGCTCGCGGATCCGCTCGGCGACCGGCGTGCCGCCCGGCTCCCGGGTCTGCACCACGCGGATGCCGGCCCGCTCGAGGTGACCGCGCAGGCGGGGCAGCGCGCTGCTCTTGCCGACCCCCTCACCGCCCTCGATCGTGATGAACCTGCCCCGCTCCAAGTTCGCCTCGTCTCAGTTGTTCTCGTGCAGCTGGTAGCGCCGCACCTGCTGGTCGTGCTTTTTCAGGGTGGCCGCAAAGGCGTGGCTGCCGTTGCCCTTGGCCACGAAGTACAGGGAATCCCCGGGAGCCGGGTGCAGCGCGGCGTGGATCGCGGCGCGGCCGGGCATGGCGATAGGCGTCGGCGGCAGGCCCTTGTGGACGTAGGTGTTGTAGGGCGTGTTCTGCCGCAGATCGGCCGCGTGCAGATCGCCGTGGTAGCGCGAGCCCATGCCGTAGATCACGGTGGGGTCTGTCTGCAGGCGCATTCCGCGCCGCAAGCGCCGGATGAACACGCCCGCGATGCGGGCCCTCTCACCGGGCTTGCCGGTTTCCTTCTCGATGATCGAGGCCAGCGTCAGCGCCTGGTACGGGCTCTTCAGGGGCAGATCCGGCGCACGCTTCTTCCACTCCTCGTGCAGGATCGTCTGCATCTTCTCGTAGGCGCGTCGGAGGATCTCCACGTCCGTGGTGCCGCGCGGGAACGTGTAAGTGTCCGGAAAGAACCGGCCCTGGGGCTTCTGGTGTGGATGACCCAGTCGCGCCATGATCTGCTCCGGGCCCAGGCCCTCGAGGGTATGCTCGAGGGCGTCGTCATGCTCCAGCGTCTGGACCACCCGGTGGAACTCCCATCCCTCCACCAGGGTCACGTGATGCCGGACCACCTTTCCTGCCACCAGCTTGTCCAGAACCTGGTCGGGCGTGGCGCCGGGATCGAAGCGGTACTCTCCGGCCTGTATGCGCTGCGCCCGGCCTTCCAGGCGGGTCATCCAGGCGAATGCCCGGGGATGCCGCAGCACGCCGGCGCGATGGAGCTGGTCGGCGGTCGCGTAGAGGCTCTGGCCGGACGGGATTTCCACCGTGGCCGGACTCGACAACCCGGGCACGGGGCTGGACCGGTAGTGCCACAGGAACACCGCGGGGGCCGCCAGCAGCAAGACCGCGATACCCGCTGTGCCGGCAACAAGTCGCTTCATGCCCTGCCCTCGGTGGCCGCGTACCACGCGGCGGCCGCTTGTTCATCCACCTGCATGGAGGCGACGCGGGAGTCCGACGGGTTCCGCGCGGACGGCGCCGGCAGGCGGCATTCGGGCGGCAACGGCTCCCGGCCTTCAGGCCAGGCGACGGAACACCAGTGTACCGTTGGTCCCGCCAAAGCCGAAGGAGTTCGACAGCACCACGTCGAGGCCGGTCTCGCGCGCCGTATGCGGCACGAAGTCCAGGTCGCAGCCCTCGTCCGGGTTGTCCAGGTTCACGGTGGGGGGGATCACCTGGTCGCGCAGGCTCAGCACGGAAAATGCGGCTTCCATGCTTCCCGCCGCGCCGAGCATATGACCGGTCATGGACTTGGTGGAACTGACCGCGAGCTTGCGTGCGTGCGCGCCGAAGGTGGTCTTGATCGCGGTGCACTCCGCGACGTCTCCGACCTTGGTGGAGGTTCCGTGGGCGTTGATGTAGTCCACCTCGCCGGCGTCGATGCGGGCGTCGTCGAGTGCGCCCTGCATGCAGCGGCAGGCACCGTCACCGCCTTCCGCGGGCTGGGTCATGTGATACGCGTCGCCGCTCATCCCGAAGCCGAGAATTTCGGCGTAGATCGGGGCACCGCGGCGACGGGCCCGCTCGTATTCCTCCAGCACCAGCACCGCGGCACCGTCCCCGAGAACGAAGCCGTCACGGTCGCGGTCCCAGGGTCGGCTGGCGCGCTCGGGATCGTCATTGCGGGTGGAAAGCGCCCGCGCGGAGCAGAACCCCCCCAGGGAGCTCGCCGTCGTGCACATCTCGGAGCCGCCCGCGACCATGGCGTCGGCGTCGCCGTACTGGATCAGGCGTGCCGCGAGGCCGATGTTGTGCGTCCCCGTGGTGCAGGCCGTGACGGTGGCAAGGTTCGGCCCCTTCAGCCCGTGCATGATCGACAGGTCGCCCGAAATCATGTTGATGATGCAGCTGGGCACGAAGAACGGCGAGATCTTGCGCGGACCATTGTCCAGATACTGCTTGTACGTGCGCTCGATGCCATGGATCCCGCCGATGCCGGACCCGATGGAAACCCCGACCCGGTGCGCGTCATCGTCGGTGACCTCGAGTCCGGCGTCCCGCATGGCCTCCTGCGCCGCCACGATGCCGTAGTGGATGAATACGTCCATGCGGCGCGCATCCTTGGAGGACAGGGACCGCGTGACGTCGAACCCCTTGACCTGGGCCCCGAAGCGGGTCGGGAACGGCTCCAGGTCGAAGTCCACCTCGAGCGGAGCGACCCCGGAGCGCCCCGCGAGGGCGTTGTCCCAGGCAGACGGCATGTCCGGACCGAGCGGCGACACAGCCCCCAGTCCGGTGACGACGACACGACGCTTCGACACGACCACCCCCCGACGCGCAGTGAGGATTCCCGGCGGATGCGGCCCGTACTAAATGCCGTCACCACGGCGCGGCGACGGCTGGACCACCAGGAAAGGGTAAAACGGAATCAGCTCAGGTTGGCGTTGATGTAGTCGATAGCCTGCTGCACCGTGGTGATATTCTCGGCTTCCTCGTCCGGGATCTCGCACTCGAACTCCTCTTCGAGAGCCATCACCAGTTCCACCGTGTCGAGCGAGTCCGCCCCCAGATCGTCGACGAACGATGCCTCGTTGGTCACCTCGTCATCCTTCACCCCGAGCTGCTCGACGATGATCTTCTTGACCCTTTCCTCAACGCTACTCATGGTTGTTCTGTCCTCCAACAGGGATTCAAGCAACAGTCGCGGGCGCCATTGTAGATAAAACGCGGGGTTCGATCCACAAATTCCGCCCGCCCCTACCCGGTCGTCGTTGACGGGCCTCGCGGCCCCGCCACGACGGCGCTCAGATCATGTACATGCCGCCGTTGACATGCACCGTCTCGCCCGTCACGTAGGAGGCATCGTCGGATGCGAGGAACGCCACCACGCGGGCGATTTCCTCAGGCTGGGCGAGGCGGTTCAGGGCGACCTGCCCGAGGATCGCCCGCTGCTGGTCCTCGGAAAGTGCCCGGGTCATGTCGGTATCGACAAACCCCGGCGCCACGACGTTCACCGTGATGCCGCGTGAGCCGACCTCACGCGCCAGCGACTTGCTCAGGCCGATGATGCCCGACTTCGCCGCGGCATAATTGGCCTGTCCGGGATTGCCCATGCTGCCGACCACGGAACCGACGTTGATGATCCGTCCCCGGCGCGCCTTCATCATGCCACGCAGGCACGCCCGGGACAGGCGGAAGACGGAGGTCAGGTTGGTATCCAGGATGGCCTGCCACTCCTCCTCCTTCATTCGCATCAGCAGGTTGTCGCGGGTGATGCCGGCATTGTTGACCAGGATCGACGGCTCGCCGGGCTCTTCCCGCAGCGCCTTCATCAGCGCCTCGACCGAGTCGGCACTGGTCACGTCGAGGACCTTGCCGTACCCCCGGCCGCCGCCGGCGCAAAGCGCCTCGTGGACCCCCTGCGCGCCCTCTTCCGTGGTCGACGTGCCCACAACCGTCGCCCCGCGCCGTGCCAGCTCGAGCGCGATGGCCCGGCCGATCCCCCGCGAGGCTCCCGTCACCAGTGCAATGTTGCCCTCGAGCATCACTCCGTCTCCGCGATCGCGTCCATGGCCGAGCCCAGCGTGTCCGGATCGAACACGGGCAGGGTCGGTACGCCACGGTCGATGCGGCGGCCGAGCCCGCTCAGCACCTTGCCCGGCCCCGCCTCCACGATAACGCCCGCACCGCGCCCGATCAGCGCGCGGACCACGTCGACCCAGAGCACGGGATTGTAAAGCTGGCGAACCAGGGCGTCACGGATCTCGTCCGGGTCTTCGTGGGGAGCGGCGTCCACGTTGTGCACCACCGGGATCTCCGGCCGCGCAACCCGCGCCTGCTGCAAGGCTTCCTGCAGGCGCCGGGCGGCGGGCTCCATCAGGCGACAGTGCGACGGTACGCTCACCGCGAGCGGTACCGCCCGCTTGGCGCCGGCCTCCTTGGCGGCCGCGACGACGCGATCCACGGCACTCCGGTTGCCCGCGATGACCACCTGCCCGGGCGCATTGAAGTTGACCGGCTGCACCACCTCGCCGTTGGCAGCCTGCTCGCAGACCTCCCGGAGAGTCGCATCGTCCAGGCCAAGGATGGCGGCCATGGCGCCTTCTCCCGCGGGAACGGCCTCCTGCATGAACCGCCCCCGCCGCGCGACCAGCATGACCGCCTCGGGATAGTCCAGGGCGCCGGCGCAGACCAGCGCGGTGTATTCGCCCAGGCTGTGACCGGCCATCACCCCCGGCGTACCGCCGCCGGCCTCCTGCCAGACGCGCCAGACCGCCACGCCGGCGGCCAGCAGGGCCGGCTGCGTGCGCTCGGTGCCGCCCAGTTCGTCCTCCGGTCCGTTCTGCACCAGGCCCCAGAGATCGTAGCCCAGGACCTGCGAGGCTTCATCGAACGTCGCGCGGACCGATGCATGGCGGTCGGCGAGTCCGGCGAGCATTCCCACTGACTGGGACCCCTGGCCCGGGAAAACCATTCCAAATGACATGAAGAAGAACCCCCAGCCGACTGAAAAGACAAGGAGAAGCTCGGGGTGTCGGCCCCAAAGGGCGTCTCCGCGTCCGCGTGCGGGGAACCAATGCTAACACGCCCGCCCCGCGGAAACGATCGACGTTGACGCGCGTCACTGGCGAAAACACGGGCGCGGATTTACGATGCACTCATTCACGCCACAAGCACCATCCGAGGACCTGTAGTGAAGCACACGCACAACCGTCGGCGCCCCGCAGCGGCGGGCGGTTTCACTCTCATCGAGATCATGGTCGTGGTGGCCATCATGGGCATTCTGGCCGCGATCATCGTTCCCCGCGTGATGGATCGTCCGGACACGGCACGCATCACCAAGGCGAAACAGGACATCCGCTCCCTCGAGAGCGCGCTCAACCTGTACAAGCTGGACAACTACCGCTACCCCTCGACCGAGCAGGGCCTCAACGCGCTGGTCAAGAAACCCGCGGGAGATCCACCCGCCCCGAACTGGAACGCCGGCGGCTACATCGACCGCCTGCCCGTGGATCCGTGGGGACACCCGTACAAGTACCTGAACCCCGGCCAGCACGGGCCGATCGACATCTACACTCTCGGCGCGGACGATCAGCCCGGAGGCACCGGGATCGACGCCACGATCGGGAACTGGGACCTGAACTGAGCGGATGATGCGGGGGGCACGCCGTTGCCTCGATCGGGGACAGCGCGGATTCACCCTGATCGAGATCCTGGTCGTGATGGTGATCATCGCCATCATCACGACCGTGGCGGTGCTGTCGCTGGGTAACGGCAACCGCGACCGGCTGGTCAAGCAGGAAGCGCAGCGCCTGACGGCGGTGCTGGACGTCGCGTCCCAGGACGCGGTCATCCAGTCCACCCAGTACGGCCTGAGGGTCGCGGGCGACGGCTACGGCTTTCTCGAGCTGCACGACCAGAAGTGGCGCCCGGTCTCGGGCGAGGCCGCTCTCGCCCATCACAGCCTTCCCGGCGGCGTGCGCATGGACCTGTCCGTCGAGGGACTGGCGGCCAAGCTGACCTCCGGGGAGCAGGACCGGCGGCCCCAGGTGCTGGTCCTGTCGAGTGGCGAGATGACGCCGTTCCAGGTGCGCATTTCGGCGCAGGGGACCCCGGCCGTCGCGATCGTCAAGGGCTCGCCCACCGGGAAGATCGAGACCAGGATGGAGGGACAGTGAAATGGCCCGCCTCTCCCGGCCCGCAAGCGGGGGATTCACTCTCATCGAGGTGATGATCGCGCTGGCCGTCATCGCGATCGCGATGGGCGCGATCGTGGCCACCAGCAGCCAGTTCACGCGGACCGCGGACTACCTGCGGCAGAAGACCTTCGCCAGCTGGGTGGCCGAGAATGCCTTCACGCAGATCGAGGACAACGATCCCTGGCCCTCCACCGGCCAGCAGCATGGGCAGCAGAAGATGGGGGGCCAGAACTGGCACTGGACCGCTGACATCTCCGGCACGCCCGACCAGGACCTGCGCCGCGTCGACGTCCACGTGAGCCCCGCGGACTCGCCCGGGCGGGTGATCGCCACGGTTACGGGGTTCCTCGGCAGACACCCGCTGGTCCCGTCACCCTCGTCGCAGCAATCCCTGCCGAATGCCCCCTGATTCTCACAGCTTGCGGCGCCAGGCCGGCTTCACGCTGCTCGAGCTGCTGGTCGCGCTGGCGGTGTTCGCGCTGCTCGCGGCGATGGCCTACGGAGGCCTGAACGAGGTCGTAACCGTGCGCGAGCATACGACGGACATGCTCGACCGCCTCGGCAGCGTGCAGACCGCCTTCATGTACCTCGAGGCCGACTGCGAGCAGCTGGCGCCCCGGGAGGTCCGCGACCAGTTCGGCGACCTGCGCCCGGCGATCGTGGCCAACCCGCGCAATGCCTATCCGCTGGAGCTGACGCACTTCGGCTGGGCCAATCCGCTGTCCCGGCCGCGCAGCTCCATGCAGCGGGTGGCGTACGAGGTGAGCGATCACAAGCTCTACCGGATCTTCTGGCATGAACTCGACCGCGCGCCGCAGGCGCAGCCGCTCAAGAGCGCGATCCTGGACAACGTGGACAGCCTGGACGTCCGCTTCCTCGACGTCCACCGCCGGTGGCACAGCCAGTGGCCGCCCGTGAATGCCGCCAGCGCGCAGGCCGCGGGCCTTCCCCTGGCCATCCAGGTGACCCTCGAGCTCAAGGACTGGGGACGCATCACGCGGACCTTCAACGTCGCGGGGGCAGGCAATGGCTGACGCCCCGCGACATCGCCAGCGCGGGGCCGCGCTGATCATCGCGATGCTGGTCACGGCGATCGCCGCCATCCTGGCCGCGGGCATGCTCTCCCGCGAGGAGCTGGACATCCAGCGTACCAGCAACCTGCTGGATGCCGATCAGGCCTACCTCTACGGACACGGCGCTGACAACTGGGTGGCACAGATCCTGTATCGCGACGGCCGCAACAACAAGGTCGACGACCTCGGGGAAGCCTGGGCCCAGCCCCTGCCGAATCTCCCGATCCAGGGCGGGTCCATCGGCGGCCATGTGGAGGACGAGCAGGGACGGTTCAACCTGAACGACCTGGTCGATCCCGGCGGCAAGCCTGACCAGCAGTACGTCGAAATCTTCCGGCGCCTGCTGGCGGATCTCGGTCTCGATCCGGATATCTGCAACGCGGTGATCGACTGGATCGATCCGAACCGGCAGGTGCGCTTCCCCGGCGGGGCCGAGGACAGCTACTACCTCGCCCAGGACCCGCCCTACCGACCCGCCGACCGCCCCATGCTCACGATCACGGACCTGCGACAGGTCAAGGGGGTGACTCCGCAGGTCTACCAGGCGCTCGCCCCCTACGTGAGCGCGCTGCCCGCGCATACCCCGATCAACGTGAATACCGCGCCCCCGGAGGTCCTGCGCGCCCTGGCAGACGGCCTCAGCGAGTCCGACGCCAAGGCGCTGGTCCAGGCGCGCGGCGCCAACGGGTGGCAGTCCGTGAGCGATTTCCGCAGCCAGAAGCAGCTGGCGGGAAAGAAGATCGATGACTCGGTGCTGAGCGTGCAGACCAGCTACTTCCTGCTCCAGGTCCGGGTCACGATTGGCAGCGTTACGGTGTATCTGTACAGTTTGCTCCATCGCATGGACGATGGGCAGGTGCGTCTGCTTTCCCGGCGCCGGGGGACCCGTTAGTGAGAAATCCGATCTACGTCCGATTGCCCGATCCGGACACCGGAGAGATCACCTGGCAGGCGCGGCGGGACGACGAGACGGCGACGGGCGGACGCGGCGATCTGGAGGCGCTGGCCGCGGCAGCCCGCGGCCACGACGTGGTGCTGCTGGCACCGACGGCGGAAGTCCTGCTCACCCGGGTCGACCTGCCGGTGCGCAACCGTGCCCGCCTGCGCCAGGCCACGCCGTTCGCCCTCGAGGAGCATCTCGCCGAGGATATCGAGAACCTGCATTTCGCCCTCGGCGAGACCGGCCCGGCGGGCACCTCCGTCGCGGTCGTGGCACGGACCCGCATGGATGCCTGGCTGGCGGAGCTGGAAACCGAGCAGGCCGGGGTGACGGTGGCCGCGGTCGTGCCCGAGGTGCTGGCCCTGCCCTGGCAGGAAGGCCGCTGGACCGTGCTGGCCGAAGAGCAACGGCTGCTGTTGCGGACCGGCGTTGCCGGCGGCATGCAGATCGACGCTGCCGAAGCCGGCCTCCTCCTGGGTCGGCTGCTGGATGACAGCGGGCCTCGCCCGGACGTCGTCGACCTGTACCATACCGGGGACGAGGCGGCCCAACCCGTGCGGGCGCTGCTCCGCGAGCGGGTCGAGTCGGTCGCGGAGCACCCGGTCGAGGGCCTGCTGACTTGCATCGATCCGGTGCCGGCGAGGTCGCTGCCGCTCAACCTCCGGCAGGGACCCTATGCCCCGCGCCGGGAGGCCCGGCGCCAGTGGCGCCGATGGCGGGCCGCGGTGGTGCTGGCCGCGCTGCTGCTGGTATCCCGCTTCGGCCTGGGCTTCTACCACCTGCACCGGCTCGGCGCCGGCAACCGCGCGCTGGAAACCCAAACGCGGCAGCTCTTCCACCAGGCGTTTCCCGACGTGCACCGGGTCGTGGACATGCAGGTGCAGGCGCACCAGCGGCTGGACAAGCTGCGCAAGCAGACCGTCGGCGGCAACGCCGGTTTCCTCGCCATGCTCGACAGCTTCAGCCAGGCGCTGGGTCATGACGACAACGTCACGCTCAAGGGGATCAGCTACCAGCGCGGCGTGATGAACCTGGACGTCAAGGCCGACAAGCTCGATACCATCGACGGCCTGAAGAAGCGGATCGCCGGCAGCAGTCGCTTCAGCTTCGACATCCAGTCGGTCAACAACAACCCCCACGGCATCGAGGCACGCCTGGAAATGCGGAGTCCCGGGGCATGAGGGCCTGGTGGGAGCAGCTGGCACGCCGGGAACAGCTGTTCCTCTTCTGGGGCGCTGTCGTGGTGCTGCTCCTGTTCGGCTACCTGGCACTCTGGCAGCCGCTCCAGGGTGCGCTCAAGGACGCCCGGTCCCGGCGCGAGACCCTGCAGGGCAACCTGCACGACATGCAACGGATCGCCTCGGAGGTCCGCGTCCTGCGGGCCCGGGTCCGTCGGCAGAAACAGGGAGCCGGGGGCAACCTGCTGAGCGAGGCCAACAACACTGCGACGGGCCTGGGCCTGGGAGGTGCGCTCACCCGGGTGCAGCCGCAGGGGGACAAGCGTCTGCAGGTGTGGTTCAAGCAGGCGGCGTTCAACGATCTGCTGAAATGGATGCAGAAGATGCAGGGTCAGGGCGTCTCCGTCTCCGAGGTCAGCATCGACCGCAAGAGCCAACCCGGGCTGGTGGATGCCCGCTTCACACTGGAGCGCTAGGTGAGCTGGTCGTGGCGAGTCTTCGTGGGTGCCGGCCTGCTGTCGCTGGCCGCGTTCCTGGTGGCGGGGTTTCCGGCACGCCTGGCGTGGGCCTGGTGGGGTCCGCGGGCGCAAACGGTGCACGTGAGCGGGATCTCCGGCACCGTCTGGAATGGCTCGGCGTCACGCGTGACCGTGGGCGACGGCTCACTGCTCGACGTCCGCTGGCAGCTGCGGCCCGCGCGCCTGTTCCTGCTGCGACTCGGGTACCGTTTCCGGGCGCGCCTGCAGCAGGGCTACGTCCACGGCGACGCGGCGTTCACCCCTTCCGGCACGCTGCGCCTGGACAACGTCGCCGGTCAGAGCGACATCCGCGCGCTGGGCGCGCTGATGAAGGCCGGACGATTGCCCGCGAAGGGACAGGTCAACCTCCAGCTCGAGACGCTCGCCTGGAAGGGCGGGCATCCCACGGACGCCTCGGGCCGGGTATCGGTAAGCGATCTCAAGCTCGACCTGGGCGACCGGGACGTCTCCCTGGGTCAGTACGGCATCGACATCCACCGCAAGGGCAACCGGATCGTGGGCGACATCCGGGACCGCGGCGGTCCGCTGCAGGCCAGCGGCGATGCCTCGCTGGACCCGGGCGGGCTGTATCGCGTGGAGCTGGCGATCACCCAGCGCCACCCCGGCTCGCAGCTGCACAATCTGCTGGGAATGCTGGGCCGCCCGGACGCCAACGGCACCTACCACCTGAAGCTCAACGGCCGGATCTGACCGGAGTCCGCCCGCCTTGCACCGGGGCGCGGGCCCGCCCACCATGACGACCATCCACGCGCCGACGGGAAACGAGAGGCATGAGCGCTGAACGGGTCTGGAAACCGCACCTGACGGTTGCAGCCGTGATCGAGGACCGCGGACGCTTCCTGCTGGTGGAGGAGCGCGCGGGGGGACGACTGGTCTACAATCAGCCCGCCGGGCACGTCGAGGAGCACGAAACCTTTATCGACGCCGTGGTGCGCGAAACCCTGGAGGAAACCGCCTGGGTGTTCGAGCCCCGGGGCGTGACCGGCGTCTACCTCTGGCGCAATCCCGACAACGGCGAAACGTTCTGCCGTGTCGGCTTTTTCGGCAAGGGTGTCCGGGAGGAGCCCGGCCGGACGCTGGACGGGGACATCGTGCGGGCGCTCTGGCTGGATCGGGACCAGATCGCTGCCAGCGCCGACCGGCTGCGCAGCCCCCTGGTCATGCAGACCCTGGACGACTATCTGCACGGCGCCCGCTATCCGCTGGACGTGATCGCCCGCAGCGGGGTCGCTTGAACACGCGCGTAGGGAGCCCGAAATGGCAGACGGTCGCCACCACAAGCTGGTCATCGTGGGAATGTCCGGTGGCGTGGATTCCTCCGTCGCCGCGGGGCTGCTGCTCGAGCAGGGCTACCGGGTCGAGGGCCTGTTCATGCGCAACTGGGACGAGGACGATACCCGGTGCACGGCCGCGGAGGACTTCCAGGATGCACGCCGGGTTTGCGAGGAGCTCGGCATCCCGCTGCACCGCGCCAATTTCGCCGCGGACTACCGCCGCCGGGTGTTCGACGATTTCCTCGCTGCCTGCCGTGCCGGCCGCACTCCCAACCCGGACGTGCTGTGCAACCGCGAGATCAAGTTCGGCGTATTCCACCGCCATGCCCGGCGCCTGGGAGCCGACCTGGTCGCCACCGGTCACTACGCCCGCCGCGTGGACGGGCCGCGCGGCCCGGCCCTGCACAAGGGCCTCGATCCCGACAAGGACCAGTCCTACTTCCTGCACGCCGTGGCGCAGGAGGCGCTGGCCCGCACCTGTTTCCCCCTCGGCGGGATGCGCAAGACCGCGGTGCGCACGCTGGCGCGGGACTGGGGCCTGGTCAATCATGCCAAGAAGGACAGCACCGGCATCTGCTTTATCGGCGAGCGCAATTTCCGCGAGTTCCTCGGGCGCTATCTGCCGGCACAGCCCGGCGAGATGCGCACCCCGGACGGCGAGACGGTGGGACAGCACGCGGGGCTGATGTTCTACACCCTGGGCCAGCGCGAGGGGCTGGGGATCGGCGGGCGACCGGGCGGCGACGACCGGCCCTGGTATGTGCTGGACAAGGATCTCGAGCGCAATGTGCTGGTGGTCGGCCAGGGCGAAGACCATCCCCTGCTCTTCCACGACCGGGTCGAGGTTTCCCGGATGCACTGGCTGACCCCCGAGCCTCCTGACCTGCCGGCCCATTGCCATGCCCGGCTGCGCTATCGCCAGCCGGACCAGGCATGCCGGGTCGAGGATGCCGGCAACGGCCGGGTGCGGCTGCTGTTCGAACGCCCCCAGCGGGCGGTGACGCCGGGACAGTCCGCCGTACTCTATCGCGGCACGGAGTGCCTGGGCGGAGGGGTGATCGAGGGCCGGGGCCGGATCGCCCGCGAGCGAGAGCGCACCGCGGTCGGGGCGGGCGCATGAGGCACACCCCCGCCGAGCGGACCCTGGCGTTCGCCGGGATCTTCCAGAGCGCCGTGCTGGTCGACGACGTGGCGTTCGCACGGCGAACCGACGGCGACGCGGTCGAGGCGAGCCTCGCCAGCGTGCTGCAGGTCGACGCGGCCTCCGTGTCCGAGGTCTACGGCGGCACGGGCCGGGTCCAGGTCGGGCTGCGCGGGCTGGCGTCCTACCTGCTGCAGCGCACCGACCCGGGCCGTGGACCGGTGCCCTACTACGTCGCGGCGCTGGTCCAGATCGAGCGGCGCGTGCGACGCAGCCGCAAGCTCGTGCGCCGGCTCGCCGAAGGCGTCCAGGCCGCCGCTTCCCAGGCGGAATACTTCGGCGCGTCGCACGAGAACGTGCTGGCCTCGCTCGCGGATCTGTACCGCCGCACGGCCGGCGAAGCGGGACCCCGCATCATGGTGCGTGGCGAGCCCGCCCAGCTGGAGAATCCGCACAATGCCAACATGGTGCGTGCGCTGCTCCTCTCCGGGCTGCGTTCGGCGTGGATGTGGCGCCAGTGCGGGGGTAACCGCATCGGCCTGCTGCTCGGGCGTCGCGGCATGGTGCGCGAGGCGCGACGGCTCGCCGGACAGGCCGGCATCTCGCTGCTCTAGGGGGCGCTGCCGCCGGCTCGGCGCGTGGAGCGTACTACCCGTTTCCGCTATACTTGGCGCCCGCCGTACCGGACCGATCGGTCACACGAACACCCACCGGGAGGAACGATGAAGGACAGCTTCAACGCTCGTACCACACTGGACGTCGACGGTCGCAGCTACGAGATCTTCGGGCTCGATGCCCTGCAGAACGACTACGACGTCGCCCACCTCCCCTACTGCCACAAGATCCTGCTCGAGAACCTGCTGCGCTGCGAGGACGGCGCCACCGTCACGGCCGAGGACATCAGGGCGCTGGCCGGATGGGACCCGAAGGGCGGCAGCCGGACGGAGATCGCCTTCACCCCCAGCCGCGTGGTGATGCAGGACTTCACCGGCGTCCCGGCGGTGGTGGACCTCGCCGCCATGCGCGACGCCATGCAGCACCTGGGCGGCAAGCCGGAGCAGATCAATCCGCTGTCACCCGCCGAGCTGGTGATCGATCACTCCGTGCAGGTGGACGAGTTCGGCAAGCCCAACGCCGCCGACCTCAATGCCCGCATCGAGTTCAGCCGCAACAAGGAGCGCTACCAGTTCCTGCGCTGGGGCCAGACCGCGTTCTCCAACTTCAAGGTGGTGCCGCCGGACACCGGGATCGTGCACCAGGTCAACCTCGAGTACCTGGCCCGGGTGGTCTTCACCCGCGAGGAAGACGGCAGGCACTTCGCCTATCCGGACACGCTCGTGGGCACCGACTCCCACACCACCATGATCAACGGTGTCGGCGTGCTCGGCTGGGGCGTCGGCGGCATCGAGGCCGAGGCGGCGATGCTGGGCCAGCCCATCAGCATGCTGATCCCGGAGGTGGTCGGGTTCCGCCTCACCGGTCGCCTCGCCGAGGGCGCCACGGCCACGGACCTGGTGCTCACGGTGACCGAGATGCTGCGCAGGAAGGGCGTGGTGGGCAAGTTCGTCGAGTTCTTCGGCGACGGCCTGACGCACCTGCCGCTGGCGGATCGTGCCACCATCGCGAACATGGCCCCCGAGTACGGCGCGACCTGCGGCATCTTTCCCATCGACGGCGAGACCCTGCGCTATCTGGAGCTGAGCGGTCGCAGCAAGGACCAGGTTCGGCTGGTCGAGGCCTACGCGAAAGCACAGGGCATGTGGCGCGAGGAAGGCGAAAGCGAGGCCCGCTACAGCGATGTGCTGGAGCTGGACATGGGCACGGTGGTGCCCAGCGTGGCGGGACCGAAGCGGCCGCAGGACCGTATCGCGCTGACCGACATCAAGGGCACTTACGAGAGCCACCTGAAGGACATGACCGCGGACCGGAACGGCGCCAACGCCGAGGCGGCACGCTTCGAGGGCGAGGGCGGTGACACCGCGGTCGGCAGCGACGGGCACCGCCAGAAAGGCTGGGCCGAAGTCGAGTACCGGGGCGAGACCTTCACCCTGCGCGACGGCGCCGTGGTGATCGCGGCCATCACCAGCTGCACCAATACCTCGAATCCCGCCGTGATGCTGGGCGCGGGGCTGGTCGCGCGCAACGCGGCCGCGCGTGGCCTCAAGGTCAAGCCCTGGGTCAAGACGTCGCTCGCGCCCGGGTCCATGGTGGTCACGGACTACCTGAAGAAGGCCGGGCTGCTCGACGACCTCGAATCCCTCGGCTTCAACGTGGTCGGCTACGGCTGCACCACCTGCATCGGCAACTCCGGCCCCCTGCCGGAGCCGGTCAGCAAGGCGATCCAGGAGCACGATATCGTGGCCACCTCGGTGCTCTCGGGGAACCGCAACTTCGAGGGCCGCGTGCATCCCGAGGTGCGCATGAACTTCCTGGCCTCGCCGCCGCTGGTGGTGACCTACGCCCTGGCCGGCACCATGGACATGGACCCGTACCGGGAGCCCCTGGGCAAGGACCGCGACGGCCGGGACGTCTTCCTGAAAGACATCTGGCCGTCCCAGAAAGAGATCCAGGACGTCGTGCGCGACAACGTGGATTCCGGCATGTTCACCAGTTCCTACGGGCAGGTGTTCCGCGGCGACGAGCGCTGGAACGGGCTCGAGATCCCCGAGGGTGAGCTGTACGCCTGGGACGAGGACTCCACCTACGTCAAGAACCCGCCCTACTTCGAGGGCATGACCATGTCTCCGGAGCCGATCCGGGACATCGAGGGCGCGCGCTGCCTGGCCCTGCTGGGCGACAGCATCACCACCGACCACATCTCCCCGGCCGGCGCCATCAAGCCCGACAGCCCGGCCGGCCGGTACCTGCAGGAGCGGGGCATCCAGCCGAAGGACTTCAACTCCTACGGCTCCCGCCGCGGTAACCACGAGGTGATGATGCGCGGCACCTTCGCCAACATCCGCCTGCGCAACCGGATGGTGCCGGGCGTCGAGGGCGGCTACACGGTCCACGTGCCCAGCGGCGAGCAGATGGCGATCTACGACGCGGCCATGAAGTACCAGCAGGAGAACACGCCGCTGGTCGTGGTCGCGGGCAAGGAGTACGGCACCGGCTCGTCCCGGGACTGGGCCGCCAAGGGCACCGTACTGCTCGGCGTGAAGGCGGTGCTGGCCGAGAGCTTCGAGCGCATCCATCGCTCCAACCTGGTCGGCATGGGGGTCCTGCCGCTGCAGTTCCAGGAAGGCGAGAGCGCCGAGAAGCACGCCCTCGACGGTACCGAGACCTACACCGTCCGGGGCCTGGAAAAGGGCGCCCGCACGGTGGACGTGGAGGTCACCCGGGGGGACGGCAGCAAGACCACGCTCACCGCGCGGGTGCGCATCGATACGCCCAAGGAGTGGGACTACTACCGGCACGGAGGCATCCTGCAATACGTGCTGCGGCAGCTGGCCGGTGACGGCAAGGCCGCCGCCTGAGTCGCAACGCCGGGTGCATGCCGAAAAACCCCGCCTCGCGCGGGGTTTTTCTTTCCGGCGCGGGGCACGGGAAGACCCCGCGGAGCACCGCGCCCTCTTTCCTTAGTAACTTAGTGAGTTGATAACCTACCCCGATACCGCTCCGTCACCAGCACCACCGCTCCGTTGAGCTTCCCCTCCCGCAACCGGGACAACGCCTCGTTCGCCGACTCGAGCGGGAACCTTTCCACCTCGGTGCGGACCGGGACCCGCGGCGCGAGCTCGAGGAACTCGCGCCCGTCGCGCCGCGTCAGGTTGGCCACGGACCGAATCTGCCGCTCCCCCCAGAGGATGGCATACGGAAAGGACGGGATATCGCTCATGTGGATGCCGCCGCACACCACCGTACCGCCCTTGCGGACGCTGCGCAGGGCGGCCGGCACCAGCTCGCCCACCGGGGCGAAGATGATCGCCGCGTCCAGCGCCGCCGGTGGCTGCTCGTCCGAACCAGCGGCCCAACCGGCCCCCAGCCGCCGGGCGAAATCCTGCGCGGCCCGATCGCCGGGCCGGGTGAACGCGTACAGCTCGATCCCCCGCCACGCCGCCACCTGCGCGACGATATGGGCGGCCGCACCGAAGCCGTACAGCCCCAGGCGGCGAACCTGCTCCCCGCTCATGCGCAAAGAACGGTAGCCGATCAGTCCGGCGCACATCAGGGGCGCGGCTTCCGCCGCGTCGGCGTCGGGATCGACCGGGAAGCAGTAGCGGTGGTCGGCGACCGTATACTCGGCGTAGCCGCCGTCGATCTGGTAGCCCGTGAAACGGGCCCGGTCGCAGAGGTTCTCTTCGCCGCGCCGGCAGAACTCGCAAACGCCGCAGCTGTAGCCCAGCCAGGGCACCCCGAGTCGGGTGCCGGGCGCCAGCGAAACGTCCGCGCCGCAGCGCTCGACCCGCCCGATGATCTCGTGCCCCGGGACGACCGGCAGCGGCGCGGCCGGCAACTCACCGTCGACCACGTGCAGGTCGGTGCGGCAGACGGCACAGGCCTCCACCGCGATCAGTACCTGGCCGCGAGCCGGCTCGGGAACGGGTCGCTCACGTTCGACCAGCGCTTCCCCGGTCCGTTGCAGCTCCATCACCTTCATGGCCGTTCCCCTTGTCGCGACGCCCTGACCGGCGTCATGATCCCGCAGGGGATTGCGCACGCACAAGCGGGCGCCATCGGTTATCCTCGACCGCATAACCATGACACGAATGATGCGCCGCCGATGGTCACGAAACTGTCCACCGATGCCGCCGAGACGCGGGCACCGTTCATAACGCTGCTGCCCCAGATCGCGCCGCTGCGCATCCTGCTGGCATCGGGGCTGATGGTGACCGCGGTCGTGTGGATCGCGGTGAGTCTGAGCGTCCACGTGCCGTGGCTGGGACTGTCGCTGGCGCCGGCTCCCGACGGACACGGACTGGTGGTGACGTCGGCAGGCGGAGCCTCCGCCCGCGCCGGGATCGGACCCGGCACGGTGATCCAGGCGATCCGTGCCGGGAACGGCCGCACGGTGCCGCTCGCAGCCCGCGACCTCATGCCCGAGCCCGATGTGCTGGCGACCTTCGGGCGCTTCAATGCGTTCTTCAGCCGCCAGTACGGGATCTGGGACGCCCTGCAGCATCCGGGCGTACGCCTGGTCACCGGCAAGGGCACCCCGATCCCCGTCCACGTGTCGGATACGCGCCCCCTGATCAGTCTGCCGCTTCGCTTCTGGATCCTGCTCCTGTGCGGCGCGGCAGCCTGTACCATGGGGATGGGGGCCTGGTCCTTTCGTCGCGGCCAGATGACCACGCGGCTGTTCATGCTGGGAGGCATCGGCTACCTGTTCGGCGCCGCCTCGGCGGCGATCTACGTTTCGCGCGAGCTGGCCCTGGATCCCCTGCTCTTCCGCGGCCTGGCAGAGCTCAACCACCTGGGCGTGCTGGTGTTCGCATACGCGACACTGGCGCTGCTGTGGCACTACCCGCACCGCCTGGGGCGTTTCCCCACCGCGACCCTGGTGATGCTCGCGGCGCTTGGTGTATGGGTCAATGAGGTCTTCCAGTGGCACGACTGGCCGGTCCACAGCTTCTACCTGCCCATCATGGCGACGGTCCCCGCGGGCATCGCGTTCGCCGGCGTGCAGTGGCGCCGCAGCGCCGGGATGCCGCTGGAGCGGGCCGCGCTGAAGTGGTTCCTGCTGTCCGTCTTCCTCAGCCTCGGGATCGCGCTGGCCCTGTTCTTCGTACCGGTGGTGATCGACCAGCGTCCGCTGACCTCGATGGACGCCACGTTCGCGATCGTGTTGATGATGTACGCAGGCCTGGCGCTGGGGATCTTCCACTACCGCCTGTTCGAGCTGGAACGTTGGTGGTTCAAGGCGTGGGTCTGGTTCCTCGGCGGTCTCGCCCTGATCACCATCGACGTAATGCTGGTGATGCTGTTCGATCTCAACGCCTACGTCTCCATGGGGGTGGCGGTGGTGTTCGTCTCGTGGGTGTATCTGCCCCTGCGCCAGTGGCTCTGGCTGAGGATGAACTCCGCGCCCCGTGCGCGGGTCGACGACTACCTGCCCGAGCTCATCGAGGCCCTGTTCTCGGCGCGTTCCCCGGCCGGTTTCGGTCATCAGTGGCGGCGCCTGCTCGAGCAGGTGTTCGAGCCGCTGCACATCGAATTGCGCGAGGGACCGCGCATCGGCCCCGTGATCCGGGACAACGGCCTGGTCATGGAAGTCCCGACGCTGGACGGCCAGCGCGCATTCCGGCTGTCCTACGCGCGGCGCGGGAATCGCCTGTTCTCTCCCCAGGACACCCGCCTCGCGGCGGCCATGCTCGAGGTAACGCGCCGGTCCGGGAGCCTGCGGCAGGCCCAGGAGGCCGGCGTGCGGACGGAGCGCGAGCGCATCATGCGTGACCTGCACGACGACGTCGGCGCCCGGCTTCTGACCCTGGTACACAATGCCGAGCGTCCCCGCAACGCCGAGCTCGCTCGCCTGGCTCTCAAGGCACTGCGGGAGACCATCTACAGCCTGGACGACACGGCCACCGTGCCGCTGGCCGATGCGCTATCCGACTGGCGGGCCGAATTGACCGACCGGCTGCAGGATACGGGTATCCGCCTTGCCTGGTCCCAGGAGGCGCTCCGCGGCGAGGTCGGGCTGACGCCGCGACAGCGGATCAACCTGAGCCGTATCCTGCAGGAAGCCGTCTCCAACGCGCTGCGCCACGCCAGCGCCGGGCGCATCGAGGTCGACGTCACCTTCGAGCAGGCCCGGCGACTCCTGCTGCGGATACGCAACGACGGGCTGGAGCGGCAGCCGAGCGTCGAGGTGCCCGGCAAGGGGCTGCACAACATCGTCAACCGCGCCGAGGAGTTGCACGGGGAAGCGCGGTGGTACACTGAGCCCATGCGCCCGGGATGGGCCTTCGTCGTGGAGGCCAGCCTGCCGCTGGGCGCGGAGGAAGGCTGAGGGGCCGGGAAGGGGCCGGACCCGGGGAGGCGATGTGATACTGAATGCGCTGGTCGTCGAGGACCACGACGAAACACGGGAATGGCTCTGCGGGCTTGTCGCGGAGGCCTTCCCGGACATCCGGGTGCGCGACGCCGCGACGCTCGGGCAGGCACGCCGCGCCCTGGAGGAGCAGTCTCCCGGTATCGCGGTGGTCGACATCAACCTGCCGGACGGCTCGGGCATCGAGCTCATCCGCCAGCTCGCGGAATCCTCGCCGCAGAGCTATGGCATCATCGCGACCATCTTCGATGACGATCGCCACCTGTTCGCGGCCCTCCAGGCCGGGGCCCAGGGCTACCTGCTCAAGGACCAGCCCCGGGCGCGCCTGTGCGAACAGCTCCGGAACATCGTCAACGGCGAGCCGCCGCTGTCCCCGGCGGTAGCCCGCCGGATCATGCGGTACTTCCAGAACCAGCCGCCGCCGCGCGAGGCCGACACGACCCTGTCGGATCGGGAAAAGGAGGTCCTGACACTGGTCTCGAAGGGCCTGGGTCGATCGGACATCTCGCGGCTGCTCGGGATCACGCCCAATACGGCCGCCGGCTACATCAAGACGATCTATCGCAAGCTCAACGTCTCGTCCCGGGCCGAGGCCGTGCTGGAGGCCGTCCGGATGGGGCTGGTCACCGCCGGCCGCTACTAGGAGCTAGCCCCACCCGTTGCGTTCCGGTGCCCGCTTCCCCCGGCGGCGCCGAGCAGCCCCGCCCTGCGGGCGCCTCCGGCACCACGGGTCAGCAGGTCCCGTACCTGCCACTCGGTGGCCGCCGCGAGTTCCTCCAGGAACCGAGCCTCCCCGGCCACGCGTGTCGCCACCAGGATTCCGTCCCGGTAGAGCAGACGGTTGGCCGCCAGTGCCGCGATCCGCGGCCCGGGGATGACGAACCCGCTGAGATTGAGCGGGTCGGCCGCGCTGATCACGGCCCGGCGGCCGTCCGGTGGCCGGTCGCGCACCTTGCGCAGCTTGCCCACGGCCTCGGGCAGCGCGTATTGCTCCCCCGGGAAGCCGGCCACGAAGCGCCCGCCGCGGATGTCGCCGCGTGCCTCCAGCCGACGGTACACCGCGACCAGCTCCCGCCACGGGGGCAGCCACCCGGCCTCCCGGGCCAGCAGCGCGCGGAACACCACGCCGTAGCGTCGCAGCAGCGTCCGGGCCGCATGCTCCACCGCCGCGGCCGGCAGTCCCGACGCGGTCGCTCCCTCCTGCTCCGCCCCACCGGCGGCCGCCGGTTCCACCGCGGACCAGCGACCGCTCTCGGCGATGCCGCGGCGTCCGCGGCGACGGGCCCGCTGCCGACGCGGCGCGGACGCCAGCATCGCCCGCAGTCCCTGGTAGCTGTCCGCGGTGACCAGCCCGGCGGAGACCAGTTCGCGCAGCGCGCCCTCCGCTTCCGCCGCGAGCATTCCGGTGGCGTCGACCAGCTCGTCGAAGAAATAGGCGCCCCGCTCGCGCAGGGTGCGGTGCAGGCGCGTCGCACGCCCCGACACTTGCGGCCCTTCGACGCGCCCGACCAGGCTGCGCCAGGTCGTGGCTGCGCGCCGGGGCAACAGCGCAACGGGCACGTTGCGGGGCGCGCCCTGGCCGGCCCGGCCGCCGGACCGGGCGGGCGTCAGTCGCGTCCACAGGATGCGCCCCGACAGACACAGCGCGTCCAGGTGCTCGCCCGCATAGTCGCTTACCCGGGCCGGCAGAATGTCCTCCTCCCAGGCACCGGCCGGCGCCTCGTAGCCCTCCAGCTGCTCGATCACGCCGGCAGTGCCGTCGGGGCCGGCCGCCTCCTCCGTGACCCGCTGCCAGTCGAACAGGAAACGCAGGAAGTCGCGCCCGGACACGGGCTCGATCTCGCGCCGCAGCCGCGCCAGCGTGTAGCGGTGGATCCGGGCCAGCAGACGCCGCTCGCACCACTCCGTGGCTGCCTCCTCGCCAGTGAAACGTCCCCGCAGGACGAACCCCTCGGCCTCCAGGGCCGTCAGCGCCGGGGCGGTCAGGCTTTCGGGCAGGCCCAGCGCCTCCGGGCCCACCGGGCCCAGTACCTCGAGGCGGCCGCGGGCCAGCTCCACCGCAGCACCCTCCGCCGTCCAGTCGGCACGCTCGAATTCGCCGGGCACCCGGGCGGGCGGATCGCCGCACCCGGCCGGCCACACGGCACGCACCTCCGGCACCCGCTCGGTAGCCACCCGCAGGCCTCCGGAGATGCCGGGGGCGGACCAGCGGACCGCCCGCCCGTCCCCGACCAGGCTGCGCCAGAGGGGCTCCCAGGATCGGGGAATCTCGGATTCCAGCAGGTAGCCGGTCAGCAGCAGCGAATCGTGCAGCTCGTCCGCGTCGCCCGGCTCCGGCCACGCTTCCCCACGCACGCGGGCGATCGCTTCCGGATCCAGCCGCCCGAGGTCGGCGGCGGTCTTGGGATCCAGCCAGCGGCGGCTGGCGACGGCCCGGGTACGCCGCTCTTCCAGCGGGGCATCGTCCAGGAACGCGTACGGCCGGGCGTTCAGGATCTCGTGCGCCAGCGGCGACGGCTCGGTCAGGTCGGCTGCGGTCACGCCGATGCTGCCGTCGTGGATCGCGCCGAGCAGCCGCTCGAGGCCGTCGATGTCCATGGCCTGGTACAAACAGTCGTCCAGCACCTGGTTCACCAGGGGGTGGTCCGGGACCTCGCGCTCGCCGGCGACGTTCTCCAGGCAGGCCAGCTGGTCGGGAAACACCACGGCCACCAGGTCTTCGGCTTCCATCCGCTGGATCTGGGCGGGCACGCGGCGCCCGCTGCGAAAGCGCAGCAGCGCCAGGGCGATGCTGGCGGTCCAGCGCCAGCGGGCGTTGAACAGCGGGGCGTCCAGCAGGGCCTGGACCAGCAGCGGCCGCACGCTCGCCGGGTGCAGGTAGCGCGCCGCCTCCTCCAGCGGGAAGCTGTGCGTGGCACCCAGCGAAAGCACGATCGCGTCCTCGGTGGCGGCAGCCTGGAGCTCGAAATTGAACTTGCGGCAGAACCGCTTGCGCAGGGCCAGTCCCCACGCACGGTTGATGCGCCCGCCGAAGGGACTGTGCACCACCAGGTGCATGTCGCCGGCTTCGTCGAAGAACCGTTCCAGCACCACGTGCCCGCGGGTCGGCATCACACCCAGGGCAGCCCGCACTGCGGCGAGGTACGCGACCAGCTGCTCGGCCGCCGCGCGCGGGATGCCGTAATGCGTGGCCACCCAGTCGCGCACCGGTGCCGGGTCCGGGTTCCGGGGATCGGGGCCGAGCCGCTCCGCGACCGCGGAACGCAGGTCCGAGACGGCCCCCGAGAGCTCCTCGGTGCGGGCGGGGGCTTCCCCGAACCAGAACGGGATGCCGGGGGGCTGGCCACGCGCATCCTCGACGCGCACCTTGCCGGACTCGACGCGCAGCACCCGCCAGGAGCTGTTGCCGAGCTGGAACACGTCACCGACCATGCTCTCGACCGCGAAATCCTCGTTCACGCTGCCGATGAACAGGCCGTCCGGCTCCAGGATCACGTCGTAGTCGGCCGTATCGGGGATCGTGCCGCCGCAGGTGATCGCCGCCAGGCGCGCGCCACGGCGCCCGCGCAGGCGGCGGTTGACCGCGTCCCGGTAGAGATGCGCCGCGCGGCGCCCGCGGCGGGTGGTGAAACCCTCCGCCAGCATCCGCACCACGGCGTCGAAGTCCTCCCGCGCCAGCTCCCGGTACGACCAGGAGCGCCGCACGAGATGGTACAGCGCGTCCTCGTCCCACTCGCGGCAGGCGGTTTCCGCCACGATCTGCTGCGCCAGCACGTCCAGCGGCTGGTGCGGGATGAGCAGGCGATCGAGCCCCCCGCGCCGCACCGCATCGATCAGTGCCGTGCATTCGACCAGCTCGTCCCGGCTCAGGGGGAACAGCCGTCCCCTGGGCAGGCCGCTCACGGCGTGTCCCGAACGCCCCACGCGCTGGAGGAAAGTCGCCATCGAGCGCGGTGAGCCGATCTGGCAAACCAGGTCGATCGGCCCGATGTCGATTCCCAGCTCCAGCGACGCGGTCGCCACCAGTGCCTTCAGCTCCCCGTCGCGCAGCTTCTGTTCGGCCTTCAGGCGACGCTCGCGGGACAGGCTGCCGTGGTGGGAGGTCACCCGGTCCTCGCCCAGCCGTTCCGAGAGGTGCCGGGTCAGGCGTTCCGCCAGGCGCCGCGTATTGACGAAGATCAGGGTGGTGCCGTGCGCCTCGATCAGCTCCGCCAGCCGATCGTGCACGGTCTCCCAGACTTCCGCCGACATCACCGCTTCCAGCGGCGCCGGCGGAATCTCCAGTGCCAGCTCCAGTCGCCGCCGATGACCGGCATCGACGATCCGGCAGCCGGCCGCCTCGCCGTCGGGCCCGCGTCCCGTCAGGAACGCCGCCATCTCTACCACCGGCTTCTGCGTGGCCGACAGGCCGATGCGGGCGAAATTGCCCGCCAGGGCCTGCAGGCGCGCCAGCGACAGGCTCAGGTGGGCGCCGCGCTTGCTGCCCGCCACGGCGTGGATCTCGTCCACGATCACCGTGCGCACCGAGGCGAGGTTGCGCCGCCCGCTCTCGCTGGTCAGCAGGATATAGAACGACTCCGGCGTGGTGACCAGGATGTGCGGGGGCACCCGGCGCATCGCGTCCCGGACGGACTGCGGCGTGTCACCGGTGCGCACGGCGCTGCGGATCCCGGCCGCCCCCGCGCCGGCGGCCTCCAGCTCGGTGTCGATACCCTCCAGCGGACGCCGGAGGTTGTGCTCGATGTCGTTGCTGAGCGCCTTCAGCGGCGAGATGTACAGCACCCGGGTCTCGTCCGGCAGCCCGCCCTCGCCCGCCTCGCGCACCAGCTCGTCGATGCCGGCCAGGAACGCCGCCAGGGTCTTGCCCGAGCCCGTGGGTGCCGAGATCAGCGTATGCTCGCCGGAGCGGATTGCCGGCCAGGCCCGCGCCTGGATCGGCGTGGCTTCACCGAACGCGCGGCCGAACCAGGCCCGCACGGCCGGATGGAAACCGGCCGCCGACGCGCTGTGCTCTGACTCGTTCCCGGACACGATGCCTCGATCGATGGCGGTGATGCTGTTCGTGGCCCGGCTCAAGATACCACCGCCCGGGCGGCCGCGGCGAGCGCGGCTTCGCGGACCCCAGCGCGCCGCCCTGGAGCGGACCCGGCCGTGGCCCGTACCCGGGGCCCGCCTTGAAAAGCGGCCCGGCAGACGCCACTCACACAGATGGCATCCGCTGACAGCGACCATTCACCGGCCCACCCGGTGGAGGGGACGATCCTCCACCCGTGGCACAACGCGAAGACAGCCCCATGAACGACTTTCAGAACCGGCAAGACGCCGAAGACGCGAACGCGGCTCCGGGACAGCTGACGCTGGCCTCGGAGGTCATGCCCGACACCCTCTTCCTGCTCCCCCTGTCGGAACGGCCGTTCTTCCCCGCGCAGACGCTGCCGCTGCTGCTCGACGAGAATCCCTGGCTGCAGACCTTCAAGGGGCTCTACGACCGCGACCAGCAGGTGGTCGGGCTGGTGTTCGCCCACACCGGGTCCGACCGGTCGCTGGATCAGCTGCGGCCGTCCGACTTCGAGGAGACCGGGACCGTCGCGCGCATTCACCGGGTGGTCCGCGACCAGGGCCGGATCCAGTTCGTGGCCGAGGGCCTGCGACGCTTCCGGATCAGCCGGTGGCTGCAGCGCCACCAGCCCTACATCGCCCGGGTCGAGTATCCCGAGGAGGCCGGCGGCAAGCCCGACGACGATACGCGGGCCTATGCCATGGCCATCATCAACACCATCCGTGAGCTGGTGCCGCTCAATCCCCTCTACTCCGAGGAGGTCAAGCACTATCTCAACCGCTTCCACCCCAACGACCCCTCGCCGCTGGCCGACTTCGCGGCCAGCCTGACCACCGCGGACTCGGGTGATCTGCAGGAGGTGATCGACACGGTCCCGGTGCTGGAGCGGATGAAGAAGGTGCTGGTGCTGCTGCGCAAGGAGCTGGACGTCGCCAAGGCCCAGGCCAGCATCCGTGAGCAGGTCGACGAGCAGGTCAGCGATCAGCAGCGGAAGTTCTTCCTGCGCGAGCAGCTCAAGGCGATCCAGCGGGAGCTCGGGATCGCAAAGGACGACCGCACCGCAGAGGTCGAGCGCTTCCGCCAGCGGCTGCAGGACCTCAGCCTGCCGGAAGCGGCCGACGACCGCATCGACGAGGAGCTCGACAAGCTGTCCGTGCTGGAGTCCGGCTCGCCCGAGTACGCGGTCACGCGCAACTACCTGGACGTGATGACCAAGCTCCCCTGGGGCCGCTACTCCCGGGACAACCTGGACCTCGACCACGCGCGGCGGGTGCTGGACCGCGATCACTACGGGCTCGACGACGTCAAGCGCCGGATCGTCGAGTTTCTCGCGGTCGGGGCGCTCAAGGGCGAGGTCAGCGGATCGATCCTGCTGCTGGTGGGCCCCCCGGGCGTCGGCAAGACCTCCGTCGGGCGTTCCATCGCCTCCGCCCTGGACCGACGCTTCTATCGCTTCAGCCTCGGCGGAATGCGCGACGAGGCGGAGATCAAGGGCCACCGGCGCACCTACATCGGCGCCATGCCGGGCAAGGCGATCCAGGCACTGCGCGAAGTGGGCACCTCCAACCCTGTCATCATGCTCGACGAGGTCGACAAGCTCGGCATGTCCTTCCAGGGCGATCCCGCCTCGGCACTGCTCGAGGTGCTCGACCCCGAGCAGAACAGCGAGTTCCTGGACCACTACCTGGACGTGCGCTACGACCTGTCCAAGGTGCTGTTCATCTGCACCGCCAACCAGCTGGACACCATCCCGGCACCGCTGCTCGACCGCCTGGAGGTGATCCGGCTGGCCGGCTATATCACCGACGAGAAGGTGGCGATTGCCCGGCGCTACCTCTGGCCGCGGCAGCTCGAGCGCTCGGGCCTGACGGCATCGCAGATCCGGATCACGCCGGCGGCCGTGCGCCACGTGGTCGAGGGCTACGCCCGGGAAGCCGGCGTACGCAACCTGGAGAAGCAGCTCGGCCGGATCATCCGCAAGGCGGCGGTGGATATCGTGGAGCACCCGGACCGCCGGATCCGGGTCGGCGTGCGCGACCTGGACCATTACCTGGGCAAGCCTCTGTTCCGCTCCGAGAAGCCCGCCCATGGCGTCGGTGTCGTGACGGGACTCGCCTGGACCGCGCTGGGCGGCGCCACCCTCACCATTGAGGCGACGCGCGTGTACACCGGCCAGCGGGGCTTCAAGCTGACGGGGAATCTCGGGGACGTGATGCAGGAGTCGGCGAACATCGCCTACAGCTACGTGGCCTCCAACGTCCCGGCCTTCGGCGGCGACCCGGTGTACTTCGACCAGGCCTTCCTGCACCTGCACGTGCCCGAGGGCGCCACGCCCAAGGACGGCCCGAGCGCCGGCATCACGATGGCCACTGCGCTGCTTTCCCTGGCCCGCGACGAGCGCCTGCAGCGTCCGCTGGCGATGACCGGCGAGCTTACCCTCACCGGCCAGGTGCTACCGGTCGGCGGGATCCGCGAGAAGATCATTGCGGCGCGCCGCAGCGGCGTCCTCGAGCTGATCCTGCCGGAGGACAACCGGCGCGACTACGAGGAGCTGCCCGAGTACCTGACGCGCGGTCTGACCGTGCACTTCGTGCGCCACTTCCGCGAGGTCGCGCGGCAGGTGTTCCCGCACCGCCGGCGGGCGCGCCCGGCGGCCTGAACTTGCCGCCCGCGCCGCGGCTGCCGCAAAATCGACCCCGACCGGACCGGGTGGGCACCGTCCGGGAGGCCGGACCAGCCCGGCCCGGAACCCAGGGGGAGGCACCGATGTACCGCAAGATCCTGCTCGCCTACAACGGCTCGGTGGAGGGCCGCGCCGTACTTGCGCAGGGAGCCGAGCTCGCGGCGCTGTGCGGCGCCGCGGTCTGCCTGCTGGCCGTGATCGACATGCCGTCGGCCTTCACCGGCTCGGAGATCGTGCCGGCAGACATGGCGACGGACAACCGCCGACAGGTCGAAGAGACGGTGCGCGAAGGCATCCGCAATCTGCGCGCCCGCGAGCTGGAGGTGGAAGGGCGCGTCGCTTACGGGGAGCCGGTGGCCCAGATCGCGGCGGTGGCGGCCGAGATCGGCGCCGACCTGGTGGTGGTCGGCCATCGCAAGCGCGGCGCCCTCGCCCGCTGGTGGGCGGGCGGCACTTCGGTCAGCCGCAACCTGCTCGCGCGCATCGACTGCAGCCTGCTGGTCGCGGTCGAGAACCCCGCCAACGGCGCCTCCGCGGACTGACCCTCATCCCGTCCGGAGCTTGATCCCGAGGTAGACGTTGCGTCCGGGCGCCGGCTCGTAGTAGCGCCCGCCGAAGGCGTTGATGCGCACGTTCTGGCTGTAGCGGGTGTCGAGCAGGTTCCCGAGCCCCAGGAACGGACGCACCTCGAAATCCCCGGCCTTGCGCGACAGCCCGAAGCGGACATTGACCAGGGCGTAGCCGGGACTGGTGGCGTCATTGGCGTTGTCCGCGTACAGCCGGCTCACGCCGAGCGCGTCCAGCACGGCGAAGCTGCCGCCGGCACGCCAGGCGAGCTCCGCGAACAGCTTCTGCCGCGGGATTCCCGGGATGGTGTTGCCCGAGTAGTTGCCGCTGCTGTCCCTGAAGTGATCGAAGCGGAACGCCGAGTAGGTGTAGCTCCCGCTGACGGTGAGATGTGCCCCCAGCCGGTAGCGCAGGGAGGTTTCGAGTCCGTCGCGGGCGGAGCTGCCGGCGTTGACGTAGTAGTCACGCCCCGGCTGCCCCGGGAGCTGGTACGGCACCAGCTCGTCGCGGACGTCGATATGGAACACGGAAACGTCGTAGCGCATCCCTCCGCCGTAGCCCTTCAGGCCCAGCTCGTAGTTGGTGGCTTCCTGCGGGCCGAGGTTCGGGTTGAAACCGCCGCCGGGCCCGGGGTTGGCGAACTCCGTCGTGGTCGGCGTCTCGAACGAAGTGGAGACATTCGTGTAAACGCGCTGACGGCCGTGCCAGGCGTAGCTCGCGCCGGCGCTGTAGCTCCACTGGCCCAGGGTCCGGCGGCCGGACTGGTTGCCATCCGCCAGGTAGCGGTCCTGGACCCGGAAGCCCACGGAGTCGTAGCGCACTCCGAGGTTGACGTTCCAGCGCGCGCCCGGCCGGTACTCGTCCTGGACGTAACCCGCCGCATTGTCGACGGTCTCGATCTGGTTCAGGGTCATCGCGCCGCGCCGGCCGAGCACGTTGTCGTAGCGCTGACGATCGTCCCGCTGTCGCTCCAGCTCGGTCCCGAGCAGCACCCGGTTGGGTCGTCCCAGCAGCGAGCCGACATGGGTGAAATCCAGCCCACCACCGCCGTAGTGGCGCAGAAACCGGACCTGGCCGCCGTGCTCGAACGGAAGCCGGTTGCCGAAGTCGCGGCGTACGAAGAAGCCGTGGGCACTGAGCTCGTCGGCCGGATCGAGCGACCGCTTGTAGACCAGCCCCAGCTTCTGCTGGCTGACGTGCTCGCCGGCGTCGTAGAGCAGGTTGCCCGGCGCCGCCTGGCGGCGATCGGCACGGACCTCGGCGGCGGTCAGACCGCCCGGATCCTGCGCCTGCGGCGAGTTCACCAGCCCGACCACGGTGGTCAGCGAGGCGTCCGGGCCCAGGTCGTAGCGGAACTTGCCGTTGAAATTGGCGTTCTGCGTCCGGCTGTGATCACGATAGCCGTCCAGCCGCATCGCCGAAGCGTCCACGAAGTCGTTCCAGGCACCGAACTGCCCGCCCGCCTGGACATCCGCCTCGCGGAACCCGTAGCTGCCGCCCTTGACCGTGGCGGCCGCGAACGGCGTGGGCGGGCCGCTGCGGGTGGTGATGCGGATCACGCCCCCGCTCGCGTTGCCGTACAGGGACGAGGCCGGTCCCCGCATGACTTCGATCCGCTGGATGGCGTTCATGTCGATGCCGTCGACCTGGGACTGGCCGTCCGCCAGGGTCGCCGGTATCCCGTCGACGAGGATCTTGATGCCCCGGATGCCGAAGTTGGCACGCGCGCCGAAGCCGCGGATCGAGATGCGCAGGTCCTGGGCGAAGTTGTAGCGGTCCTGGAAGAATGTTCCGGGCACCCGGTCCAGCGATTCGTCCAGCGCCAGGCCCTGCTGGCCCTGCATCTGCCGGCGCGTGACCACGCTGATCGCCGCGGGGGTCTGGTTCAGCGGCTGCTTGAGGCGCGGTGCGCTGACCGTGATGGCGCCTGCCGGCGCGGGGCTGCCATTTCCCGGCGCGGAGCCGGCGGCCAGCCCGGCGCATGGAAGCAACGCGGGCAGGCCTGCGGCCAGCAACGGGCCCAGGCGTGACCGTCCGGTTGTTCGCAAGGCTCTCTCCCGTGGGATCCGTCGGACTGGTGACGGGCGCAAAGCGTAACCCAGCGCGTGCGGCCTTTCCAGGCGGGCCCGGCGCCGGCCCGCCCTCCCGGCGCCCGGCCGCGACCGCACAGGCTGCCGTCGAAGCCTGACAACAGCGTCGAGAAGGCTGGTATAGTTTGGCGCTCGGTGCACCTCGCGCGACGAGACAAGAACGACCGGAGGGACGGCGAACACCGATGCGACGCTGGAACGGCTGGGGCGACGACAGCAGATACTTTCCGGTGCCCGGCGGCGCGAGGACCTTCCTGGAGCAGGAGCTCGGGCGCGCCACGCCGTTGCCCGACGCCGGCCTGGAAACCGTCGCGGCCAGCGTCCCCGACAGCCGTCTGCCGCCCCGCGACGGCCTGTACACTGATCCCGGAGCCCGGATCCGCCACGCCCGTGGCCAGAGCCTGCCGGACTGGCTGGCGATGCGCAGCGGGCAGTTCGGCAGCTTCCCCGACGCGGTGGCCTACCCGGAGACGGCGCGCGACGTGCGCCAGCTGATCGAGTTCGCGCATCGCAGCGGCGCGGCCGTGATCCCCTGGGGCGGCGGCACCTCGGTCGCCGGTCACGTCACCCCGGCCGCGGGCGACCGACCGGTGATCACCCTGGACACCCGGCGCATGAACCTGCTCACCAACCTGGACCCGGTCAGCCGTCTCGCGACATTCGGTGCCGGCGCTTCGGGTCCCCAGGTGGAAGCCCAGCTGCGCGCGCGGGGCCACGTGCTGGGCCATTTTCCGCAGTCCTGGGAATACTCCACGCTGGGGGGATGGATCGCGACCCGTTCCAGCGGGCAGCAGTCACTGCGCTACGGGCGCATCGAGCAGCTGTTCGCGGGGGGACGCCTGGTGACGCCGAAAGGCCCCCTGGACGTGCCGACCGTGCCCGCTTCCGCCGCCGGTCCGGACCTGCGCGGCTGGATTCTCGGCTCCGAGGGGCGCATGGGCCTGCTTACGCAGGCGACCGTGCGCGTGCGGCCCATCCCCGAGCACGAGAGCTTCCACGTGCTGTTCTTCCCCGACTGGAGCGCCGGCGCCGCGGCGGTCCGCGAGGCGGTGCAGGCCGGCATCGAGCTGTCCATGCTGCGCCTGAGCAACCCGGCCGAGACCCGCACGCAGCTGACGCTGGCCGGTCACGAGTGGTCGGTCAGGATGCTCGAGCGCTACCTGGCGATACGGGGCGCCGGCACCGGCAAGTGCATGCTGACCTTCGGCGTCACCGGTCGGCGGGACCAGTGCAGCAACGCCCTGCAGCAGTCGCTCGCGCTGTTCCGCGCCCACGGCGGGGTCTCCGCCGGCAGCGGACTCGGCCGGCGCTGGGCGCGGGCGCGCTTCCGCTCGCCGTACCTGCGGGACAGCCTGTGGGAGCTGGGCTACGCCGTGGACACGCTGGAAACCGCGGTGGACTGGCCGCGCGTGGACCCGACCATGTGGGGCGTCGAGCGCGCCCTGCGCCAGGCCCTGGAAGACGAGGGGGAGCCGGTGCACGCCTTCAGTCACCTGTCGCACGTCTATACCCAGGGATCCAGCATCTACACCACGTACCTCTTCCGGGTGGCGGACGGTTACGAAGCGACCCTGGAGCGATGGCGGCGCCTCAAGCACGCCGCCTCGAGGGAGATCGTCGCCCGGGGAGGCACCATCAGCCACCAGCACGGCGTGGGCACGGACCACGCCCCCTACCTCGCCGCCGAGAAGGGCACGCTGGGCATCGCCGCCATCCGGGCGGCCTGTGTCCACCTCGACCCGGACGGCACGATGAACCCGGGCAAGCTGGTCCCGGACTGAGACGGCAAACCTTCGGAGGCACGCAACATTGGTCGGAGCCTGGGACCGCAACTGGCGTGAGCACTTCTGGGCAGAGCTCCAGGACGAGCACGCCCCCGTGTGGGACCTGCTGGTCGTGGGCGGTGGCATCACCGGCGCCGGAATCCTGCGCGAAGCCGCGGAGCGGGGTCTCCAGGCATTGCTGGTGGAACAGCATGACTTCGCCTGGGGCACTTCCAGCCGTTCCTCGAAGATGGTCCACGGCGGCCTGCGCTACATCGCGGAGGGCGACATCCGGCTCACGCGACACGCGGTCACCGAGCGCGAGCGCTTCCTGCGCGAGGCCGCGGGGCTGGTCCAGCGCATGCCCTACGTCTACCCGGTGCGCCGGCGCCGCTTCCCGGGCCGACGCAGCATGGGCACGCTGCTGTGGATCTACGACCTGATCGCGCGCAAGCACGATCACCGCTACCTGCCGGCGGATGAACTGCTTATGCAGCTTCCCGGCCTTTCCGAGAACGGGCTCCGGGGTGGCCTGCAATATTCCGATGCGGTTACCGATGACGCGCGCCTGGTGCTGCGTACGCTGCAGGAGGCCCGCGCCGAGGGCGCGATGGCCGCCAACTACACGCGCGCCGAGGAGCTACTGATGGAAGGCGGCGCGGTCACCGGCGTGCGACTGCGCGACATGTGCGGTGAACGTCGGGCCGAGGTGCGTGCCCGGGTGGTCGTCAACGCCACCGGCGCCTGGGCCGATCGCTTGCGCCATGGGGTCAACGACGAGACCCGGGTGCGGCCGCTGCGAGGCAGCCACATCGTGTTCCCGGCCTGGCGCCTGCCCGTGTTCCAGGCGCTGACGGTCCTGCACCCGGAGGACGGCCGGCCGGTCTTCATCTACCCGTGGGAAGGCCGCTCGGTGGTCGGCACCACCGACCTCGACCACCGCGAGGACCTGGACGTCGAGGCCGCCATGAGCAGCGGCGAGCTGGAGTACCTGCTCACCTGCGTCAACACCGAATTCCCGGCGCTGGCCCTGTCGGCCGAAGACGTCATCGCCTCGTTCGCCGGGGTCCGCCCGGTGGTCGGCTCGGGCGAGAAGGATCCCTCGAAGGAGCGTCGCGACCACGTCGTGTGGCAGGACCGCGGGCTGATCACGGTGACCGGCGGCAAGCTCACGACCTTCCGCCTGATCGCCCGCGACGTGTTCGACGCGGCGCGGGAGCTCGTGCCGGACCTGCCGCCGGGCGACCCGGAGTCGCCGGTGTTCCGCTCCCGGCTGGGCGACTGGACGGTGCCCCTGGAGCTGGGTGCGGATCAGCGGGCCCGGCTTGCCGGCCATTACGGCGACCGGGCACCGGACGTGGTCGAAGCCGCCGGTCCGGGGGAGCTCGACCTCGTGCCCGGCACCCGGACGCTGTGGGCCGAGTTGCGCTGGGCCGCGCGAGCCGAGGCGGTCGAACATCTCGACGACCTGATGCTGCGCCGCACGCGCCTGGGGCTCCTGCAGCCCGGCGGGGGCGCCGCGCTGCTGCCGCGCGTCAAGCACCTGTGCCAGAACGAACTGGGCTGGAGCGAGGAGCGCTGGCAACGCGAGGAAGCCGCCTACCGGGACCTCTGGTTGCGGCACTACAGTCTGCCGGGACGCCGGCCGCTGGGCCGGACCGGCCCGGGGCTCGGGGAGAGTCCGGATGCCTGATTCGCCCCACCTGCTCGCGATCGACAACGGCACGCAGAGCGTGCGCGCGTTGCTGTTCGATCTCGACGGCAACCTCGTGACCAAGGCGCGCATCCCGATCGAGGCGTATTTCTCCGAACACCCCGGCTGGGCCGAGCAGCACCCGGAGGTCTTCTGGGCGGCCGTCTGCCGGGCCTGCAACCAGCTGTGGGATGAGACCACGGTCTCTCCCGCTGCCGTGACCGGCGTGGCCCTGACTACCCAGCGCGGCACCGTGATCAACCTGGACCGTGACGGACACCCGCTGCGTCCGGCCATGAGCTGGCTGGATCAGCGCGAGGCGAAAGACCTGCCGCCCATGGGGGGGCCCTGGGGGCTGCTCTTCCGGGCGCTCGGCGAGAGCGGCACGCTGGACTACTTCCGGCGCCAGGCCGAGGCGAACTGGATCCGCCGGAACCAGCCGGATATCTGGCGCCGGACGCACAAGTACCTGCTGCTGTCGGGCTACCTGACCTGGCGGCTCACCGACCGCTACGTCGATTCCATCGCCTGCCAGGTTGGGTATATCCCGTTCGACTTCCGGCGCTTCGGCTGGGCCGGTCCACGCGACTGGAAGTGGCGCGCGCTGCCGGTGGAGCGGCGCATGCTGCCGGAGCTGGTGCCGCCGGGCGGGCGCCTTGGCGAGATCACGGCCGACGCCTCGCGGGCGACGGGCATCCCGGAAGGCACGCCGCTGATCGCTGCCGCGGCGGACAAGGCCTGCGAGGTCATCGGCTCGGGATGCCTGACTCCGGAAGTGGCCTGCCTGAGCTACGGCACCACCGCGACCATCAACAGCACCCGCGAGCGTTACCTGGAGGCGATCCCGCTGGTGCCGCCCTACCCCTCCGCGGTGCCGGGCGCCTGGTGCTCGGAAATCCAGATATTCCGCGGCTTCTGGATGGTCAACTGGTTCAAGGAGGAATTCGGCCAGCACGAGCGCAACATGGCCTCGAAACACGGCATCGAGCCCGAAAGCCTGTTCGACGAGCTGGTCTCGCAGGTCCCGCCGGGCTCGATGGGGCTCACGCTGCAGCCGTACTGGTCGCCCGGCACCCGCATCCCGGGGCCCGAGGCGAAAGGCGCCATGATCGGCTTCGGCGATGTGCACACCCGCGCGCACATCTATCGCGCCATCCTGGAAGGGCTCGCCTATGCCCTGCGCGAGGGCCGCGAACGCATCGAGAAGCGCGGCAAGGTGCCCGTCTCGCGGCTGCGGGTGTGTGGCGGCGGCTCCCAGAGCGACCAGGCCATGCAGATCACGGCCGACGTCTTCGGGCTGCCGGCCGAGCGCCCGCACACCTACGAGACCTCGGGGCTGGGAGCGGCGATCGACGCGGCGGTGGGGCTGGGTCTGCATCCCGATTTCGAGACCGCGGTACGGCGCATGGTGCGCGTGACCGACGTGTTCCGGCCCGATCCCGCCAACCGGGAGATCTACGACGGGCTGTACCGGCGCGTGTACCGCCGCATGTATCCGCGCCTCAAGCCGCTCTATCACGCCATCCGCGACGTGACCGGATATCCCTCCTGATGGACGCGGAACAGGAGCCCGCCCAATGCGTGTTCTGCGGGATCCTCGCCGGCCGCCTCCCGGCCGCGCGGGTCTGCGAGGGTCCCCGCTGTGTCGCCTTCATGGACCTGTACCCGCTGCGGCCCTGTCACCTTCTCGTGGTCCCGCGACAGCACCACGAATTCCTGAGCGAGCTGCCGACGGCGGAACGGGACGCGATGGCCGCCGTGGGCACCCACCTGGCGCGGGCCGTGCGCGTGGCCTTCCCGGATGTGCGGGGCTTCAACTACGTGATCAACGAGGGCCGCGCCGCGCAGCAGACCGTCCCGCACGTCCACCTGCACGTGCTGCCCCGCCGGGCCGGCGATCGCGCGGCCCTGGTCCGGGACCTCGCGCGTCGTGCGCTGCCGCCCCTGCGGCGCCGCGCGAGCGCCGGCGAGCTGGAGCGCCAGGCGGCGGCGATCCGGGCGTGCCTGGGATCTGTCACAGAGTGATCGGGCCCCGCCGGTGGCGGACGCAGAACCCCCTCAGGCCTCGGCAGCGGCATAGCGCCGCGAGCGCTGCGGAGGGGAGCCGTGCAGGGGCCGGCCGGCGCTCTCCTGCATGATCGCGATCGGGACCAGGGCGATCGCGGCAGCCCCCATGACGTAGAACGCCGGCATGTAGTCGTTGCCGCTCACCGAGACCAGGTACTGGATCACGAACGGCGCGGTGCCGCCGAACAGCGATGTGGAGAGGTTGTAGGCGATCGCGAACCCGGCATAGCGGTTGCGCGTGGGGAAGATTGCCGGCAGCGTCGACGGCATGATACCCGCGAGCATCACGGTCAGCAGGCCGAGTATCGCCAGGCCCGAGACCAGCAGCCAGGTGATCCCGGTCTGCAGCATCCAGAAAGCCGGCACCGAGAACACGATGAAGCCGCCACAGGCGGCCAGCAGCACCTTCTTCCGGCCGATGCTGTCGGACAGGTGGCCGAGCACCGGGGCCAGCCCCATCATGCCCACCATTACCGCCACGAGCACCAGCAGCGAGCGCGTTCCCCCGATGTGGACCTGCTCCTGGAGATAGCTGGGCAGGTACGAGAGCACGTCGTAGTACGCCACGTTGAGGATCAGCACCAGGCCCATGCACAGGAGGATCAGTCGCCAGTTGGCGCTCACCGCCTCCTTCAGGGGCGCACCCGTGACGCGCCCGGCATCGGCCAGATCGCGGTAGGCGACGCTGTCCTCCAGGCGCAGCCGCAGGTACAGTCCGAACAGGCCCAGTGGCCCGGCCAGCAGGAACGGCACCCGCCATCCCCAGCTCACCATCGCCGCGTGCGGCAGGGCGAGGGTCAGACCGGTGACGATCAGCGCCCCCAGCGAGTAGCCCGCCAGCGTGCCGAAATCCAGCCAGGCGGCCAGGAAACCGCGGCGCTCGTCGGTGGCGGACTCGACCACGAAGGTCGCAGCGCCGCCGTACTCCCCTCCGGCCGAGAAGCCCTGCACCAGCCGCGCGAGCACCAGCAGGATCGGTGCCCATACGCCGATGCTGTCGTAGCCGGGGATCAGGCCCACGCCGAACGTGCCGCAGGACATCGCGATGATGGTGATGGCCAGGATCCGGCTGCGGCCCAGCCGATCGCCCAGGGGGCCGAACACGAAGCCGCCCAGCGGGCGCACCAGGAAGGCCACCGCGAAGGCCGCGAACGAGGACAGCAGCGAGGCCGAGGTGCTGTGCGAGGGAAAGAACACCGCGCCGATCGTCGCGGCGACGTAGCTGTAGACGCCGAAGTCGAACCACTCCAGGCAGTTGCCGAGCGCGGCGGCCGCGACCGACCGCCGTACCGTCCGCTCGTCGACTGCGTGGACCTGCTGCTGTCCCGATGCCATGCGCGCGCTGCCCCCCCTGTTGCCCGGATGCCGGCGATTCCCGGAGACCTGCGCCGGTATGCCTCCGGGGTCTCGCCGGGGCTTCCAGCCTACCTGCTGAGCGCGTACGCGAACAGGCGCATTGCGGGCGGGATCGCCGGCCGCCGATACCGCGTCGAGCCGTCCGAATCCCCGGATCCGCGGCCGGCCGCGGCTTGTTGCGTGCGACCCCGCGGCGTATCGTTCCGGCAACGTGCATGCCAGAAGAATCATGACCGCAAACGACTCGGCGCAGCCACGGGAGCCCCGGAATGCCTGTTCATGACGGCGACGGCCCGGATGCGCCGCCGAGCCTGATCACGCTCGTCTCCGATTTCTACTGGGAACAGGACGCGACGCTTCGCTTCACGCGTCTCGAGGGCGCCATGATCGGCGCGGACCCGCTCGTCACCCGGGACTGGATCGGAAGGACGCCCCGGGAGCTCGGTCTCGAGGCGGGCCCGGACGGGGGCTGGGCCGGTCCCCGCGGCGGGAGCAGCGCCCCGGCGGCGTTCCGCGAGCAGCTGGTCGCCGGGACCAATCCCGACGGCACGCGGCGGCACTTTCGCGTGAGCGGCGAACCGATACGCGATGCGCCGGGCGCCCGGCGCGGCTACCGGGGCATCGGCCGCGAGGTGACCGACGAACAGCGCCGGCAGGAGGAGTTGCTGCAGTTCCGCGCCGCCATGGACGCCTCCCGGGACATGATCTACATCGTCGATCGCGAGACGATGCGTTTCGTCTACGTGAACCGCACCGCCTGCGACCAGGTCGGATACGACAGCCCGGAAGAGCTGCTGCAGGTCCCCCCGCACGCGCTGCTGCTGATGGACCCGGAGCAGCTCGCGCGCAGCTACGATGAAGTGATCGAGGCCGGCGGCCTGACCACCCGGACGCCCAGCACCACCCGCGACGGCCTGCGCACGGTCGTCGAGCTGCACCGTCGCGCGATCCGGCGGAACGGCCGCTGGCTGATCGTGAGCATGGTCCACGACATCAGCGATCGCGTGCGCGCCGAGCGGGCGCGCGATCGCATGGCGCGCCTGTACGCCGCGCTGAGCGCCACCAACGAGGCGATCCTGCGGGCCGCCACGCCGGAGGACCTGTACCGGCAGGTGTGCAACGCCGCAGTGGACGGCGGAAAGCTGGCGCTGGCGGCCGTGCTGCTGGCCGACGGGTCCCGAGGACAGGCGGGCGTTCCAGACCGGAGAGCCCTGCGTCAGCAACGACTACCAGCACGACGCGCTCTCCCGCCGCTGGCACCGGGAAGCGAGCAGCCACGGCATCCGCTCCGTGGCGGCGGTGCCGCTGGTCCGCGTGGACCGGTGCGTGGGCGTGCTGATTTTCGCCTCGCGGGAGAAGCGCCACTTCGACCGGGACGGCGTCGCGCTGATGCGCCGGATGGCGGAGAACGTCGTGTTCGCGCTGGACAACTTCGAGCGCGAGGCGGAGCGCAAGCGCGGCGAGGAGCGGATCCAGTACCTCGCCACCCACGACACCCTCACCGGCCTGCCCAACCGCACCCTGTTCAACCAGGTGCTCTCGATGGCGGTGGAGTCCGCGCGCCGCTACGGTCGTGGCTTCGCGGTGATGTTCATCGATCTCGACCGGTTCAAGATCATCAACGACTCGCTCGGCCACGATGCCGGCGACATGCTGCTCCGGGAGATGGCGCGTCGCCTCACCCACTGCCTGCGTGCCAGCGATGTCGTCGCCCGCATCGGGGGCGACGAGTTCGTCGCACTGGTCCAGGAAGCCGCCGATGAGGAGGCCATGGCCATGGTCGCGCGCAAGATCCTGGCGGCCGCCATCGAACCGCTCGAGATCCTGGGTCGCGAGTGCCGGGTGACCGCGAGTATCGGGATCGCAAGATTCCCGGACCACGCGGCCGACAGTGCCGCGTTGCTGAAAAATGCCGACATGGCGATGTACCAGGCCAAGGAGGACGGCAAGAACAACTTCCGCTTCTATTCCCCGGACATCGAGGCGCGTTCGCTGGAACGGGTGGCGATCGAGACGCAGCTGCGGCAAGCGCTGGAGAAGGGCGAGCTCAGCCTCGCCTACCAGGCCAAGACCAGCCTGGCGACCGGCGGGATCACCGGCGTCGAGGCGCTGCTGCGCTGGCACAATCCCGAGCTCGGCGAGGTCACGCCGACCCGCCTGATCCCGGTTGCCGAAGAGACCGGCCTGATCATCCCCATCGGGCGCTGGGTGCTGGAGACCGCCTGTGCCCGGAACGTGGCCTGGCAGCGGGAGGGGCTGAGACCGGTCAGCATGGCGGTCAACCTGTCACCGGTGCAGTTCACCGATCCAGGCGTGGTGGAGCACGTCGAGGCCGTGCTGCGGGACACCGGCATGGCCCCGGAGCTGCTGGAGCTCGAGATCACCGAGAGCGTCGTGATGCACGACACCCATCGGGCGGCCGGCATCCTGAAGGGGCTCAAGCAGCTCGGCGTGCGCATCGCCATCGACGACTTCGGCACCGGCTACGCGTCCCTGTCCCAGCTCCGGCGGTTTCCCATCGACAGCCTCAAGGTCGACCGTTCGTTCGTCCGCGAGCTGGCCGCCAACGCCGGCGACCGGTCCATCGCCCGGGCGATCATCGCCATGGGCCGCAGCCTCAGCCTGACGGTCATCGCCGAGGGCGTGGAGACCGTGGAGCAGCAGGAATTCCTGCGCAGCCAGGCCTGCGACGAGATGCAGGGCTTCTATTTCAGTCGCCCGGTTCCGGCCGAGGCCTTCGCCCGCCTGCTGCGGGATTCATCCACCTCTGACCCCGGCTGACCGCACCCGGTCGATCCGGGTCCCCCTGCTTTCGCGTTGCCGGTGCGGACCTCGTTGCGTGCCGGCGAACCGCGCGGGTGCATCCGCGGGTCAGGCGATGGTAACGCTGTCGTCGAGGTAGACGTCCTGGATCGCGTGCAGCAGCTCGACGCCTTCCTTCATCGGCTTCTGGAACGCCTTGCGCCCCGAGATCAGCCCGATGCCCCCGGCACGCTTGTTGATCACGGCCGTGCGCACGGCCTGCGCCAGGTCGCTCTCGCCGCCCGAGGCGCCGCCCGAGTTGATCAGGCCGATGCGCCCCATGTAGCAGTTGGCGACCTGATAGCGGCACAGCTCGATGGGATGATCCGGGGCCAGCTCCGTGTAGACCTTTTCACTGGTCTTGCCGAAGCCGATCGCGGTGAAGCCGCCGTTGTTCTCCGCCTGCTTCTGCTTCACGATGTCCGCCTCGATGGTGGCGGCCAGGTGGTTGGCCTGGCCGGTGAGGTCGGCCGCCGTGTGATAGTCCACGCCGTCCTTCTTGAAGCCCGGGTTGCGCAGGTACGCCCAGCAGATGGTGACCATGCCGAGCTCGTGGGCGTGCGCGAAGGCCTCGCTGATTTCCTGGATCTGCCGGCGGGACTCCTCGGAGCCGAAGTAGATGGTCGCACCGACGGCCACGGCACCCATGTCGAACGCCTGCTCCACGCTCGCGAACAGCGTCTGGTCGAAGATGTTCGGGTAGGTGAGCATCTCGTTGTGGTTGATCTTGCAGATCATCGGGATGCGATGCGCGTACTTGCGCCCCACCGAGCCCAGCACGCCCAGGGTGGAGGCGATGCCGTTGCAGCCACCCTCGATCGCCAGCTCGAACAGGTTCTTCGGATCGAAGTACATCGGGTTGGGGGCGAACGACGCGCCGGCAGAGTGCTCCACCCCCTGGTCGATCGGCAGCAGCGAAAGGTAACCGGTGCCACCGAGCCGGCCGTGATCCAGCAATGCCTGCATGTTGCGCAGCACCGGCGCCTTGCGGTCCATCGGGGCGAACACGCGGTCCACGAAGTCCGGTCCCGGCAGCTCCAGCATCTCCGCGGAGATGCCGGTGCAGCGATGCTCCAGGAGGCTGTCCGCCTCTTCTCCCAGCAGGTGCGCGATATCCGTCATAGCAACTCTCCCGTTTCTCGATGCGGCCCGGGCGCAGGCGGGTTCCGGTGGTCGTCGTTCCCGCTGCCTTCCTGCGCCGGGTCCCGACGCGGATGTCGCGGATTATAGACAACGCGTTCCACGCCCGCCGCGCCGCGATCGCTGCCCGCCCCGGCGGGCCCGTATGCTACACGTGTGCACTCCTGACGGGAATACGTCCTTACGGCGGCCGGGCGCGGTGGAAGGTCCGGGTTGGCCCGCCAGTCTCCTGCCGGTGTTGTCGCGCTTGCGCCGCATCCGCGCCGCTGGCATGTTCGTCCCGAGCCGCGCGGCGGCAAGCAGACCTGCGGGAGGAGCGGCATCATGGCCAAATACGTGCTGGCCCTGGACCAGGGGACCACGAGCTCGCGGGCGATCCTGTTCGACCATGCCGGTCGGCCGGCCGCGACCGAGCAGCAGGAGTTCCGCCAGATTTTCCCGCACGACGGCTGGGTGGAGCACGATCCCCTCGATCTCTGGCAGACGCAGCGGGACGTAGCCGAGCGCGTCCTGAAGCACGCGAACGTCAAAGCCCGGGACATCGCTGCCATCGGCATCGCCAACCAGCGCGAGACCACCCTGCTCTGGGACCGGCGCAGCGGCGAACCGGTCTGCAACGCCATCGTCTGGCAGGATCGTCGCACGGCCGGGCACTGCGAGCGCCTGCGCGCGGAAGGCTTCGACGTCGAACTGCGCGCGCGTACCGGGCTGGTGGTCGATCCCTACTTCTCGGGCACGAAGCTCGCCTGGATGCTCGACAACGTCGCCGGCGCGAGGGAGCGGGCGGGGCGCGGGGAGCTGGCCTTCGGCACCGTCGACAGCTGGCTGGTGTGGCAGCTCACGGAGGGACGCCGTCATGTCACCGACGTTTCCAACGCGTCCCGCACCCTGCTCTACAACATCCACGAGGGACGCTGGGACGAGACCATCCTCGAGCGGCTGCGCATTCCCCGCGGCCTGTTGCCGGAAGTCCGCGGCTCGAGCGAGGTGTGCGGCGAGACCCGCCTGCTCGGCGCACCGCTGCCCATCGCGGGGATCGCCGGAGACCAGCAGGCCGCCCTGTTCGGGCAGGGCTGCCACGCACCCGGCATGGCCAAGAATACCTACGGCACGGGCTGCTTCGTGCTGCTCAACACGGGCACGGAACCGCGCGAGTCGAGCCGGGGGCTGCTGACCACCATCGCCTGGCGCATCGGGCGCCGGGAAACGCCGCGGTACGCGATGGAGGGCTCCATCTTCGTCGCCGGCGCGCTGGTCCAGTGGCTGCGCGACCAGCTCGGCCTGATCGGGCACGCCGCGGAGATTGAAACCCTCGCCGGCCAGGTCGGGGACAGTCACGGTGTCTATCTCGTTCCCGCCTTCGTGGGCCTGGGCGCTCCCTATTGGGACCCGCACGCCCGGGGGACCATCACCGGGCTGACGCGGGATGCCAGCCGCGCCCACCTCGCCCGGGCGGCGCTCGAGGCGATCGCCTTCCAGACTTGCGACGTGCTCGAGACGATGCGCGAGGAATCCGGGATTACGCTCAACGCCTTGCGCGCCGACGGCGGCGCCAGCCGCAACGACCTCCTGATGCAGATCCAGGCAGACCTGCTGGGAGTCCCCGTGGAGCGGCCCGAATGCACCGAGACCACGGCCATGGGTGCGGCCCAGCTGGCGGGACTCGCCTGTGGCTTCTGGAACTCCCAGGACGAGCTTTCCGCGGTCAACAGCGTGGAGCGCCGCTTTACCCCGTCAATCGGCGCCGATCAGCGCCGGGCGATGCGGGAGGGCTGGCACCGGGCCGTGCAGCGTTCCCTGGCGTGGACGGGGGATAAGGACTCCTGATCGAAGGTCGGGCCCGTGACCGGTACGTCCGGCCGGGTCCGGGCAGCCCCGTGCCCGGACCCGGGAGCCCGCGGCATCAGCCCGCGTCGGGTTCGGTCGCGCGCTCCAGCGCGCCCGCCCGCATGGCGCGATTGACCGCACTTACCACGGCACGCAGCGAGGCTGCCACGATGTTGTTGTCCCGGCCCGCGCCAAACATGCCGCGAGACCCGGCCGTGGCGATCTCCACGTAGGCGAAGGCGCCCGCGTCCGAGCCCGAGCCCGCGGCATGCTCGCGGTAGTCGAGCACGTTGACCGGAAAGCCGAGGTGATCGGCCAGGCCGCGGGCGAAGGCATCGATCGGCCCGTTGCCCTCGCCGGCGATAATATGCTCGCGGTCCTGCACCCGGAGCCTGGCCCGGACCCGGTCCCGGCTTCCGGCGGCACGGCTTTCGCGGTATTCCAGCAGATGGCAGGGCCCCCCCTGCTCCAGGTACTCCGCCCGGAAGGCGTTCCAGACCGCCTGCGACTCCAGCTCACGCCCGGTGTCGTCGGCGATCGCCTGCACCACGTGGCTGAACTCGATCTGCAGCCGCCGCGGCAGGGCGAGACCGTACTCGGTCTCGAGCACCCAGGCGATGCCGCCCTTGCCCGACTGGCTGTTGATCCGGATCACGGCCTCGTAGCTGCGCCCGAGATCCCTCGGGTCCACGGGCAGGTACGGCACCTCCCAGGGCTCCCCGGACCGGCGGGCGGCCATGCCCTTGCGAATCGCGTCCTGGTGGGAGCCGGAAAAGGCGGTGAAGACCAGTTCGCCGCCGTACGGATGACGCGGATGAACCGGCAGCTGGTTGCAGTACTCCACGGTGCGCACCATCCGGTTGATATCGGACAGGTCCACCCCGGGGTCCACACCCTGGCTGTAGAGGTTCAGGCCCAACGTGACGAGATCGACGTTCCCGGTGCGCTCACCGTTGCCGAACAGGGTCCCCTCGACGCGCTCGGCCCCTGCCATCAGGGCCAGCTCCGCCGCCGCGACCGCGGTGCCCCGGTCATTGTGCGGGTGCACGCTCAGCACGACGCTGTCCCTGCGCGGGATGTTCCTGCCGAACCACTCGATCTGGTCGGCATAGACGTTTGGCGTGGCCATCTCGACGGTGGCCGGCAGGTTGAGGATCACCTTCCGCTCGGGCGTCGGCTGCCATACGGCATTGACGGCCTCGCAGATCTCGACCGCAAAATCCGGCTCCGTTCCGGTGAAGCTTTCCGGGGAATACTCGAAGGTCCAGTCGGTCCCCGGATGCGCACGGGCGCATTCGAGCACCTTGCGGGCGCCGCGTACCGCGATGTCGACGATCCCGGCACGGTCGAGGCCGAACACCACCCGCCGCTGGACCGTCGAGGTCGAGTTGTACAGGTGGACGATGGCCCGCCCCGCTCCGGCGAGGGCCTCGAAAGTCCGCTCGATCAGCTCCGGCCTGGCCTGGGTCAGCACCTGGATCGTGACCTCGTCCGGTACGCGATCCTGCTCGATCAGCTCCCGCACGAAATCGAAGTCCGTCCGCGAGGCAGCCGGGAAACCCACCTCGATTTCCCGGAATCCCCGTCGCACCAGCAGATCGAACAGCCGCCCCTTGCGGCGGGCGTCCATGGGTTCGATCAGCGCCTGGTTGCCATCGCGCAGGTCAACGCTGCACCACGTTGGTGCGGCGTCGATCACGCGTGCCGGCCAGCGCCGGTCCGGGAGATCGATCGGGGCGAACGGTCGGTACTTGTTTCCGGGCTCAAAACGCATCTCCTGTCCTCCTGCGGCAATCGGTGAAAATCGGGCGATGCGGCCGCCGGACACGGACGTCAGGCCGCGCGGCGACCGCGGCTCAGTCGCAGCAGGAACAGGGAACGGCGCAAGCTGCGCCCGGTCTCGGGGACGGGCGCGGGCTCGTGGATGAAAGGGATGCAGCTCATGACTCGAATGCTCACCTGTCTCTGGCCAGACCGAACGGGGAACGTCCCGGCTCCCCGCGGGAGCCGGGCATCACAGTCGCAGAGACGTAGCGCGGATATGGCATTCATTTTGCATGATGCGAACCGTGCTCCAGGCACGAGCGAAAGTCAAGCCGTGCGCACCGGCGTGGCCCGGGCTCCCGGTCACGGTCCTGTAAGGATGGCGGGCGTACGCTCGGCCCGGCGGAGTGTTCCCGGACCGCACCCGGCGCGTTCCAGGCTCGCGCAGCGCCGCAGGACCCGGGACATATCCCGGAGCGTGTTCTAGACTTCAATCGACGTGCTGTGCGCGTCACGCGGAAGAGGAGGAGCGGCCATGCCCGGACGCAACCTGACCCGCCAGCTGGCGGCCCCGACCGGATTTTTCGCACAGATGGCCGGACGCTACCGCAGCCGCGTCAATGCACCGCTGCATGCGGCGGCGCTCGCGGCGCTCGAGGCGGCGCCGGGAGAACGCGTGCTGGAAGCGGGGTTCGGCCACGGATCCCTGCTGGAGCCCCTGGCCGGGCGCGTCGCGCCCGGATCGGTCACCGGCGTCGAGGCGTCCGACGCCCTGATCGAACGGGCGAGCCGGCGTTACCGGCCTCTGCTGGAACGCGGGCTCCTCGAGCTTCGACGCGGTACGCCCGAGCGGCTCCCGTTCGCCGATCGTCGCTTCGACCGCGCCTGCAGCATCGACGGCATCCAGGCCTGGCGTTCCCCGGAGGCCGGTCTGGTCGAGATTCGTCGGGTGCTGCGTCCCGGCGGCCGGCTGGTGCTGGCGTTCTATCCTTGGGACGCGCTGCGCCGGCGCCGGCAGGCGCCTTCGACACCGGTGCCACTGTACGCACGCAATGTCGGTCGGCTGCTCGAATCCGCGGGCTTCCGCGAGGTCCGTGTCCAGCTGCACGGACCGGAGACCTGGCCATTCGCCTGCGCCATTGCCGAGCGTGCGCCGGGATAGAGCCCGGGCCTGCCACGCTGCCGCCCATCCTGGCGCCCCTTGACTCGGGGCGGCGGGAAGACTGAAAGACCTGCGCTCTCTGCCGGAGAGCGGCGCGTCAGCGCCCCGCCCCTTTCCGGAGTCCCGGCGGATGCAACAGCTGATTACCTTCGACGCCATGCGCGCGGCGGGCGTGCAAGGCGTGCGCTATGTCAAGCCGGACCAGAATTTCGTCCGCAACGAGCCGGCCCGCGGAGCCGACTGGGTCCTGTTTCCGCAGACCTGGCAGGTCAACGCGCTGGTATACGCGCTGCGGAAGCGCATCTTCCCGAGCCCGGCCGGCCAGCACCTGGGCTACGACAAGATCGAGATGACCCGCGCGATCCGTGCCCTTGTCCCGGAGCACGTACCGGAGACCCTGATCCTGCCGTCGGGGCCCTCGGCGATGCAGCAGGTCATCGACGCGCTGGACTTCCCGCTGGTCGTACTTCCCGCTGGTCGTCTAAGGAGCCGCGCGACGCGCGTGGCCGGGGGCGTCTTCCGGGTCGACGACCGCGCCACCCTGCGGCGGGTGTCAGAGCGGCTGGAGGTGCTGTACGCGCAGGAACTCCTCGAGATGGACCGCGACCTGCGGGTGGTATGGGTCGGCGACCGGGTGATTGCCGCCTGCTCGCGCGAGGGGGGCGACGGCTTCCACCATAATCTCGCAGCCGGCGCCAGGCTGAGCTTCGCCGCCGTCCCCGCGCAGGCGGTGGCGCTCGTGGAACGGATCGCCCGCGCGCTTGGTCTCAACTATGCCGGTTTCGACATCGCCGTCGTGGACGGCTGGTGCTATATGCTGCAGTTCAACCTGTTCTTCGGCAATGACGGCACCAATGCCCGCGGCGTCAGGCTCGGACCGGAGATCCGGTCCTGGCTGGAGCGCCAGGCATCGCCCGACCACGACACCCCGCCACCGGCGCTCTCGCGCGCCTCCTGAACGGCCGGCGGGGCCGGCCGACCGGTCACGGGTGCCACGGGATGGAGCGGCGCGAGGAATGAAGCAGCGTATCGTCGGCTTTCACCAGGACGACAGGAATCACTGGGTGGCGGAGCTGGAGTGCGGTCACACCCAGCATGTCCGGCACAATCCGCCGTGGGTCAATCGGCCCTGGGTGCTGCGCGAGGAAACCCGGAGGGCGCGGATCGGGCGCGAACTCAACTGCCGCGCCTGCGATGCGGAACACGAGGCTTCCGGGCGGGAGTCGCAGCCGGGGCGCTGACAACCGGCACGCGGGTTCTAGCGCCTGGGCTCGAGCAGGAAGACCTTCTCCGACAGGCGGGTCAGGCCCCGCTCGCGGAACCGGGGTGCGTTCTCGAGCACCGACTCCTCGTGCAGCAGCGTGCAGTGGTGCCGGCGCCGGAACAACGCGGCCACCTCCGCGTCGCTGACCGAGAACGGCGGACCGTCCATCTCCTCCTGCGGATACTCCAGGGTGATCAGCAGGGTGCGCATGCCGGACGGGAACAGCTGCCCCATCCGGTGAGCGTAGTCCTCGCGCAGCCGCGGCGGCAGCGCGATCAGGGACGCCCGGTCGTAGACCGCCTGTATCGGCCCCAGGTCGACCGCCTGGAGGTGAAAGAAGTCTCCCTGCAGCACGGTGATCGCGCCGGCCCGCCAGCGCACGTAGGCGCCGCGATCCTCACGCTCCGGCTCCAGCCCCTGCTCCCGGAAGAACGCCTCCACCGCCACCTGGCTGACTTCCACGCCGAGTACGTCATAGCCCTGCTGCGCCAGCCAGACCATGTCGAGCGACTTGCCGCACAGGGGCACGAACAGGGTGTCGTCGCGCGCAAGCTCCAGCCGGTCGACGTAGCGCTGCAGGTGCGGATTCACCCGGTCCTGGTGAAATCCGATCTGGTTCCTGAGCCAGCGCTCCCGCCAGAAGCGTGGATCCATGCCTGCCTCCCCCTCACCGCCCGTCCCCGCAGGCCCGGGCGGTGACGCAGTAGCCCGTGAATTTGCGTACGTTCAGCACACCGTCGTCGAGAATCAGGTACTGCCCCTTGATCCCGCGGAGCGCCGAGCGGATCGCGCCCTCCCGTTCCAGGTCCAGTGAGCGAACCCGCCCCGGGTACTCCGCGACCGGGTAGGCGATGCGCCGCGCCCGGGCGCGCACGGGGACAAGCGCATCGCGGCCGTGCTCGCCGCGGATCTGTTCCAGCTCGGCGCGCGTCCGGCGCAGCAGCCGCTGCCCGTGCGCCTGCAGGTCGACCGGCGGCGGCGTGCCGCGCAGCATCCGACGCCAGTCCGTGCGATCGCTCACGTGCTGCCGCAGTGCCGACTCGGCGAGGCCTGCCAGGTAGCGGCTGCGTGCGCGCAGCAGCGCAACGCCCTGCACCGCCCCCTGGTCGATCCAGCGACGCTGCTCGCGCCCCTCGCGGGTGATGCCCACCTTCAGGCCCGAGGCGTTGGCAAGATACACCAGGTGCCCGCGCATGCAGTGCTCCAGCCCCCACTCCGGCTCCCGGCAGGTGCCCGCATCGAAATGGCAAAGCTCCGGGCGCAGGATGCACAGGTCGCAGCGCGCCAACCGGCGACTGCATGGATAGCAGTACCCCTGGCGATAGCTTCGCCGGGTGACCCGGCCGCAGGCGACGCAGCGGATCTCCCCGTCGAACCGCAACGCCAGGCGACGGCCCAGCAGCGCGTTCAGGTCCCACTCGTCGCCGCCCACGCGAAGATGATAGCGCACGGGGTCGCACGGCTCCCCCCGCAGCTTGTCCAGGCTGCCCTGCATCGAATGCCACGCTTGCCTTCGTTGGCCGGATTCTACCACCCGGAGTCGGTGGTAAAATGATGCCATGCAACGCGAAACGGATCGCCCCACCCTGCGCGAATGGCTCTCGGCGGGGCCCTTCGCGCTCGCCCTGTCATCCGGATTTTTCGGCTTCTTCGCCCACTGCGGTGCGCTGTCGGTGCTGGAGGAGGAGCACCTGCTCCCGGCGCGCCTCGGCAGCTCCAGCGCGGGTGCCCTGGTGGCGGCCGCCTGGGCGGCCGGGCTGGACTCCCTCCGCCTGGGCTCGATCCTGCTGGGACTGCGGCGGAGCGACTTCTGGGACCCCGTCCCGGGCCCTGGCCTGCTGCGCGGGCGACGCTTCCGCGATCTGCTCCGCGGAGCGCTGCCGGCCGATACTTTCGAGGGCTGCCGCCGGCCGGTGGCGTTGTCTGCCTATGACGTCCTGCAACGGCGTACCCGGGTGTTCGAGCGGGGCGCGCTGGTGCCGGCGATCCGGGCTTCCTGCGCGGTGCCCCTGTTGTTCCACCCCGTCTGGATCGACCGCAGGCCGTACCTGGACGGCGGCATCGCCGATCGTCCCGGACTGGCCGGTCTGCCCGCGGCCCCGCGCGTGCTGTACCATCACCTGGCGTCCCGTCGCCGGCAGCGGGGCGGCCGGGCGGGATTGCCCGCCCGGCCCGGCCTGTTGACCCTGGCGGTCCCCGACCTGCCCCGGACCGGACCCCACCGCCTGCAGGCCGGACGGCATGCATTCGAATGCGCCCGCAGCGCGATGCGCCTGGCGCTGGATCGCCCGGTGGCCGGTGCTGTCCTGCGCGTTCCCGGCGACCCGGGCAGCCCGCTGTGCCCGGCCGGGGCCTGAGCGCGATCCGGCGGACCGCTAGTCGGCTGCGGCCCCGAACACGCCGAGCAGGCGCTGGGCCAGTCGCCCGATCTCGCCGCAGGTGATGGCGGCGGATGCGTCGAACCCGGCGAGATCGTCCCCGTTTGCATCCTCCAGCTCCGACTGCAGCAGGTCCATGGGGCGCAGTCGGCGCAGCGACAGATCCGAGCAGAGCACGAACGACAGCCGTTCCTCCCACTCCAGCGCGAGACGCGCCACCTGCCAGCCGTCGGCGAGGTGCGTCGCGAGGGCGCCCGTGTCCGGGTCGACGCCACGGCACCGGATGACGCCGCCGTCTTCGGCGGCCTGCCGAAGCTCGCACTCCCGGCCCGGCACCAGATCGCCGGGCGGCGATGTCCCGCGCAGCCAGGCGGTAAGCACACGCTCGGGAGCCTCCCGCGTCGCCGGCGGGACGGCGGGCAGCGTGCCCAGGCTCTCCCGCAGCAGGCTCACGGCGTCCTCCGCCCGGCGGGCGCCGCTGCTGTCGACCGCGAGCAGGCCGCGCCGCCGGTCGATGCACACCCAGGTGCGATGCGAACGGGTGAACGCCTGCGGCAGCAGCTCGAAAGTCAGGCGCTCCCGGAGCCTGGCCCGGGCCTGGCGTCCCGGCCGGCGTCCCGTCTCCGATTCCAGCGCGGCCGCCTCCTCCTCGACCCGTTCCCGGATCACCGCGGGCGGCAGAACCCGCTCTTCATTGCGCAGCGCCATCAGCAGGCATCCGCCTGCCGTGTGCACCAACGACTCCGTCCCCGGGTACGGCGGCTCCCAGCCCATGGTCGACGGCTCGTGCTCGCCGCAGCGGCGGAAGGCGTGGGCCGACAGTCGCTCCGAGAGGCTTGCGGAGTCGAGGTCGAACGGCTGCGTGAGGCGGAAGAAGCGAAGATTGCGGAACCACATGCGGTGTCTGCCCCGGCGGTGCGAAAGCGCCGCATTATGCGGCGGTGCCGCACCGCTGCCAAGGGGCGAAGCTCCCTCCCGTTCCCGCGGAGGTGGCTTTCCGGCTGATCCGGTTAGTACAATGGCGGCGCCCGATGGCGGTGCCCGGCCGGGCCCGGCATCGTGGCGACACACTCATCGGCACCGGACGGACGACCCATGACTGATTCTCCGATCAAGCGGCGCAGGAGCGTACCCGTCAGGATTCGCGGCGTCACCCTCGGCGGCGATGCCCCGGTCCGGGTGCAGTCGATGACCAATACCGACACCGCCGACGAGGTGGCAACCGCGGTACAGGTGGCCCAGCTGGCGCGGGCCGGCTCCGAGCTGGTGCGGGTCACGGTCAACAACGAGGATTCGGCCGCCGCGGTCCCGGCGATCCGCGAGCGCCTTGAGAGCATGGGGCTGGACGTGCCGCTGGTGGGCGACTTCCATTTCAACGGCCACAAGCTGCTGGCCCGCCATCCCGAGTGCGCCGAAGCCCTGGACAAGCTGCGCATCAACCCGGGCAACGTCGGCAAGGGCAGCCGCCGCGACCCGCAGTTCGCCAGCATGATCGAGCAGGCCTGCCGTTTCGGGAAGCCCGTCCGCATCGGCGTCAACTGGGGCAGCCTGGATCAGGACCTGCTGGCCCGGATGATGGACGAGAACGCGCGCCTGGCCCGGCCCAAGGAACCGGAAGCGGTCATGCACGACGCGCTGATCGCCTCGGCCCTGAACAGCGCCGCCCGGGCCGAGGAGCTCGGCCTGCCGCACGATCACATCGTGCTCTCGTGCAAGATGAGCGGCGTGCAGGACCTGATCTCCGTCTACCGCGATCTCGCGGCCCGCTGCGACTATCCGCTGCACCTGGGCCTGACCGAGGCCGGCATGGGCACCAAGGGCGTCGTCTCGTCCACCGCCGCGCTGGCGGTGCTGCTGCAGGAGGGCATCGGCGATACCATCCGGATCTCGCTGACTCCGCAGCCCGGAGGCGATCGCACGGAGGAGGTGCACGTCGCCCAGGAAATCCTCCAGAACATGGGCATCCGCTCGTTCAGCCCCGTGGTGGTGGCCTGCCCGGGCTGCGGCCGGACCACCAGCACCTTCTTCCAGCAGCTGGCGAGCGAGATCCAGGGCTACCTGCGGGAGATGATCCCCCGCTGGCGCGTGGAATACCCCGGCGTGGAGGAAATGTCCGTCGCCGTGATGGGATGCGTGGTCAACGGTCCCGGCGAGAGCCGCCACGCCAACATCGGCATCAGCCTGCCCGGTACCGGGGAGAAGCCCGTGGCCCCCGTGTACGTCGACGGCGAGAAGACGGTGACCCTCAAGGGCGACAACATCGCCGGCGAGTTCCAGGAGATCGTGCGGGACTACGTCGAGAAGACCTACGGCCGCAGCGCCGTGGGCGCCTAGGCCGGCCCGAACCCGACCCCTACCCCCGGAGCTCGGCCAGGAGCTCGCGGATCATCGCACGCGCGCGGTCCGCGTAGCCGCCCCCGAACAGGTTCATGTGGTTGAGCACGTGGTAGAGCTGGTACAGGATCCGGCGCCGGCCGTAACCCGCGTCCAGCGGCCACGCGCCTTCGTACGCGTCCCGGAAGGCCCGCCCGAAGCCGCCGAACAGCTCGGTCATGGCGATGTCGGTCTCGCGGTCGCCCCAGTAGGTCGCGGGGTCGTAGATCACCGGCTCGCCGCCGGCGTCCATCGCCGCGTTGCCTCCCCACAGATCGCCGTGCAGCAGCGAGGGCTGCGGCCGGTAACCGTCGAACAGCCCCGTCAGCAGCGTACAGAGGCGCCGCCCGTCCTCCAGCAGATCCCTGCCCCTGCCGCTGTTCTCCGCGACGTCCAGCTGGTGCCCGAGCCGCTGGTCGCGAAAGAACGCGATCCAGTCCTCGCGGCCGGCGTTGGGCTGCAGCGTCGAGCCGATGGTGTTGTCCATCTGCCAGCCGTAGCGCGGGCCGCGCACGCGGTGCATGGCCGCGAGCCGCTCGCCCAGCCGCCGGCGCGCGGGCTCGTCCAGCGGCCCCAGCGCCAGGTGCTCCAGCACCAGCGCCGACCCCGCCGCGGATCGCACCAGGGCGACCACCCCGGGGACACGCACGGTGCCGCTCGCGGCGATCTCCTCCAGGGCCCGCGCTTCCGCCTCGAACATCCACGACAGCTCCGGCCGGTTGCCCTTGACGAACAGCGCCCGGTCGCCGCACTGCACGCGCCAGGCGCGGTTGATGTCACCGCCCGCGACGCCCTGCCAGCCCTCCAGCGCGGGGGCCCCGGGCCGCGCATCGCGAACGGCCTGGTCCACCGCGGAGCGGAACGGATCCGGTTCGGTCATCGCTCGGGCCTCCAACCGGCTGTGGACATGCGCCCGGAAGAATCATCGTGCCTGCCCCGAGGGCGGGCCGGCAAGTGCTGTCGGGATGTCCCGGCGACTGCAGGCCGCGTTGCCAAAGGCACGGCATCGAGGTGCACCCGGAGCGGCTTTCAGAAGGGAGATTGGCGGTGGGTCAGGGATTCGAACCCTGGAAGGGCGTAGACCCTTGCCGGTTTTCAAGACCGGTGCATTCAGCCGCTCTGCCAACCCACCGGGGAAGCTTTTCGCGTTCGCCGATCACTGTAATAGCCGCAGTGCGGGTTTTCCAGCGACACGGCGGCGCGAATGGCCTAGAATGGCTGGCAGCGATACCCGGCCGGAACCACCCCGGTGCGTACCGGTCTCAGGAACATGCAACGAGTGCATCACTACCCGGAGGTGAACGATGCCCGCTAGCGAGCGGACCGTTTCCCGCGCGGACAGTCGGGTCCTTGCGACCAACAAGCTGGTCCGGAACACCTACATCCTGCTGTCGCTGACCCTGATGTTCAGCGCCGCCACGGCGGGTCTGTCGATGATGCTGGGCTGGGGGCAGCCGGGTCTGCTGCTGACCTTCGCGGGCTACTTCGGACTCCTTTTCCTGACCGAGCGCTTCCGCAACAGTGTCTGGGGGCTGGTGTTCGTGTTCGCCCTCACCGGCTTCATGGGCCTGACCCTGGGGCCGATCATCGAGACCTACCTGAAGGTCTTCTCCAACGGCGGAGAGCTGGTCATGACCGCCCTCGGCGGGACCGCCGTCATCTTCGTCGGGCTGTCCGCCTACGCCCTGCTCACGCGGAAGAACTTCAGCTTCATCGGCGGCTTCATCATGGTGGGCATCCTGGTCGCCTTCCTCGCCGGGATCGCCGCCATGGTGTTCTCGATCCCGGGCCTCTCGCTGGCGGTGTCCGCCATGTTCGTCCTGCTCATGTCGGGCCTGATCCTGTACCAGACCAGCGAGATGGTGCATGGCGGGGAGACCAACTACATCACGGCGACCGTGACCCTTTACGTCGCGCTGTTCAACCTGTTCCTGAGCCTGCTCGAGATCCTGGGCGCCTTCTCCGGGCGCCGTTGACGGGGCTGCTCCCGGGCGCCCGCAGGCCCGGTCGACGGCGCAGCGGGAAACGGTTTCTGCGACAATGACGGTCCCGATCCCGCCCGGGACCGGCGCAACGGCAGGGAAGCCGCCAGCGCAATGGATGCAATCCGATCTTCGCGGGCAAGTCCCGCCAACGTTCGGCCCCGGCGCGCTGCACCGTCCGGGCCCCGCGCCGGACGCTTCCGCCACGCAAGCCTTGTCTGCGCCCGGGCCCTCGCCCTCGCGCTGCTCCTGCCGGCGGGGGTCGGCGCCGCCTTTCCGATGTCCAGCCGCGGCAGCCTCGCCGCCGGGCTTGCCCGGCTGCCGGAGACCCTGCACGCGATCGATGCGGTGGTGCATCCGTGCGCGGAGGCTGCGGCTCGGCCGGCGATGCTCTCCCGGGCACAAGCCGCATCAGGCCCCCGTCGACAGGCTACGGAGGCGCTCTGCGGGCTGCTGCGGTCACCGCCCGGGGGGTTGGCTCACCGGCCAAGGCACGCTCCCGACCCGGTCGTGTCCGGAGCGCTGCGCACGCGGGGACCGCCCCTGTGGGAGGGCGTGCGGAAGCTTCTGCGCGCGCCGCCCGGAAACCGCCTTCCCGCGATGCCGGAGCTCGTCGCATTCAGCGGAGCCCGGACGCTGGCCGGCAGCCGAGGCATCATCCTGGGCGTGCTCACCCTCGCCGCGGTTCTGCTTGCACTGGCACCGGCCTGGCGCCTGTTGCGCGGCCGGGCTCGCGCCAGTGAGGGGGCACTCGCCCCGGCGCTGCTCGCGGAACTCGGCACCACCCTTCCCCTGCTCGCCGGCCTGACCGCGGGCCTGACGTGGCTGTGGCTCAGCCATGCTCCCGGGCCCCCGGAGGGGATCGAGTGGCTTCTGGCAGGGTCGCTCTGCTACGTCGCGGGACACATTCTCATCCGGGGCGTATTCGCTCCCCCGTACGGCCTGCACCTGGCGCTCCCCCTGGACCGGTCTCTCGGGCACACGCTGGCCCGCGGAGCGCAGGCGGCGCTGGCGCTCGCCCTGATTACCGCACTCGTCGGGCTGACGCCCCCGTTGCGGCAGCCGGAAGGGTTCTACCTGACCCTGCGCGGAATCCTGGTGACCCTGCTCTCCCTGGCCCTGGCGCGCCTCCTCTTCCTGCTGGGCCGCGTGCCGAGCCAGCCGTCGGGTGCGGGCCTGGTGCGCCGCGCGACCATCGCGACCCTGGCAGGCACGGTCCTGATGGAATGGCTCGGATACCGGGAAGCCGCCGCCTTTCTGCTGCGGGGCTCGGTCGGCACACTGCTCGGCGTATCGGGATTCTGGATTGTCGGGTACGGCTTGAAGGCCCTGCTCCACGAGCTGGAAACCGGTCACCGGCCCTGGCAGGCTCGGATCCGGCAAGCCCTCGGGATTCCGCCGGGAGAGCCGCTGCCCGGGATCCAGTGGCTGCGGGCCGCCATCTGGCTGGCTGCGTGGATCGGCTTCGTACTGCTCCTGCTGGAGGTGTGGGGACTCCCCCACGCGGGCACGCTGGCCATCCTGCGAATGCTGAACGAGGGAATCCCGGTGGGCGGGACGCGGGTGGTTCCGCTGCGGGTGATCGAGGGACTGGTGGCGTTCGCCGTGCTGCTGACGGCCACGCGCTGGGCGCGCGACCGGATCCAGCTGCGCCTGTCGGCCAGCGAGCGGCTTGACCGCGGTGCCCGTGAAGCAGCGGTCACGCTCGCCGGCTACGCCGGATTCACCGTCGCCGCCGTGGTCGCCCTCGGTCTCGCCGGCCTCGGCCTGGCCAACCTGGCCCTGATCGCGGGCGCACTCTCGGTCGGTATCGGTTTCGGTCTGCAGAATATCGTCAACAATTTCGTATCCGGACTGATCCTGCTGTTCGAGCGTCCCATCCGGCCCGGCGACTACGTCACGGTCGGCACCGGGACGGAAGGCTTCGTACGGCGGATCAGCATCCGTTCCACCGAGATCGAAACACTGGATCGTACCAATGTCGTCGTACCCAACTCGGAGCTGATTTCCGGACAGGTCACCAACTGGATGCTCAATGACCGCTTCGGTCGCATCATCGTCCGGATCGGGGTCGCCTACGGCAGCGACGTCCGCCTGGTCGAGCGGCTGCTCCTGAACATCGCCGAGGGTCATCCCGACATCATCAGCGAGGCCGATCTGCCGCCGCCGACGGTTTTCTTCCGCGGCTTCGGAGACAGCTCGCTGGACTTCGAGCTGCGCGCGACGATCCGGGATATCAGCCAGCGCTTCCGCGTCTCCAGCGAGGTCAACTTCGCCATCGATGCGGCCTTCCGCGAGCACGGGGTGCAAATCCCCTTCCCGCAGCGCGACCTGCACCTGCGCACCGTGCCGGACGACTTTTCCCGCTGACAATGCGACCCGCCTTCAGGATACCGCGTGCAGCGGTGCCAGCCCCGATTCCCCGGGGTCCTTCTGGAAGCCCGTCCCCGCCCGCTCGGACATTTCTCCGAACCACGCGAGCCCTGGCCGCAGGCTCACCACTCCCCCCACGATGATCAGGGCCGGTGCCTGTATGCCCCGGTCGGCAACCCGATCCGGCAGGTCGCGGATGGTGCCCGTGATCGTCCGCTGCCCCGGCATGGTCCCCTGCTCGATCACCGCCGCAGGCGTCTGCCCGGCCATTCCGGCGGACCGCAGGCTCCGGCAGATTTCCTCCAGCCGACCCAGGCCCATGTAGAACACCAGCGTCTGGCCCGGGCGCGCCAGCGCCTGCCAGTCCAGGCCGTCCGACTCCCCCGCCCGATGCCCCGTGATGAACTGGCAGGCATGAGCATGGTCCCGGTGGGTCAGGGGAATCCCCGCATAGGTCGCGCAGCCTCCGGCGGCGGTGATGCCAGGGACCACCTGGAACGGGATCCCCTCGCCGCGCAGCGACTCGATCTCCTCCCCGCCGCGCCCGAACAGGAACGGGTCGCCGCCCTTCAGGCGGAGCACCCGCCGACCCTGCCGGGCCAGCTCCACCAGCAGGCCGTTGATCCTCTCCTGCGGCACGCTGTGCGCCCAGCGGGCCTTGCCCACGTAGATCCGCTCGGCGTCCCTGCGCACCAGGTCCAGCACCTCGCGGGAAACCAGCCGGTCGTAGAGGACGACGTCGGCCTGCTGCATCAGGCGCACCGCCCGGAGCGTCAGGAGGTCGGGGTCCCCCGGCCCGGCTCCGACCAGGTAGACCTCGCCCTGGCCGGGCTCGCCGTCGCATTCCGCCTGCCGTAGCGCGCGGTGCAGGGCCAGCCGCGCGGCGGCCTCGCGGCCCGCCAGCACGTGCTCGGCAGCAACGCCGTCCAGGACCCGCTCCCAGAACCGCAGGCGCTGCGCTCCCGAATGCAGCCGGCGGGCCACGCGCTCCCGGAACTCGCCGGCAATTTCCGCCACGCGTCCGTACCGGGCCGGCAACAGCGATTCCAGACGTTCCCGGAGCATCCGCGCCAGCAGCGGGGCCCGGCCCGCGCTGGAGATGGCGATCAGCAGCGGGGAGCGGTCGATTACGGCCGGGGTGATGTAAGTCGATGCCGCCGCATCGTCCACGGCGTTGACCGGGATCCCGGCCCGTCGACAGGCGACGTAGACCCGCCGGTTGACCGCCCGGTCCCCGGTGGCTGCGACCACAAGGGCGCTGCCGCGCACCCGGGACCGCTCGAAGTCGGCACGCAGGTGCCGGACCCGCCCGCTGGCGGCCAGCGAGGCGAGCCCCGGGTGAAGCTGCGGCGCCATCACGACCACCCGGGCCCCGGCGCGCAGCAGCTGGCGCGACTTGCGTACGGCCACCGCTCCGCCGCCCACCACCAGGCAACGGCGTCCGCGGATGCGCAGGAAGATCGGGAAGTAGTCCATGCTCAGCCGGTCCTGCGTACGTGCAGACCGCACTCCTTGCTCGCGGGATCCTCCCACCACCAGCGGCCCGCGCGGATGTCCTCGCCGGCGGTGACGGCCCGGGTGCAGGGAGCGCAGCCGATGCTCGGATAGCCGCGATCGTGCAGCTCGTTGTACGGCACCCCGAAAGCGTGGATGTAGGCCCACACCTCCTGCTCGCTCCAGTCCACCAGCGGGTTGAACTTCTCCAGCCCGTGGGCGGCGTCATGCTCCTGCACGGGGACATCGCTGCGCGTGACCGACTGCGCCCGCCGCAGGCCGGTGACCCACGCCCGGCGCCCGGCGAGCGCACGCCGCAGCGGCTCCACCTTGCGGATGCCGCAGCAGGCCTTGCGCAGGTCCACGCTGCGGTAGAAGGCGTTGATCCCGTTCTCCCGCACGAAGCGCTCGATTGCGCCGGCATCGGGATACCAGGTCTCGATCTCGATCCCGTAGCGCTCGCGGACCTGCTGGTGCAGCCGGTGGGTTTCCTCGTTGAGCCGCCCCGTATCCAGCGTGAAGATCGCGATCCCGGGTGCATGGCGTCGCACCAGGTCGGTCAGGACCATGTCCTCGGCACCGAAGCTCGTGGCCAGGGCCGCGGGACTGTAGTCCCGCTCGACTTCCTGCAGGACGCGCGCCGCGTCGTCGATCCTGCGCCGAAGACCTGCATCGATATTGCTTTCCGTCATTCGCTCACCCCTGCATGAAAATCCCGATTCCGACCAGCATGAGCACGCCGGCGAGCGCCGGGCGCAGGAGCCGGTCCGGCATCCCCCTGCCGAGACGCGTGCCCAGGTACATGCCGGGCAGCGAACCCGCCAGCAGCGCGGCCAGGACAGCCGGTTCGACGTTACCCAGGGAGGCATGCCCCAGGCCGGCCACGAGGGCCAGCAGGACTGCGTGCGCAACGTCCGTCCCGACCACCTCGGCCGTTGTCAGGTCGGGATAGAGCCATACCAGGAACGCCGTACCGATGGCGCCGGCACCCACCGAGGAAAGCGTGACCAGCACCCCGAGCAGCACGCCGAACGCGACCGTCACGGGCACGGCGCGCTCGGGGCGTCGCAGCCGCTCCAGCCATCCCGGGGCCCTCCCCGGGCGCCCCGCCAGCCCGCTTCTGAGCAGGATGCCGAGCCCCGTGGCGACCAGAGCCACGCTCAGCACGCCCGTGATCAGGTCCTGGGGCGGCCCGTTCCCGGTCGCCAGATGGCGCAGCGCGAGCACGGTGCCCAGCGCCGCGGGGACGCTGCCCGTGGCCAGTCGCCGCACGACCGGCCAGGCGACGGTATCGTGCCGTCGGTGCAGCACGACACCGAAGGCCTTGGTAACGGTGGCGAACAGCAGGTCGGTCCCGACCGCGGCCGCCGGAGGCAGGCCGAGCCAGAAGATCAGCATGGGCGTCATCATGGATCCGCCGCCGACGCCCGTCAGTCCGACCGCGAGTCCGACGGCCAAGCCTGCGATGCTAAAATCCAGCATGTGGTGGGTCTCCGTGCCGTTCCTCCCGCCCCGGTGAGAACAAGCTAGCAACGGCTGTATAGACTGAAAAAGAATGTTTCCCTATATTTTTAGGCTCGGAATGCATAACCCGCTCCTTGCGATACGGGAAGAGTCGCCATGAAACTCAGGCAGCTTCGCTACATCGCCGAGGTCGCAGACCGCAATCTGAACGTGACCGCGGCGGCCGAGGCGCTCTATACCTCCCAGCCGGGGGTGAGCAAGCAGGTTCGGCTGCTGGAAGACGAGCTCGGGGTGCAGATCTTCGAGCGCAACGGCAAGCACCTGACCAGCATTACGCCCGCCGGTCGCGCCATTCTCGACCTGGCCCGGCGGATCCTCCGGGACGCGGAGAATGTCGAGCGCGTGGCATCCGACTACCGCGACGAGACCCGGGGCAACCTGCGCCTCGCCACCACGCACACGCAGGCCCGCTACGCGTTGCCCCAGGCCATCGCACGCTTCCGGGAGCGCTATCCCCGGGTTTCCCTGCACATCAACCAGGGCACCCCGATGCAGATTGCCGGTTGGGCTGCCCGGGGCGAGGTGGACTTCGCCATCGCGACCGAGGCGATGGAGCATTTCGAGGACCTGGTGATGATGCCGTGCTACCACTGGAACCGCTGCGTCCTGGTGCCACCCGGCCATCCGCTCGCGAGCATCCGGCCGCTGACGCTGGAAGCGGTCGCGCAGTACCCGATCGTCACCTACGTGTTCGGCTTCACGGGCCGATCCCGGCTCGATCGGGCCTTCGGTGAACGCGGGCTGCAGCCGGATGTCGTGCTGACCGCGGTCGATTCCGACGTGATCAAGACCTACGTCCGCCTCGGTCTGGGGGTAGGCATTCTCGCCAACATGGCCTACGACGCCGAGCTCGACGCGGATCTCGTGGCGGCGGATGCCAGCCACCTGTTCGACCACAGCACCACGCGCATCGGCTTTCGCCGCGGCACCATGCTGCGGCGCTACATGTACGAGTTCATCCGTGGCTTCGCGCCCCACCTGACTCCCGAGATCGTCGACCGGGCCATGGCGGCGGAGACCCGCGAGGCCCGGGAGCGGCTGCTGGAACCGGTCGCCTCCCGATTGCCCACCCTGTAGCCGCGCCCGGCAATGCGGCCCGCGACGCTCACGGACGAGCATCATCCACGCCGGCTTTCGCCGCCGCTACCGGCGTTGTCGGGGGTGCTTCGCCGTTGCTGGCCGGTCCCGCTGCTGGCGATTGCGCTGCTGGGACAGGTCTGCGCGGCGCCCCGCATCACGGCCGTGCGTGCCAGCCAGCGCGGCCGGGACGACGCCGAGTACGTGAGCCTGGTCGCAAGCCCGCACCGCAGCCTCGCGGGCTACAGCCTGATCGTGGTCGAGGGTGACCACGGCCGTGCCGGGCATATCGACCGTCGCATCGACTTCACCGACCGCGACCGCGTCGGCGGCAACGGTCGTTTCCTGCTCGGGGTCTGCGCGGGCCTGCGCCGCCTGTATCACCTGCAGCCTGACCTGGCGCTGCCCGCAAACTATTTCGAGAACTCGTCGCTGACGCTTGCGCTGGTCCGCACCGTCACGCTGCCGACACGCGGCCTGGCCGGTGTCGCCGCCGTCAGCGCCCTCGCGCTGGACGATGGCGATCCGGGCGACCGCTTCTATTTCGGTGCCGCGCGGGTGGGTCCGGACGGCAAGTACTTCCCGCCGGGAGCCCGCCAGGTGCACGCGCATTGGCGCACGCTCCCGTTCCACGCGGGTCGCGAGCCGGCCCCCGCCGCCGGCGGACACGGTGGATGCCGCGCAACTCCGGTCTCGATCCCGGAGATCCAGGGCAAGGGCATGCGATCCCCCTACACGAGCCGGCCGGTCCGCGCCGGCGGCGTGGTCAGTGCCGTCGACCGACGGCGGTCCGGCTTCTGGCTTCAGGCGGTGCCGGGCGACGGCGACCCGGAGACCAGCGACGGAGTGTTCGTCCATGATCCGCACCTGCGCCATCGCGGCATCCGCACCGGCGATCGGCTGGTGCTGACCGGGCGGGTGCGAGAGGCGCCCACCGGGCGCACTCCGCCTCGGACCGAGATCTTCCTGGTGCGCCGGATCCGCCGCCTCGAGCGCGGAGTGGCTTTGCCGGGGCCGGTACGACTGCAGCGCCTGCCCCGGAGCGCACGGCGTGATGCGATGAAGCACTGGGAGTCGCTCGAGGGCATGCGGGTGCGCGTTTCACACGGGATGGTCGTGGGACCCACCGACGCCCACGGCGACGCGGTCGTACTGGCCCCGGGCAACGTGCGCTCCGAGCCCGACCTCACCGCGGCGACCGGCATCCTGCGCCTGCGCGCCACGGCGCCGGGCCGAGTGAGCTACCATCCCGAGCGCATCATGCTCTCCTCGCTGGGCTCCGCGCGGCCGCGGCCACTGCGCACCGGAGACCGGATGGCCCGCGCGACCGGCGTGGTCGACATCCGCTACGGAAGCTACCGCGTGCTGGTCACCGGAGTACGGGCGTCGCCCTCGCCGGTTCCGGCCGCGAGCCCCCTGCGAGCGCCCCGCACAGGCACCCTGGCCGTCGCGTCGATGAACCTCGAGAACCTTTTCCCTCCCGGAGCGCGTAGTTCCGCGGACGCCCATCCAGTGCGTCGCCGGGACTACGAACGACACCGGGACAAGCTGGTGTCCCTGTTCGCGGAAACTCTTCGTGCGCCGGCTCTGATCGTGGTGACCGAGGCCGGGAGCGCGTCCGTGATCGAGGATCTCGCCGCGCGCCTGGGACGGCGCACCGGCCACCCCTACCACGCTGCCAGCCGGCCCAGCGGCGACCGCCGCGGCATCCGCGCGGGTTTCCTCTGGCGGGCGGACCGGATGCGCCGGGAGCATGTCGAGTCACTGTCCGCGCCCGGGCGTGATCCGCTGCTCGGCCGCTTCACCGTGGCGGGCCGGACGCTCACCGTGATCGCGGTGCACTTCCGGAGCAAGTACGCGGATGATCCCCTGTTCTGCGCCTGCATCCCGCGCCGACCGAGCGAGCGCCTGCGACGCCGCCAAGCGGCGCGGGTGCGCGAGCGGGTGTCCCGCGCGCTCCGGCGCAATTCGGGCGCGCTGCTGCTGGTGACGGGGGATTTCAACGACTTCGCCTTTCGCGAGCCGCGCGAGGGCGGCCCCGACCCGGTAAGCCTGATCGCCAACGGACAGCCCCCGCGCCTGACGGATCTCACCGCGCGTGTCCCCGGGCCGCGGCGCTACAGCTACATCTACCGCGGCAATGCCCAGCTCATCGACCACATGCTGGCCAGCCCCGCGCTCGCCGGTCAAGCGACCCTGGTGCGCCTGCCGCACGTCAACGCCGCCTTCCCCGCCTCCCTGGCCCGCGACCCGCATACGGTGCGGAGAAGCTCGGATCACGACCCCATCGCCGCGCGCTTCCGCCTGCCTCCCGCCGCGAAACGTTCACCCCCGTCAACCCCTTAATAACCTGAGAACTTCCCCGTCCCCCTCGGATACCGCGGATGAATGGTACGATGCCCGGCAACCACGACCCACCGAACCACGCGAAGGAGACACACGCATGAGCGAGCGGAATCACGAGATCCGGCTGGCGGTACGGCCCCGCGGCTGGCCCGACCAGAGCAACTTCGAGTACGCCGAGGTGCCCGTGCCCGAGCCCGCCGACGGGGAGGTGCTGGTGCGCAACATCTACATGTCGGTCGACCCCTACATGCGTGGCCGCATGAACGACGTCAAGTCCTATGTGCCGCCGTTCCAGGTCGGCAAGCCGCTGGAGGGACACGCGATCGGGCAGGTCGTGCGCTCGCGCAGCAGCGAGCTTGCCGAGGGCGACCTGGTGAGCAGCATGTACGGATGGCGCGAGTACTTTGCGGCCCCGCCGAGCCCGGCGGGCGGCATGCCGCTGATGAAGGTCGATCCCGACCTTGCCCCCCTGCCGGCCTATCTCGGGGTCCTGGGCATGCCGGGACTGACGGCCTACGCCGGCCTGCTGGAGATCGGCCAGCCAAGCACCGGCGAGACGGTGCTGGTGTCGGCGGCCTCGGGCGCCGTCGGCAGCGTGGTGGGCCAGATCGCCCGGATCAAGGGCTGCCGCGCCGTGGGCATGGCGGGCTCCGACGAGAAGGTGCATCACCTGACGGACGAGCTGGGCTTCGACGAGGCCTTCAACTACAAGACCGACGACCTCAACGGTGCCATTGCCCACGCCTGCCCCGACGGTGTGGACGTCTACTTCGAGAACGTCGGCGGCAGGATACTCGAGGCGGCGCTGATGCACATGCGCCCCTTCGGGCGGATTCCGGTATGCGGCATGATTTCCCTGTACAACCTGGAGAAGCTGGAGCCGGGCCCGGCCAGCATCATCCAGATCATTCCCAACCGGCTGCGGATGCAGGGCTTCATCGTCTCCGACCATTTCGACCTGATGCCCCGCTTCCAGCAGGACATGGCCGGATGGATTCGCGACGGCCGCATCAAGCACCGGGAGACCATCGAGGAGGGACTCGAGAACGCGCCGCGGGCCTTCCTCGACATGATGCACGGCAAGAATGTCGGCAAGATGGTGGTGCGCGTCTCCGACGATCCCACGGCCTGAGCTCGCGGGGCGCGGCAGCCGCCGCGCCCCCGACCTGCCGGCTACGGCTGTTCGGTCCGTCCCGCCCCGCAATTCCAGCAGATGTCGAACTCCGGGCCCACCTGCTCGCCGCAGCGGGCGCACCGCCAGGATGGTGCGTCGGAACGGGCGGGCTGCAGCACCTCGGCGATCATCTCCCGGGCGAGCCGGTACTGGCGCGCGTCCTCCAGCCACAGCACCGGGCGGGTATCGGCCGGCAACTGCCCCACCCCGCCCTGCAGATACACGCCCTGGACGTGCACGCGTATGCCGCGTGCCGCCAGGTAATCCCGGCACATCTGCGCTTCCAGCAGCCCCTGGGCCTCGTACAGCGGGATCATGCCTCCCCCTCGTCGGGTCTCCTCCAGCATAGCGGGTCCGGGTGGCCGCAACGAGGCACCGCCTGCGCCCGCGCTCAGGCCCGAATCAGCGCCTGCCCGCCCATGTAGGGCTGCAGCGCCTCGGGCACGGCGATGCTGCCATCGGCCTGCTGGTAGTTCTCCAGTACCGCCACCAGCGCCCGGCCGACCGCCAGGCCGGACCCGTTGAGGGTGTGGGCCGGCTCCGGCCTGCCCGTGTCCGGGTTGCGGAAGCGGGCCTTCATGCGCCGGGCCTGGAAGCCCTCGAAGTTGCTGCAGGAGGAGATCTCGCGGTAGCGCCGCTGGCTCGGCAGCCAGACTTCGAGGTCGTAGGTCTTCGCGGCAGCGAAGCCCATGTCGCCGGCGCACAGTGCCACCACCCGGTAGGCCAGGCCGAGCTCGCGCAGGATGGCCTCCGCGTGCCCGGTGAGCTCCTCGAGGGCGTTGTAGGAGCGCTCCGGGGCCACCACCTGGACCAGCTCGACCTTCTCGAACTGGTGCTGGCGGATCATCCCGCGGGTGTCCTTGCCGTAGGAGCCGGCCTCGGAGCGGAAGCACGGCGTATGCGCAACCAGCCGCAGCGGAAGCGCCTCCGCTTCCAGAATTCCCTCCCCGGCCAGGTTGGTGACCGGGACTTCGGCCGTGGGAATGAGGTAGTAGCCCCAGTCGCCGCCGATGGGGAACAGGTCTTCCTCGAACTTGGGCAGCTGGCCGGTGCCGATCAGCGTCTGCCGGTTCACCATGTACGGGACGTAGACTTCTTCGTAGCCGTGCTGCTGCGTGTGGCGATCCAGCATGAACTGGATCAGGGCCCGCTGCATGCGGGCCAGCTCGCCGCGCAGCACCACGAAGCGGCTGCCCGCGATGCGGCCGGCGCTCTCGAAGTCCATCCGGCCGCGCGCCGCGCCCAGGTCGACGTGGTCGCGCGGTTCGAAGTCGAACCGCGGCGGCTCGCCCCAGCGGCGCAGCTCGACGTTGGCATCCTCGGCCAGGCCGTCCGGTACGCTGTCGTGCGGCACATTGGGGATGCCCAGGAGAAGCTCGTCCAGCTGCGTCCGGGTCTCCTCCAGGCGCTCCTCCGCCGCCTCGAGCCGCTCACCCAGGCTGGAGACCCGGTCGATCAGCGGCTGGATGTCCCGGCCCGCGGCCTTGGCCTTGCCGATCTCGCGCGAGCGCACGTTGCGCTCGTTGCGCAGCTCCTCGGTCTCGACCTGAACCTGTCGGCGGGTTTCCTCCAGACGCCGGAAGGCGTCCACGTCGAGCTCGAAGCCCCGCCGCTTCAGGCGGAGGGCCACGTCGTCGAGCTCGTTGCGCAGGCGTCTGGGGTCCAGCATGGGATCTACGGTTTCCTGCTCTTGCGGTCTTTTTCCCGCAGCGCCTCGAGCTTCTCCCCGATGCGGATCTCGAGGCCCCGGGGCACCGGCCGGTAATAGCGCCGCTCCCCCATTTCCTCGGGGAAATAGCGTTCGCCCGCGGCGTAGGCGTCCGGCTCGTCATGGGCGTAACGGTAGCGACGGCCGTAACCCAGTTCCTTCATCAGGCGCGTCGGTGCGTTGCGGAGATGGATCGGAACCGGCAGCGAGCCGTACGCCGCGGCATCCTTCACGGACTGGTTGAAGGCGGTGTAGACGGCGTTGCTCTTCGGCGCGCAGGCAAGATACACAACGGCCTGGGCGACCGCAAGATGGCCCTCCGGACTGCCGAGACGTTCCTGGACGTCCCAGGCGTCCAGCGCCAGCGCGACGGCGCGCGGATCCGCGTTGCCGATGTCCTCGCTCGCCATGCGCACCACCCGGCGCGCGATGTACAGGGGATCGCAGCCCCCGTCCAGCATCCGTGCCAGCCAGTACAGGGCGGCGTCCGGGGCGGACCCGCGCACCGATTTGTGCAGCGCCGAGATCTGGTCGTAGAACGCTTCTCCCCCCTTGTCGAACTGGCGCACGCCGCCGGCCACCACCTCGGCCACGATCGCCTCGTCCACACGCCCGCCATGCGCTTCATCGCCCGCCAGGTCGGCGCACAGCTCCAGCAGGTTCAGGGCGCGGCGCGCATCTCCGTCGGCCGCCTCGGCGAGCCGCTCCAGCAGCGCCGGCGCCACGGTCGTGCCGCGCCCGCCCAGCCCGCGTTCGGCATCCTCCAGCGCCCGGTCCAGCAGGCGGCGCAGGTCGGACGGCTGCAGCCGCCGCAGCACATAGGTGCGGGCACGCGAGAGCAGCGCATTGTTGAGCTCGAACGAGGGGTTCTCGGTGGTGGCACCCACGAATACCAGGGTGCCGTCCTCCACGTACGGCAGGAACGCGTCCTGCTGCGCCTTGTTGAAGCGATGGACCTCGTCGATGAACAGGATCGTGCCCCGTCCCTCGGAGTGGCGCAGGGCGCGGGCGCTCTCCACGGCTGCACGCACGTCCTTCACCCCGGCCATGACGGCCGAGAGGGTCACGAAAGCCATGTCGCAGTATTCCGCGATCAGCCGCGCCAGGGTGGTCTTGCCCGAACCCGGCGGGCCCCACAGCACCATCGAGTGCAGCGAGCCGCCCTCGATCGCCAGCCTGAGCGGCTTGCCGGGGGCCAGCAGGTGCTCCTGGCCGACGCACTCGTCCAGCGTGCGCGGCCGCATGCGATCCGCCAGCGGCCGGTAGGCGGCGTTCCTAACCGTCATGGCCCGTCTCCACCGCGCCCCGTACGGGGTGCATGCTCAGCCTCCGACCACCTCGACCCCGGGCGGCGCCTCGAGCTGGAAGCGTGAACCCTTGATCGGCTGGTTCACCCGCACGTCGCTGAAGCGGATGCGGGTGGTCTCGTCGAAGGTGTCATGCAGCTCCATCACAGCCAGCCGGCCGTCCCTGAATCCCAGGCGCACGCTCTTGAAATCGGTATCGTGGGTCCTGGGCTTGAGTTCCACCCAGCGGGTCTTGCCCACCTTTCCGAGGTCCTTGATGTGAAACCGCTTGTCCAGCGCCGTACCCCCGGCAAGCAGCATCGCGGGCGTGCTGGTGAGCGCCTTGCTCACCGGCCGCACCGTGATCTGCGACAGGTCCACATCGTAGAGCTTCACGGTCTTGCCGTCGCTGACGATCAGGCGCTTGTGGGGCGCGTCGTAGCGCCAGCGAAAGCTGCCGGGGCGCTGGATCCAGACCTCTCCCCGGGCACGCTGCTTCACCTGCATGTTGCTGTCGAGCAACACCTGGCTGAAGCGGGCATGCAGCGTATGCACGCTGTGGTAGAAGTGCTCGAGCTCCTTGAGCGCCGTGGCGCCGTGCGAGGCGGCGGACGCGGCCGGCGCGAACAGTGCCGCTGTCAGGCACAGGACCAGCAGCCGCGCCAGGGGGCGCGGCCGGAACGTGGCGGGGAATCCGGTCATTCGGTCATATCGTCCTTCGGTGGGGGCGCCGCCAGCACTTCGCGCGAGCCGTTGCCCTGCAACGGGCCCACGATGCCGGCACTCTCCATCTGCTCCACCAGGCGCGCGGCGCGATTGTAGCCGATGCGCAGGCGGCGCTGGACGCCCGAGATGGAAGCCTTGCGCGTCTCGGTCACGACCCGGACGGCCTGGTCGTACAGCGGGTCCTGCTCCGCGTCGCCGGCGTCGCCCCCGCCGCCCGGGAGCAGGGCCGACTCCTCGGGTCCCGAAAGAACCTCGTCGAGATACTGCGGAGAGGCGCCCTTCTTCAGGTGGGACACCACCGCGTGCACCTCGTGGTCGCCCACGAACGCGCCGTGCACGCGGGTTGGCGAGCCCGTGCCGGGCGGCAGGTAAAGCATGTCGCCGTGGCCCAGCAGCTGCTCCGCTCCCATCTGGTCAAGGATGGTGCGCGAATCCACGCGCGAGGAGACCTGAAACGCGATCCGTGTCGGGATGTTGGCCTTGATCAGCCCGGTGATGACGTCGACCGAGGGCCGCTGCGTCGCCAGGATCAGGTGAATCCCGGATGCGCGCGCCTTCTGCGCCAGGCGGGCGATGAGTTCCTCGACCTTCTTGCCGACCACCATCATCAGGTCCGCGAGCTCGTCCACCACCACCACGATATACGGCAGCGGCTCGAGGGTTGCCGGTTGCGCCGCGTCGTCGAGATCGCCCTGGGCCTTGTCGTGCAGCGGATCCGCGATCGGCTCGCCGCGCTCGGCGGCTTCCTTCACCTTGCGGTTGAAACCGGCCAGGTTGCGCACCCCCACCGACGCCATCAGGCGGTAGCGCCGCTCCATCTCGGCCACGCACCAGCGCAGCGCGTTGCCGGCCTCCTTCATGTCCGTCACCACCGGTGCCAGCAGGTGCTGGATGCCGTCATACACGGACAGCTCCAGCATCTTGGGATCGATCAGGATCAGCCGCACCTGTTCCGGACGGCTCTTGTAGAGCAGGCTGAGCAGCATCGCGTTGATCGCCACCGACTTGCCCGAGCCGGTGGTGCCGGCCACCAGCAGGTGCGGCATGCGGGCCAGGTCGGCCACCACCGGGTAGCCGCTGATGTCCTTGCCCAGCGCCAGGGTCAGGAACGCGGAGGACTTGTCGTACTCGCGCGAGCGCAGGATCTCGCTGAGGCAGACGAGCTCCCTCTGTTCGTTGGGGATCTCCAGACCCACCACCGACTTGCCGGGGATGACCTCGACCACCCGAACGCTCACCGCCGACAGCGCCCGCGCCAGATCCTTCGACAGGTTTGAGATCTGGCTGACCTTGACCCCGGCGGCGGGCTGGAGCTCGAAGCGCGTCACGACCGGCCCGGGGTGCACCGCAACGACCTCCACCTCCACCCCGAAATCCCGGAGCTTGAGCTCGACCTGGCGCGAGATCGCCTCCAGGGCCTCCTGGGAATAGGGCTTGCGGCTCTCCGGCGGCGAATCCAGCAGCGACAGCGGCGGCGGTTCACCCGGTACCACGGGTCCTTCGAACAGCTTCCCCTGGCGCTCCTTCTGGGCCCGTTCGCTGGGCTCGACCGTTGCCACCTTGGGCTCGATACGCGGCTTTGCGCGCCGGCGGGCGCGGGACTGCTCGCGCTCGACGGTCTCGCGCCGCGCGCGGCGCGCCCGCCGATACCGGATCACCTCCCACGACGCGTGCCAGCGCCCGTGCAGGAAAGCCAGCAGGCCGAGCGTTATCCTCCCGGTCAGATCCATCAGGCGCAGCCAGGAAAGGCTGCTGAACAGGGTCACGCCGGTGAGAAACAGCGCCAGCATAAACAGCGTGGCGCCGACGAAACTGAACACCGCCACCAGGCCGTTGCCCACCGCGTCGCCCAGGATGCCCCCCGGGCCGAGCGGCAGCGGCATCATCCCGGTGCGCACGTGCAGCGCCGCCAGGGCGCTGCCCATCGTCAGGGTCAGCACGAAGCCCAGTGCCCGCAGGCCGGTGGTGGCGAGCGCCCCCCGGTCCGGCTCACGCAGGCCGCGAAAGGCGAGCCATCCGCACCAGCCCACCATCAGCGGGAACAGGTAGGCCATGTAGCCGAACAGGGACAGCAGCACGTCGGACAGGTACGCTCCCGCCAGGCCGCCGCGGTTGGCGATCCCCCGCCCCAGTCCGGTATGCGACCAGCCCGGATCCGCGGGACTGAAGCTGACCAGTGCCACCACCAGGTACACCGCCGCGGTCACCAGGACGATCAGCGCTCCCTCCCGCAGGCCGCGCGCCAGCGGCGGCACCCGCAGTGAGGTTCGATCCTTGTCCGGCGTCGCGTCCGCCACTATGCTAAGCCCGTTTGTAAGAAGTGCACTGTAAGTAGCTATTTGATCATATTTTTGTTGGATCAGCCACGCAGCGTTTCCAGCACCGCCCGGCCGTCCCGGACGTTGACCGCCCCGGCCAGCGCGGGATCGGATTCCCAGTCGCCCGCCGCCAGTCGTTCGACATAGGGTGTGAGAACCGCCGACAGCGCCTGGGACGCCGTTCGCGGTACCGCCCCGGGCATGTTGGTGACGGTGAAATGGATCACGTCGTCGACCACGTAGGTGGGCTCGTCGTAGGTGGTCGGACGCGTGGTCTCGACGCAGCCGCCCTGGTCCACCGACACGTCCACGATCACGCTGCCCGAGGGCATGCTGCGGACCATGGCGGCGTCGACCACGCGCGGTGCCCGGGCGCCGGGCACCAGCACGGCCCCGATCACGATATCCGCGCCTGCCACTGCCTCGCGGACGGCGTCCGCGTACGGGAACAGCGCGGTCACGCCGGTTCCGAGGGGATGCACGCTGGCGAGGCGTTCGCGGTCGAGATCAAACGCAATCACCTCGCTGCCCGTATCGACCGCCAACTGCGCTGCAGCCATGCCGGCCGAGCCGCAGCCGAGCACCACCACGCGGCCCCTCGGCGCCCCGGTGATGCCTCCGAGCAGCAGGCCGCGCCCCCCCTGGGGGCGGTGCAGCAGATGAGCCCCGATCTGCACCGACAGGCGCCCGGCGATCTCGCTCATCGGCGCGAGCAGCGGCAGCCCGCCGTTCTTTTCCACCGTCTCGAACGCGACCGCGGTCAGGCCGATCCGGCAGAGAGCATCCTTCAGCTCCGGCAGCGCGGCCAGGTGCAGGAAGCAGAAAAGCAGATGATCCGGGCGCAGCAGCTCGAGCTCCCGGCCCACCGGCTCCTTCACCTTCACGACCAGGCGCGCCGCCTCGTAGAGTCCGGCCGGATCGTCGGCGAAGCGGGCTCCGGCCGCCGCGTAGGCATCGTCCGGGTAGCCGCTGGCCCTTCCGGCGCCGCGCTCGACCCACACCTCGTGCCCGAGCGCCACCAGGTGGGCACACGCCTCCGGTACCAGTGCAACACGTCCTTCCAGCGGCTTTCGTTCCCGCGGCACGCCTATGCGCATCAAGCCCCCGCTTGCAGCCTTCGCGAATGGTCGCCCCAGTATACATGAGGCACCCGCACCCGGAGCCGTTGGACAGCCGCGGCCGCCGTCGGTTTCCCCCGGCGCGCGCCCGCTGATCCCTCGGCCGAGCCGGCGAGCTGCGGGAGGGGCAGCGCCGCGGCGGTGCACCGCGGAGGGGCGACAGCGCGCGGAGCGGTCGACGGGCGCGCCGGCCGGGACGTGGCCTTACCCCGGACCGGCTTAGTAGAATGGCCCGTCATGCAGACCGAGATCTGCTCCAGCCTGGCGGAACTGTCGGCGGCCGAGTGGAACCGCCTCAACCCCGACGGTTACCCCTTCACCCGGTACGAGTTCCTGGTCGCGCTGGAACGCCACGGCTGCGTGGGGCGCGGAACCGGGTGGCACCCCCGGCACCTGCTGCTGCGCGACCGCCAGCATCGGCTCGTGGGCGCCCTGCCGCTGTACCTCAAGGATCACTCGATGGGGGAGTTCGTGTTCGACTGGGCCTGGGCCGACGCGTACGAGCGCCACGGGCTGGCCTACTATCCCCGCCTGGTCGCTGCCGTCCCCTTCACCCCCGTCACCGGACCGAGACTGCTCACACCCGGAGCCGAGGCCCTGCGCAGCAGCGCTACGGACCCGGCACAGGTGCGCCGGACCCTGGCCGATGCGGCGGTGGAATACGCCCGCGAGCTCGGGGTCTCTTCCCTGCACTGCCTGTTTCCGGGCGAGGACGACCGTGACAGCCTCGCCCGGCAGGGCCTGCTGCTGCGCAAGGCCTGCCAGTTCCACTGGCACAACCACGGCTACGCCGAATTCGATGACCTGCTCGGCGCGTTCAGCTCCGCCAAGCGCAAGAAGATCCGCCGGGAAAGGCGCCGCGTGAGCGAAGCCGGGATCCGCATGGAGCGCGTGCGGGGCGACCGGCTCGATCCGGCCTTGTGGCCGGCGATCCACCGCTTGTACGCGAGCACCTACCACATGCGTGGCCGTCTGCCCTACCTCGGTCGCCCGTTCTTCGAGGAGATCAGCCGCACCATGGGCGAGCAGCTGGTTCTTGTCCTGGCGTGGACCCGGGGAAATCTCCCGGTCGCGGCGGCCATCACGCTGCGCGATGATGCGGCGCTGTACGGGCGCCACTGGGGCGCGGACGCGGACTACCACAGCCTGCACTTCGAGGCCTGCTACTACCAGGGGCTGGAATACTGCATCGAGGCGGGCCTCGCGCGCTTCGATCCGGGCACCCAGGGCGAGCACAAGGTGAGCCGCGGATTCCTGCCGGTCGCCACCTGGTCGGCGCACTGGATCGCGGACCCGCGTTTCCGGGACGCGATCGCGGATTTCGTGCAGCGCGAGGTCCGCTACGTGGACGGCTACATCGAGGAGATGCGGACCCATTCGCCCTACCGGTCGGGTGATGCGGCCGGGGCAGCCTCATGAGCGGCATCGCCTGGATCGATGCCAGGGCTCCTGCATGCGCCTTCCCCGACCCCTCGCGGGCCCTGCGCCATCCCAACGGGCTGCTGGCCGCGGGCGGCGACCTCGGGCCCGAACGGCTGATCGCGGCCTACAAGCGCGGCATCTTCCCATGGTACAGCGCGGGTGAGCCGATCCTCTGGTGGTCGCCCGACCCGCGCACGGTATTCCTCCCCGGCGGCGTGCACGTTTCGCGGCGCCTCGCGCGCCGGCTTCGCCGCGGCGAATTCGGGGTTACCCTGGATCGGGATTTCGCCGCGGTGGTACGCGGCTGTGCCGAACCGAGGCGCGACCACGAGGGCACCTGGCTGACCCCGGAGATGCAGCAGGCCTACTGCCGGCTGCACGCCCTGGGAGTCGCCCACTCGGTCGAGGTGTGGGCCGGCGACGAGCTGGCCGGCGGGCTGTACGGCGTGGCCCTCGGCCGGGTCTTCTTCGGCGAATCCATGTTCCGCCGGCGCAGCGACGCATCCAAGGTGGCCCTGGCGGTGCTTTCCCGCCAGCTTCGGCTGTGGAACTTCCTGGTCTTCGACTGCCAGGTCGGCTCGCCCCACCTGTATCGCATGGGTGCCGTGGACATCCCCCGCCAGCGGTTTCTGGAGCTGGTCCAGCGCGGCACGCTGGGCGACCGGCCGGCCCCGGGACCCTGGCGTCTCGACGATCAGGCGGGTGCCTCGTGACGCGCAACCGCGGGACTGGCCACGATCCCGTCGGGCCACGGTCCCTGCGGGTGATCCGGGGTCCCGAGCACCCCTGCGGCTATCTGCCCGGCCGGGTCGCGCGCAATGTCTATTTCGACCCGCGCGAGTATCCCGATCGGGAACTGCACGCCCGGCTCAGCGCACGGGGATTCCGCCGCAGCGGACCGTACCTCTACCGGCCCCACTGCGACGGCTGCCGTGCCTGCGTCCCGAGCCGCATCCCCGTCGCCGAGTTCCGCCCGGACCGCTCCCAGAGGCGTACCTGGCGGCGCAACCGGGACCTCCGCGTCGGCGTCGTCGCGCCGGTGTTCCGGGAAGAGCACTACCGCCTCTACGCCGCGTACACGGCCGCCCGCCATCCGGGCGGCGGCATGGACGGGAGCTCCCGCGAGCAGTACCGGTTCTTCATCCACAGCGACTGGAGCGACACCGCCCTGTGGGAGTTCCGCCGGGACCGGCAGCTGCTCGCGGTGGCGGTGGTGGACGCCATGGCCGACGGCCTCTCCGCGATGTACACCTTCTTCGATCCGCGGCAGCGGCGCCGCGGGCTCGGCATCTACGCCATCCTCTGCCAGATCGAGGAAGCCCGGCGCCGCGGCCTGCCGTGGCTCTACCTGGGCTTCTGGATCGCGGGCCACGCCAAGATGGACTACAAGGTGGACTTCCGTCCCGTGGAGCTGCGCACGGACCAGGGCTGGGTGCGGTACCATCGCGGCGAGGGGCCGCCCGCGCGCGGCAGTTGAAGGGGTCGGGGGCTTGAGGCAAAATCCGCATCCTCAGCCGGTCCGCCGCGACGGACCACCGAACCGCGTCTGACACCGAGGAGTCGAATGGCGAAAGAGGACCTGATCGAGATGCAGGGGCGGGTCGTCGAAACCCTCCCCAACACGACCTTCCGCGTCGAGCTGGAGAACGGGCATGTCGTCACCGCCCACATTTCCGGCAAGATGCGCAAGCACTATATCCGCATCCTCACCGGTGACAAGGTCACCGTCCAGCTCACCCCTTACGACCTCAGCAAGGGACGCATCGTCTACCGTGGCCGCTAGCACGGTCGGTGTGGCGGACGCTTCCCGCCGCACCGACCGGGGCCGCGGGCATCGCCCGCCGCTTCAGGCCGCGACCGTCTGGACGTCGAGCACCAGCCGTCCACCCTCCTCGCGAACCTTGACCTTGCCGCCGCCGCTCAGGCGGCCGAACAGGATCTCGTCCGCCAGCGGACGCTTGATGTTCTCCTGGATGACGCGCGCCATCGGACGGGCGCCCATCTGCGGATCGTAGCCCTTGTCCGCGAGCCAGCTCCGGGCGGCACGGGTCACCTCGATCTCGACGCCCTTGCCTTCCAGCTGGACCTCCAGCTCCATGATGAACTTGTCCACCACGTGCGCCACGTTCTCCGGATCCAGCGAACGGAACTGGATAATCGCATCCAGCCGGTTGCGGAACTCGGGCGTGAACGTACGCCGGACGACTTCCATGGCATCCGTGGAGTGATCCTGGGTGGTGAACCCGATGGAGCGCTTGGTCATCGTCTCGGCACCGGCGTTGGTGGTCATCACGATGATCACGTTGCGGAAATCGGCCTTGCGGCCGTTGTTGTCCGTCAGCGTGCCGTGATCCATCACCTGCAGCAGCAGGTTGAACACGTCCGGATGCGCCTTCTCGATCTCGTCCAGCAGCAGCACCGAGTGGGGGTGCTTGAGGATCGCGTCCGTGAGCAGCCCGCCCTGGTCGAAGCCGACGTAGCCCGGGGGCGCACCGATCAGGCGGGACACCGTGTGGCGCTCCATGTACTCCGACATGTCGAAGCGCAGCAGCTCGATCCCCATGATCCGGGCGAGCTGCCGGGTCACCTCGGTCTTGCCGACGCCGGTCGGGCCGGCGAACAGGAACGAGCCGATGGGCCGGTCCGGGCTGCCCAGGCCGGAACGGGACATCTTGATCGCGTTGCTCAGCGTGGTGATCGCCTCGTCCTGGCCGAAGATCGCCAGCTTGAGGTTGCGCTCCAGGTTGCGCAGCACGTCCATGTCGGTGCTGGAGACCTGGCGTGGCGGAATCCGCGCCACCTTGGCCACGATCGCCTCGACATCGCCCACCGACACGGTCTTCTTGCGCTTCGAGGCCGGGCGCAGGCGCAGGTTGGCCCCGGCCTCGTCGATGATGTCGATGGCCTTGTCCGGCAGGCGGCGATCGTTGATGTAGCGCGCGGACAGCTCGGCCGCCGCCTTCAGGGCCGGACTCGTGTAGCGCACCGAGTGGTGCGACTCGAAGTGCGGCTTGAGCCCCTTGAGGATGCGGTAGGTCTCGTCGACGGTCGGCTCGGACACGTCGATCTTCTGGAAGCGCCGCGCCAGCGCGCGATCCTTCTCGAAGATTCCGCGGTACTCGTGGTAGGTGGTCGAGCCGATGCACTTGAGCTCGCCCGAGGCCAGCACCGGCTTGATCAGGTTGGAGGCATCCATAACGCCGCCGGACGCCGCGCCCGCGCCGATGATGGTATGAATCTCGTCGATGAACAGCATCGCGCCCGGATCCTTGCCCAGCTGCGCAAGCACGCCCTTGAGCCGCTTTTCGAAGTCGCCCCGGTACTTGGTGCCCGCCACCAGGGCGCCGAGGTCCAGGGCGTAGATGGTGCTCTTGGCCAGCACCTCGGGCACTCGCCGCTGGGTAATCAGCCAGGCCAGGCCCTCGGCGATGGCGGTTTTGCCCACGCCGGCGTCTCCCACCAGCAGCGGATTGTTCTTGCGCCGGCGGCACAGCACCTGGATCACGCGCTCGATCTCGTACTCGCGCCCGATCAGGGGATCGATCCGCCCCGTCCGCGCCTGCCGGTTGAGATTGGTCGCATACAGCTCCAGCGGGGTGTTGCCGGTCTCCTCGCGCTCGCCGCTTTCCTCGGTGTCCTCGCGCACCTCTTCCGATTCCTCGCCGTCGTGCACCTTGCGGATGCCGTGCGAGATGTAGTTGACCACGTCCAGGCGGGTGACCGCCTGCTTGTTGAGCAGGTACACCGCGTGCGAGTCCTGCTCGCTGAAGATCGCGACCAGCACGTTGATCCCGGTGACTTCCTTCTTGCCGGCCGACTGCACGTGGAAGAACGCGCGCTGGAGCACGCGCTGGAAGCCCAGCGTGGGCTGCACGTCCTGGGTATCGAGATTGTCGCGCACCGGGGTGTTGGCCTCGATGAAGTCGCGCAGGTCGCGGCTCAGCGTATCGAGGTCGGATCCGCAGACGCGCAACACCTCGGCCACCATCGAGTTGTCCAGCAACGCCAGGAGAAGGTGCTCCACGGTGATGAACTCGTGCCGCTTCTCCCGCGCGTCGTTGAACGCCGCGTTGATGGTGTACTCAAGCTCTTTGCTCAGCATGATCTCTACCCTGGAGGAGCGGTTCCCTCCGCGTGCATTGGCCGGAAGGCTGCCCGCCTTCCGCATCCGCCGCCACGGCCCCGCTCGCCGCGGCTCACGTCTCTATCATTAGCAGAAATTGCGCCGGCGTCCATCTCGACCGGCGTGCCGGCGGCCCCGTTGCCCCGTCGAACGGCAGTCACGCGCGCTCCATCGAGCACAGCAGCGGATGCTGGTGCTTGCGCGCATACTCGTTCACCTGCGCGACCTTGGTCTCCGCGATCTCCGCGGTGAAGATGCCGCATACCGCCTTTCCCTGGGTATGGACCTGCAGCATGATCTGGGTGGCCTTGGTGTGCCCCATGCCGAAAAAGGTCTCCAGCACATGCACGACGAACTCCATCGGCGTGTAGTCGTCGTTCAGGAGCACGACCTTGTACAGCGGCGGTTCCTTGACCTCCGGCCGCGATTCCTTGACCGCGATGCCTTCATCGCCCTGGGTGTGCTTGCGTTGCGCCATGACCTGATCCGCTGCCAGCCGCGTGTTGCCCGTGTGCTCCCAGCTGCCGCACCGCCGGCCGGCGGATGCTCTGGTGGCCACCCGCGTCAGACCGTGCCCCCGCATCGAGGGTTCCCGGCCGCGGGCGGTGAGGGCGACAGCTTCCCCACAGGGAAATTTTGCGGCGAACGGGATCGCTTTTAAACCCCCCTTCCCCGCCGAAGCCCCTCGCCGGACCCCGTGTTGTGGGGTTCCCCGGGCGCGGGGTATGATCGACCGCTCCCGGCCTGGAACGCCGGGGCCGGTATACCCTGACCCAGGACTCATGGCCGCGGACGGACTCCCAATCGAGCTGCTCCGGCGGGTGCAGCGCTACCTGCTGGGCCACCTGCCGGAGCTGGTTACGCTGGCGCTGGTGGTGCTGCTGGCGCACGCTGCCGCGGACGCCGTCTGGCAGGCCACCGGCCAGGCCTTCGCCCCGCCGGCGGGCGCGGATCGGGCCGGGGCGCCGGGCAGGAGCGCCAGCCAGGGTGCCGGGCCCGCGCCGGAGCAGGGTATCAAGCGCATCGCCGCCCGCAACCTGTTCGGCCAGGCCCCGCCCCAGAATCCGACGGGCAACGGCCCGATCAACGCGCCGGAGACCGGGCTCAACCTCAAGCTCTACGGCATCTTCACCTCGGGTCGCGCCGGCCGTTCGCGCGCGATCATCGCCCGGGGCAATCAGGACGAGAAGATCTATGGCGTCGGCGACCAGCTCCCCGGAAACGCCGTGGTCACGCACATCTACCCGGACCGGGTGATCATCCGGCGCAACGGCGCGCTGGAGGCTCTCCGGCTGCCCCACGCGAACAAGCAGGACCTGCTGCACGGGAGCGCCGCGCAGGGCAACGCCGGCCCGGGGCCGGGCTCCTCCGGCGGCGCGCAGCTGGCGCAGGTCCGCAACCAGATCCTGTCGAACCCGGACAAGCTCGCCAACCTGGTACGGGTACGCCCGGTCTACCGCAGCGGCAAGCTGGCGGGCTACCGTGTCTACCCGGGCCCGGACGGCTCGCTGTTCCATCGGCTGGGCCTGCATCCCGGGGATCTCGTGAAGTCCGTCAACGGCGTCGACCTCGACCAGCCGAGCAAGGCCTTCAACCTGATGCAGACCCTCAAGGGCGCCAGCCAGCTGAGCCTCGTGGTCGATCGCGGGGGCCAGCAGAAGACGGTGACCGTCTCGCTGGACAATTGACGCCGTCACGGCCGACAATCGCCCACACGAAAACCGCCGCATAAAGCAGAACGGAACCTGCATGAAAGCACTCCAGGCCCGCCGCACTCTTCCGCTCGCTGTCTCCGTCGTCCTGTTCCTCGCCGCCACGGCCATGCTGTCGACCGCCGTTGCCGCCGGTGAGGGTGCGCAGGGGCCGGCATCGCAGGCACCGTCCGGCAGCGCCGGTGCGGGCGGCAGCACAAAGGCCGCGGGCAACGGCAAGATCACGCTCAATCTCAAGAATGCGGACATCCGGGCGCTGATCGAGACTGTCAGCGACGCCACCGGTCGCAATTTCATCGTCGACCCCCGCGTGAAGGGAAACGTGACCGTGATCTCGTCCACCCCGATGGGCGAGAAGGCACTGTGGAAAACCTTCCTGGAAATCCTCGAGGTCAACGGCTACGCGGCCGTGGAAGGCAAGAACGTCACCAAGATCGTGCCCGAGGTCGACGCCAAGCAGTACGGCGCCACCGGCCGGCCGAAGCCGCCGGCGCCAGCGGACGTGGTCACCCGGGTGGTGAAGGTCAACAACATTCCCGCGGCACAGCTGGTGCCCATCCTGCGCCCGCTGGTGCCCCAGTACGGGCACCTGGCCGCCTATCCGCCCGCGAACATGCTGATCATCTCGGACCGCGCCGCGAACGTGCGCCGCCTGGCGAGGATCGTCCACAGCATGGACGAAAGCCAGAGCCAGAACGTGGACGTGGTTCAACTGCAGCACGCCAGTGCCAAGAACGTCGCCCAGATCGTAAACGCAATCAGCAAGTCCGGTGGCGGCAACAACGGCCCCGAGGTCAAGGCGCTGGCCGATCCGCGCACCAACAGTGTGCTGCTCACCGGGGACCCGGCACAGCGCAAGCGCATGCGCCAGCTCATCTCCCGGCTGGACCAGCCCCTGGAGAAGCAGGGCAACAGCCAGGTGGTCTATCTGAACTACGCCGACGCGACTGACCTGGCCCAGATCCTCGAGAAGGTGGTTACCGGCCAGAGCAGCAGCGGCGGCGGCTCCGGCCAGGGGTCCGGGGGATCGGCGAGCGCTTCGGCTGCCGCGGCGGCGCTTTCCGGGGGCGGCAACGGCAAGATCAGCATCGTCGCCGACAAGGCGACCAACGCGCTCATCGTCACCGCTCCGCCGCAGGCGATGTCGACCATCAAGACCCTGGTGCGCGAGCTCGATGTGCGCCGCGCCCAGGTGCTGGTCGACGCCATCATTGCCGAGATCAGCTCCGACAAGGCCGCAGAGCTGGGTATCCAGTGGGCCGCCGAGGGCGGCGGCAGCACCAACAGTCCGGCGGCCATCACCAACTTCAACCAGACCAACTCGGGCCTCGCGAGCCTGGCCGGCGCCCCGCAACAGGTGCTGCCGCAGCTGGAAGGGCTGACCCTCGGTGTCGGCCGGCTCAACAGCAACGGGGTCAATTTCGGAGTCCTGCTGCGGGCGCTGGCGAGCAGCAACGACACCAACATCCTGTCCACCCCGACGCTGACCACCCTGGACAACGAGGAAGCCGAGATCACCGTGGGACAGGAGGTGCCCTTCGTCACCGGGCAGTACACCAACGGCACCACCAACGCCAGCAACACCGTCAACCCCTTCCAGACCATCGAGCGCAAGGAAGTCGGCATCAAGCTCAAGATCACGCCCAAGATCAACGAGGGCAATTCGGTCGAGCTCAAGATCCAGCAGGAGGTCTCGAGCGTCCAGAGCACCGCGACCAGTGGCTACGGCCTGATCACCAACAAGCGCACGATCAACACCAATGTCATCTGCAACGACGACCAGACCATCGTGCTCGGCGGGCTGATCGATACCCACGTGGAGCAGAACGAGCAGCGGGTCCCGGTGCTCGGGAGCATCCCGGTGCTCGGTCAGCTCTTCCGCTACCGCAACAGCAAGAAGACCAAGCGCAACCTGATGGTCTTCATCCGGCCCCGGATCCTGCGCAGCGGTGTTGACACGGCGCGCTACACGCAGCAGAAGTATCAGTACTTGCGCGCGCTCGAGCAGCGCGTCAACAAGGGCGGGATAAACCTGATGCCCGGCAGCAAGCAGCCCACGATGCCGCCCATCGACCTCCGGTCCGGGAACCAGGGCTCGTCCCCGACCGGTTCGTCCGGCAGTGCCGCTGCGGGCAGCGGCGCCGGCTCCGCGCCGCCCGCGGGCAAGCCGAAACGGCCGGCCGGTGCCGCGGGAGCGGCCGATACCGCCGGCAGTTCCGGAGCATCCTCACCGTCGGACGGATCCCAGCAGCAATGAGCACGCCGGAACCCACATCGCAGGAAACGCGGGCGGACGCCGGGCCGGAGGAGCAGGGCGTCCACCGCCCGTCGTTCGCTTTCGCCCGCCGCCACGGCGTGCTGGTCGACCCGCGCGTGGACGCGGACGGCGAGGTCACGGTGCTCTGCCGCGAAGATCTCGACCCCATGATCGTAGCCGAGCTTCGCCGCGCGATCGGCCACCCCCTGCGCCTGGAGCCGGTGGAGCGCGCGGTATTCGAGCAGCGCCTGCAGCAGGACTACGAGGCCGGCTCCAGCGCGGCCATGCAGATGATGGAGGGACTGGACGAGGAAGTGGACCTCTATCAGCTGGCGCAGCACATGCCGGAGCCGGAAGACCTGATGGAGAGCCAGGACGACGCTCCCATCATCCGTCTGATCAACGCCCTGCTCACCGAGGCGATCAAGGAGGACGCCTCGGACATCCACATAGAGCCCTTCGAGAACCGGCTGCTGGTGCGCTTCCGCGTCGACGGCGTGCTGCACGAGGTGCTCGAGCCGCAGCGGGTGCTGGCGCCGCTGCTGGTATCGCGCATCAAGGTGATGGCGCGTCTCGACATCGCCGAGAAGCGCCTGCCCCAGGACGGCCGCATCTCCCTGCGGGTCGCCGGCCGCGCGGTCGACGTGCGTGTCTCCACCCTGCCCTCCGGTCATGGGGAGCGGGTGGTGCTGCGGCTGCTGGACAAGCAGTCCGGACGCCTGGACCTCCCGGAGCTCGGGATGTCCCGCGAGCATCTCAGGTCGATGGACGAGCTCCTCGGCAGCCCCTACGGCATCATCCTGGTCACCGGCCCCACCGGATCGGGCAAGACCACCACCCTGTACGCGTCGCTAACCCGGCTCAACGACCAGAGCCGCAATATCATGACGGTCGAGGATCCCATCGAGTATTACCTCGACGGCATCGGCCAGACCCAGGTCAACACCCGCGTCGACATGACCTTCGCGCGCGGCCTGCGGGCGATCCTGCGCCAGGATCCCGACGTGGTCATGGTGGGCGAGATCCGTGACCTGGAGACCGCGGAAATCGCGGTACAGGCGAGCCTCACCGGGCACCTGGTGTTCTCCACGCTGCACACCAATACCGCCATCGGCGCCGTCACCCGTCTGCGCGACATGGGCGTGGAGCCGTTCCTGCTTTCTTCCAGCCTGGTCGGGCTCATGGCCCAGCGGCTGGTGCGGGTGCTCTGCCGGCACTGCCGCGAACCATACCTGCCCTCGGCCGAGGAATGCGACCTGCTGGACCTGCCGGCCGAGAATCCTCCCTCGCTGTATCGCGCAACGGGCTGCCCGGAGTGCAACCAGACCGGTTACCACCGCCGCACCGGCATCTACGAGGTGGTCGTCGTGGACGACGAGATGCGCCGGATGATCCACGCCGGGGAAAGCGAGCACGCCCTCGAGGTGCATGCCCGGCGCATGAGCCCGGGCATCCGCCGGGACGGCTTCCGGCACATCCTGAACGGGACGACCGCCCTGTCCGAGGTCCTGCGCGTGACCCGGGAGGCCTGAGCGGGTGGGCGCCTACGAGTACGCGGCTCTCGATCGCACCGGTCGCCAGAGGAAGGGCGTCGCCGAGGGCGATACGCCCCGCCAGGTCCGCCAGCAGCTGCGCGAGCAGGGGCTGATCCCGCTGGATGTCTCTCCGGTGAGCGAAACCCGGACCGGCCCGAACGCGCCGCGACGGATGCGCTTCGGGCGCCGCATCAGCGCCAGCGACCTCGCGCTGATCACGCGCCAGCTAGCGACCCTGGTGCGCGCCGCGCTTCCGCTGGAAGAGGCGCTGCTGGCGGTTTCGCAGCAGACGGACCGGGCGCGCCTGAAGAGCATGGTGCTGGCAATCCGCTCGCGCGTGATGGAGGGTCACCCGCTGGCCACGGGGCTGGCGCAGTTCCCCCGGGTATTCCCCGAGATCTACCTGGCGACGGTCCAGGCGGGCGAGCAGTCCGGGCACCTGGAGGAAGTGCTGGACCGGCTCGCGGACTACACCGAGAGCCGCCAGCAGATGCACCAGCAGGCCCTGCTGGTGCTGATCTACCCGGCCGCGCTGTTCATCGTCGCCATGGGTGTGGCTCTCGGACTGGTAACCTATGTCATCCCGACCGTGGCCCAGGTGTTCCAGCACCACAACCAGACGCTGCCGCTGCTTACGCGCATGCTGATCGCGCTGAGCGCGTTCCTGCGGGTGGGCTGGCCGTACCTGCTGGTTGCCGTCATCGCGGGAAGCATCGGCCTGTACTTCCTGCTCCAGCGCCCTGGACCGCGGCGACGCTACCACCGGATGCTGCTGCGGGCCCCCCTGCTGTCGCGGCTGGTGGCGGGCCTCAACGCCGCGCGCTTCGCGCGCACGCTGAGCATCCTGGCGGGCAGCGGCGTGCCGGTGCTGGAAGCGCTGCGCATCGCCGGCCAGGTGGTGAGCAACATTCCCATGCGCGAGGCGGTCGATGACGCCACCCGGCGCGTGCGCGAGGGCTCGGCGATCAGCAAGGCGCTGGGGAACAGCCGCCTGTTCCCGCCCATGACGATCCATCTGATCGCCAGCGGGGAGACCAGCGGCCGCCTCGAGGAGATGCTGGACCGCGCGGCGCGCAACCAGGAGCAGGAGATGCAGGCCCTGATCGAGACCCTGATGGCGGTGGTGCAGCCCGGCATCATCCTGCTGATGGGGGCGATGGTGGCGACCATCGTGATCGCCATCCTGCTGCCGATCTTCGACCTCAACCAGCTGATCGCGCCCTGAGCCCCTCGCCGGACCGGGCGCGGCCGTCAGTAGCGCACCAGCGCGGATCCCCAGGTAAAGCCACCCCCGAACGCTTCCAGCAGCAGCGTCTGGCCGCGCTTGACCCGGCCGTCGCGCACCGCCACGTCCAGTGCCATCGGCACCGATGCGGCCGAGGTATTGGCATGCTGGTCGACCGTCACCACCACCCTCTCCATCGGCATCTGCAGCTTCTTCGCGGTGGCCTGGATGATCCGGATATTGGCCTGGTGCGGGATCAGCCAGTCGATGTCTTCCTTGTCGAGGTGGTTGCGTTCCAGGGTCTCCTCCACCACCCTGCCGAGCTGCGTGACGGCCACGCGGAACACCTCGTTGCCCTTCATCATCACGTGACCGTCGCTGGTGTGCCGGAAGTCCTTGCCGGGGCCGGACGGGAAATAGAGCAGATCCTTGTAGGTCCCGTCGGCATGCAGGTGGGTCGCGAGAATGCCCGGCTCGTCGTCCGGACCCAGCACCACCGCGCCCGCACCGTCACCGAACAGCACGCAGGTGGAGCGGTCGCTCCAGTCCACCAGGGCGGATATCCGCTCGGCACCGATCACCAGCGCGCGCCGGGCCTCGCCGGTGCGTACGAACTTGTCGGCCACGCTGAGCGCATAGATGAAACCGGTGCAGGCCGCTTCCAGACTGAACGCCGGGATCCCGGCGATCCCGAGCTTGGACTGCAGGATCACGCCGCTGTTGGGAAAGACCTGGTCCGGCGTCGTGGTACCGAATACGATCAGGTCCAGCTCTTCCGGCTCGATCCCGGCCGCCTCCAGCGCATTGCGGGCCGCGCCCTCGGCCAGGTCGGTGGTGGTCTCATCGTCTCCGGCGATATGGCGCTGGCGTATGCCCGAGCGTTCCCGGATCCACTGGTCCGAAGTGTCGATGACCTTTTCGAGGTCCTTGTTGGTGACGATCTTCCGCGGAAGGCAGCGGCCGGTGCCCAGGATACGGGAGTACATGAATTCAGGTCTCTCTCTCGCTGACGTCGGCCATCGCGGAGGCTACAAGGTGGCCGATTCTTTTCGGTACGGATTTTTTCACCTCAAGCATAGCCATACTGATGGCGTTCGCGAAAGCGTACGTGTCCGCGCCGCCGTGGCTCTTGATCACGATGCCCTGGAGACCCAGCAGGCTGGCGCCGTTGTACCGCCGCGGATCCATCCGGGAGCGCAGGCGGCGCAGGACCGGCCAGGCCACCAGCGCCGCAAGGCGGGAATAGACCGAGCTCGAGAATTCCTCCCGCACGTAATGCCCCACCAGCTTGGCCAGGCCCTCGCTGGTCTTGAGGGCGACATTGCCCACGAAGCCGTCACAGACGACCACGTCGACCTCGCCCGTGTAGATGTCGTCACCCTCGACAAAGCCCACGTAGTTCAGGCTGCTCTGACTGAGCAGCTGGGCCGCCCGGCGCACGGCCTCGATGCCCTTGATCTCCTCCTCGCCGATATTCAGCAGCCCCACCCTGGGCGCATCGATGCTGTTGACGGCGGTGACCAGCACCGATCCCATGGCGGCGAACTGGAACAGCTGCTCCGGCGTGCACTCGGTATTGGCCCCGAGGTCCAGCATGTAGGTGTGACCGTAGATCGACGGGATCGCGGAACTGATCGCCGGACGGTCGATGCCCCCGATGGTCTTCAGCACGAAGCGGGCGGTCGCCATCAGGGCTCCGGTGTTGCCCGCGCTGACACAGGCATCGGCGCTGCCTTCCTTCACCAGGTCGATGGCCACGCGCATGGAGGAATCCTTCTTGTTGCGCAGGGCCTTGGAAGGCGGCTCATCCATGCCGACGGTCTGGGAGGCGTGGCGGATGGAGAGGCTGGGCCCGGTGCCCGCACCGTTCCGCTCCAGCGCTTCACGCAGCACGCCCTCGTCGCCGACCAGGATCTGGTGCAGGTCGGGATGTTGCCCGGCAGCGTGCAGTGCGGCGGGAACGACCACGTCGGGTCCATGGTCGCCCCCCATCGCATCCAGTGAAATCGTCAGGCGCTGCGCCATGCTGTCGATCCGCCCCCCCGAAACACGAACCCCGGTTGCCTCACCGCATCGGCGGCAGACGCCGACGCGGAAGACACCCGGGGTTGAACCCGCAACCGGATGCGGCGGGCGGCCGCGGCCCGGAACGGCATCCGTGGTGCACTGTATGCGATCGTTTCAGTCTTCCCCGGACTGGGTCACCTTGCGCCCGCGATAGTAGCCGTCGGGCGTGATGTGGTGGCGCCGATGCGTCTCGCCCGTGGTGCTGTCCACCGACAGGGTGGGCCGGCGAAGGGCGTCGTGGGCGCGACGCATGCCCCGCTTGGAGGGCGTCTTGCGATTCTGCTGTACCGCCATGTCTTATCGCTCCGAACCTGATTGCTGTTTGCTGCCCCGTTCCCGCTCCGATGCGGGCTCACTTGCGCGACTTGAGGCGGGCCAGGCCCGCAAAGGGCCCTTCCCCGCCGCCTGCGCCGCCGTCCGTGGCCTCGCCGCGGTCGGCATCATGCCGCGGTGGCTCGCAGGATTCCACTCCCCCGTGCCGGGCGACGACCGGCATCGCCAGGATCAGCTCGTCTTCCACCAGCTCCGCGAGCGACAGGGGCTCGTCGCCTTCGAGCACGTACGGGCTGTGGTTGTGCTCCACCTGCGGAAGCTGCGACATGCCCCACACGAACTCGATGGTGAAGTCATGCTCGAGATCCAGTCGCACCGGCTCCAGGCAACGCTGACACCGGCAGGTGACCGGCGCCTGCAGCTGTCCGCGCAACAGCCGCCGTCCGGTTTCGTCGCGCAGGAACCGGAGCCGCACCGAGACCTGCTCCCGCCCCGGACCGAGCATCATGTCCGCGAGCCGCTCCATGCCCGCCAGCGGCAGCGCGCCCTCCAGCTCCGCGCCCGCGTCCGTCAGGCGCCTGACGTCCAGTTCGGCAGGAAGCGTCGCGACCATAAGCGGCGTATCTTATGGATGCGGTCCCGTGTTGTCAAAGCGCTGCGGCCGGCAACTGCCTGTTTTTGCGGGAGCGATCACCACCTGGCGGTTGACACGCGGCGGCCGCTGCCGTAAAAGCTGCCGGCCATGTCCCACGAACGTCGCATCATCCTCGCCTCGGGCTCGCCCTATCGCCGGCAGCTGCTGGAGCGGCTGGAACTGGCCTTCGAGGTGCATCCGGCCGATATCGACGAGTCGGGCCGTGCGGGCGAAAGCCCGGACGCACTGGTGCTGCGGCTTTCGTGTGCCAAGGCTGCGGCCGTTGCGGGAGCACATCCCGGCGCCCTGATCATCGGATCCGACCAGGTGGCCGAGATCGATGGGCGGGCGCTGGGCAAGCCGGGGGGGCACGAAGGGGCCCTGGACCAGCTCGCCCGCCTTTCCGGCAGGCGCGTGCGCTTCCTGACGGGCGTGTGCCTGCTGGATGCCCGCGGCGGCGACCGCGACAGCTGCAGCGTCGCCACCGAGGTGGTCTTCCGCGAGCTCGCGCCGACCGAGATCGAGCGCTACGTGACGCGTGAGCGCCCCTACGACTGCGCCGGCAGCTTTCGCAGCGAGGCGCTCGGCATCAGCCTGTTCCGCGCCGTACACGGCGACGACCCCACCGCGCTGATGGGCCTGCCCCTGATCCGCCTGGCGGAGATGCTCCGCGCGCGGGGCGTGCGGGTTCCCTGAGCCGGCCGCACAGGCGTCCTATTCCATCGCCGGTCCGAGACCCGCCCGGCCGAGCCACGCGGGCAGGTCGCCCACGCCGGCCAGGCACACCAGCGGATCGCAGCGACGCAGCACGCTCTCCCCGTGCGCGCCGCTGCAGACCCCCACCGCGCCCACTCCCGCACTGCGCGCCATGCGCAGGTCGTGTTCGGAGTCGCCCACCATCAGGGCCGCGCCGGCGGGCGTTCCGGTGACCCCGAGGAGATGCTCCAGCATATCGGGATGCGGCTTGGACCTTCCCTCGTCCGCGCAGCGGGTCGCCCGGAAGCGGTGGCCGAGACCGGTACGCGCGAGCGCCCGATCGAGCCCCTGGCGGCTCTTGCCCGTCGCCACGGCCAGGACGTAGCCGGACTCCGCCAGCCGCTCCAGGGCGCCTGCCACCCCCGGCAGGAGTTGGCTGTCGTCACCGCCGGCGTAGTACCGCCGGCGGTACGCGCTGCCCAGGGCCTGCCGCAGCTCCGGCCCGTCCAGACCGGGAAACAGGCGGGCGGTCGCCTCCCGGATCCCGAGACCGATGATGTCACGGATCTCGCGTTCGGAACGCGGCGGCAGTCCGGCGTCCCGGATCGCCGCCTGCATGGCCGCGACGATGTGACCGATGGAGTCGATCAGCGTGCCGTCCCAGTCGAATACCAGCAGCCGCACGGAACCCCTCACGCGACTTCCTCCAGGCTCTCCAGGACCGCAGCGAGGTCCGGCGCCAGCGGCGCGGAGAAGTGCCAGTCCGGGCTCCCGGGAAGGACCAGTTCGTGCGCATGCAGGAACAGGCGCCGCAGACCGGCCGCGCGCAACCGCCGGTTAAAGCCCGGGTCGCCGTAGCGGCGGTCTCCGGCGAGCGGGTACCCCGCGTGCGCCGCGTGCACGCGGATCTGGTGCATGCGTCCCGTCTCCGGCCGTGCTTCCATCAGGGTCGCCGCTTCGCCGTCGAGCCGGTAGTCGGCAAGCGGCCGGAACCGCGTCGCCGCCGCCCGTCCGCCGTCGGCGACGCGCACGTGGCGTTCGCCCCGCACCCTCGCGGACTCGTCCAGGGCCGCGCGCACCACGCCCTCGCCGCCCGTCCAGTGCCCGCGCACCAGCAGCAGGTAGCCCTTGTCGCATTCCCCCGCCCGGAACGCCCGGTGCAAACTGGTGAGAACGTCGCGCCGCCGCGCCAGCACCAGGCACCCGCTGGTCTCCCGGTCGAGGCGATGCGCCAGCTCGAGGAAACTTTCCTCCGGCCGCAGCGCCCGCGTGATCTCGATCACGCCGAAGGGCGCTCCCGTGCCCCCGTGCACGGGAACCCCGGCCGGCTTGTCGAGCACCAGCAGGTCCCGGTCCTCATAGAGGATCCGGCCGGCAAGCAGGTCCGCCAGCTCCGGCGGCGGCGCGTCACTTCCGCGCAACCGCCGTCGCACGGGGGGTACGCGCACGGTATCGCCCTCGCGCAGGCGATATCCCGCCGACACGCGCCCGCGGTTCACACGCACCTCTCCGCGCCGGACGATGCGGTAGACGTGCGCCCGCGGAACGCCCTTGAGCACGGACAGGAGGAAGTTGTCGATGCGCTGACCCGCCCGCTCCGGACCTACCCGAAGGTGGCTCACGCGGGACGGGTCCGGCTGCCGGTCTTGAGCCATGGAACCGTGTCGATCCTCGGAAGGAGGCGGTATCGAAGGCCGCCATTCTACACCAGCGCCGGCATTCGGCCGCATCCGTGCCCGCCACCCCATTTCGCTGAATTGAAGCACTTACGCAAGGTTGGTATATTCCTCTGGTACCGCAGTACGCGCCGATGTCGAACCGTTCCGGCGTAGGCGGTACGGCAAGTTTCGCTGCCGGCTGCCGGGATTCGGCAAGCCGACGGAACAAGTGAGGGGCGCTCGCCGGATACGGCCTGAGCGCCGGGTCAGTCAACCAGATACGTGCTCCCGCGCCATCCCCGGCCGTCGACCGTTTCTCGGCCCCGGTGGACACGCGAGCGGACCACCGGCCCGGTCGCCGCGCAAGCGGTGACTGGCGGTCGGCCTGTCCGGTCGGTCATGCTCCAGGTCGGTGTGGCGGCGGTAGAGCCCGAAGAGTTCAGAACATGAAAAGAATGCTGGTGAACGCAACTCAGCCAGAGGAGTTGCGCGTTGCCCTCGTCGACGGACAGCAGCTCTATGACCTCGACATCGAGGTCCCTTCCCGCGAACAGAAGAAGGCCAACATCTACAAGGGCCGCATTACCCGCGTAGAGCCCAGCCTGGACGCCGCCTTCGTGGATTACGGCTCCGAACGCCACGGGTTCCTGCCCATGAAGGAGATCGCCCGCAACTACTTCCAGGAAGGAGCGGATACCGGCGGCGGGCGCGTCAGCATCCAGGACGCCATCAAGGAAGGTCAGGAGCTGGTGATCCAGGTGGAGAAGGAGGAGCGCGGCAACAAGGGGGCCGCGCTGACGACCTTCATCAGCCTCGCCGGCCGTTTCCTCGTGCTGATGCCGAACAACCCCCGCGCCGGAGGCGTATCCCGGCGCATCGAGGGCGAAGACCGCGACGAGATCAAGGAGGCGCTGCGCAACCTGCAGATCCCCAGCGGCATGGGCGTGATCGTGCGTACCGCCGGCGTCGGCCGCAGCATCGAGGAGCTGCAGTGGGACCTCGATTACCTGCTCCACCTGTGGGAGGCGATCGAGCGGGCCGCCGAGTCGCGCAAGGCACCGTTCCTCATTCACCAGGAGAGCAACGTCATCATCCGGGCGCTGCGGGATTACCTGCGCACGGACGTCGGCGAGATCCTGGTCGACGACGCCGAGGTGTATCAGCAGGCGCGGGACTTCATGGACCAGGTGATGCCGCACAACCTGGCCCGGCTGAAGCTCTACGAGGACGAGGTTCCGCTGTTCAACCGGTACCAGATAGAGAGCCAGATCGAGACGGCCTTCCGTCGCGAGGTGACCCTGCCCTCGGGCGGCGCGATCATCATCGACCATACCGAGGCCCTGACCAGCATCGACATCAACTCGGCACGGGCCACCAAGGGCGCCGACATCGAGGAAACGGCGCTCAACACCAACCTCGAGGCCGCCGACGAGATCGCCAAGCAGCTCCGCCTCCGGGACCTCGGGGGACTGCTGGTGATCGATTTCATCGACATGTCCCCGGCACGCAACCAGCGCGAGGTCGAGAGCCGCCTGCGCGAGGCGATGAAGGTCGACCGTGCCCGGGTCCAGATCGGACGGATCTCGCGCTTCGGCCTGCTGGAGATGTCCCGTCAGCGGCTGCGGCCCTCTCTCGGCGAGTACAGCCAGATCGTCTGTCCCCGCTGCAACGGGCAGGGTCACATCCGCAGCGTGGAGTCCCTCGCGCTGTCGATCCTGCGCCTGCTCGAGGAGGAGGCGATGAAGGAGCGCACCGGCCAGGTCCAGGTCCAGGTGCCGGTATCGGTCGCCAGCTACCTCCTGAACGAAAAGCGCGCCGAGCTCGCACATATCGAGAGCCGTTGCGGCGTATCACTGATGGTGGTGCCGAATCCCCACCTCGATACTCCCCGCTTCACCATCGAGCGGGTGCGCGACGACGAGTTGCCGGCCGAGGGTCACGCCGAAGCCAGTTATCGCCTGGTCGACGAAGCGCTGATCGAGGTCGAGGGTCCGTCGGCACCCGCCCGTACGGTGGCACCCGAGCAGCCTGCGGTGCGCATGGTGGCCCCCAGCCGCCCCGCTCCGTCGCCGAATGCGCCGGAAACCCGGGAAGCGGAATCCACGGGTGTGCTCAAACGCGTCTGGCAGCGCCTGTTTGGAGCGGGTGACGCGGACACGGCCGAATCCGCCGCCGGACAGGCCGCCACCGCCCGTCGTTCCGGCCGCGACGGGGAGGACGGCGGCAAGAGCCAATCGCGTGCACGCAAACAGACCGAACAGAAGTCTTCCCGGCAGGGCCGCGGCAGCGGGCGCCGCGATGACAACCGGGGCAACCGATCCGGTGAGCGCGGTGGCAGAAACGAGTCACGCGGCGGAGACAAGTCCCGTCAGGGCGGCAGCGGCAAGAGCCAGCGGAAATCGGCGCCGGAGGAGCAGAAGACCGGCTCGGGCAAGCCCCGTTCCCGCGATGACCGGGAGAAGGACAAGAAGCCGTCCGGGGCCGAAGCTTCGGCGGAAGCGGCAACCACCGAGGGCGGCTCCGGCAACGGCAACAACGGCAACAACGGCAACAACGGCAACAACGGCGGCAATGGCGGCAATGGCGGCAATGGCGGCAGCAGCCGATCCGCCTCGGGACGCAGTCGCCGAGGCCGGCGGGGCGGCCGTCGCCGGCGCCGTTCTTCCTCGGCCGGGGCCCAGTCGAACGGCGCGGATACCGGCACGGCACAGGAGCAGCAGAACGGCGCCCGCGGCAAGCCGGAAGGCGCGTCCGCCGATCCGGCACGCGCCCCGGAACCCCACCCGGGCGGTAGCGTAGCCGGCGATGATGCCGGGTCCGCGCACCCGTCTCCGGCCGAACCGGCCGGCGCGGGGGACACGTCGACGCCCGCCGGACAGCCGGCCATGCCGGACACCTCCGCCGGGAAGCCGTCCGGCGCCGAAACCAGCCCCGTCAGCGCGGGCGCGGAGTCCGGGCCTCCCCGCGGGAGCCGCCCCGACACGATGACCGCGGACACGCCGGGCGCTGACGCGAACAGGGAAGAGGCCCGGGAATCGGCACCCCCGCCGGCCCCGGACCGATCCCCGGCGGAAACCCGGGACGCCCCGACGGCGGACCGGGACACTGGCGGACCGGATTCCGGAGAGCCCGGGACGGCAGCCGGCACTCCGCCCGACACCGGGACCGGGCACAAGCGCACCCGGCCGGAATATGCCGGTCCCGGAACCGAGGGTGAGAAGCCGGACGATCCGTCTTCGGACGTCGACCGCTGACCGGGGGCGCGCGGCACAGCCGGCCCGGCCACGCGCCGGGCCGCGTTTCAGAAGCCGTGCCGGCGGCGCAGATGCGTGATCAGTCCCTCGCTGGCCTCTTCCAGCAGGTCGAGGACCCGTTCGAATCCCGCCGAGCCGCCGTAGTACGGGTCGGGAACCGACGCGAAGCCGGCTTCCGGCGCGAACTCCATGAGCAATCCCAGGTGCCCGCGCCAGCCCTCCGGGCACATCTCGCGCAGCACTTCCAGGTTCGAAGAATCCATCGCAAGGAGGTAGTCGAAGCTACTGAAATCGCTTCGATTCACCTGGCGCGCCCGGAACGTCGCCAAGTCCAGACCCCGGCGCGCGGCGCTTTCCTGCATGCGAGGATCGGGAGGTTCCCCGACGTGGTAGGCCGCGGTACCGGCGGAATCGAATTCCAGCCGCGAGGAGAGCCCCTCGTGTTCGGCGAGGCGGCGCGCCACCCCTTCCGCGGACGGTGACCGGCAGATGTTGCCGAGACAGACGAACAGCACCCGGACCATGTGGCGGCGCTCCTAGGCTTCCTCTTCTTCCCGGAGCAGCTGCTCCACCCGTTCCAGGTCGGCCTCGGTATCCACGCCGATGCCCGGCAGGGCCAGCGCATCGCCCACATGGATCCGCATGCCGTGCCACAGGGCGCGCAGCTGCTCCAGGCTCTCCTTACTCTCCAGGTCGCACGGGTCGAGCTGCGTATACCGCCGCAGCGCATGTACCCGGTAGGCATAGAGGCCGATATGGCGATACCAGATCCCGGGGGGCATGCCGGCATCGACCGAGAATCCTCCGTCCCGGTTCCAGGGAACCGGCGCGCGGCTGAAGTACAGGGCGAACTCCCGCGAGTCACGCACGACCTTGACCACGTCCGGATCGAGCAGCTCCTCGACCGTTCCCACCGGGGTGCACAGGGTGGCGATGTCGGCGCCTTCCGTGCCGGACAGGTTCTCCGCCACGCGCGCGACGTTCTCCGGCGGCATGGTCGGCTCGTCGCCCTGGAGATTGACCACGATGTCGGCGTCGTCCCAGCCGTATTTCTCGGCCACCTCCGCGATACGGTCCGAGCCGGAACGATGGCTCCGGGACGTCATGCACAGCTCGGCCCCGAAACCCGAGCCGGCTTCCATCACGGACCGGTGATCGGTGGCAATCACCACCTGATCGGCACCGCTCTCCACCGCCCTCTGGTACACGTGCCAGATCATCGGCCGCCCGATCAGCATACGCAGCGGTTTGCCCGGCAGCCGGGTGGCTCCATGCCGTGCCGGGATGACGACCCGGAATTTCATTTCACTTCCTCGTCGGCCGCCAGTTCCCGCGCTTCGGACTCGAGCATCACCGGGATGTCATCCCGGATCGGAAAGGCCAGGCGGTCCGCCTTGCAGACGAGCTCTCCTTCCTCCTTGCGATAGACCAGGGGCCCCTTGCACAGGGGACAGGCGAGGATGTCCAACAGCTTCTTGTCCATGTATGGTCTCCAGCGACCGCCGCACACCGGCGGATGGAATTCGGGAGCAGGCCGGCGGCGCGTCGGGGCATCCCGTCACGCGCCGCGCCCTCCGGCCGGCGTCCGCGCCTGTTCGAGACGCTCGAGCAACGCGGCCTCGACTTCGGAACCCAGGATTGCCTCCACGGGGACGTACCAGTGCTCCCCGCCAGCGAATCCCGTGCATTTTACCGCGTCCTTTTCGGTCATGACGACCACCCTGCCGTCGCTGAAGCGAACGTCGGCCGGGCGGTACGCGTAGTGATCCGGGAACGCATGCGGGATGACCTCCAGACCGGCTTCGGCAAGCTGATCGAAAAAGCGCTGCGGATTCCCGATCCCGGCCACCGCGTGCACCGTCTCTCCCGCGAACGTCCGCAGCGGGCGCCGTGTATGCCCCGCCAGCGACACGGCGTCGCCCTGAACCAGCTGCATCCGGTGTCCGTGGGGTGGTGCCTGTCCGGGCCCGTTCACCAGCACGAAGTCGACCTCGCGCAGCCGCCGCAGGGGCTCGCGCAGGGGGCCCGCCGGAAGGCAGTGACCGTTGCCCCAGCCCCGCCGGCCGTCCACCACCACGAGCTCGATGTCGCGCGCCAGCGCATAGTGCTGAAGCCCGTCGTCGCAAAGCACGACATCCGGGCGCCGTGCGCCGTCCCCCAGCAGAAGGCGCACGTCCGCGGCCCGTTCCGGCCCCGCCACCACCGGACATCTGCACCGCCGTGCCAGCAGCACCGCCTCGTCACCGACTTCCGCCGGATCGCTTTCCCCGGTCACCCGGCGTGGCCATTCCTCCGCCCCGCCGCGGTATCCCCGCACCACGATCCCGGGACGCCAGCCGTGCTCGGCCAGCAGTGCCGCCAGCCGGACCACCAGCGGCGACTTGCCCGTGCCGCCCACGGTGAGGTTGCCGACCACGACCACCGGCACCGGGAAGCGGTGCACGCGGAAAACGCCGCTCCGGTAGAGGGCACGGCGCACGCCGGCCACCCCCCGGAACAGGGCGCTCAGCGGCGACAGCGGCCAGGCCCGCCAGGCCGGTCCGTACCAAAGGGCATCGAGGAGACGGTGCATGCGCCTGCTACTGCCGGGTGGTCAGCCCCTGCGCCACCCCGGCATGCTCGAACTGCAGGCGGTGCAGCGTCGCGTAGTGGCCGCCGCGGGCGAGGAGCTCGGTGTGGCTTCCGGTCTCGACCACCTCGCCGTCGTGCATCACGACGATCGCGTCGGCATTTTCGATGGTGGACAGGCGGTGGGCGATGACCAGGGTCGTGCGGCGGCTCATCAGCGTGTCCAGAGCCGCCTGGATATGCCGCTCGGACTCGGTGTCCAGCGCCGACGTGGCCTCGTCCAGGATCAGGATCGGCGCGTCCTTGAGCAGGGCCCTGGCGATGGCCAGGCGCTGGCGCTGGCCCCCGGAGAGGAGCACGCCGTTGTCGCCGATCTCGGTCTGAAGACCCTGCGGCAGGTGCCGGATGAAGGACCACGCGTGCGCCAGCTTGGCCGCCTCGATCACGCTCGACTCGTCCACTTCGCCCAGCATGCCGTAGGCGATGTTGCGGAAGATGGTGTCGTTGAACAGGGTCACGTCCTGGCTCACCAGCGAAATCTGGCTGCGCAGGTCCGCCAGGCGCAGCACATCGATCGCGATACCATCGAGGCTGATCCGGCCCCGCTGCGGCTCGTAGAACCGGGGCAGCAGGCTCACCAGGGTCGACTTGCCGCTCCCGGAGCGCCCCACGATGGCCACGGTCTGGCCCGGCCGGACCTTCAGGCTGACGTCCCGGAGCACCGGTCCCTTCTCCGGCTCGTAGGCGAACGTGACCCGGTCGTACTCGATCTCGCCGCGGGCCCGCTCCAGGCGCCGCGCGCCATGATCCGGCTCGGGGGGCCAGGAAAGCAGGTCGAAGATGCTCTCGGCCGCGGCGATGCCACGCTGGAGGGTGGCGTTGACGGTGGTGAGGTGGCGCAGCGGCTGCAGCAGGCCCAGCATCGCGCCAATGAAAGACGCGAACGTGCCGGGCGACATGGTGTCGAGCATGCTCGGCAGGGTCGCAACGTAGATCACACCGGCGACGCCCCAGGCGGCGATGAACTGCACCACCGGGTTGCTGGCCGCCCGCGTCGCGGCGAGGCGCATCTGCAGCTTGCGGTTCTTCTCGTTGACGCCCTCGAAGTGGTACGACTCGTAATCCCGTCCACCGAACATCTTGACCACCCGGTGGCCCTCGATCACTTCCTCAGTGACGTGGGTGACGTCCCCCATGGAGTCCTGAATCCTCCGGCTGTAGCGGCGGAAACGGGCGCTCACGTAGCGGATCAGCAGCGCCACGAAGGGTCCCACGAGCACCAGGAACAGCGTCAGGATCGGGCTCAGGTAGAACATCAGGCCCACCAGCCCCATGACCGTCAGGGTGTCCCGGATCATGATGGTGACCGCCTGGCTCGAGGACTCCGCCACCTGTTCTACGTTGTAGGTCATCAGCGACAGCAGGTGGCCGGACGAGGTGCGGTCGTAGTTGCGCGCGGGCAGCACCAGCAGGTGCTCGAACACCTCGCGGCGCAGCTGCTTGATCACCCGGCGGGCCACGTCCGACATGCCGTACTGGGACACGAACCCGGAGGTCCCCCGGACCAGGAAGAGCACGATCACGGCCACCGGCATGATCGCGATCACGGTCGGATCCCGGTGCACGAAGCTGCCGTCCAGCAGGGGCTTCATCAGCCAGGCGAAGGTCGTATCCGATGCCGCGAAGAACGCCATGCCGACGGCCGCGATCAGGAACACCCGCATGTGCGGCCGGGTATACCTGAGCAGCTGCCAGTAGGCACTGGCCGGCTTGCCCTTGTCGCGCCTGCTCATGAGCCTCCGTTCGCGCCGCTGTTCGCGGTTTCGATCACGATGTTGTGGAAGCCCAGCGCCCCGGCCACATCGAGCACCGTCACCACGGACTGGTGGGTGGTGCGTGCATCGGCACGGATCGTCAGCGGCCGGTCGCGATCCCCCCCGGCGACCTTGCGCAGGGCGCGCCGGAGCGTGTCCTCGCGAGTATTCACCAGCTGGTGCCCGTCGACGTAGTAGCGGCCCTTGCGGTCCACCGTAACCACCAGGTGTCCGTTCTGCTGCGCCTGCGGCGTGCTGCTGGCCGTGGGCAGCTGGATGTGGATGTTGGACATGTGCACGAAGCTGGTGGTCACCATGAAGAAGATCAGCAGCAGGAAGACCACGTCCACCAGGGAGGTGATGTTGATCTCCGGCTCCTCCGACTGGCGGGTGCGCATTCTCACCGCGAGGTTCCCCCGGACTCGGCCGGCCGGTAGATGGCTTCCATGAGCTTGATCGCCTCCGCCTCCATGACCACGACCAGCTCCTCGACCTTGCCACGCAGGTAGCGGTACAGGAACAGCGTGGGGATCGCCACCAGCAGTCCGGCAGCGGTGGTGATCAGGGCCTCGGCGATGCCTCCCGCCAGCGCCCCGGGGTCACCCACCCCGGTGTGCGTGATGGTGAAAAACACCCGGATCATGCCCAGGACCGTCCCCAGCAGGCCCAGCAACGGGCTGATCGAGGCGATGGTGCCGAGGGTGTTGAGGTAGCGCTCCAGCTCGTGCACCACGTGGCGCCCGGCGTCCTCGATGCTCTCCTTGACCGCCTCACGGTCGAGGTGGATGTTGGCGAGCCCGGCGGCCAGGATCTGTCCCAGTGCCGAATTCCGCCGCAGGGCATCGAGGTCCGCCCGCGTGAGCCCGCCTTCACGATGGCGTTTCCACACTTCGCGCGCGAGTGCGGGCGGGGCGATCCGGGGACGGCGCAGGTACCAGAGGCGTTCCGCCGAGATCGCCAGAGCCAGCAGCGAGCAAAGGATGATCGGGGCCATCACCCAGCCCCCGGCTTCAATGATTTCGAGCATCTGAATGTCGGATTTCCGTACGGTCGGCGAGCCGCCGCCCTGGTTTGTTGTCCCCCGCGCCGAAACCGGCGCAGAGGCGCATGATACGCGATTTGCCGGTCTTCTCGAAGGCAGGGGCGGGTCTCAGCGGCCGAAGCGCGCGCGGCAGCCCGGGTCGGGTCCGATCCGGGCGTTCCAGTAACGATCGCGCCGCCGCCAGCAGACCGGAGAGGACGCCACGCCGTCCCCGCCGATGCGCCACAGCAGCGCACCGTCCCGGGCCGTATCGAATGTCGGCACGCCCAGGCCCGCATAGCGCGCGAGCACCTCCCCGGCCGGCAGGTGATAGCGGTTGCCCCAGCCCGCGGATACGGCGGCCGCGACCGGATGCACTGCGCGCAGGAATGCCTGCGTGGACGAGGTCCGGCTGCCGTGATGCGGCACCTGCAGAACGTCGGCCCGCAGTCGCCCGGCCCCGCGCGAGCCCAGCTCGCGTTCACCGGCGCGCTCGAGATCACCGGTCAGCAGCATGCTCGCGCCCTCGCCGTCGACGCGCAGCACGCAGGAGGCATCGTTGCCCCGCAGGCGGTCCCCGGCCGCGGGGTGAAGGATGGCGAACCGGACCCTGTCCCAGCGCCAGTGCTGGCCCGCCAGGCAGGGTCGGGCGCCGGGCGCGAGGCGCCCGCCTCCACCCATCTCGATGTCGCCCACCGGGAATGTCCTGCGCAGATCACGCAGACCGCCGGCGTGATCCCGGTCCGCGTGGCTGACGATGATGCGGTCAATGCGCCGCGCGCCGATGCTGCGCAGATAGGGCACGACCACCGTGGCTCCGGCCGAGCCGCCGCTGGCGAAGCGGGGCCCCGTGTCATACACCAGGACGTGGCGCCGCGTGCGCACGACCGCGGCAAGTCCCTGGCCCACGTCGAGCACCGCGACCCGCGCCACGCCCGGTGCCGGCACGAAGACCCGGGGCCAGCACGCCGCGATCGCAATCACGGCACCGGCCAGCCTCCCGGGCGCCCCGCGCGGAACCAGCAGCAATGCCGCCCCGACTGCCGCCAGACCGGCCCGGGCAGGCGCCAGCGGCGCCAGGTGCACGCCGGGCCCCGCAAGCTGTCCGAGTCCCTCGAGCAGGGGCCAGCAGGCGGCCAGGATCCCGTGGGCCAGGTGCAGTGCTCCGTGGGCCGCGATCGGCCAGGCCGCCAGCAGTGCCACGGCCGTCAGCACCAGCGGGACGACCAGCACGCCGAACAGCGGCACCATGAAGAGATTGGCGATCGGGGCAATCCAGCTGGCGCGGCCGAAGAACAGCAGCGTCAGCGGAAACAGCCCGACCGAGACCAGGAGCTGCACCCGGACCGCGGCGTGGGCGCGTCCGGGTACCCGCACCCGCGCGACCATGCCGTAAAGGATAAAGGCTACCGCGCCGAACGACAGCCACAGCCCCGGTGCCAGCACCGAGGTCGGTTCGATCACCAGCACCGCCAGGAAAGCGATCGTCAGCGTACGCAGAGGGTCCGGCCGGCGACGCCACCACACGGCGGCGAGCACGACCGTGAGCATCACCAGGGCCCGCCGCGTCGGGATCGTGAAGCCGGCCAGCAGCGCGTAGGCAGCGGCCGCCATCCACGCCGCGGGAGCTGCGACCCGCCGCGCCGGCAGCCGGTCGGTCGCCCGCCGGGACAAGGACCAGGCGGCGCCGGCGAGCAACAGCACCAGCGCCGCGACCAACCCCACGTGCAGGCCCGAGATCGCCACCAGGTGGACGGTGCCGGTCCGGGCCAGGAGATCCCAGGTGGCCGGGCCGATTGCGCCCCGATAGCCGGTGGCCAGGGCCCGGATCACTGCGGAAGGACCGTCGCGGGGGAGCTCGGCGGCAAGGCGCCGGTCGATCCCGGCCCGCAGCCGCAGGACCGGATCCGCGCTGCCGGGAGGAGCCAGCCGTCGCGCGGCACGGACGTTACGAACGTAGCCGGTCGCATCGATGCGGTGCAGGAACAGCCACCGCTCGTAGTCGAACCCGCCGGGGTTGATGAAGCCGTGCGGCGCCCACACCCGCACGGGCATGCTCCAGAGCTCCCCCGGTGACGGACTGCGCCCCTGTCCGTACCAGCTCAGGCGCAGGCGCTGGCCGGCGGCCGGCCCGCCCTGCCGACAGCCCGACCCGGCTCGCGACACCCGTATCAGGAAGCGCAGCCGGTGTCCGCGACGGACCGGGACGGACGCCACCCGTCCGGCGACCCGGCAGTCGACCGGGCGGCCCTGCTGGCCCGGCAGCCGCCGGGCCAGCAGGTGCCCCGCGTACAGGCTCGCCCAGCCGAATCCAGCCAGGGCCGCCGCGACGTACCATGCACGTCGGCGGCGCAGCAGCGCCAGCAGCCCGGCCGCGAGCAGCATCACGGCCGCCCGGCCGGGCGGGAGAAGCGTGGCCGGAAGCTGCGCCAGCAGTATCCCGGCGGTGTACAAAAGCACCAGCACCGGCATCGCCGCGTCCCTGCGGTGGTGAGCCGAATCGTCCCTGTTCCCTGCGGCGCGACTCAGGCAGGCTCGAGACGCCCCTCAGACAAGTGCAGCACACGATCCATGCGGCGCGCCAGCCCGGTGTCGTGCGTGGCCACCAGGAAGCCGGTACCCAGCTTCCGGTTGAGCTCGCGCATCAGGTCATAGACCTCGTCCGCGGTGGCCGGATCGAGATTACCGGTAGGCTCGTCGGCCAGCACCAGCCGCGGCCGTGTGACCAGCGCCCGTGCCACAGCGGTGCGCTGGCGCTCGCCACCGGAGAGCTCGCCGGGCTTGTGCTGAAGCCGTGCGCCGAGCCCCACGCGGGAGAGCATTTCGGCCGCCGCCTCGCGCGCGTTTGCGGGCTTCTCGCGACGCACCAGAAGCGGCATTGCGACGTTCTCCAGCGCGCTGAACTCGCCCAGCAGGTGATGGAACTGGTAGACGAATCCCAGCGCCCGGTTGCGCAGCCGTCCGCGCTCGGCATCGCGCAGGCGGTGCATGGGCTGGCCCACGATCTCCACCGACCCGCCCGTAGGCATGTCCAGGCCGCCGAGAAGCTGCAGCAGCGTACTCTTGCCGGAGCCGGAGCTGCCCACCACCGCCACCTGTTCCCCGGGCCGCAGCTCGAAGTCCACCCCGCGCAGCACCTCCACGTCGAGCGCGCCCTGGCGGTAGCGCTTGTGCAGCCCGCTGCAGCGGATCAGGGCGGCGCCGCCGTCACTCATAGCGCAGCGCCTCGGCCGGCTCGGTGCGCGCCGCGCGCCAGGCCGGGTACAGCGTGGACAACAGCGACAGGACCAGCGACAGCGTTCCGATATGCACCACGTCGGACCACTGCAGCTGCGACGGCAGGTTGCTGATGTAGTAGACGTCCGCCGGGATGAAGTTCACCCCGATCAGGTGCTCCAGCGCGGGGACCACGGTTTCCACGTTGAGCGCCAGCGCCACGCCTCCGATCACGCCCAGCAGCGTCCCGACGACGCCGATCAGCGCGCCCTGGACGATGAAGATCCCCATGATGCTGCGCGGCGAGGCACCGACCGTGCGCAGGATGGCGATATCCCCCTGCTTGTCCGTGACCATCATGACCAGGGTCGAGATGATGTTGAACGCGGCCACCCCGACGATCAGCGTCAGGATCACGAACATGGTGGTCTTCTCGGTGCGAATGGCGCGGAAGAAGTTCCGGTGCTTGCGCGTCCAGTTGCTGACGTAGTACTGCCCGTGCAGCATCTGCTCGATGCGCCGGCTCACCTGCGGCGCCCGGAACATGTCCTTCAGACGCAACCGGACACCGGTCACGCCGCCGTTCATGTGGTACAGCACCGAGGCGTCGTGCAGGTCGATGAACGCCAGGCTGCTGTCGTACTGGTACATGCCGACGCTGAAGATCCCCACCACGTGGAAGCGACGCATGCGTGGTATGACGCCGGCCGGCGTGACGGTGGCTTCCGGGATCATCATGTCCACCGGGTCGCCCATGCCAACCCCCAGCTGCTGTGCCAGCACCCGCCCCAGGACGATGCCGTACCTTCCCGGTTTCAGGGCGCTCAGGGAGCCCTCGAGCATGTGGCTGGCGACGTCGGAGACGTTCTTCTCCTGCGACGGCAGCACGCCGCGGATCAGGCCGCCGGTCATGTTGGGACCGCTGCGGAACATGGCCTGCCCGTTGACGTACGGCGCCGCCGCGATCACCTCCGGATCCTTCGTTGTCTCCTTCTCGACCTGCTGCCACTTCGCCATCGAGCCGTTGAAGCTCTGGATGGTCACATGGGCGGTCATGGCGAGGATCCGGTGGCGAAGTTCATTCTCGAAGCCGTTCATCACCGACAACACGGTGATCAGCGCGGTGACGCCGAGAATGATTCCCAGGATGGAGATCAGCGAGATGACAGAAATGAAATGATTGCGCCGCTTGGCGCGCGTATAGCGCAGACCGACGAAGAGCTCATAGGGCCGGAACATGGGGCGGCATTACACCATACTCGCCGGGCCGGAGGTAGAGTGCCGGCGGGTCGCCGCGCGGCTGCGCTGCAGCGACCCGGTCACGCCTCCGCCACCGCGAATGCCCCGGGGCGTGCCCCGCCCACGCCAGGCGAGCACCTCGACCCCGTCCCGGCGGACCCGGGCCAGCGTCCCGGCGTAGTCCGGGTCGATCTCCGCGGCCGGCGCAACGCACTCGACGTCGCGGCGCTGCACCACGTAGCGCAGCACCGAGCGGTGCCCCTCGGCCGCCAGGCGTGCCAGCTCGCGCAGATGCCGGCAGGCACGGCTGCTGACCGCGTCCGGGAACGGCGCACGGCCCCCGGATACCGCGGCGGTCACGTTCTTCACCTCGACGAAGCATCGGGCACCGTCCGCCGACTGCAACGGGAAATCGATGCGCCCGTTGTCCACCGGCACCTCGCGCCGTATCGCCGGGTACGCGTCCAGCCCGGGAATCCTGCGTCGCTGCAGCGCCTCGTGCACCGGCGCATTGGCGCGCCCGGTGTTGATTCCCACCAGGGTCTCCCCGTCGCCACCGGATTCGGGCACCGACACCAGCTCCCAGGTACAGGGGCAGCGCCGCCCGGGCCGCGTTGCCGGGCCCGGCCACACGCGGAAGCCGGGCTCGCAGCACCCCAGCATGCTGCCGGTATTCGGGCAGTGCGCGGTGACGATACCGCCATCGGCCAGCTGCACCTCCGCCAGGAAGCGCTGTCTGCGCCGACGCAGCACACCGGCCAGCAGTGGCTCGGCAAAATCCATGATCCCCTCAGACTCCCTGTCCGGTCCGCGGTTCCCCGGCAACGCGGGCAGTGCTATAGTCCGGGCAGAGTCGGCCCTTACCTGGAGGTGCCTGATGCGAACCGCGGTCTGGGGTACCGCCCTTATGCTGTGTCTGGGCCTGTTCCTGGGCTCCGCCGCTGCGGACACCCTGTCGATGCCGAAGGCTTCCAGCACCTCCGCCGGCGCGCCGCCCCACGGCGCGTCCCGTCCGGACATGCCGAAACGCGGCCTGACCATGAAGGCGGTACGCAAGCGCTACGGTGCTCCCCAGCGCCGCATTCCCCCGGTGGGCAAGCCGCCCATCACGCGCTGGGTATATCCCGGCTACATTGTGTACTTCGAGCATCAGTACGTTATCCACAGCGTCGATACCCGGGATCAGCCCCGGCCCCCGTCCCGCCCCTGACGCCGACGGCACCCCGTCCGCGATGCCCCCGGCCGCGCCCGTGGTATTCCCGCCCGAGTGGACGCGGCAGGCGGCCGTGATGCTCACCTGGCCGCACGACGATACCGCATGGGCCCGCTGGATGCACCGCATCGAGCCGGCATTCGACCGCCTCGCCCTGGCGCTGTCGCGCCGGGCCCGGGTGCTGGTCGTCGCGCACGACGCGGGGCACGCCGGCGCGCTGCGCGAACGCCTGCAGCGTGTCGGCCTGCCGGCCTCCCGGCTGCTGCTGGGCATCGCGCCCAGCGACGACGTGTGGGTCCGCGACCACGGCCCGGTCACCGTGATGCGCGATGGCCGTGCGACCCTGCTGGACTTCCGCTTCAACGCCTGGGGCGGCAAGTACCCGTGGGACCGCGACGCACGCGTGTGCCAGCGGCTGCATCGGCAGGGCTGTTTCGGAGACACTCCGATGGAGCGGATCCCCCTGGTGGTGGAGGGCGGTGCGCTGGAGAGCGACGGCGCGGGCACCCTGCTGGCCCGGGAAAGCTCGCTGGTCTCGCCGGGCCGCAATCCGGGCCTCGACCGGGCCGCGATGGAACGGCGCCTGGCCGCCCTGCTCGGCATCCGCCGGTTTCTCTGGCTGCAACACGGGTACCTCGAGGGAGACGACACCGACGGGCACATCGATACCCTGGCACGCTTCGCCGGTCCCGATACGATCGTCTACCAGGCCGCCGGCGGGACGACCGACCCCGAGTCCCGCGCGCTGCGCGCGATGGCCGCGGAGCTCGCGGCCATGCGAACCGGCGACGGCCGCCCCTACCGGCTGATCCCGCTGCCCCGCCCGGCGCGCCTGGAGGCCCCGGACGGAGCGGTCCTGCCGGACGGCTACGCCAATTTCCTGATATGCAACGGCGCGGTGCTCGTGCCCGCGTACGGCGACGCGGCCGACCGCACGGCGGCTGAGCGCCTGCAGCAGGCCTTTCCGGGCTACCGGATGATCCCGGTCGATTGCCGCGACCTGGTGCTGGAGCACGGAAGCCTGCATTGTGCCACCATGCAGCTGCCCGCAGGGGTGGATCTGCCGGGTGCCAGTGCAAACCCCGGAGATGGCGCATCCCGCCGGAGGCAAGAGGATTGAGCGTGAGCGAACCCCTTGAAACCCGCACCGATGCCCACCTGCGCGTCGCCCTGGTCCAGCGGAGCTGCGACGACGACCCGGCGCGGAATCTCGACGGGCAGCTGGGCGCGATCGGCGAAGCCGCCAGCGGCGGCGCCGCGCTGGTGCTGCTGCAGGAGCTGCACAACACGGTCTATTTCTGCCAGACGGAGGACCCGGCGCGGTTCGACCTGGCCGAGCCGGTCCCGGGGCCCACCACCGAGGTCCTGGGACGGCTGGCCGCCGAGCTGGGCATCGTCATCGTCGGTTCGGTGTTCGAGCGGCGCGCCGCCGGCCTGTACCACAATACCGCGGTGGTGCTGGACCGCGACGGAAGCCTGGCGGGGCGCTACCGCAAGATGCACATACCCGACGACCCCGGCTACTACGAGAAGTTCTACTTCACCCCGGGGGACGGGGACTGGCGCCCGGTGGACACCGGCGTCGGGCGCCTCGGGGTGCTGGTGTGCTGGGACCAGTGGTACCCCGAGGCGGCACGACTGATGGCCCTTGCCGGTGCCGAGATACTGCTCTATCCATCCGCGATCGGCTGGGATGTGCGGGACGGCGAGGCCGAACGGGAGCGCCAGCGCGATGCGTGGATCGTCGCGCAGCGGGCGCACGCCGTGTGCAACGGACTGCCGCTGCTGGCCTGCAATCGTGTCGGGGACGAGGCCGATCCGTCGGGCGCGGGACCCGGCATCCGCTTCTGGGGCAGCAGCTTCGCCTGCGGTCCCCAGGGTGAGCTGCTTGCCCGGGCGGCCGGCGATCGCAACCAGGTCCTGCTGGCGGACATCGACCGCGGCCGCAGCGAGCATGTCCGGCGGCTGTGGCCCTTTCTGCGCGACCGGCGCATCGACAGCTACGGCGACCTGCTGCGACGCTTCCGCGACCGGGACTGACCCGGCCGGGGGCAATGGCGGTTCGGCCCGCCCCTGTGGCATAATCGCGGGCTCCCTGTTACGGCATGCCCCTTTGCTGGAATCCGTCTCGACATGATCCTCATCCTGGAGCCGGACACCGATCCCCGCGGCGACGACTACGCGCGCCTGATGGCGAAGCTGGAAGCCCTGCCCGGCGTACGCGTGCGGGTGCACCGTGAGACCGGCGAGCAGCAGGTGCTGACCGAGGTCTACCTGGTCGGCGACACCTCCGTGCTCAGCGTGGACGAGATGTCCGCCCTGCCCTGCGTGGACCGCGTAATCCGGGTCTCCGAGCCCTACCGGATCCTGGGAAGGCACAAGGACCGCACGCGCAGCACCGAGTTCGACTACAACGGGGTCCGGTTCGGCCAGGACAACCTCCACGTGTTCGCCGGGCTCTGCGCGGTCGATACCCGCGAGCACGTCGAGCTGACGTTCCGGGCGTTGCGCGACAACGCCCAGGTCTGCGCGCGCATGGGCGCGTACAAGCCCCGCACCAGTCCCTACTCGTTCCAGGGGCACGGACGTGAGTGCCTGCCCTGGGTGTTCGAGCTGGCGGGAAAATACGACATGCGCGTGATCGCAATGGAGGTCACCCACGAATCCCACGTCGGCGAGATCGTCGAAGCCCTCGAGGCGGCGGGAAACCCGGTGGGCGTGATGCTGCAGATCGGTACGCGCAACACCCAGAACTTCGAGCTGCTCAAGGCGGTCGGGCGGCAGACACGCTTCCCGGTCCTGTTCAAGCGCGGCTTCGGCATCACCCTGGACGAATCCCTGAACGCGGCCGAGTACCTCGCCTCGGAAGGCAACCGCCGGGTGATCTTCGGTCTGCGCGGCATGAAGACCAACATGGGCGACCCCCACCGCAACCTGGTGGACTTCGCGCATATCCCCGTGGTCAAGCGTCTCACCCGCATGCCCGTATGCATCGACCCTTCGCACTCGGTGGGCAGCCGGGCGCTGGCGCCGGACGGAATCCCCGATCTGGTGCACGCCGCCGCTCAGGGGGTGGTGGCCGGTGCCAACATGGTGCTGGCGGATTTCCATCCGGCACCGAAGAAGGCGCTGGTCGACGGGGCCCAGGCACTGCGCCTGGAGGAGCTCCCGTACTTCCTCGAGGACATTGCCATTGCCCGTCATGCCTACGAGCGGCGGGCCGAGCTGGCCCGGCGCTACGCCGGAACCATTTCAGCGTAACCCCGGCCGGAGCGGCGGCGGCCGTTCCGGCGTCCGAACGTTCGCGGACCACACATGCAAGCCCTGACACAATTGCCCCTGCCCCGCGGCCCCGGCGACGTCCTGCGCTGGGGCAGGCTTCACGACGGCGCTGCACCGCTGGCCGTGGCCGAGGCCGCCGCCCGCCACCCCGGGCCGGTGCTGCTGCTGTGCGACGACGCACGCAGCGCGGACCGCCTCGAGAGCGAGCTGGGCTTCTACGGCGACGGGCGCCAGCCGGTGCTGCATTTCCCGGACTGGGAGACCCTCCCCTACGACGTCTTCTCCCCCCACCAGGACATCGTCTCGCGCCGGCTCGAGGTGCTCCACCGCCTCGGCGGCCTCGAGCGCGGCATCGTCGTCGTGCCGGCGAACACCCTGATCCAGCGGCTCCCCCCGCGCAGCTACGTCGAGGGCGGTGTGTTCCTGCTCGAGCCCGGCGAGCGGCTGGAAACCGAAAGTCTGCGCGCGCGCCTCGATGCCGCCGGCTACACGAGCGTGCCGCAGGTCATGGAGCACGGCGAGTTCGCGGTACGCGGCTCCATCGTGGATATCTTCCCGATGGGCAGCGCGGTTCCCTTCCGGATCGACCTGTTCGACGACGAGATCGAGTCGATCCGGACCTTCAATCCGGAGACCCAGCTCACCCGGGAGCGGGTGGACCGCGTCCGGCTTCTTCCCGGGCGCGAGTTTCCGCTGGACGAGGCGGCGATCCGGGCGTTCCGACAGCGCTACCGGGCCCGTTTCGAGGGCGACCCGCGCCAGAGCCTGATCTACCGGGACGTCAGCAACGGTCTGGCGCCCGGGGGAATCGAGTATTACCTGCCGCTGTTCTTCGACCGCACCGCGACTCTGCCGGACTACCTGCCCCGCGGAACCCTCGTGGTCGAGACCGGAGACGTGGCGGCGGCCCTGGCGTCGGCGTGGCAGCAGGCGCAGGATCGCCATGAACAGCGCTCGGTCAACGAGGAGCGCCCGCTCCTGCGCCCCGAAGAGGTCTTCCTGCCGCCCGCGCAGGTGAGCGAGCGGCTCGCTGCGTTCCCGCGGGTGATCGCCGACGTGTTCGAGCAGCCCGGGGACGGCGGCGCCAATCTGGCGGCGGGGCACCCGCCGCGCCTGCTGCTCAATCCGCGGGCACGGGAGCCGGCGGCGGAGCTGCACCGCTTCCTGCGCGAGTTCCCGGGGCGCGTGCTGTTCGCCGTGGAGTCGGCCGGCCGCCGCGAAGCGACCCTGCAGATGCTCGCCGACCAGGACATTCATCCGCGTACGGTCGAGTCCTGGCAGGCCTTCGTCGAAGACGGCCCCGGGTGCGCCATCTGCGTCGCCCCCCTGGACCGGGGCCTGCTGCTCGAGCAGACGCCGCTGGCGGTGATCGCGGAATCGCAGCTGTACGGCGAGCGCCCCCGGCAGCAGCGGCGCCGGCGGGCCGCGCGCGATCCGGAAACGATCATCCGTGACCTGGGCGATCTCAGCGTCGGCGCCCCGGTGGTCCACGAACAGCACGGGGTCGGGCGCTACCTCGGGCTGCAGACGCTGACCGTGAACAACACCGAGGCCGAGTTCCTGGCGCTGGAATACGCCGGCGGCGACAAGCTCTACGTACCGGTTTCCTCGCTGCACCTGATCAGCCGCTACACGGGAACCGCACCGGAGCACGCGCCGCTGCACCGCCTCGGCGGGGAGCAATGGGCGCGCGCCCGGCGCCGCGCCGCGGAAAAGGTCCGCGACGTGGCCGCCGAACTGCTGGAGATCCAGGCACGCCGGGCCGCCCGTCCCGGCCATGCGTTCCACTGGAGCGAGGCCGATTACCGCGCGTTCGCCGCGGGCTTCCCGTTCGAGGAGACCCCGGACCAGGAGACCGCCATCGGGCAGGTGCTGGATGACCTGCGCGCCGACCGGACCACCGATCGCGTGGTGTGCGGCGATGTCGGCTTCGGCAAGACGGAAGTCGCCATGCGCGCCGCGTTCGTAGCTGTCAGCAGCGGCTGCCAGGTCGGCGTCCTGGTGCCCACGACCCTGCTTGCGCAGCAGCACTACCAGACCTTTCTGGACCGCTTCGCCGACTGGCCGGTGCGCATCGAGTCGCTGTCACGGCTGCGCGGACGCCGCCAGCAGGAGCGCACGCTCGCGGGGCTCGCCGACGGCAGCGTCGACATCGTCATCGGCACGCACAAGCTGCTGCAGAAGGACGTGCGCTTCGCCAACCTGGGCCTGGTGATCGTGGACGAGGAGCACCGCTTCGGGGTCCGTCACAAGGAAGCCCTGAAGCGGCTGCGCGCCGAGGTGGACATGCTGACGCTCACCGCGACGCCGATCCCCCGCACCCTGAACATGAGCCTGGCGGGCCTGCGCGATCTTTCCCTGATCACAACGCCACCGGCCGAGCGCCTGGCGGTCAAGACCTTCGTCAGCCAGTGGGACGACGCCCTGATCCAGGAGGCCTGCCTGCGCGAGATCAAGCGCGGCGGCCAGGTCTACTTTCTCCACAACAAGGTGGAGAACATCGAGGGCATCGCGGAGCGGCTGCGCAAGCTCATCCCGGAGGCGCACGTCCGGGTCGCTCACGGGCAGATGCGCGAGAGCGAGCTGGAACAGGTGATGCTGGACTTCTACCATCGCCGCTTCAACGTCCTGGTGTGCACCACGATCGTCGAGAGCGGCATCGACGTGCCCACCGCGAATACCATCCTGATCAACCGTGCGGACCGCTTCGGCCTCGCGCAGCTGCACCAGCTCCGCGGGCGCGTGGGCCGCTCCCATCACCGCGCCTACGCTTACCTGCTGGTGCCGCCGCGCTCGGTCATGACCCCTGATGCGGTCAAGCGACTGGAGGCCGTGGAATCGCTGGAGGATCTCGGGGCCGGCTTCACCCTGGCCACCCACGACCTCGAGATCCGCGGCGCGGGCGAGCTGCTGGGCGAGGAGCAGAGCGGCCAGATCCAGGAGATCGGCTTCAGCCTCTACAGCGAGCTGCTGGACCGCGCGGTGCGGGCGCTGCGTTCCGGGGAGCTGCCGGATGCGGTGGAGCAGCCGGAGCACGGCCCGGAGCTCGACCTGCAGGTGCCCGCGCTGCTGCCCTCGGACTACATGCCGGACGTGCACCTCCGGCTGATGCTGTACAAGCGGATCGCGAGCGCGCCGGACACGGGCGCGCTGGAAGAAATCCAGGTCGAGATGATCGACCGCTTCGGCCTGCTGCCGCCCCAGGCCAGGAACCTGTTCCGCCTGACGGCACTGAAGCTCAAGGCCGCGCCGCTGGGCATCCGCAAGCTGGAAGCCGGGCCCGCCGGCGGCCGCATCGTCTTCAGCGAGAAGCCGGACGTCGACCCCGCGGCGATCATCGCGCTGATCCAGGGCGACCCGCAGCGCTACCGGCTGGACGGCCAGACCGGGCTGCGCTTCCAGGCCGACCTGGAGGAACCCGGGGCGCGCATCCGCTTCGTGGAAGACCTGCTCGAGCGTCTCTCGCGCAGCACGGAGGCGGAGAGTGCGGTCTCCGGCGCGGGTGCGTAAGATGGGCGCCATGCTGCAACACCACCGACCCCGCAGACTCCCGGCAGGCGCGGCCGGCATGGCGCTGGCGATGCTCGTGCTGGTCGCGCTGGGGATCCCGTCGACCGCGCTCGCGGCGCAGAAACCCTCGCCCCGCTGGTACGACGTCGAGATCATCGTCTTCCGCAACGTCTCGCCGCCCGGGCTCTCCGACGAGATGTGGCCCACGCGTCCGCCGATGCCGGACGTACAGGGGGCCGTCACCCTCAAACCGTTCCACGGCGCCGGGCAGCCCCGACCGTTCTCCCGCCTGCCCTCCTCCAGCTACCGCCTCGACGGCGTATGGAAGGCGCTGAAGCATTCCTCGCGCTACCAGCCCATCCTGCACGTGGCCTGGACCCAGCCCGGGTACCCGCCGGCCAAGGCGAAAGCCGTGCGCTTGCACGGCGAACAGACGATTCAGCCACCCGCCCCGGCCGGTTCCACGCAGCCGGCGGAGCCCGCCGCGACGCCCGGCGGACAGGATGCCCCCGCGCAGCCGCAGGCCGCCACCGGCGGCACCGGTGAGGCGGCCACGCCGCCGGCACCGGTCTACCGGCTCGACGGAACCATCAAGCTCAGCGTGGTGCGCTACCTGCACCTGACCGTCAACATGGTCTACTCGCAGGTGGTAGCGGGCTCCGGCCTGGGCTCCTCCGGCACGAACGGCAACGCCGGGAGCAACGCCGCATCCCGGTCGGACGGCAGCCAGGCCGGCGGCGCCGGCAGCTCCGGGGAAGGACCGGGCGCGCTGAACGCGACACCCGGCGTGGGACCCCACCTGGTCGGCTTCCCGATGCGCCAGCAGCGCCGCATGCGCAGCGGCAAGCTGCACTACCTGGACAATCCCCGCTTCGGCGTGCTGGCCCTGGTCACGCCGCGGGGTTCATGACCTTCCCCGGCCACCGGCGTCCGCGAGCTGCGCCACGGCGTGGCGGACGATCTCCAGCGCCCGCTGCATGCCCTGCGCGAGGAACTGTCCGATCTCCGCGTGAATGTCCCCGCTTGGCGCGACCCCGGCAGCGCGGTTGACGGACACCGCGCAGCAGGCATAGTCCAGCTCCAGCTCCCGTGCCAGCGCCGCCTCGGGCATCCCGGTCATGCCGACCATGGTGCAGCCGTCGCGTGCCAGCCGGGCGATCTCCGCCGCCGATTCCAGCCGGGGGCCCTGGGTCGCGCCGTAGACACCGCCGTCGGTGATCGGCACGCCGGCATCGCGCGCCGCAGCCACCAGGCGTTCCCGCAGGGTCGGCGTGTACGGCCGCGTGAAATCCACGTGCTGCACCCGGCCCGCGTGCACGAAGGTGTGCTCGCGACCCCAGGTGTAGTCGATGATCTGGTCAGGAATCACGACTCCACCCGGCTCGGGCTGCGGTGCGATCGAGCCGACCGCGGCCACGGCGATGACGCTGTGCGCTCCCGCCGCGTGCAGTGCCCACAGGTTCGCCCGGTAGTTGACGCGGTGGGGGGCGAGCGCGTGGTCGCTGCCGTGGCGGGGCATGAACAGCACCGGGCACCCCGCCAGGCGTCCCCGGACCAGCCCGCCGGAGGGAGCGCCGTAGGGCGTATCCCACGTGAGCGTCTCAGGCACTTCCAGCTCCGGCAGCGCGTCCAGCCCGGTGCCCCCGATGATCGCGATGCACGCCTCACCGTTCATGCGCGTCCCCTTCGGTGCCCTCGGCCACGGCGAAGATGCCCGGCGCGTTCCTCAGATAGCCCCGGTAGTCCATGCCGGAGCCGAACACGTACCGGTCCGGCACCTCGAGGCCGACGTAATCCCCGCGGATGCCGGTGCCGTTGCGGGCGTGACGTTTCCGGGTCAGGACCGCCGTCTGCACCGCGGCCGCTCCCTCCGCCACGCACCAGTCCCGCAGTGCACTCAGGGTCAGGCCCTCGTCGAGGATGTCGTCCACGATCAGCACCCGGCGCCCCGCGAGCGGCGTCTCGGGTCGCGCACGCCACTGCAGGCTGCCGCCCGAAGTGCCGCGGCGGTAGCGGGTGGCGTGCAGGTAGTCCAGTTCGAACGGGAAGTGCAGGTGTCGAACCAGCTCCGCCGTCGGGATCAGCCCGCCCAGCATCACGCACAGCACCACCGGGTCGGCCCCCGCGAGCGCGGCGCCGATGGCCTCAGCCATGCGCGCGAGCGCCTCGCTGACCTGCGCCCCGCTGTAGAGGCGCTCGGCGCGCGCGTACACCTCGTTCACATGCCTGACCAGGTCCGTCATCGGTTCCTCACTCGTCCGTGGCGCACAGGCCCCCGACCAGCTGCCGGTCCGCGGCCTCCGTCGCGGCCCAGCCCTCGCGGGGCTCCGCGCCCCGGCCGCCGCGCAAGGCGGCAATGCGCCCGCTCGATTCCCCGGAGGCGCGCACCGGCCCGTCCAGGACCGCGAGGGCGCCCTCCCGGTCATTGCAGACCAGCACCATGTCGCTGCCCGCCCGCAGCGCCAGGCGGGTGCGCTCTACCATGTCCCCGAAGCCGGCGGCGCCGGCCATGGAGAGATCGTCCGACAGCACGGCGCCGGCAAACCCCAGCCGGCCCCGCAGCTCGTCCCGCAGCCAGCGCCGCGAGAGGCTCGCCGGCAGGCTGTCCACCCGCGGATAGTGCACGTGCGCCGTCATCAGGCCGCCGACGCCGGCGGCGAGGCGGGCAAAGGGCAGCAGATCGCGTTTGCGGATCTGCTCGAGAGAACGGTCGTCCACCGGCAGCAGCCGGTGCGAATCGCCCCTGACGCCGCCGTGCCCCGGGAAATGCTTGCCCACCGCGGCCATCCCCGCGGCGCCCATGCCCGTGATCCAGGCCCCGGCAAGGGCGGCCGTTACCTCCGGATCCGGATGCAGCGCACGGTCCCCGATCACCTCGCGGTTTCCGGCAAGATCCAGGACCGGCGCCAGGCTGATGTCCACGCCGCAGCGGCGCAGCTCGCGCGCCATCAGTCGCCCGGTGCGCCAGGCGGCGTCACGCGCGGCCCCGGGATCGCGGTCGTGGATCCGGCCCAGGACAGCCGCCGGCGGCAGCGGCGTAAAGCCCTCCCGAAAGCGCTGCACCCTGCCACCCTCCTGGTCGACCGCCACGACCAGTGTCGGGCGAAGCGCATGGACCGTAGCGGTGAGCCGCGCCAGCTGTGCGGGCCCGGCGTAGTTGCGCCGGAACAGCACCACCCCCCCCACCAGCGGATGCACCAGGATCTCGCGCTCCTCGGCGTCGAGCTCGGTCCCGGCAAGGTCCAGCATCACCGGGCCGGGTTGTGCGCCCGCCATGTTTCAGTCCTCCCGGATGTCGACCCGCGTGCCCGCGGGTACCCGGTCGAACAGCTCCGCGATGTCCGCGTTGTTCATGCGGATGCAGCCGTGACTGCCCGCCACGCCGAGCCGCGTGCTGTCCGGGGTTCCGTGGACGTAGATGTAGCGGCGCATGGTGTCCACGTCCCCCAGCCGGTTGAAGCCCTGCTCGCAGCCGCTGAGCCAGAGGATTCGGGTGAGGATCCAGTCCCGCCCCGGATAGCGGCGGCCGAGCGTCTCGTCGTAGATCTCGCCGGTCGGGCGGCGTCCGCGGAAAACCGTCCCCACCGGCGCGCCGTCCCCGATCCGGGCACGCACCACGTGCCGCCCCCGGGGCGTGCCCAGGCTGCCGTTCCGCTCGTCGGCCCCGGCCGCGGCGGTCGAAACCCGGTAGCGGCGCAGGACCCTTCCCGCGCCCATCAGCAGCAGCTCCTGGCGTGCCAGGCTCACGCGGACCGATACCCGGGACTCACTCATCTCCCGCGCCCCGCTCGGCGACGCTCCAGTCCCGATAGGGGTGGCGCACCAGCCGGACATTGTAGTAGCGGGCCTCGTGACTCACCTCCCGGCCGAGCCAGGGTGGTCGCCGGAACGGCTCGTCCGGATGCCCGAGCTCGATCTCGGCCACCACCAATCCGGCGTTGTCGCCGAAGAATTCGTCCACCTCCCACACATGATCGCCCACGGGCACGCGGTGGCGGCGCTTTTCAACCAGCGGATGCCGGCACAGGTGCGCCAGCATCTCCCGCGCGTCGGCAGCCGGGATCGGATATTCGAACTCGCGCCGCTCGACACCGAGCTCGGCGCTCTTGATGTTCAGCCAGGCACGTTCGCCGGCTTCCCGAACGCGGACGGAGCTGCGGCCTTCCAGCACCAGGTAGCCCTGGCGCATGTCGAGCCATTCCTCGGCTTCCGCCCGCCAGCCGTCGCCGGTCACCAGGAATTTGCGCTCGATCTCGCGACCCATCCGGCTCAGCCTCCCGGGCGTACGAAGCAGGTGATGGACTCGACGTGCGAGGTCTGCGGAAACATGTCCATCACGCCGGCGGCTTCCAGGCGGAAGCCATGCTCCCGCGTCAGTATGCCGGCATCGCGGGCCAGGCTGCCGGGATGGCAGGAGACGTAGACCACGCGCTCCACGCCTGCGGTGCCGATGCATTCGAGGATCCCGCGCGCGCCGGAGCGCGGCGGATCCAGCAGCACGCGCTCGAAGCGCCCCGCAAGCCAAGGCGCCTCCCTCAGCAGGGCCGGGTCCTGCAGATCGGCCGCATGCAGGTCCACGTTCTCCAGTCCGTTGGCCGCCGCGTTCTCGCGCGCCCGCCGCACCAGCGTGGCGTCCCCTTCCACGCCCGTCACGTGCCGCGCGCGCCGGGCCAGCGGAAGGGTAAAATTGCCCAGTCCGCAGAACAGGTCGAGCGCGCGGGTCCCTTCCGGGCGCAGCAGGTCCAGGGCCCGCTCCACCATGGCCCGGTTGATCGCGGGATTGACCTGGGTAAAGTCGGTCGGCCGGAAGCGGATCCTGACCCTGTCCTCGTCCAGGGCGTAGTGCAGCACCACCTCCTCCCCGTCCAGCGACCGGACCGAGTCGACCCCGCCCGGCTGCAGGCACATCCGGATTCGCTCGCGCTCTTCGAACGCGCGCAGCCGCTCCCGGTCTGCCGCGGTCGGCTCGAGCAGCACGCGCAGCACGAGCGCGACGCCGTCGTCTCCCGCGGCCGCCTCGATCTGCGGCACCCGGCGCCGGATGTCGAGCGAGCCGATCAGTGCAGACAGCGCGTCCAGGCGCTCGCCCACTGCCGGATGCAGTACCTCGCAACGGGTCATGTCGGCGATGAAGCTGCTGCCGCGTTCGCGAAAGCCCACCAGCACACGCCCCTTGCCACGCACGTCCCGCACGCCCAGCCGGGCCTTGCAGCGGTAGCCCCAGGCCGGGCCGGTCAGGGGCGGCAGCACGCGGTCCGGCCGCAGCCCGGCGATGCGCGCCAGGTTGTCCAGCAGGATCGTTTCCTTGGCCTCGATCTGGCGTCGCGGATCCAGGTGCTGCAGGCTGCAGCCGCCGCAGGTCCCGTAGAAGCGGCAGCGCGGTTCGACCCGGTCCGGAGACGCCTGCAACACCTCCACCACCTCGCCCTCGTCGAAGTCCCGCCTGCAACGCACCGGCCGCACCCGCACGCGCTCGCCCGGCAGGGCCCCGTGCACGAAGGTTGCCTTGCCGTCGATGCGGGCGACACCCCGCCCGTCGTGGCCCAGCGATTCGATCTCCGCTTCCCGCGGCTCCGGTTCGGGCCGCTGCCTGCGCGCGTGCCGTGCCACCGCCATCAGCCCTCCCCGGCGCCGCCGGCCGCGATCCAGCGATCCAGGAACTCCAGCAGGTGGGGACGCCCGTCCTTCTCGAGCCCTTCCCGAACCACCGCGCACTCGCCCGCGTATCCCTCCCGGGAAAGCCGCCCGCGCATCAGCTGGTACCGCAGGTAGACCAGGTAGGTGTTGAGCACATCGGTTTCGCAGTAGTCGCGGATCGCGCCGATCTCCCCTTCGCGGAAGCGGTCCCAGACGTGCGATCCGTGCATGCCCATCTTGCCGGGCAGGCCGAGCAGCACCGCGATCTCGTCGAGCGGGGCCACCGCACGCCCCTGGTAGCCCGAGAGCACGTCCATCAGGTCGGTGTGTCGGGAGTGGAACCGGTTCAGATAGTTGTTGAAGCGGAATGCGCCGTCTTCGTCCCCGGTCTCCCAGTAGCGCGGTGCCGCCACCCCGTGCAGCAGGGCGCGGTAATGCAGCACCGGAAGGTCGAAGCCGCCGCCGTTCCAGGAGACGATGTCCGGTACGAAGCGCTCGATGCCGTCGAAGAAGCGCCGGATCAGCTCACCCTCGTCCGCGTCCGGGTCGCCCAGGGACCATACCCGGAAGGCATCGCCCGAACGCAGGCATACCGAAACCGCCACCACCCGGTGCAGGTGCAGCGGCAGAAACTCGCTGCCGCCGGTCTTCTGCCGGCGCTGGTGGAACATGATCCGGGCGACGTCGTCGTCGTCCAGGTCCGGCACGTCGTACAGGCGTCTGCCGCTGGCGACGTCCGGCACGGTCTCGATGTCGAAAGTGAAGACGTTCATCCTGCTCCGTACGCCCCGACGGCTAATCCAGCGGGAAGACGCCGGTCGAGACGTACCGGTCGCCGCGATCGCACACGATCGCAACGATCACCGCCTCCGAGACCTCTGCGGACAGGCGCAGTGCGGCAGCCACCGCGCCGCCGGAGGAGACGCCGGCGAAGATTCCCTCGCGCGCGGCGAGCCCGCGGGCACCCTCCTCCGCCTCCTCCTGGCTTACGTCGATGATCCGGTCCACGCGCGCCGGCTCGAAGATCGAGGGCAGATAGGCCTCCGGCCATCGCCGGATGCCCGGGATGCTGGCACCGTCACGGGGCTGCACCCCGACGATCCGGACCTGCGGGTTGCGCTCCTTGAGATAGCGCGAGGTGCCCATGATCGTCCCCGTCGTCCCCATGGAGCTGACGAAGTGCGTCACGGTCCCGCCGGTGTCCCGCCAGATCTCGGGTCCGGTTCCCTCATAGTGGGCCCTGGGGTTGTCCGGATTGGAGAACTGGTCCAGCACATGGCCGTCACCCTGCTCACGCATCTGCCGGGCCAGATCCCGGGCGCCCTCCATGCCGGCCTCGCGACTCACGGTGACCAGCTCCGCCCCGTAGGCCTTCATGGTGGCCGCCCGTTCGGCGCTGGCGTTCTCGGGCATGATCAGACGCAGGTGGTAGCCGCGGACCGCGGCGGCCATGGCCAGCGCAATCCCCGTATTGCCGCTGGTCGCCTCGATCAGGGTGTCCCCGGGGCGGATCTCGCCGCGCTCCTCGGCACCGCGGATCATGCACATCGCGGGGCGATCCTTGACCGAACCGGCGGGGTTGCTGCCCTCGAGCTTGACCAGGATCGTATTGCCGGTATCCCCCGGCAGGCGCTGCAGCCGCACCAGCGGCGTGCCGCCCACGCAGCTTTCGATCGTCGGGTAGGACATCCTGCAAGTCTACTCGAAACCGCCCGGAAGACGTAAGGGACGGGACCCCGGGCGGCTTTTCGCTGCCGGGCCGGCAAAGTACTATCAATATCTGGTCCGGCGCACTGCCGTGCAGGGGGACGGGTCGTCGTGCTGAAACGCTGGGGAATACGGGACCGGATGCTGCTGCTGGCCGTGCTGCCGCCCGCGCTGCTCGCGGTCATCGTCGGCCTGTACCTGGTGAGCACCCGCATCCAGGACCTGGAGCAGGCGCACAGCACGGTCGGCCGCGCGATCGCCAGTCAACTGGCACCAGGGGCCCGCTACGCCCTGGCCCACCACGACCAGGCCATGCTCGACCAGATCGTGGGGGCGGCCCTGAGCGACAAGGCCGTCGCCCGCGTGCAGATCATCGGGCCCTCCGGACAGGTGCTGGCCCACGCCCGGCGATCTGCCGGACAGCTGCCCGCGACCGGCTGGATACTGCGCCACATCGCCCCGGGCGCCAACGGCGCGCTGCAGTCCTTCCGCGTGCCCATCACCATCCCGGTCGCGGGCGGCGCCGGGGGGCGCGGATGGGTCGAGGTGCAGCTATCGCGGGCGGAAACCAGCAGTCGCCAGGTCGAGGTGCTGGTCAACGGACTGCTGATCACCCTCATCGGCCTGCTCATCAGCTTCCTGCTCGCGCTGCAGGCGAGCCGGGACGTGACCCGCCCGATCCTGCGCCTGACCGACGGCGTCCGCGCCCTGCGGCGGGGCGAGCTCAGCCGGCGGGTGCCCGAGGAGTCCGGCGGCGAGCTGGGCACCCTGGAACGGGGCATCAACGCCATGGCCCAATCTCTCCAGGCCGGCCACCGGGACCTGCAGGAGCAGATCGACCAGGCCACCGGAGAGCTGCGCACCACGCTGGAAGAGCTGGAGGTGAAAAACGTCGAGCTGGACCTGGCGCGGCGCCGCGCGGAGGACGCCAGCCGCGTCAAGTCCGGCTTTCTCGCCAACATGAGCCACGAGATCCGTACCCCCGTCAACGGCATCATCGGCTTCACCCACCTGCTGGCGCAGACCCGCATGGACCGGGAGCAGGAGGAGTATGTCCAGATCATCCACAAGTCGGCCGGCAATCTGCTGAGCATCATCAACGACATTCTCGACTTCTCCCGCGTGGAAGCCGGCAAGCTGGTGCTGGAGGACGTACCGTTCAACCTGCGCGAACTGGTGGAGGACACCGTGGGTCTGCTGGCGCCCCTGGCCTACGAGAAGGAGCTCGAGCTGGTGCATCTGATCTACTCCGACGTCCCCGCGCGGGTGCGCGGCGACCCGGTCCGGCTGCGCCAGATCCTGACCAACCTGCTCAGCAACGCGGTCAAGTTCACCCCGAGCGGCAACGTCACGGTGCGGCTCATGAACGAAGCGGAGAGTGCCGACGACGTCACTCTGACCGTCAGCGTCGCCGACACCGGAATCGGCATCGATCCGCGCGAGCAGGAACGCATTTTCCAGGCTTTCACCCAGGCCGACTCGTCCTCCACCCGCCGCTTCGGCGGCACCGGCCTGGGACTGTTCGTGTCGGAGAAGCTGCTCCAGGCAATGGGCGGGCGCATCGGCTTTCGCAGCCGGCTGGACAAGGGGTCGAAATTCTGGTTCACGGTCACGCTGCGGCGGTGCGAACAGCAGGAGCAGGAGCCCGGCCGCATGCCGGACGGCCTTCGGGAGCGACGCGCCCTGCTGTTCGAGAGCTACCACCTGTCCAGCCTGGCGATCGCGCACACCCTGGAGGAATGGGGCATGAGCGTGGACGAGGTGGACACCCTGGAGGCGCTTGAGACCAGCCTGGCGCGGGCCGACGCCGCCGGGCACGGCTACGATTTCGTGGTCCTCGGACTGGCCCGGAGCGGCCTGGACGACGGCGGCATTCACGGTGTGCTGGGCCGGCTGCGCCGCGGCGGCCGGAACACCGTGGTGCTGGTGAACTCGGTCGACCGAACCGTGCACCACCGTGTCTGCGAGCTCGGCGCGGACATCTGCCTGCCGAAGGTGATCAACCACAGCCGTCTTTACGAGCAGATGTGCCGACTGGTCGCCCCCGGGGCCGGCCGGACCCCGCAGGAGGCGCCGAGCCGGGAAGACGGCATGCAGCTCCCGCGCAACAGCCTGGCGGGCCTGCACCTGCTGGCTGCCGACGACAACCGCATCAACCTGCGCCTGCTGGCGACCCAGTTGCGCCGCTACGGCGCCGTGGTGACCGAGGCGGAAGACGGCCGGACAGCCCTGGCGCAGTTCCGTGCCACGGAGTTCGATGCCGTCCTGCTGGACGTGCACATGCCCAACCTGAGCGGAACGGAGGTCGTCCGGCGCATCCGCATGGCGGAGAAGCCGGAACGTCGCACGCCCGTGATCGCGGTCACCGCCAACGCGATCCCCGACGAGCAGCGGGGGTTCCTCGAAGCCGGCATGGATGCCTGCCTGGTCAAGCCCATCCGCGAGGACACGCTGGTCGCGACCATCCAGCGCACGCTCGCCCGGCCCAGCCGCGGCGCCGCCACGGCGCCCGCCGCCGACGAGCCCTCCCCCGCCCCGGTCGCGACCGGCGGGTTCTCCGACGACGACCCCGCGGTGGATGCGGCGCCCGACGACCCGGAAATCCTGGAGATGCTGCTGGAGGACCTGCCCCGCCAGTGCGAGGCGATGAACGACGCCTTCGCCGGGGAGGACCGCGAGCGCATGGTGGCACAGGCGCACCTGATCCACGGCTCCGCGGCGTTCTGCGAGCTGTCGGTGATCCAGAGCCGCGCGCGCGAGCTGGAGACGCACCTCCGCGACGAGAGCGACGGCCTCGCGGGCGAGCACACGGCCTACCTGCTCGCCCGGCTCAACCGCGAGATCGGCCGCTTCCTGGCCCGGCACCGCGGCACCGCCGCCGGATCCCCGCCCTCGTCCCGTCCGGTCTAGCCGCGGCGCTCCGCGGCTGCTCCCGACACGCGCCAGGGAGCCGAATAGAGGTTGACGCGCCCGTCCCGCAGGAAGCCCGCCAGGGTGACGTCGAAGCGCCGGGCCACTTCCACCGCCAGGGTGCTGGGCGCGGAGATCGCGCAGACCACCGGCGCGCCCGCCATGACGCACTTGTGCAGCAGCTCGTAGCTCGCGCGTCCGCTGAGCAGCACGATGCGGTCGTCCCAGGGCAGATTGCCGCGGCGCAGGCCCCACCCGACCAGCTTGTCCAGGGCATTGTGCCGGCCCACGTCCTCCCGCGCCGCCAGGAGCTCGCCCGCGGCACTGAAGAGACCCGCCGCATGCAATCCCCCGGTCCGCTCGAACAGCCCCTGCGCCGCCCGAAGCCGCTCCGGCAGCCGATCGAGAACGTGCGTTCCGATCCGGGCTTCGCCCCGCGGCACGGGCTGCCGATCGAGCACTGCCGTGGAGAAGCTCGGCTTGCCGCAGACACCGCAGGCGCTGCTTGCCAGGCCGCTTCGCTCCGCCAGTGGCAGCCGGAGCCGCGCCGGGGCCCGCAGCATCAGGCGCACGATCCGTCCGTGCGGTCCCGCGCCAGGCTGCAATGACACGATCTCGGAGGCGTCCCGCACGACGCCCTCGGTGAACATCAGCCCGGCGACCAGCTCCGCGTCCTGCCCCGGTGTGCGCATGGTGACCAGCGGCGGGACGCCGGCGATATGGATCTCCAGCGGCGCCTCCTCCGCCAGGCAGTCTTCCCGCCGGCGCAGGACGCCGCCTTCGAACGCCGTGATCCCGATGCGGCGCCGGTTCCGGCTACTCATGCCGATCGGGCCGCGCGGCCAGCGCGGCCCGGAATGCCTGCAGCCCGTCGAGCACCGGTGCCAGCGAGCGCCACAGTGGGCCGTCGTTCAGCACCGCCCACGCCGCCCGAAGGCCCGAACCGGTCGCGGGTTCCGGCCCCGGCTCCATGACCGGTGCCAGCCCCGCGTGCATCGCCGCCAGCATCCGCTCGAGCTCCGCCGGATCGATTCGGCCCAGCTCGCGCCCGAGCAGCACCAGGTTCTCCAGCGCGTTGCGCCCGCGCTCGCTTTCGAGGCCGCGCAGCGCGATCTCCAGGATGCCGGGCGCGGCCTCGCCGAGGTCCCGCAACAGGCGCAGCACGCCCCGGCGCTCGAGGTCGGCGACCAGCTCGCCCAGCGCGGCCAGTTGTCCCGCAACCCGGACCGGATCCGCCGCCGCGGCGCCGCCCTCGTTCAGCCCCTGTGCGGGCCGGTATTCGCTTCGTTGTGCCATCACAGCCCTCCATCGTCCGGCGCCCTGCCCGGCGGACGGACATAGTCGTCGCGCTGCCACTTGCGGTCCACCTGGATGCCGCTTGCCGGAGTCGCGTGACCGTAGCGGTGGTTGTTCCGCTTGAGCACGGGCTCGCCCTCGACGCTCAGGACCTCCATGCGTACCGCCACTTCCTTGTAGGCGGGCGTGTCCGTGTCGCGATCGGCCAGGAAGCTGGTGAGCACGTTGACCGCCTCCTCGTTGGCACGTCCGTTCATCGGCATGTACAGCTCGTGCCCCCGCACCCGGTCGGTCACCACCACGCCGACCCGCACCGCGCCCCGGCGGGAAATCAGCCGCACCAGGCTGCCGTCGCGCACGCCCCGCTCCCCGGCGAGCTCCGGGGAGACCTCGACGAAGGTGCTCCCGACCTTGGCGCGGATGCCCGGGGACCGGTAGGTGAGGTTGCCCTCGTGGAAATGCTCCAGCAGGCGCCCGTTGTTCAGGTGCAGGTCGTACTCGTCGTCCGGCTGTTCGGTGGGCTCGCGCCATTCGAGCGGGTACAGCCGCGCCATGCCGTCGTCGAAGTGGAATCCCTCCGTGTACAGCAGCGGCGTGCCCGTGCCGTCGGCGGCCACCGGCCACTGCTGCGAGGCGTAGCCTTCCAGGCGCTCGTAGCTCACCCCGGCGAACAGCGGTGCCAGCGACGCGGCCTCGTGCATCACCTCTCCCGGATGGGCATAGCTCCAGTCCGTCCCGAGCGCACGCGCGACGTCCTGCAGGATGCGCCAGTCGGGGCGCGACTGCCCCAGCGGCTCCATGACCTGGTACAGGCGCTGAATCCGCCGTTCGGTGTTGACGAAGGTGCCCTCCTTCTCCAGCGAGGGGCAGGCCGGGAGGACCACGTCCGCGAACTCGGCCGTGCGGCCGAAGAAAACGTCCTGGACCACCAGGAAGTCCAGCTTCTCGAACGCCTGTTGCACGTACTGCGCGTGGGAGTCGACGATACCCATCTCCTCGCCCAGGATGTACATCCCGCGCAGCTTCCCGTGGTGAACGGCCTCGACCATCTGGTGGTTGTTGAAACCCGGCGTGGCGGGCAGCTGCACGCCCCATGCATGCTCGTATCGCGCGCGCACGACCTCGTCGGTGACGAACTCGTAGCCCGGGAAGCGGTCCGGCATGGAACCAAAGTCGCTGGTGCCCTGGACGTTGTTGTGCCCCCGCATGGGGTAGCCGCCGGTGCCCGGCCGGCCGTAGTTGCCGGTAACCAGGAGCAGGTTGGAGATGGCGGTCGAGGTGTCCGAGCCGGCCCCGTGCTGGGTCACCCCCATGGCCCAGACGCCGCATACGCTCCCGGCCGCGGCGACGGTCCGCGCGGCCTCTTCCAGCTGGTCTCGCGGGATTCCCGTCACCTCTTCCGCGTAGTCCAGCGTGTACGGCTCAAGGCTTTCCCGGTAGGCATCCAGTCCCGAGACACGTTGTTCCAGGAAGCGCTCGTCGGCCAGCCCGTTTTCCAGGATGTAGCGGCTCAGCGCCGACAGCCAGACCAGATCGGTCCCCGGCACCGGCTGCAGGTGGAGATCGGCGCGGCGTGCCATCTCGTTGCCCCGGGGATCCGCGACGATGTGCTTCTGCCCCTTGAGCTTCCGGGCCCGTTTCATCCGCGTGGCGATCACCGGATGGCTTTCGGCGGTATTCGAGCCCACGATCAGCAGCACCTCGGCGCGGGCGAGGTCGGAGATCGACCCCGCGTCCCCTCCGTAGCCGACCGTACGCCACAATCCGACGGTCGCGGGAGCCTGGCAGTAGCGCGAGCAGTTGTCGACGTTATTGGTGCCGATCACCTGTCGCGCCAGCTTCTGCATCAGGTAGGACTCCTCCGTGGTGCACTTGGAGGACGCGATGAAGCCCAGCGCGTCGGCACCGTGATCGCTGCGGATCTCGCCCAGGCGACGTGCCACCAGCGCCAGGGCCTCGTCCCAGTCCGCCTCGCGGAAACCGTCGGCGGTCCGGATCAGCGGCCGCGTCAGACGGTCCTCGCTGTTGACGAAATCCCAGCCGAACTTGCCCTTCACGCAGGTCGAGATGCCGTTTGCGGGCGCCTCCGGCACCGGTTGAACCTTCAGGATGCGCCGGTCCCGGGTCCAGACGTCGAAGCTGCAGCCCACCCCGCAGTAGGTGCATACGGTCTTGGTCCGCCGGATCTCGCCCCGGCGCAGCTCGGCCTCCATGTCGGCGATGCCGAAGATCGGGCCGAAGCCGGTCAGCGGCTCCAGCGCCTTGACCAGGTCGATCGCCTTGCGTCCGGTGCCCGCGCCCTCCTCGACCTGCGGCGACAGCCGGGTGAACGGCCCGCCCTCGCCGAGCATGCTCTTTTCCATCAGGGCGTTGCACGGGCAGACCGTGACGCAGTGTCCGCAGGACACGCAGCTGGACTGGTCGATCGGCGCGCCCCCGTCCCAGACGACGCGCGGACGCTCGAGACTCCAGTCGATGGTCAGGGTCTCGTTCACCTGCAGGTTCTGGCAGGCTTCGACGCAGCGTCCGCACAGGATGCACTGGTCCGGATCGTAGACGTAGAAGGGGTTGTCGGTGTCGGGCTGGTACGGCTTGCCCCGGAACGGGTAGTGCTGGCCCGGCACGTGCATGCGCCCCACCGCGTTGTGCAGCTCGCACCCGCCGTGGTTGTTGTCGCAAAGCGTGCAGTAAAGCTCGTGGTTGGCGAGCACGCGGTCCATGCCTTCGCGCCGGGCCGCGGCCGCGCCGGAGTCGCCGATGCTCACGCGCATCCCGTCGCGGACGGTCACCGCGCAGCCGCGCGCGAGCTCGCCGTCCACCTCGACCCAGCAGGTATCACAGGTCTGGAGCGAGCCCAGGGATGGATGATAGCAAAGCTGGGGCATCTCGATGCCGTGCTCGCGGCAGACATCGATCAGCAGTCGGCCGCGGGCGGCCCCCACTTGCCGCCCGTCGATGGTGACGGCGCACTCGGATGCAGTGGTGCTCATGGCACTCCCTCCCTCGGGCACTGCTGCCGGCCGGCACCGCGGCCCGCGTCAGCCGCGCAGCAGCACGACGAATGCGATGGCGTGCTCCCGCTCGTCGCTGATGCTCACCAGGGTGGCACCCACCCCGAGCGCATCGCTCAGTCGCCGCGCCGGGCCGGCCAAACGCACTGCCGGCTTGCCCAGCGGGTCGTGCACCACCGCGATCTGCCGTGGCGTCACGCCATCGCGAAAACCCGTGCCGAGCGCCTTGGCCACGGCTTCCTTGACCGCGAAGCGCTTGGCCAGGAGTCGTTCCGGAAAACGCTCGTCCCGATACTCCTCCAGCTCGCCGGCATCCAGTATCCGGCAAGCGAAACGCTCGCCGAAGCGTTCCAGGTTGTTGCGCATCCGTCCGATGCAGACGATGTCGGTGCCCACGCCAACGATCACCCGGGGCGCGCCTCCCGCAACAGCCGGCGCATCTCGCGCACCGCGGCCTCGATGCCGGTGAACACCGCCCGGGCGACGATGGCATGCCCGATGTTCAGCTCGGTCAGCTCCGGAATCGCCGCAACCGCCTGGACATTGTGGTAGCTGAGACCGTGACCCGCGTGCACCTCCAGCCCAAGCGCCCGCGCCCGCGCGGCCGCCTGGCGCAGCTCCTCCAGCATCGCGGCCCGCCCGCCCCGGTCGGGCGCGTCCGCGTACCGGCCCGTGTGCAGCTCGACCGCCGGCGCTCCGGCACGCGCGCACGCCTCCAGCTGCGCACCATCCGGATCCACGAACAGCGCCACGCGGACGCCGGCCCGCGCCAACCGGGCACAGGCCTCCACGATCCGGCCCTCCTGCGCGGCCACGTCCAGGCCGCCCTCGGTGGTCAGCTCCTCCCGCCGTTCGGGGACCAGGCAGCAGTCCGCCGGCCGCACCGAGGCCGCCACCTCGAGCATCTCGTCGGTACAGGCCATCTCCAGGTTCAGCCGGGTCTGCAGGGCCTGCACCAGGAGCCGGACGTCGCGTTCCTGGATATGGCGGCGATCCTCGCGCAGATGCACGGTGATGCTGTCGGCACCCGCCTGCTCGGCCAGCAGAGCGGCCTGCAGCACCTCCGGGTAACGCGTCCCGCGCGCCTGTCGCAGGCTGGCCACGTGGTCGACGTTGACCCCAAGTGCGATGCCGGCTGGATTACTCATCCGCTTCCTCGCTCGTGTCACGCCCCGGTGCCGCCCGGCGTTCGCGCTGCATCGCCGCCAGCACGCCCCGCGTGCGCAGCGGGCGGTCACCGAGATAGATCGATAATACCTGACGCAACAGGCGCTTTGCATGGCGGAGGTCGACCGGTTCGACCAGCTCGTGCCGCGCCAGCGCCAGCAAGGCCCGTCCGGAAACCTCGCGCGGGTCGTCCCCGCGGCCGGCCGCAGCCACCATGCCGTGCTCGGGTTCGAAGCGGTACCATCCCCGCGCATCGATCGCGGCGCCGCTGTCCGCGTCGATCGCGGGCTCGAGGCCGTAACCGAGCTCCTGCAGCAGCTCGAGCTCGAATACGCGCAGCGCGGGTTCCGGATCGTCACCGGTCCCCAGCGCCTGCAGCAGGCCGCCATAGGCGGTGAACGCGCCCGGATGCGGATCGTGGCGCTGCAGCAGCCGCAGAATGAGCTCGCTGGCGTAGAAGCCGCTCATCAGGGTGCCGCGGGAAAGCGCCGGCCACCGATCCGCGGGCTCGGCGCCGGCCAGCGTCACCAGCTCGCCGCGGCCGCTCCACGACACCAGAAGCGGCTGGAACGGCTGCAGCACCCCGCGCAGCCGGGACCGCGGCGAGCGCACGCCGCGCGCCACCGCGCCGACGCGTCCGTGGTCGCGGGTCAGCAGCTCCAGCAAGCGGCTGCTGTCACGGTAGTCGTGCTGGTGCAGGAGAAAGGCCGGTTGCAGGCTGATCCGCTTGCTGCTCATGCATGCCTCGTGCCGCCGCGGCGCGCAGCGCGCCGGGAGCGGTCACTCGTAACCGAACTGCTGAATCGCCCCCGGACGGTCGGTCCAGCCCTCCTTGACCTTGACCCAGAGATCGAGATGCACGCGACAGCCGAGCGCTTCGGCAATCTGCAGCCGTGCCGCGCGGCCGATCCGCTTGAGCGCTTCGCCGCCCCGCCCGATCACGATGGCCTTGTGCGCTTCGCGCTCAACCCATATGACGGCGCCGATCCGCACGCGTTCCGCGTCCTCCGCCTCGAAGCGCTCCACCTCCACGGCGAGCCCGTACGGAACCTCCTGGTGCAGCATGTTCATGAGCTGTTCGCGGATCAGCTCGGCCGCCAGGAAGCGCTCGCTGCGGTCGGTGATCTGGTCCTCCGGGAACAGCGCCGGACCGGCCGGCAGCGCCGCCGCCAGCTCGTCCAGCAGCGCCGCCAGGTTGTCCCCGGTGCGGGCAGAAAGCGGGACGAGGAAACGGAAATCGGCCCTGCGCGCGGCCTCGTCGAGGAACGGCAGCAGCCGCTCGCGCGGCCGGACCCGGTCGATCTTGTTCACCGCCAGCGCCACCGGCACACCGGCCCGACGGATCCATTCCAGCGCCAGGTCGTCGGCGTCCGTCCATTGCCCGGCTTCGACCACCAGCAGCGCCAGGTCCGCGTCCTCAAGGCTCTCGCGGGCGGCCCGGTTCATGTAGCGGTTGAGCGCGCTGCGCTCGCCCCGGTGAATGCCGGGAGTGTCGACGAACACGATCTGGGCGTCCGCCCGGGTGAGGATGCCGAGGATCCGCTGCCGGGTGGTCTGCGGCTTGCGGGTCACGATGCTGATCTTCTGTCCCAGCACGCGATTGAGCAGGGTGGACTTGCCGACGTTGGGCCGCCCCGCCATCGCCACCATCCCGCTGCGAAATCCGGATCGCGTCTCAGGCATCCGCGTGCAGTCCCTCCAGGCAGGCGCGTGCCGCCGCCTGTTCCGCCTCCCGCCGGCTGCCGCCCTCGCCCGAAAAGCAGCGGCCATCGTCGGGCAGCCGGCACTCCACGGTGAAGCGCTGACGATGGTCCTCTCCCGCCACATCGGCGACCCCGTAGTTCGGCACCGGGCGCCCGCGCGCCTGGAGGTACTCCTGCAGCCGGGTCTTGGGATCCTTGAGCTCGTCCACCGGCGGCAGGTCGGACAGCCGCGCCGAGTACAGTTTCCGGATCGCCGCCGCGGCGGCGGCGAATCCCCCGTCCAGGTAGATCGCCCCGAACACCGCCTCCAGCGCGTCGGCAAGAATCGAGCCGCGCCGGAACCCGCCGCTCTTGCGCTCGCCCGGCCCCAGCCGCAGGCACGACCCCAGATCGAGGTCCGCTGCCATCTCGGCCAGCGTCGAGCCGCGCACCAGGCTCGCGCGCAGGCGGCTCAGATCGCCCTCGGGCAGCTCCGGACGGCGACGGAACAGCTCCTCGGCGATCACCAGGTTCACCACCGCGTCACCCAGGAATTCCAGGCGCTCGTTGTTGTTGCCGCCGGCGCTGCGGTGCGTGAGGGCCGCTTCCAGCAGGGAGATGTCGCCGAATCGGCAGCCGAGGTCCGCGCTGAGCCGCTCCAGGCGCGACATCAGCCCGCCGGTACCACCACGCGCCGGTCGAAGGTCACCAGCAGCGACACGTTCCCGATCCACTGGGTCGTGCGCGTATAGTGCACGTGCACGTCGATGCTGCCGTCGTCCTCGTTGGTGAATTGCACCGAGCCCGGCTGGAGCGTCACGTCGTTGATATCGAAGCGCTTGCGCAGCAGGCGCCGCAGCTCCGGGACCGTGCGCTGCGAGGGTGCCACGTTGGCCAGCGAATCCAGCGACGAGGCCACGTCGAAATAGCCCATATAGACCGGCACCAGCTTGATCGCGGTCATCAGCAGGAAGCCTCCCACCGCGACCAGAAGCAGAATTTCCAGGAAGCTCAGCCCCTGCTGGCGCTTCCATCCCCCCCTCCTGCCGTTGTTCATATTTTATCCAGCCTCCGCCTCAGTGAATGACCTCGCCGATGCGGCTCCAGAGCGGATGCATGCGCTGCGGGTCCCAGTTCATCCAGATCAGGAACGCCTTCCCGACCAGGTTGCGCTCGGGCACGAAGCCCCACATCCGGCTGTCGTCGCTGTCGTCGCGATTGTCACCCATCACGAAGTAGTGCCCCTTGGGCACGTGATATGTCCCGTTGGGCACCGGTACCTGTTTCATCAGCAGAATATCATGGGTGTGCGAGCCGAGCGTCTCCCGGTAGAGCCCCGGATTGAACAGCGAGGACGAGCCCGGCCCCAGGTAGGGCCCGAGATACCGGTGGCGAATGCGCTTGCCGTTGACGACGAGCTCGTTGCCGTGAACGGTCACGGTATCTCCGGGCAGCCCCACGACCCGCTTGATGAAGTCCTTGCTGGGATCCTTGGGCCAGCGGAACACCGCCACGTCACCGCGTTGCGGTTCGCCCACCCCCAGGATCTTCGTGTGTACCACGGGCAGCCTCAGGCCGTAGTCGAACTTGTTCACCAGGATGAAATCCCCGTCCAGCAGGGTGGGCATCATCGACCCGGAGGGGATGCGGAAAGGCTCGACGACAAAGGATCGCAGCAGCAGCACCACCAGGATTACGGGGAAGAAGCTGCGACAGAACTCGACCCCCATCGGGGCGCGGCGGCCGCCCTCTCCGGCTTCCGCCGCCCGCTCCCGCCGCGGCTCCCAGAGCCACTTGTCCAGGGCCCATACCACGCCGGTCGCGAGCGTCAAAAGCACCAGCAAAAGCGAAAAGTCCACCTGCGTCCACCTCGTTGCGTGTTCTCCCGACGCCGGCCCCCCGGGGCTTCAGTCGGATTTCTTGCTGACGTCCAGCACTGCCAGAAAGGCTTCCTGGGGGATCTCCACGCGGCCGACCCGTTTCATCCGGCGCTTGCCGGCCTTCTGCTTTTCCAGCAGCTTCTTCTTGCGCGTGACGTCGCCCCCGTAGCACTTGGCGGTCACGTTCTTGCGCAGCGCGCGCACCGTGGTGCGCGCGATCACCTGCGAGCCAATGGCCGCCTGGATCGCCACCTCGAACATCTGGCGCGGGATCAGCTCCTTCATCTTCTCGACGAGCTCGCGCCCGCGGTGGTAGGCCATGTCACGGTGCACGATCAGCGACAGGGCGTCCACCCGGTCGCCGTTGATCAGGATATCCAGCTTGACGAGGCTGGCTGCCTGGAAGCGCCGGAACTCATAGTCGAAGGAGGCGAAGCCGCGGCTCGCGGACTTCAGCCTGTCGAAGAAGTCCAGCACCACCTCGCTCATGGGCAGCTCGTAGGTAATCGACACCTGCTGGCCCAGGTACTGCATTCGCAGCTGGCGACCACGGCGTTCCTCGCACAGCATGATCACGGCGCCGACGTGCTCCTGGGGAACCAGGATGTCCGCATGGATGATCGGCTCGCGAATCTCCTCGATCTCGCCGGGCGCGGGCAGGTGCGCCGGGTTGTCCACCGCCAGTACCTCGCCGCCGCGCGTGAGCACCTCGTGCACCACGGTCGGCGCCGTGGTGATGAGTTCCAGGTCGTACTCCCGCTCCAGCCGCGCCTGCACGATCTCCATGTGCAGCATGCCCAGGAAGCCGCAGCGGAAGCCGAAGCCGAGCGCGCCGGACGTCTCCGGCTCGTAGCTCAGGGCGGCGTCGTTCAGCCGCAGCTTCTGCAGCGCATCCCGCAGGCCCTCATAGTCGTCGGAGGTCACCGGGAACAGGCCGGCGAAGACGTAGGGCTTGACCTGCTTGAAGCCGGGGAGCCGGGCCCCGCACGGGCGCTCGGCCGAGGTCATGGTATCCCCCACCGGGGCGCCGTCGATGTCCTTGACGCCGGCCATCACGAACCCCACCTCGCCGGTGCCGAGCGCCCCGAGGTCCCGCGGCTTCGGGGTGAACACGCCGACCCGGGCGACCTGGTAGTCGCGGCTGCTGGACATCACGCGGATGCGGCTTCCCGGCCGGATCTCCCCGTGCACCACGCGCACCAGGGAGACCACGCCCACGAAGTTGTCGAACCAGGAGTCGATGATCAGTGCCTGCAGCGGCTGGTCGTGATCCCCGGCGGGCGGCGGGATGCGCCGGACCAGCGCCTCCAGGAGCTCCGGTATGCCCTGGCCGGTCTTGGCGCTGACGCGCAGCGCGTCGTGCGCTTCCAGGCCGATGATCTCCTCGATCTGGTTGATCACGCGCTCGGGGTCCGCCGAGGGAAGATCGATCTTGTTCAGCACCGGCACCACTTCCAGTCCCTGGTCGATGGCGGTGTAGCAGTTGGCGACGCTCTGCGCCTCGACGCCCTGCGCCGCGTCGACCACCAGCAGGGCGCCCTCGCACGCGGCGAGCGACCGGGAGACCTCGTAGGAGAAGTCGACGTGGCCCGGCGTGTCGATGAAGTTCAGCTGGTAGTCCCGGCCGTCCGCGGCGCGGTAGCCCAGGGTCACGGACTGCGCCTTGATGGTGATGCCCCGTTCCCGTTCCAGGTCCATCGAGTCCAGCACCTGCTCGAGCATCTCGCGCTCGTCCAGGCCGCCGCACAGGCGGATGAACCGATCGGCGAGGGTCGACTTGCCGTGGTCGATGTGGGCGATGATGGAGAAATTGCGGATCCGTTCCCGCGGCATGCGGCCGCCGCCCTGCTCCGACTGCGCGGCGCTCATCGCGGCGCCCGCGCCCGCAGAGCCGCCTGCAAGGCCTCCGGGTCGAAGCGCCCTTCGCACACCTCTTCGCCGTCCAGGGCCAGGACCGGGATGCGCAGCATGTAGCGCGCCAGCAGCTCTGCGTTGCGGTCGATGTCGACCACCTCCACGGCCAGCTCGCGCGAGTCCAGCGCGCGGTGGACCTCGCGGAGCATCTCGTCGCACAGGTGGCAGCCCGGGCGGCTGTACAGTGTCAGTTCGTGTCGAGGCATACGGCGGTCGCGCGGTGCGTCGTCTCCTGCCCGGCCGCGATCCCGCTGTCCGGAGGACACGACGGCATCGGGCCGCTGGCGCGGCGTGCATATTACTAAGCTTCCCGGGCTGATTGCCAGAACCGGCGCCCGGCCGGGTCGGGCGCGCCTACCGCTTGCCGCCGCCCGCCGGGACCGACTGTACCGAGGTCCCGATCATCCGCAGGGTCTGCATCGGCACGCTGCCCACCACCGTCACCTGGTGCCCCTGGCGAACGGTGCCGAAGGCATTGATCGAGCCCTCCCGCGAGACGCCGTTGAACACGGCTCCCGACGGCGGCACCGGGCCCACGAACAGGGACACCGTCGCCAGGCCGTCAGTGTAGACGATGTGCTGCACCGGCGTGCTGCGCCCCTGCGTGAACTCGTAGTGGCGGCTCACGAGGCGAAACCCCGGCGGCAGCCGCGATGCCTTCCAGCCGCCCCCGCCGGCGTCCAGCTGAGGCTGGGCGCGAGCCGGCGGAATCCGCTTGAGCGCATGCGTGTCGACCTTGGGCTTGAGCAGCCCGGAATCGATGTGCCGGGGGTAGGATATGCGCGTGTAGAGTACCTGCTGGAGCACCTTGCCCCGCGCATTCATGAGCCGGGACTCGAGCAGCATCCCGGTGCCGGGCTGGAGGCACATGCGGTAGCCGTAGCGATACCCGTCGCGCGGGATCAGTCCCACCCGCCGGCACTCGTGGTCGGCCACCCGCGCGGTCCCGAACATCCGGAAGCGGTAATACGGCGCAAGCTTTGCGGGATTGGCGGGAAAGGGGTTGGGGAACGGATTGCTGGCGCCCGTCGAGCTTTTCAGCATCTCGCCGGCATCGGGCCAGAAGCAGTTCACCTTGCCGTCCACCCGGTGGACTTCGCGATGCTCGCCGTTCAGTGCGTACATCCGGGCCTCCGTGGTATGGCCGGTGACCCGGTGGATCACCCGGAAGGTCTCCAGGTGACCGCCCTCCATGTACACGAACGTGCCCTCGTAATTCTCGCCGCGGGCCTGATCGGCCATGTGCGACAGCCACGCCCCGACCCGCGCGCCCGATCCGTTCGGCCCGGGCGGGGATCCCGCGGCGAACGCGACCGGCACGGCAGACGCCAGGGCGGCCGCCAGCACTCCGGTGAATACCATGGCCGGTTTCATTTGTGCCGGGGCGTGGCCTCGAAGTCCGCCATCCTGACGTAGGGCAGCATGCCGTTGCTGCCGGATACGGCCAGCTGCTGGTTGTGGTCCGCGACGTACACCCGCAGCTGGTCCCGCACGGCCTGTTCCATCCGCGTGCCGGACCGGCTCCGCACCGGCTGCACCTGTGCGACCGTCCGGCTCGCCGGACCGGCCCCGTCCGCGCCGGGCCCGCCGCCGGTCAGGCTCAGGACCCCGACCACCGCCACGGCGGCCACCGCCGCCGCGGCCGCCAGCCCGGCGACCGGTCCCACGCGACGCCGGCGCCGGGGCCGCAGAACCGTCGGCTCACGCTCCAGCGCGGCCATGACCCGGTCGGCAAGACCCGCCGTCCGCCCGTCGGCGTCGCCCCGCAGGGCATCGCCGATCAGATGGTACCGTTCCCATGTCAGGTGCGAGTGCCGGTCCTGGCTGACGCGCTGCGCCAGCTCGCGCGCCTGCCGCTCGGGCAACTCGCCGTCCACCCACGCCGATATCTGCTTGTCGATGTTCTCGGACATGCCCATCCACCCGTCTGCCCTGGCCCATCAGGCCGATTACCCCAACGCTGTCTAGTCGAGCAGCTCCTTGAGCTGGTTGTCGATGGACTCGCGCGCCCGGAACAGCCGGGAGCGCACGGTCCCGACCGGGCAGTCCATCGCCTGCGAGATCTCCTCGTAGCTCATGCCCTCGAGCTCCCGCAACATGATCGCGGTGCGCAGATCCTCGGGCAGCGCCTCGATCGCCCTGAGCACCGTATCCTGGATCTCTCCCGTCAGCGCCATGCCCTCCGGTGTATCGACCTCCTGCAGCCGGTTGTTGATGTCGAAGTGCTCCGAGTCCCCGATCTCCGATTCGCTGTTGACCGGCTGGCGACCCAGGGCGACGACATGGTTCTTGGCCGTGTTGATCGATATCCGGTAGAGCCAGGTGTAGAAGGCACTGTCCCCGCGAAACGAGGGCAATGCCCGGTACGCCTTGATGAAAGCCTCCTGCGCAACGTCGAGCGCCTCGCTGGGATCGTGCACGTAGCGCGAGACCAGCTTCACGACCTTGCCCTGGTACTTGCGCACGAGCAGGTCGAACGCGGACTTGTCGCCGTCTTGTACACGTTCAACGAGTTCCCGATCTGCGTTCCGCTTGCCCATGCGGGCATCTCTCCAATGCCCGCGAGCCCCTGTCTGCTGGATAGACAAGGCCTCCGCGGGTTAGTTCGCTCGTACGCGAGTTGAAAGGTATATTACGGTTGCCTGCCGGGCGGGATCACACCGTGTGCGTGCAGCGGCCCCGATAGGAAGCAGTTCCCACAAGTGGCATGATTTTAGCAGCCACTCATATCCGAATCTATGAACAAACAGCAAGAGTTCGACGTTCTCATCATAGGCAGTGGCGCGGCCGGCCTGACCCTCGCCCTGCATCTGCCGGAATCGATCCGGGTCGCCGTCATCGCCAAGGGACCCCTGACGGAAGGCAGCACCCTTTATGCCCAGGGCGGCGTCTCGGTGGTGCTCGGCCAGGGTGACTCGCTCGACTCCCACGTCGCCGACACGCTGCGCGCCGGCGCCGGCCTGTGCGATCCGGACGCCGTGCGCTATACGGTCGAACGCGGCCCGGACGCCATTGGCTGGCTGATCGATCTCGGGGTGCCGTTCACCCGCGAGGACGGCGACGCGCCCCACCGCGGCTACCACCTCACCCGCGAAGGCGGACACAGTCACCGTCGGGTCATCCACGCCGCCGATGCGACCGGCCGCGCGATCGAGACCACACTGGAGGGGCTGGTGCGGGAACGGGCGAACGTCAGCGTGCTCGAGAGCAGCATGGCGGTCGACCTGATCACCGGCGACCGCCTGGGCCTCGATCCGCCACGCTGCGCCGGCGCCTACGTCCTCGACCGGACCAGCGGCCTCGTCCGCACGATTTCGGCACGCGCCGTGGCTCTCGCCACCGGCGGGGCCAGCAAGGTCTACCTGTACACCAGCAATCCCGACGGTGCCACCGGTGACGGGATCGCGATGGGCTGGCGCGCGGGCTGCCGCGTGGCCAACCTGGAGTTCATGCAGTTCCATCCCACCTGCCTCTATCACCCGGGAGCCTCCTCCGCGGATGCCCGCTCCTTCCTCATCAGCGAGGCGGTGCGCGGCGAAGGCGGCCGCCTTCTGCTGCCCGACGGGACGCCCTTCATGCAGGCCTTCGACGAGCGCGCGGAGCTGGCCCCCCGCGACGTGGTCGCGCGCGCCATCGACCACGAAATGAAGCGCCTCGGAGCGGCCTGTGTCTACCTCGACATCAGCCACCGCCCGGCGGAGCTGATCCGCCGCCAGTTCCCCACCATCCACGCGCGCTGCCTGGAACTCGGGTACGACATGACCCGCGAGCCCCTGCCGGTGGTGCCGGCCGCCCACTACACCTGCGGCGGCGTCCTCACCGATCACCACGGCCGCACCGACGTGGCCGGTCTCTACGCGGTAGGCGAAACGGCCTTCACCGGCCTGCACGGGGCCAATCGCATGGCCAGCAACTCGCTCCTGGAGTGCCTGGTGTTCGCCCGCGCGGCTGCCGAGCACATCGCGGGGACCCTGCAGAGCACGCCGCCGCCCCCCGCTCTGCCGTCATGGGACGAGAGTCGCGTGACCGACTCCGACGAGGAGGTGGTGGTGACCCACAACTGGACCGAGCTGCGGCGCTTCATGTGGGACTACGTAGGCATCGTGCGCACGGACAAGCGCCTGCAGCGGGCCCGTCACCGCGTCGACATGATGCTGGCGGAGATCGAGGAGTACTACGGCAACTTCCGGATCCACGCGGACCTGCTGGAGCTGCGCAACCTCGCCGTCGTCGCGGACCTGATCGTGCGCTCGGCATCGCTGCGCCGCGAGAGCCGCGGCCTGCACTACACGCTGGACTACCCCGCGCCCGACGACCGCCATCCTCCGCGCAACACGGTGCTGGTCCCGGCCCGCTACGCCGCCCGCTACGCGCCGGTGCGCTGGCCGGATCAGGCGGGATAGCGCAGCGCCACCCGCAGCCGGCGGCGGACGTGCGCCGGCGCGCTGTCCGGCAGGATCACGGCGCTGCGCCGGCCGTCCCTTGTGCGGAAGCTGGCCACCGTGATCACCGCCGTCACGCAGCTGGACCCCGACAGCTCCGCTTCGAACCGCCGCCCGCGCCGGTCCCGCAGCTGCCACGCCCGGTCGTCGCGCCGGTGCAGGTGCGACAGGGATTCGGCGCCGCAGTGGCGCCGCAGCTCCCGGCGCAGGCTCATCGCCAGCAGCACGCATGCCGGGATGCCAAGCCACACCGGCAGCCAGGCCAGGGCCGCCGCGGAGGCTCCGGCATCGACGATGATCAGGCCGGATGCCAGCAGCCGCGAAGGCTCAAGGCTGAAGTCCCGCGTTGCGACGAATCTCCCGGACGACATCACGCAGTCCCTCGTCCTCGGGACGTTCCCGGTCCATCAGGTACGCGAGCAGCTCCGGATCCTGCAGCTCCAGCAGCCGGGCGAACGCCTCCTGCCGCCGTGGCGAGAGGTCCCCGAAGCGGGCCTCGAAGAACCCGCCGAGCAACTCGTCCAGCTCCTTCATGCCGCGCCGGCAGAGCCAGCGAAGCCGCGATGTCTCGGCCATCCAGCGGCCTCAGCGGCGCTCGGCGATCATGCGCTTGATCTCCGAGATCGCCTTCGCCGGGTTGAGCCCCTTCGGGCAGGTGTTGGTGCAGTTCATGATGGTGTGACAGCGATACAGCTTGAACGGGTCTTCCAGCGCGTCCAGCCGCTCGCCGGTGGCCTCGTCCCGGCTGTCCGCGATCCAGCGATATGCCTGCAGCAGGATCGCCGGCCCCAGATAACGCTCCGGATTCCACCAGTAGCTGGGACAGGAGGTGGAGCAGCAGGCGCACAGGATGCACTCGTACAGGCCGTCCAGCTTCTCCCGGTCCTCCCGCGACTGCAGCCGCTCCCGGTCCGGCGGCGTGGCAGACCAGGTTTTCATCCACGGTTCGATGGACGCGTACTGGGCGTAGAAGTTGGACAGGTCCGGGACCAGGTCCTTGTGCACCCGCATGTGGGGCAGCGGGTAGATCTTCACGTCACCCTTGATGTCGTCGATCGCGCAGGTGCACGCCAGGGTGTTGACGCCGTCGATGTTCATGGCGCACGAGCCGCAGATGCCCTCACGGCACGAGCGTCGCAGCGTCAGCGTGGCGTCGATCTCGTTCTTGATCTTGAGCAACGCGTCCAGGACCATCGGGCCGCAGTTGTCCAGGTCCACCTCGAAGGTGTCCTGGCGTGGATTCTCGCCGCTGTCCGGGTCGTAGCGATAGACCCGGAACCGGCGAACGTTGCGGGCACCCTCCGGAGCCTTGTGGGTCCGGCCCTTCCTGATCCTGGAATTCGCGGGAAGCGTGAAATCCGCCATGGTTCGCTCCTGGACTGCCGCCGGGAGTCGCCCGGCGGCGTGTTCGTCTCGATTCGTGCGGCTGCGCCGCCGCGTAATCTTCAGTAGACCCGGGCCTTGGGCGGTATGACCTCCACCTCGTCGGTCAGCGTGAACATGTGTACCGGCCGGTACTCGAACTCCACCTTGCCCTCGCGCAGCCACGACAGCGTGTGCTTCATCCAGTTCCCGTCGTCCCGGTCCGGATAGTCCTCGCGCGCATGCGCGCCGCGGCTCTCGGTCCGGTTGGCCGCCGAATGGATGGTCACCGCCGCGCAGCCGAGCAGGTTCGCCAGCTCCAGCGTTTCCACCAGGTCCGTGTTCCAGATCAGGGATCGGTCGGTCACGTGCACGCCCTCGAAACTGGTGAGAACCTGATCCAGGTTGGTACAGCCCTGGGTCAGGGTCTCGCCGGTGCGGAACACGGCCGCGTCCCGCTGCATGACCTGCTGCATCTCGCGGCGGATCCCGGCGGTCGGGTTGTCGCCGCTGGCGTGCCGGAGGCGGTCGAAACGCTCCAGGGCCCGGTCGCTCGGATCATCGGGCAGCGGCCGGTGAGGCTCGCCCGGCGTGATGAGCTCGGCGCAGCGCAGCGAGGCCGCCCGGCCGAACACCACGATATCCAGCAGTGAATTCGACCCGAGCCGGTTGGCTCCGTGCACCGAGACGCTCGCCGCCTCGCCCACCGCGAACAGGCCGGGCACCACCTGTTCCTCACCGTCCTTCACGGTCAGCACCTCGCCGTGATGGTTGGTCGGGATGCCGCCCATGTTGTAGTGCACCGTCGGCAGGACCGGGATCGGATCGCGGGTCACATCCACGCCCGAGAAGATGCGCGCGGTCTCCGCGATGCCGGGCAGGCGGTCGTGGATCACTTCCGGACCCAGGTGCTCCAGGTGCAGGTGGATATGGTCCTGCTCGGGCCCCACCCCGCGTCCCTCGCGGATCTCGATGGTCATGGCACGGCTGACCACGTCGCGCGAGGCCAGATCCTTGGCGTTGGGCGCATAGCGCTCCATGAAGCGTTCGCCCTCGCTGTTGGTCAGGTAACCGCCCTCGCCGCGCACCCCCTCCGTGATCAGGCAGCCGGCGCCGTACACGCCGGTGGGATGGAACTGGACGAACTCCATGTCCTGCAGCGGCAGGCCCGCGCGCAGCACCATGCCGTTGCCGTCGCCGGTGCAGGTGTGGGCCGACGTGCAGGAGAAGTACGCGCGCCCGTAGCCGCCGGTGGCGAGCACCACCGCGTGGCCGCGGAACCGGTGGATGGTGCCGTCGGCCAGGTTCCATGCCAGCAGCCCGCGGCAGACGCCGTCCGCGTCCAGCAACAGGTCCAGCGCGAAGTACTCGACGAAGAACTCGGCCCGGTTGCGCAGCGCCTGCTGGTACAGCGTGTGCAGGATTGCGTGCCCGGTGCGGTCGGCGGCAGCGCAGGTCCGCTGCGCCGTCCCCTCGCCGAAGTGGGTCGTCATGCCGCCGAACGGACGCTGGTAGATGCGCCCCTCCTCGGTGCGCGAGAAGGGCACGCCGTAGTGCTCCAGCTCCACCACCGCGGGCACCGCCTCCCGGCACATGTATTCGATCGCGTCCTGGTCACCGAGCCAGTCCGATCCCTTGACCGTGTCGTACATGTGCCAGCGCCAGTCGTCCGCTCCCATATTGCCGAGCGACGCGCTCATGCCGCCCTGCGCGGCGACCGTATGACTGCGGGTGGGGAAGACCTTGGTGACGCAGGCCGTGCTGAGCCCCTTCTCCGCCATGCCCAGCGTTGCGCGCAGGCCCGCGCCCCCGGCGCCGACCACGATCACGTCGTACTTGTGTTCTACGATTTCGTACGCTTTCGACATCAACTAGCCTCCGAAGGCGACGCGCAGGATCGAGTAGATCCCGCCGATGGCCAGCAGCACGGCCGCGAACTTGACCAGCGCGATGCTGACGACCTTCAGCCATTCGCTGTGCACGTAGTCCTCCAGCACGACCTGCAGCCCCAGCTGCGCGTGATGGAACACCACCGCGATGGTCACGATCAGGAGCACGGTGACCCAGGGGGTGGAAACCCAGGCCACCGCGTCGTCGTACCCGGCGCCGGTCAGGCCGATCAGCGAGGCCACGAACCACAGCAGCAGCGGTACCAGCGCCACGGCTGTCAGCCGCTGCGTCCACCAGTGGGCGGCGCCCTCCTTCGCCGAGCCCAGGCCCCGCGCCCGGGAAATGGGACTGCGGTAATCCATCATTGTCCTCCCGCCAGCGCCAGCACCCAGGTGCCCGCGGTCAGCACCGCGGCCGCCACCAGGACGACGTAGCCGCTGGCATAGGCCTGCCGGATCTCGAACCCGTAGCCCGCATCCCAGAACAGGTGCCGGATGCCGTTGCACAGGTGATAGAAGAGCGAAAAGGTCCACAGCACCAGCAGGACCTGTCCGTACCACGCCCCGGCGATCATCTGCGCCTGGGCGAAGACCTCGGGGCCGGAAGCCAGCGCAGCGAACCAGTAGACCAGAGCCAGGGTGCCGAGCGCCAGGAACACGCCGGTGGCGCGATGGGAGATGGACAGGACCGAGGTGAGCTGGGGTCGGTAGATCTGCAGATGGGGTGACAGAGGCCGTGGGTCATCTTGCATACGCGTTCACCTCTTGTTCCTTTGTCTGGCGGTGCCGGCGCGCCGGTCGCGCATCCGGAACGGTGCCCGGACACCCGCGGGGCGGGGCGCAGAACGATCATCGGGGACGGCGGGCGCCGGCCGCCTCAGAAGTCGCTGCAGCGGCCGTTTCTCTCCCAGTCGCCGTAGCGGGTCGGCTCCGGTCCGCTGGGACCGCCGATCTCGCGCGGACGCGGCGCGTCGGGTGGCACCGGCCCCCTGCCAGGTCCGTCGTGCGACTCGGTCGGCTGCTCGGACTCGCGCTCGTGCATGGTGTTCGTCCTGCCTCGGGAGGCCCCGTTTATACTGCATTCGGCGCCGCTTACGCAAGCGAGGCCCGTCGCCGCACCGGCCGCATCGGGTCCCGGAGGCCCGGCGCCGGGGCCGGCCCTTGGCCGCGCTCACCGGTGCTGACAGGGCCCTCCGCGTCGCCTATGATGTCAGCCGCCCTTCCGCCCTGCGACAGATGAGCTCCGTGATGAAGCCCGAGTGGAAACAGTTCCTTGTCGACGCCGGCGCCGAGCTCGACGACGGCGCGGTCGCACATTTCGGAACCCCGGACCGCGAACGCCAGGTGGCGACCACCGGCAACGTGTTCGCGGACCTCTCGCACCTCGGCGTGATCGGGGTGCACGGGGAAGACGCCGCGAACTTCCTGCAGGGCCAGCTCACGGCGGACCTGCGCGACATCGATTCGGGGCGCGCCACGCCGGCGGGCCACTGCGATCCGAAAGGCAGGCTGCTGGCCACCCTGCGCGTGTTCCGCCGCGACGACCGCTGGGCTCTCGAACTGCCGCGGGACCAGGTGGAATTCATGCTGGAACGCCTGCACAAGTTCGTTCTGCGGGCACGCGTGACCCTGGAGGATGCCTCCGACGGCATCATCCGGATCGGGGTGTCCGGTCCGGAGGCGGCCGCCGAGCTCGAGGAGATCCTGGTCGGCGCGGTGCCCGCAGCACCGTGGATGGTCGCGGAACGCGAGGACGCCAGCGTCATCCGGCTGCCGGGCCCGCACCCCCGCTTCGAGATCGCGGGCGAGCGCGTCGAGCCGATGCGGCGGCTGTGGGAACGTCTCAACGTGCGCTGCGCTCCGGTGGGGGCGGACGCCTGGCAACTGCTGGAGATCATTGCCGGTCTGCCGACGGTCTACGCCCGGACCAGCGGCGAGTTCCTGCCCCAGATGGTCAACCTCGACCGGATCGGCGGGGTCAGCTTCCGCAAGGGCTGTTACCCGGGCCAGGAAGTCGTCGCCCGGGTGCATTCCCGCGGCCGAGTCAAGCGCCGCATGTATCGCGCGCACCTGGAAGCGGACGCCACGCCGGCTCCCGGCGATCCCGTCCTTGCCGACGGCGAACGGACCGTCGGTGCGGTGGTGGATGCGCGGCCCCATCCGGACAGCGGCAGCGAGCTGCTCGCCGTGGTCGAGATCGACGCCGCGTCCGGCACCGGACTGCACCTCGACGCTCCCGGCGGCCGGCGCCTGACACTGGAGACGTTGCCGTACGCGGTTGACGGGGACTCCGCAGCCAAAGCCTCCGGGGCGGACGACGGCTGACACCGCGGGGGGCTCGGAATGCCGGGGTTGGCGGATCTGGTCGCACCGTACGAGTTCTCCCCCACCGTCGCGGTGGTCTGCGCCGGGGCGACCGCCCTGTTCGTGCGCGGCTGGCTGCGACTGCGCCGGCGCGGCAGCGCTCCCGCGGCATGGCGCGTGCTGTGCTTCATCACCGGTGTCGCGCTGATCTACGCGGTGCTGCAGACCTGGCTCGACTACCTCTCCCAGCACATGTTCTGGATCCACCGGGCCCAGCATCTGGTGCTGCACCACCTGGGGCCGTTGCTGGTGTTGCTGGCGCTGCCGGGGCCGGTGCTGCGGGCGGGCCTGCCGGTGCGCCTGCGGCGGCCGCTCGCCGTCCTGCCCCTGCCGCGCGGCCCGATGCGCGCCATCTGCCGCAGCCTCCAGCACCCGATCCTCGCGAGCGTCCTGTTCGCGGGGCTGGTCTGGTACTGGCTGCTGCCGTCGGTGCACTTCGATGCGATGCTGAGCATCCGCCAGTACAAGGCCATGAACTGGAGCATGGCCGTCGACGGCCTGCTGTTCTGGTGGCTGATCGTCGAGCCCCGGCGCGATGCCCCCGGAACGCCCGGCTACGGCACCCGTGTTCTGATGCTGTGGTTCGTGATGCTGCCGCAGATCGCCATCGGCGCCTGGCTCAGTCTCACTCCGCACGCCATCTACTCGGTCTACAATGTTTGCGGCCGCGCCTGGCCGATCGGGCCGCTGACGGACCAGCAGATCGGCGGCCTGATCACCTGGATCCCGGCCAGCATGATGAGCATGCTGGGCGCCCTGGTGGTGCTGCGCCGGTGGCGCGCCGAGGCGGACCCGCAGACCGCGGCGACGCGGCCCTCGCGCGGCGACGGGCGGGCGCCGGCGATGCACCCGCTTTCCGGAACCGACAAGGGCTGACATGCGCATCCACCGACGTCTGCCGCGAACCCTGCTGCCGGTTCTCGCGGTCGCCGTGCTGCTCGCCGGCTGTGGCGATTCCCGGCACTGGTCGCTGAAGAACATCGAGGGCGTCATGCCGCCGCTGCGGTTCCGCCTCACCGACGACAGCGGCCGCCCGGCAACGGCGGGAGACTACCGCGGCAAGGTGGTCCTGCTCTACTTCGGCTACACGCACTGCCCGGACGTGTGTCCGACCACGCTCGCGAAACTGGCGGGCTCCCTGGGCGCCCTCGGCGACCGCGCAGACGGGGTTCGGGTGCTGTTCGTCAGCGTCGACCCGAAGCGGGATAGCGCCACCGTACTGCACCGGTACGTGGGCGCCTTCGGGCCGCAGTTCACCGGGCTGCGCGGCGGGCAGGACGCGCTGCGCACGCTCACCCGGCGCTACCGGGTGAGCTACGGCTACGGCAAGCCCGCCGCGGACGGCAGCTACGAGGTCTCCCACAGCAGCGCGATCTTCATCTTCGACCGCCGCGGGCGCATCCGGCTGCTGGCGCAGCAGGACGACGATGCCCGCGCGATCTCGCACGACCTCCGCCAGCTGCTGGCCGAGCCGGAAGCCCGGAGCTGACGTCACCGCTCGTGCAGGTGGAGTTCCTCGATCATCCGATCCCGGATGACGAACTTGCGGACCTTGCCGGTCACGGTGAGCGGAAACTCCTCGACGAAGCGGATGTAGCGCGGGATCTTGTGATACGCGATGCGGCCGCGGGCGAACGCCCGGATGTCTTCCTCCGTGACGTTCTCGCCCGGCCTCAGGCGGACCCAGGCACAGAGCTCCTCGCCGTACTTCGGGTCCGGCACGCCCACCACCTGCACGTCCTCCACGGCCGGGTGTGCGTACAGGAACTCCTCGACCTCGCGCGGGTAGATGTTCTCGCCGCCGCGGATGATCATGTCCTTGATGCGGCCGACGATGCGGCAGTAGCCGTCCCCGTCCAGGGTGGCGAGGTCGCCGGTGTGCATCCAGCCGTCGGCATCGATCGCCTCGCGGGTCCGCACCGGATCGTCCCAGTAGCCCTGCATTACGCTGTAGCCCCGGGTGCACAGCTCCCCCGCGGCCCCGCGGGGAACCACCCGGCCGTCGGCGTCGACCACCTTCGCCTCCAGGTGGGGCTGGATCCTGCCCACCGTGGACACGCGCTGCTCCAGCGCGTCCTCGGGCGAGGTCTGGAAGCTGACCGGGCTGGTCTCGGTCATGCCGTAGGCAATGGTGACCTGCCCCATGTGCATCTCGCCGATGACTCGCCGCATCACCTCCCGCGGGCAGGGCGACCCGGCCATGATCCCGGTGCGCAGCGAGGACAGGTCGGTCTCCGGGAACGCCGGTTCGGCCATCTCGGCGATGAACATCGTCGGCACACCGTAAAGCCCGGTGCAGCGCTCGCACTCCACTGCCTCCAGCACGCTGGCCGCGTCGAAGGCCGGCGCCGGATAGACGATGCAGGCCCCGTGCGTCAGGCACGCGAGGTTCCCCATGACCATGCCGAAACAGTGATACAGGGGCACCGGCACGCAAAGCCGGTCCTGCTCCCCGAGGCGGATGGCCTCGCCGACGAGGTGGCCGTTGTTCAGGATGTTGCGGTGGGTGAGGGTCGCCCCCTTGGGGCGGCCCGTGGTGCCGCTGGTGAACTGGATGTTGACGGGATCGTTGCGGTCCAGCGCGGCACCGAGGTCCGCCGGTGCCCGGCCGGCCGCCGCACGCGCGTGCCCGGGCAGGTCACCGAAATTCAGCATGCCCGGGCTGCGCTCCCCGTCCAGGCGCACCACCAGTCGCAGCTCCGGCACCCGGGCTGCCCGCAGCGCGCCCGGCTCGCAGTCGGGCAGCTCGGGCGCCACCTCCCGCAGCATCGCCATGTAGTCGCTGCTGCGATACTCGGCCATGGCGATCAGGGCCTTGCAGCCGACCTTGTTCAGCGCGTAGGTGAGCTCGGCCGTCCGATAGGCCGGGTTGATGTTGACCAGGACGATGCCCAGCCGCGCGGTGGCCAGCTGCGTCACCAGCCATTCCCAGCCGTTGTGCGCCCAGATGCCGACACGGTCCCCGCGCCCGAGCCCCAGGGCATGCATGCCGGCCGCCCAGGCATCCACGCGCTCGGCCAGCTCGGCCCAGCTCCAGCGTACCCCCTGGTGGACCGACACAAGGGCCGGACGGTCACCCCAGCGGCGCGAGGTCGCGTCGAGCTGCGCGCCGATGGTGTGCTCGATCAGTGGCAGGTCCGTCCCGCCCCGGACCCGGCTCCGGCTCAGCCCCGACATCGCCGTCTCTCCTCACGGATTGGCCTGCCGACGTTTGTACCGCCCCGGCCGGCCGCGAGCAAGCGCCGGCAGTCGGCGGGCATTTCTCTATTCTCACTTTAAGAATATTCTTTACTCATTTGTTATATATTGATTATTCCCGGGTTCCCTGTGGACGCATCAGCGGGAACAGCAGCACGTCGCGGATCGAGGGCGCGTCGCCCAGCAGCATCACCAGCCGGTCGATGCCGATCCCCTCGCCGGCCGTCGGCGGCATGCCGTATTCCAGTGCACGCACGTAGTCGTCATCGTAGAACATCGCCTCCTCATCGCCGGCATCCTTCTGCGCCACCTGGTCGAGGAAACGGCGCGCCTGCTCATCCGGGTCGTTGAGCTCGGAGAAGCCGTTGGCGATCTCGCGGCCGGCCACGATCAGCTCGAAACGCTCGGTCACGGCCGGGTCCCGATCGCTCTGGCGGGCCAGCGGCGACACCTCGGTCGGAAACTCGGTCACGAAGGTGGGATCGACCAGACCCGGCTCCACGGTCTTCTCGTAGATCTCGCTCTGAAGCTTGCCCGGCCCCCACGAGGGATGCACCTCCAGGCCCAGCCCGGCACAGTGTTCCGCCAGGTGCCGACGGTCATCGATCCGGGCCGGATCCAGCTGCGGGTTCCGCGACAGCACCGCCTCCCGCACCGTGATCCTGGGAAAGGCGCGCGAAAAGTCGCAACGGTGCCCCTGGTAGCTGATCGCGGTGCTCCCCAGCAGATGGCGGGCCATGCCCCGCAACAGCTCTTCGGTAAGGTCCATGAGGTCCTCGTAACCGGCGTAGGCCTGGTAGAACTCGAGCATGGTGAATTCGGGGTTGTGCCGGGTGGAGACCCCTTCGTTGCGAAAGTTGCGGTTGATCTCGAACACCCGCTCGAACCCGCCCACGACCAGTCGCTTGAGATAGAGCTCCGGTGCGATCCGCAGATACAGGTCGGTATCCAGGGCATTGTGATGGGTGATGAACGGGCGTGCCGCAGCGCCGCCCGGGATCGGCTGCATCATGGGCGTCTCGACCTCGAGGAATTCCCGCGAGGACAGGAACGCGCGCACGTACTCGATGATCCGGCTGCGCAGCCGGAAGGTCTCGCGGACCTCGGGGTTCACGATCAGGTCCAGGTAACGCTGGCGGTAGCGGGTTTCCTGGTCCTGCAGCCCGTGGAACTTCTCGGGCAGCGGTCGCAGCGACTTCGACAGCAGCTCAAGGCGCTGGGCACGGACCGACAGCTCGCCCGTGCGGGTCTTGAACAGCAGGCCCTCGGCACCCACGATGTCGCCGATGTCCCAGCTCCTGAAGGCGCGGTACACTCCGTCCGGCAGGGCATCCCGCTGCAGGAACAGCTGGATCCGGCCGCTCATGTCCTGCAGGTGGGTAAAACTCGCCTTGCCCATCACCCGCTTGGCCATCATCCGGCCGGCGACGCGCACGCGGACCGCCCGGGCCTCAAGCTCGGCCTCGTCGAGCTCGTCGTAGGCCTCGTGCAGCTCGCCGGCCAGGGCATCGCGCCGGAAATCGTTGGGATAGGCACGCCCCGCCTCGCGCAGCTCCCGGAGCTTCTCCCGCCGCTGCGCGATGAGGCCGCTTTCGTCGCTGCCGTGTCCGTCTTGCTGGCTCATGCCGCTGTGTCCGTTCCTCCGGTCGGGGGGGATGGCGCCGCTCACACGCCCTGCTTCAGGCTGGCCTCGATGAAGCCGTCGAGATCACCGTCCAGCACCGCCTGGGTATTGCCCACCTCGACGCCGGTGCGCAGATCCTTGATCCGGGACTGATCCAGCACGTAGGAGCGAATCTGGCTGCCCCAGCCGATGTCCGCCTTGGTCTCCTCCACGGCTTCCGCCCGCTCCCGGCGTTGCTGCAGCTCCAGCTCGAACAGCTTGGCACGCAGCTGCTTCATGGCCGTGGCCCGGTTCTTGTGCTGCGAGCGGTCGTTCTGGCACTGCACCACGATTCCGGTGGGCTCGTGGGTGATCCGCACCGCGGATTCGGTGGTATTGACGTGCTGCCCCCCGGCGCCGCTGGCCCGGTAGACGTCGATCCTGAGATCCGCCGGGTTGATGTCGATGTCGATGTCGTCGTCGATCTCCGGCGAGACGAATACCGCCGCGAACGACGTGTGGCGCCGGTTGCCCGAGTCGAACGGCGATTTTCGGACCAGGCGGTGAACCCCGGTCTCGGTGCGCAGCCAACCGTAGGCATAGGGGCCCGCGACCCGCACGGTGACGCTCTTGATGCCGGCGACCTCGCCCTCGGAGACCTCGATCAGCTCCGCCTGAAAACCGTGACGCTCGCACCAGCGCAGGTACATCCGCAGCAGCATCTCGGCCCAGTCCTGGGCCTCGGTGCCCCCCGATCCCGCCTGGATGTCCAGGAAGGCGTTGGACTCGTCCATCTCGCCCGAGAACATCCGCTGGAATTCCAGCGCCGCCAGCCGCTTCTCCAGCCGCTGCACGTCCGCTTCCAGTTCCCGGACCGTGCTCTCGTCGTCCTCCTGGGCGGCCATTTCCAGCAGCTCGCCGGCATCGTCCAGGCCGCGACCGCATTCCCGCAGCACGCTGACGGTCCCGAGCAGGCGGGCCCGCTCCTTGCTCAGCCCCTGCGCCCGATCGGGGTCGCTCCAGACATCGGGCTGCTCCAGCTCGCGTTCGACTTCCGTCAGGCGCTCCGCCTTGCCCGGGTAGTCAAAGATACCTCCTCAGGTCGTCGAGGCGACCCTGCATGTCCCGGATTTTCTGCCGAATTGCGTTGGTCTCAAGCATGCTGCCTCTCGCAGGCTGTGGGAGCGGAAAGCGTGCATTCTACACGAGGCCGCCGCGACCTGGCACGCGGCCGGCGGCGACGGCCGCCGGCCGGCCCGGAGCGGCCCGCGCTTGCAACCGCCAGGGGCCATCGTTACTCTGCCGTCGATGCCCCGCTCGCCCCGGACCGTGCCTGAACCCGATCGATAACAAGAGGAACGGGCCATGAGAAAAGCCGACCGGCTGCTGCCGCTGGCGCTCGTCGCGCTGGCCATGTTCGTGCCCCCCGCGCACGCGCTGGACAAGCGGCTCTACCTGTCCCCGAGCTATACCTACGTCCACACGGACGGCCGCCAGGTGACGCAGAACGCGCGCGGCTGGCAGCTGAGCCTGGGCAAGCCGCTGGCGCGCCACTGGAACATGGAGCTGCGGGCCTACGGCGACCATGCCTCCCGCGGCGCGGGGCGTCCCGACCTGAAACACCTGGGCCTGGCGCTGGACGGGATGTTCCTGTTCCGCCGCCGGCCGGCCTTCTCGCCGTATCTTCTGCTCGGCGCCGCGGACCAGCGCACGCGCCAGGGCACGGTGAGCGCGTACAACCCGGTCGCGGATGCCGGGGTGGGGTTCTTCAGCCGCTTCGGCGACAGCGGCTTCGGCATCCGCGTGGACGTTCGCTACCGGGTCGACTTCGTCAACCACTTCGATACGCCCAAGGGGCTGACCACGCTGCGCGACATCGTCTACAACGTGGGCCTGGTAATCCCGCTCGGGTCGCGCCCCCGGCCCGCCCGGGCCGCGCCCCCCGCACAGCCCTCTCCGCCGACGGACTCCGACAGCGACGGCGTCCCGGACAGCGAGGACAACTGCCCGGGAACCGCCGCGGGCACGCAAGTCGATCGCCACGGCTGCCCGGTGGACAGTGATGGCGACGGGGTGCCCGACGCCGCCGACCGCTGCCCCGGAACCCCTGCCGGCACGCCGGTGGACGCACACGGATGCCCGCGGCCCAGGATCATACGGCTGCCCGGCGTCGGGTTCCGCCCGGACTCCGATCGCCTGGACGCATCCGCCCGCAAGGCACTCGACCGGGTCGCGCAGCGCTTCCTGAAAGACCCGCGGATGAAGGCGGTCGTTGCCGGCTATACCGACAACATCGGCTCGCAGGAATCGAACCGGAAGCTTTCGCTGTCGCGCGCCCGGACCGTTCGCGCCTACCTCCTCAGCGTGGGCGTTTCACCCGGTCAGCTCGTGGCCAGGGGGTTCGGCGAGAAGGACCCGGTCGCCGACAACACCACCCGTGCAGGCCGCGCGGAGAACCGCAGGATCGAGCTTCATGTCATCCGACGCTGAGCCGCCCGGCAACGACATCACGGTGTACCCGGCGCGGGAGCTTCTGGCCCGGCTGCGCGGCGGCCGGCTTACCAGCCGCCATCTCCTGGAGGCGCTGCTGGAACGCGTGGAGCGGCTCAACCCGCCGCTGAACGCGGTCGTCACGCTGGACGCCGAACGCGCCCGCGAGGCGGCCGATGCGGCGGACGCGCACCGACAGGCCGGCGGCCCGGCGGGGCCGCTGTACGGCCTGCCGATGACGGTCAAGGACACCTTCGAAACCGCGGGACTGCGCACCACGGGCGGCACGACGCAGTACGCGGAGCACGTGCCCGAGACCGACGCGGTGGCCGTGCGCCGGCTGCGGGAGGCCGGCGCAATCGTCTTCGGCAAGACCAATACCCCTGCCTGGGCCGCAGACCTGCAGACCTACAACGAGGTCTTCGGCACCACCCGCAATCCCTGGGACCCCGGCCGCAGCTGCGGCGGCTCATCCGGCGGCTCCGCCGCGGCGCTGGCGGCCGGCCTCACACCGCTCGAGCTGGGCAGCGACATCGGCGGCTCGATCCGTGGACCGGCGCATTACTGCGGGGTCTACGGCCACAAGCCCACCTGGGGCATCGTGCCCGAGCGCGGACACATCCCGGGACCACCCGGGACGCTCGCGCCCGGGGATCTTTCCGTGGCCGGGCCGCTGGCACGCAGCGCCGGCGACCTCGAGCTCATGCTGGAGATCCTGGCGGGTCCGGAAGGCGACATGGCGCGTGGCTGGCGCCTGGAGCTGCCGCCGCCCCGGGCCGGCCGGCTCGGCGATTTCCGGGTGGCGGCGTGGCTCGACGACCCCCGCGTGCCGGTCGACGGCGCCGTCGGCGACGTGCTGCAGCAAGCCCTGGACAGCCTCGCGCGGGCGGGCGCCCGGATCGACGCCCGTGCCCGGCCGCCATTCAGCCTGGCCGAGGCCTTCCGCGACTACTTGCGACTGCTCTACCCCGTCACCACGGCCGGCCTGCCGCAGGCGACCCTGGAGCGCCTCGCGCGGCGCGCCCGGGAGCTGCCGCCGGACGCCGACGGATTCGCCGCCCGGCTGGCGCGCTACGGCACCCAGTCCCACCACGAGTGGCTCGCCGCCAACGAGGCCCGCTACCGCTACCGCGCCGCCTGGGCCGCTTTCTTCCGCGACTGCGACGTGCTGCTGTGCCCGGTCACGCCGGTCGAGGCGGTTCCCCACGATCACAGTCAGGACAGCCTGGCGCGCACCATCGTCGTCAACGGCGAGCAGCGCAACTACTGGGAACAGCTGGGCTGGGTGGGCCTGGCGACGCTGCCCGGGCTTCCCGCCACCTCCGCGCCGGCAGGACGCTCGGCCCGCGGGCTGCCGGTCGGCATCCAGATCATCGGCCCGTTCCTGGAGGACCGCACCTGTCTCGCCTTCGCCCGTTGCTTGGCCGAAGTCATCGGCGGCTTCGAGGCGCCCCCCGGCTACGGCTAGGGCCGCCGGTCGCGCGGGCCGGAATCAGACCGGCTCGAGGTGCTCCACGATCAGCTGCAGCCGCTCCCGGCCGCGGAAGGCATTGACGTCCACCCGGTAGGCAGCGCGCACGCGGCAGCGCTCCGCGGGCAGGCCGGTCTCGGCCTGGTTGAAGGCAATGGCCTCGAGCGCCCGGCTGCCGTCGCCGGCGTCCAGGCTCAGCTTGAGATGCCGCTCGCCCACGATGCGACGCTCCAGCACCTCGAACTCACCGTCGAAGACCGGCTCCGGGAACCCCTGTCCCCAGGGACCGCCGTCGCGCAGCAGATGTGCCGTCTCCAGCGTAAGCTCCTCGGGCGCGAGCTCCCCGTCGCTGTGGATCACGCCCTCCAGCGCGTCCTCGTCGAGCCAGCGGCGGGCCTCCTCGTCGAAGGCCCGGGCGAAGTCCTCGTAGCATGGCTCCGGGAGGCTCAGCCCGGCCGCCATGGCGTGCCCGCCGAAGCGCCCCACCAGCCCCGGATGGCGCGTGGCAACCGCGTCGATGACGTCCCGCATGTGCATTCCCGCAACCGACCGCGCGGAGCCCTTGAGCTCGCCCTCGCCGCTGCGGGCGAAGGCGATCACGGGGCGGTGCAGCCGTTCCTTGACCCGGGAGGCGAGGATCCCTACCACGCCTTGGTGCCAGGCCGGATCGTACAGGCACAGGCCGACCGGCAGCCCGCTGTCATCCAGCCGCATCCCTTCCAGGTAGGCATGCGCCTCCTGCCCCATGCGCCCCTCGATTTCCCGCCGCTCCCGGTTGAGCGCATCCAGGCGCCCGGCCAGCTGCGCCGCACGCCCCGGGGCATCGGTGCACAGGCATTCGATGCCGAGCGACATGTCCTCCAGCCGCCCGGCCGCATTGAGCCGTGGTCCGGCGGCGAAGGCCAGGTCGGCGGCCACGGCGCGGGCGGGGTCCCGGTCACCCGCCCGCAGCAGCTCCAGGACCCCGGGACACGCCCGGCCCGCACGAATCCGGCGCAGCCCCTGGCTGACCAGCACGCGGTTGTTGCGATCCAGCGGCACCACGTCCGCCACGGTGCCCAGCGCGACCAGGTCGAGCAGATCGGCCATGTTGGGGGCCGCCCGCCGGCCGCCGTCCAGCCACCCGTCCCGTTGCAGACGCGCGCGCAGCGCCAGCATCACGTAGAAAATGACCCCCACCCCCGCAAGGTGCTTGCTGGGGAAGGCATCGCCGGGCAGGTTCGGGTTCACCATCGCGTCGGCCGCCGGCAGGATTTCGCCGGGCAGGTGGTGGTCGGTAACCACCACCCGGATGCCGTGCTCCCGGGCGGCCGCGACACCGGCAACGCTGGACACGCCGTTGTCCACCGTGACGATCACGTCGGGGCATTCGCGTGCCGCCACCGCGACGATCTCCGGGCTGAGACCGTAGCCGTACTCGAAGCGGTTGGGGACCAGGTAGCCCGCCCGCTCCAGCCCCATCGCCCGCAGGGCGCGCAGCGCCACGGCGCTGCTGGTGGCACCGTCGGCATCGAAATCGCCCACGATCAGCACCCGCTGCCCGCCGGTCACGGCCGCCGCGAGCAAGTCGACCGCGGCCTCGAGGCCGCCCAGGCTGCGCATGTGGTGGAGACCCTCGAGGCGGTGCTCGAGCTCTTTCGCATCGCCGATGCCACGGGCCGCGTAGATCCGCCGCAGCACCGCCGGCATGTCGGCGGGCAGGGATCCCGGGTCGCCGCCGGACCGACGCCGGATCCGGATTCCGCTCACGTGGCGCCCGCCAGGCGGACAAGGCTGCGCCGGGGCCGCCACAGGCGCCACCGGTCGACCCGCCCGGCGCGGTAGACCCGGCCGTTGAGCGGCAGCAGGTGCAGGCGCGCGAGGTGTCCCCGCCGCAGTGCGTGCCGCAACGGTTCGAACCAGGCGCGGTCGAGTCCCTGCAGCACCTCCATCCATTCGCCCGGGTCGCCGTACTGGATCACCCGCCAAGCCTGCTCCAGCATCACCAGCTCGGGTCCGTTGCCGCCGGCACCGAGCACCGGACCGGCGCCCTCCGGCACGCTCCGCGCCGGCACCCGGGACCGGACGGCGAGGCCTCCGGCCAGCGGATCGTCACTCCAGAGCGCGTGCCACCGGTGCGCCCCGGGCGCGGGATCGTGCCCCTCGCCCCAGAGCCACAGCGAGTTCGCAGGCGGCCGGCCGGTCCGCTCGCGCTCCCGGTTGACGTGATGATCCGTGAGCACCATCTGCAGCTCCGTAAGCAGGCCTCGCAGCCGGGCACCGTCCTCGCCAGTCGGCATCAGGGAGGAGAGATCCACGCCACGGGCCTCCGAAAGCGGCCGGGTACGCGCCCGCGGCAGCTTCCCGAGGTGCAGATACCAGCGATGGGGGACCGGTGCGCTCAGGCGCGCTCCATCCGCGTCCAGCAGTTCGTTGCAGGCGGCCACGAGCGCGTCGGCTTCCTCCCGCTCCAGTCCCAGCCCGGCCGCGTCGAACTGCATCAGGGCGCCGGTGGCGGCGCGCATGTAGACGGGGTCGGCGCGCAGCAACGGGCCTTCCGGCCAGTGGCCGGTGTCGCCCAGGTAGCTCGTGGCGGCCGCGCCGGCACCGCCGGGATCACAACCGAAGAGCTGCAGCAGGGCCTGCTCCGGGCCCCGGGGCGGGAAGCGCCGCGCCGGCGCACGGCCGAGCAGCCCCTCGAGCCCCGGCAGCCGCTCGCCGGGCACCAGCTGATCGGCCGGCACGCCCGGCAGCGGACCGAACAGGCCCGGCACCAGCAGGGTGAGCTCACGTCGCATGCAATCGGTGCCTCCTGCTTGCGGCGCCGCCGCTATCGCCGTGCCGCGACGCCGGCAGCGGAAACGACGGGCGCGGCCCCGGGCGTCCGGTCGGCGGTCACTCCAGGCGCCCGAGGATTTCCCGCTTGACCGCTTCGAGGTCGGCGTCGATGTCCCGGATCGAGCCGCGGCACTGCTCGATCGCGATATCCGGATCCTTCAGGCCGTGACCGGTGAGGGTGCAGACCACCGTGCTGCCCTCGGGAATGCGTCCCTCGCGGATGTCCCGCAGGGCACCCGCCAGCGATGCCGCGGAGGCGGGCTCGCAGAAGATCCCCTCGCGGCTGCTGAGCATCTTCTGGGCCGCGAGGATCTCCTCGTCGGAGAACTCCGCGAACCAGCCGCCGGACTCCTCGCGCACCTTCCACGCCTGGGTCCAGCTTTGCGGATGCCCGATCCGGATCGCGGTGGCCACCGTTTCCGGCTGGTCGACCATCGCGCCGCGCAGGAACGGTGCGCTGCCGTTCGCCTGGTAGCCGAGCATCACGGGCCGACGCGAGACCATCGGCGACTCCAGGAATCGGCAGTCGCCGCCGCAGAAGGTGCAGGCCTCGGTGGTCGCCGCGCCCGGCTCCGTGCAGCACTCCGAGTAGCCGATCCAGTGGGCAGTGATGTTGCCCGCGTTGCCCACCGGCAGGCAGTGGTAGTCCGGGGCCCCGCCGAGTTCCTCGACGATCTCGAAAGCCGCCGTCTTCTGCCCCTGGAGACGATACGGATTGATCGAGTTCACGATGGTCACCGGCGCTTCCGTGGCCACTTCCTTGACCAGCCGCATGCCGTCGTCGAAGTTGCCCCGGATCTGCAGCACCACGGCCCCGTGCATCATGGCCTGGGCGAGCTTGCCCATGGCGATCTTGCCGTCCGGGATCAGCACGAACGCGATCAGCCCCGCCCGGGCGGCGTAGGCCGCCGCGGAGGCCGAGGTGTTGCCGGTGGACGCGCAGATGATCGCCTTGCTGCCCTCCTCCACGGCGCGGGTCACCGCAACCGTCATGCCCCGGTCCTTGAACGAGCCGGTCGGATTCAGTCCCTCGAACTTGACGTAAAGGTCCACCTCGCGCCCGACGTCGCGCGGGATGTTGCGCAGACGGATCAGTGGGGTGTCGCCCTCTCCCAGGCTGACCGGCACGGTGCCGTCGCCGATGGGCAGACGCGCGCGATAGCGCTCGATGAGTCCGGTGTAACGGCTGCGCGGCGGCATGGGAATCCTCTGTGAACGGGGTGGCCGGAGTGCCCTTCAGGCGTCGAAGTGTTCCAGCCGGATGCGGGTGATTTTGCCACGAACGGCGTCCAGGCGTGCAATGCGGCGCAGCGCCTCGTTCATCTGGCGTTCCTGGATGCGGTAGGTCAGCATGATGATCGGCACGCTGTCCTGGTCCGGCTCCGGCTCCTTCTGCAGGATCGCCTCCAGGCTGATGCCCAGGTCCGCCAGGATCCGCGTGATGTCTGCCATGACCCCGGGGCTGTCCTCCACCGGCAGGCGCAGGTAGTAGGCCGTGGTGATCGCCTCCATCGGCAGGACCGGTTCCTGCTCGGAGATCGTCTCCGCCCGGAAGGCGAGATCCGGCACCCGGTTCGCCACCTCCACGTGCAGCGAGCGGACCTGGTCCAGCACGTCCGCGACCACGGCCGAGGCCGTGGGTTCCGCGCCCGCGCCCGCCCCGAAGTACATGGTGTGCCCGACCGCGTCGCCGTATACCAGGATCGCGTTCATCACGCCGTCGACGTTGGCGATCAACCGCCGCCGGGGCATCAGCGTCGGATGCACCCTCAGCTCGATGCCGTCCTCCGTGCGCTGTGCGATCGCCAGGTGCTTGATGCTGTAGCCGAGCTCCTCGGCGTACGCGATGTCCTCGCGCCCGATGCCGCTGATGCCCTCGGTGTAGACCCGGTCGAACTGCAGCGGGATGCCGAAGGAGATGGAAGCCAGGATGGTCAGCTTGTGGGCGGCGTCGATCCCCTCGACGTCGAAGGTGGGATCGGCCTCGGCATAGCCCAGGCGCTGGGCGTCGGCGAGCGCGGCCTCGAAGGACGCGCCCTCGTCGCGCATCTGGGTCAGGATAAAGTTGGCCGTGCCGTTGACGATGCCGGCGACCCACTGGATCCGGTTGCCCGCAAGGCTCTCGCGGATCGCCTTGATGATCGGGATCCCGCCCGCCACCGCGGCCTCGTAGCTCACCATTACCCCGCGGCGGTGCGCCGCCTCGAAGATCTCGTTGCCGTACTTCGCGATCAGCGCCTTGTTCGCGGTGACCACGTGCTTGCCGGCCTCGATGGCGGCGAGCACCAGCTCCCGGGCGGGCTCGTAGCCGCCCATCAGCTCCAGCACGATCGCGATCTGCGGGTCGCGGACGACCTGATAGGGGTCCCGGGTCAGCTCGATCCCCGAGATGTCGCAGTCCCGGTGACGGGTGAGATCCTTGACGCAGGCGCGGGTCACCACCACGCGACGCCCCAGCCGCCGGCGGATTTCCCCCGCGCTGCTGCTCAGCAGATTGACCGTGCCGCTTCCCACGGTCCCCAGCCCGAGCAGGCCGATCTTCACCTCTTCCAAGTGCAGGCTCCTGGCAGTCGACGATTCAGTGGTTTCGCAGCATGCGCTTGATCCCGCGTATGGCCTGCCGGGTGCGGTGCTCGTTCTCGATCAGGCTGAACCGGACGTGATCATCCCCGTACTGGCCGAACCCGATGCCTGGCGACACCGCCACCCGGGCCTCCCGCAGCAGCAGCTTGCTGAACTCCAGTGAGCCCATTTCGCGGAAAGGCTCCGGCACCGGCGCCCACACGAACATCGTAGCCCTGGGCCGTTGCACTTCCCACCCGGCGCGGGCCAGGCCGTCGCACAGCACGTCCCGGCGCCGGCGGTAGGTCTCGCGGATCCGGTCGACGCAGTCCTGGGGGCCCTCCAGGGCGGAAATGGCGGCCACCTGGACCGGGGTGAAGATGCCGTAGTCCAGATAGGACTTCATGCGCGCCAGCGCCCCGATCAGCTGCTCGTTGCCACACAGGAATCCGACCCGCCAGCCGGGCATGTTGTAGCTCTTGGACAGGGTGTAGGACTCCACCGCCACCTCGGCCGCACCGGGCACCTGCAGGATCGACGGCGCGACGTAGCCGTCGAAGCACAGGTCGGCGTAGGCCAGATCGTGAATCACCCAGATCTCGTGCTCGCGGGCGATGTCCACCACCTTGCGGAAGAACTCGAGATCGACGCAATGCGCTGTCGGATTGGCGGGAAAGTTCAGCACCAGCATCTTGGGCATCGGCCAGGAGTCGCGGATCGCCTTCTCGAGCTCGGCGAAGAAATCCCCGCCGGGCACCATGGGCACGTGCCGGATGTCCGCGCCGGCGATGACGAAGCCATAGGGGTGCACCGGGTATGCCGGGTTCGGCACCAGCACGGCATCGCCGGGACCGACGGTTGCCAGGGCCAGATGCGCGAGCCCCTCCTTCGAGCCGATGGTCACGATGGCCTGGCTCTCGGGGTCGAGCTCCACGTCGTAGCGGCTTCGGTACCAGTTGCAGATGGCGCGCCGCAGGCGCTTGATTCCCCGGGACTGCGAGTAGCGGTGCGTGTCCCCGCGCTGGGCGGCCTCGACCAGCTTGTCGACGATGTGCTGCGGCGTGGGCTGGTCCGGGTTGCCCATGCCGAAATCGACGATGTCCTCGCCTCGCGCGCGCGCCGCGGCCTTGAGCTCATTGACGATGTTGAAGACGTACGGAGGCAGGCGCTTGATGCGTGGGAATTCTTCTATCAATTCGGTCTACTCGATCGCTGTGCTGCGGTCGCCGGGCGCGCTTGCCGGTGCCGCCCCGGCCCGTTCCGACCCGCCGGACGCCGGCGCGGAATTCCCGGCGCGCGACTGCCGCGGGTTTCGCGCCGGCGACGCGCGGGCGTCCCGGTGCCGCAGCGCCTCCCGCATCATCCGGGCGGAAACCGGGGAACGTACCCAGTCGGAACTCCGCTGTCAATCGCCTCCGGCCGGGCCGCTTGTACCGCCGGCCCCACTTCCACTATCTTGGCGGACATGAAGATAGAGCAGGATCTGCCTCTCCACGGCAACTACATTCGCGGCTACGCGCCCGGCGAGGTGCGCATCAACGATACCGCCTACCACAGGAGCCTGATCGTCACCCCGGAAAGCGTGGTCGGGGACTGGCGCCCGGCAAGCTTCGAGGACCTGCTGGCCGAGGACATGCAGCGCGTGGCGGAGTTCGGCCCCGACGTCGTGGTACTGGGAACGGGCGAGAGCCACCGCTTTCCCCATCCGCGCCTGCTCCGCGCCCTGTACGACCGTCACATCGGGGTCGAGATCATGGCCACCACCGCGGCCTGCCGGACCTACAACATCCTCGTCGCGGAGGACCGCCCGGTCGCGGCCGCCCTGATCATCACCCCGCGCGACTGAAAGCGGCCCGGACGCGCAGATCCGCCCGGCGATGCCGCACACCCGCCGGCCGCGATGCGACGATCGCCTCCCGCTCAGGGACTCAGCAGGGCTTCCTGGTTGAGTCCCTCGGTCTCCATGATGCGCCGCAGGCGGCTGAGGGCGTCGACCTGGATCTGGCGCACGCGCTCCCGGGTCAGCCCGATCTCGCGTCCCACCTGCTCCAGCGTCTGCTTCTCGAAGCCATGCAGCCCGAAGCGGCGCTCGAGCACCTCGCGCTGCTTCGGGTTCAGCCGCAGCAGCCACCCATCCAGGACCGCCTGGACGTCGTCGTCCTGCAGCCGCTCGGATGGATCCTGGCCGTTCTCGTCCGGGATCGCATCGAGGATCGCCCGGTCGTCGTCCTTGCTTATGCTGGCATCGACGGACGCGGTGCGCTCGTTGAGCCCCATGGCCCGCTTGACGTCGTCCACCGGTCGCCTGAGCTGCTGCGCGATTTCCTCGGCGGTCGGGTTGTGGTTGACCTTATGCGCGAGCTGCCGCGCCGTGCGCAGGTACACGTTGATCTCCTTGATCACGTGTATCGGCAGGCGAATGGTCCGGGTCTGGTTCATCAGGGCCCGCTCGATCGTCTGCCGGATCCACCACGTGGCATAGGTGGAGAAGCGATAGCCCAGCTCGGGGTTGAACTTTTCCACGGCATGGATCAGGCCGAGGTTGCCTTCCTCGATCAGGTCCAGCAGCGGCAGTCCCCGGCTCATGTACCGGCGTGCGATCTTGACCACCAGGCGCAGGTTGCTCTCGATCATCCGGCGCCTCGCCGCAGCGTCCCCGCGCTGCGCCCGGCGTGCGAACCGGACTTCCTCTTCGGCGGTCAGCAGCGGCGAGAAGCCGATCTCGTTGAGATACAGCCGGGTGGCGTCCATCTGGACGGCCGGGTCGGGATCCCAGTGCTGCCGGGGGGGGGGAACATCGCCGGTGTCGTCGCTGTCGGCCCGGATGCCGTCATCGACTGCGGTCTCGGCCGGGGCGAAATCACCGGTGGGTACGGCATCCTCTGCCGGTACCAGAAGAGCTTGGCCATCCAGGACGGGATCCCTGTCCGAATGGGCACGCCATCGCGCACTCATACCCGCTACTCCTTTGGGGCTCATCCCCACATGCCGGGATGTCTGAGCGGAGACAGGTTCGTCACGGTTGCAGCAGCCGCTACGCGCCCGGCAACAACCGCACCGGATTCACGGGATCGCCGCCGACACGGATCTCGAAATGCAGCATGGGCTGGTTGTCCGTCCCCTTGCCCATCTCGGCGATCGTCTGCCCCGCGCTGACCCTGTCCCCTTCCTGTACGTACAACTTCCTGTTGTACGCGTACGCACTCAGCACATCGCTGGTGTGTTTTACGATAATAAGCTTCCCGTATCCGATAAGTCCACTACCGCTGTAGACCACCTTTCCGGGGGCCGCGGCGTGCACCGCCTCGCCCACGTACCCGCCGATATCGATACCCTTGTTCCGGCCCCCGCCGGAGCGGAAGCGCTCGACGATCTTGCCCTTGACGGGCCACTGCCAGTGGATCGAGTCGGCTGCCCGCGGAGCGTGAGAAGGCATCGTCCGCGCCGACCGGGCGGCACGCGGGGAGGATGGCGGCGGGGCCGGCGACGCCTGCACCCCGTTGCGCGCCTCCTGCCGTCCCGCCGGAGCCGGCTCGGGATGCCACCGCGTGGCGCCCCCGTTCGGGGGGCTCAGCCGGATCCTCTCTCCCGGATAGATCGTCGACGGGTCGGAAAGGTGGTTCCAGTGTGCCAGCTTGCGCCAGTCCAACCCGTATTCCCAGGCAATCGAGTAGAGGGTTTCGCCCTTGCGCACGCGGTGGATTTCGGGCTGCCAGTTGAGCGCTCCGGCGCAGCCGGCAAGCAGCACCGGCAGCAGGATTGCCAGGCACAAGCTTCGGGTTGGCCACGAGCGCAACCTCATCCCTAGTCCCGGCGGATTCGACGGCCCGGCTGCTCCTGCGGTCGGCGGTTCCCGCGGCCGACCGCCCGTACCCATGGCCGCGCCGCCATCACTCCTCTCCCGAGCGCAGCGGCACGAAGCTTACCGTGTCCAGAACCTGCTGCTCGAGCTCCCCGTCCCGGTGGCGCACGAGGATCAGGTTCTGCTCCCCCGGCGGGCCCAGCGGCAGCACCATGCGACCGTCGGGGGCGAGCTGCCCGACCAGCGCTTCCGGCACGTAGCGGGGCGCCGCCGTGACCAGGATAGCGTCGAACGGCCCTTCCTCCGGCCAGCCCCAGGTACCGTCGCTGTGGCCGAAGCGCACGTTGCGGATGCCGTAGCGGCGCAGGCGCTGGCGCGCCCGCTGCAGCAGCCCGCCGATTCGCTCGACCGTGAATACGCTGTCGGCCAGCTGCGCCAGGATCGCGGTCTGGTAACCCGAACCGGTCCCCACCTCGAGGACCCGGCCCAGCGGCCCGCCGGCGAGCAGCGCCTCGGTCATGCGGGCAACGACGAAGGGCTGGGAGATGGTCTGGCCGAACCCGATCGGCAGCGCCGTATCCTCGTAGGCGCGGCTCGCGAGCGCCTCGTCCACGAACAGGTGCCGCGGCATGTGCCGGATCAGGTCGAGCACCCGCTGGTCGCGGATCCCCCGCTCCTCCAGGCGTGTCGCCAGCCGTTCGCGGGTTCGGCGCGAGGTCATGCCGATTCCCAGCAGTTTCCTGTCGTTCACTGCGAGCGCCCGCCCAGCCATCCGGCGACTTTCTCGAGCGCCTCGTAACGCGTGAGATCGAGATGCACCGGGGTGATCGACACCATTCCGGCCGAGACCGCGTGGAAGTCCGTGCCGGGGCCGGCATCCGCTTCCTGTCCCGCCGGACCGATCCAGAAGACCTGGCGTCCGCGCGGATCGGTGCTGCGGGTCAGCCGTTCCGCGCGGTGGCGGCGGCCCAGGCGCGTGGCGGCGTAGCCGCGCAGCTCGTCCCAGGGCCGGTCCGGGACATTGACGTTGAGGATGGTGTCGGCCGGCAGCGGATCGCGCCGCAGCCGTCCGACCAGCTCCAGCGCTACACGCGCGGCGGTCTCGAAGAACACCGGCTCTTCGCCCACCAGCGACACCGCGATCGCGGGCAGCCCCAGGAAGCGTCCCTCGGTGGCGCCGGCCACCGTGCCCGAATACAGGACGTCGTCGCCCATGTTGGATCCGGCATTGATGCCGGAGACGACCATGTCCGGATCGGTCTCCAGCAGCCCCGTGATCGCAACGTGCACCGAGTCGGTCGGTGTCCCGTCCACGCAGTACATGTCCGCCTCGTGGCGATGGATGCGCAGCGGGCGGTCCAGGGTCAGGGAATTGCTGGCACCGCTGCGGTTGCGGTCCGGTGCCACCACGACCACCTCGGCGACTTCGGCCAGCGCGCGCCGGAGCGTCTGCAGGCCCTCCGCGTGACAACCGTCGTCGTTGGTAATGAGAATCCGCACTTGTCACCTCGATCGCAGGGACACCGCGTGGGTGCGGCGCCCGGGCCGGCGGGCCCGGGACAATATACCGTGAACGACCGTCTCCGCCCATGGGCTCGTGCCCCGGCGGCCACTGCCCGCGCCGGCTTCCCGCCCCTGGACAAACCGCGCCGATTTGCGCACCCTTCGTCCAGGGCCCGCACCAGGCGAGTCGTCAGATGTCCCGCGAATCCCGCACACCACCCGAGCCCGAGATCTCGGACGAAGACACCGCGCTGTTTCGCAGCGCCGTCCGGGGGGTTCGCGCGCTGCACGGCGGCCGCGTCGAACGGCGTGCTCCGCCGCCAACGCCGAGGGCCGACTTCCGGCGCCGCGACGAGCGCGCCGTGGTCCGCGAGCTGGGCGAGTGCGAACCCACCGGCGCAGACGTCGAAACCGGCGAGGAGCTTTCCTACGGACGACCGGGGCTGAGGCCGGGGGTCCTGCGCCGCCTGCGCCGGGGACAGTATCCGTTGCAGGCAGAGCTCGACCTGCACGGGCTGACCGTGCCCGAAGCGCATGATGCGCTGGCGGACTTCCTGCGGGAATGCGCGGCCGAGGGCACGCGCTGCGTGCGCGTCATCCACGGCAAGGGGCTACGCTCCGCGCACCGGGGGCCGGTGCTGAAGGGCAAGGTCAACCTGTGGCTGCGCCGCCGCGACGAGGTTCTCGCGTTCGTGTCCGCACGCCCGGCCGACGGCGGCACCGGCGCAGTGTACGTACTGTTGCGCGTGCCCTAGCTAGCCCGGTTCGCCGGCCGGCCCTGCGCCGGCGGCGGGTGCCCCGACCAGCTCCCGCAGCACCACCGTCGCATAGCCGCCCGGCGGCAGAGTGAAGCCCAGGCGCGCGCCCTCGCAGCCGGTCTCCCACTTCACCTCCCGCACGGGCAGCCGCAGGCTGCGCCGCGCGTGCGCCATGCCGGTCTTCGTTAGGCCGGCGACCAGCTCCGGAAAGCCTTCGGCCAGCTCCCGTTCCAGGCGGCCGATGTCCTCCAGCGCCGGCGGATCGCCACGGCCCCACAGCGGCCCCGTGGGATGCAGGTCGCCCTCCGCGCAGCGGCGACACGCGGCTTCCCGATCTTCACCGCCGTCGAGCACGAACCAGCTGCGCGAGCCGTCGAGCTGCAGCACGTCGCCCGGGCAGGGCCGATTCCAGTCGCCGCGGCGGACCCGCTCCGCCAGCACCGCGTTGAAGATGGCGGCGCGCGCGGCTGACAGCAGGATGCCGCGCCGGCCGCGACCCCGCACCCGCAGGCGGCCGGCGAACATCGCGCTGGCCTGCGCCACGTTGTCCCCCCGGCGGCCGAAACGCTGCGGCCCGAAGTAGTTCGGCACGCCCTCCCGGCAGATCCGCTCCACGCGTTCCCGGCAACCCCGCACGTCCCCCCGCAGCTCCCGCAGGGTCAGCTCGAAGCGGTTGCCTCGCAGGGCCCCCGTCTTCAGCTTGCGGCCGTGGCGTACGGCTTCCAGGATTTCCACGCCGGCCAGGTCCAGCGTGCGCCAGTCCGGCTCGGGACGGCCGGCCAGGTCGATCGAAAACCACTGCTCGGCGACGGCGTGGCGATCCTTGCGCCCGGCATAGCCCACCGCGTGGCGCGCCACGCCGGCCAGTGCCGCCAGGCGCCCGGCGAGCCAATCGGTGTTCACGCCGGTCTTGCGCACCCGCAACAGCACATGCTGGCCCGACCCGTCCGGCTCGAACAACGGCAGCTCGATGACCCGGAAATCCGCCGCCAGGGCGCGAACCCGTGCCGTGGCGGGCGGCTCGCCTCCCGCCCGGGGCCAGTCGCGGGCGGGCCGGGAGATCATGCGCCCGTTTCGGTCACCAGCACCACGGCGAGCGCCGCGATGCCCTCACGCCGGCCGGTAAAGCCGAGGTGCTCGGTGGTCGTGGCCTTGACGCTCACGCAGGACCGGTCCAGGCCCAGGTCGGCCGCAAGGTTGCCGCGCATTGCGGAGGTGTGCGGCGCGACCCGCGGCGCCTGGGCGAGGACGGTCACATCCGCGTTCCCGACCCGCCAGCCGGCCCGGGCGATCTTGTCCGCCACCTCGCGCAGGAGCACGCGGCTGTCCGCATCCCGCCAGGCCTCGGCATCGTCGGGAAAGTGCACGCCCAGGTCGCCCATCGCGGTGGCCCCCAGGAGCGCGTCGCACAGCGCGTGGATCACCACGTCGCCGTCCGAATGGGCGACCACGCCCCGGTCGTGCGCGATGCGCACACCGCCCAGCATCACGTGGTCGCCGTCGCCGAAGGCGTGCACGTCGAATCCCTGACCGACGCGCGGGCTCACTCCGGCTGCTCCAGCTGCCGCCGCGCCAGGATCGCGTCGACCATGGCCAGGTCCTCCGCCAGCGTGACCTTGAGATTGTCCGCGCGAGCCGGGATCAGGCGCGGATGCCAGCCGGCCGCCTCCATTGCCGACGCCTCGTCGGTGATCCCCTCGCCGGGAGCCGCAGACTCCAGCGCGTCCAGCAGCGCGCCCCAGGGGAACATCTGCGGCGTCTGGGCCTGCCACAGGTCGCTGCGATCCACGGTACCGGCCACGCGCCCGTTCCCGTCCCCCCGCTTGAGGGTGTCCCGCACGCGCACCGCGAGCAGGGCTCCGTCCCGCACGGCACGGGGATCGTCCAGGAGGCGACGCAGGTCGCCGGGATGCAGGCACGGCCGGGCCGCGTCGTGCACCAGCACCGGGTCCGCGTCGGCGGCCCTGCCGCGCAGCGCCCGCAGGCCGGCGCGCACCGATTCCCAGCGCTCGGCGCCTCCCGGCACGGCCGTCACCCGCGGCGCCCGGAGCAGATCCAGCGCCTGCCAGCGCCGGTCGTCCGGGGCCACCGCGACGACCACGCGGCGAATCCGGGGCTCGCCCAGCAGCGCCGCAACGCTGTGCTCGAGGATGCTGCGCCCGGCCACGGTCAGGTACTGCTTCGGGATGTCGGCACCCATGCGGGCACCGGCTCCGGCCGCGGGCACCACGGCCCAGCAGGCCGGCCCCCGGAGCTCAGTGGCCGGCATCGGACGGGGCCGGAGTCCCCGGGCCGGACGGGGTCGGGGTGCCTTTCACCGACGCCGGACTCGCGCCCTGTCGCGGCGGATGCACCACCTGGTAGAAGGTCTCTCCCTTGCCGATCATGCCGAGCTCCCGGCGCGCGAGCGCCTCGACCGCGCCCAGCCCGGTCTTCAGATCCTTGACCTCGGCCTCCAGGGCGTCGTTGCGCTTTCGCATCTTGTGGTCGGCCCGGCGCTGCGTGGCGATCTCCCGCTGCAGCTGCTGCATCTGGCGCACGCCATTGCCGGCGATCCACAGATCGTACTGGAGCAGGAGCAGGAGCGCGGCCAGAAGTCCGATCAGGCCCAGCCGCACGATCTCGCCGTGCACGCGCGGCACCCTGCGCGGGCGGCGGACGGCTTCAGCGTGCGTCGCCGCCGAAGATCCACGTCGGGAACGCATCGCGCCCCAGGTATCTGGCTCTATCGCCGAGTTCATCCTCGATGCGCATCAGCTGGTTGTACTTGGCCACCCGGTCCGACCGGCAAAGCGACCCGGTCTTGATCTGGGTGGCGGCCGTCGCCACCGCAAGGTCCGCGATGGTATCGTCCGAGGTCTCCCCGGAGCGGTGAGACACGACCGCACTGTAGCCCGCCCGGCTCGCCATGTCGATCGCATCCAGGGTTTCGCTGAGGGTTCCGATCTGGTTGGGCTTGATCAGGATCGAGTTGGCGACGTCCTGGTCGATGCCGCGGGACAGCAGCCGGGTGTTGGTCACGAACAGATCGTCGCCCACCAGCTGCACGCGGCCCCCGAGCCGCTCGGTCAGCACCCGCCAGCCGTCCCAGTCGTCCTCGGCCATGCCGTCCTCCACGGAAATGACCGGATACTTGCCGACCAGGTTGCCGAGGTATTCCGCGAAGGAGGCGGGGTCGAAGTCGCGATCCTCGGACGCCAGGTGGTAGCGCCCGTCCCGGTACAGCTCGGAGCTGGCGACATCCAGCCCCAGGTAGATATCCCGTCCGGCCTCGTAACCGGCCTCGCCGATCGCTTCCAGGATGGTCTCCACCGCCGCCTCGTTGGACGGGAGATTGGGAGCGAAGCCGCCCTCGTCCCCCACCGCGGTGCCGAACCCCTGGCGATGCAGCACCGCCTTGAGCGCATGGAACGTCTCGGCACCGTAGCGCACCGCCTCGCGCAGCGTCGGGGCGCCCACCGGGAGAATCAGGAACTCCTGGATGTCGACGCTGTTGTCGGCATGAACCCCCCCGTTGAGGATGTTCATCATCGGCACCGGCAGCTCCACGGCCTCGTCGCCGCCGAGGAAGCGGTACAGCGCCACGCCGGCGGAGCGGGCCGCGGCTTTCGCCGCCGCCAGCGATATCGCCAGGATGGCGTTGGCACCCAGGCGCGACTTGTTCTCGCTGCCGTCGACCTCGATCAGCGTCCGGTCCAGCGCCCTCAGATCGTCGACCACGCGTCCGAGCACCGCCTCGCGCAGCTCACCGTTGACGTGCTCGACCGCCTTGCGCACGCCCTTGCCGAGGTAGCGCCCGCTGTCGCCGTCGCGCAGCTCCACCGCCTCCCGGGCGCCGGTGGACGCCCCGGACGGCACCGCGGCCCGTCCCGTCGTGCCGTCGTCCAGCAATACATCGGCTTCCACCGTCGGGTTGCCGCGCGAGTCGAGGATCTCGCGTCCGCGAATGTCCTTGATATGGGCCATGTCCGTTCCTCTTCCGAACTGTTGACGATACCGCTGTCCCGGCAGTTCCGCCGCGTGCGGACGGCATCCCCGCGTCGGCGCCCCTGCGGCAGGGCCCTCACCGGCCCAGCAGGAGGTCGGTCTCCTCGAATTCGTTGCGCTTGACCGCCCGGTCGATCTCCGTGAGCGTCTCCAGCAGGCCGGCCATGCGATCCAGCGGCCAGGCGTTGGGCCCGTCGCTCAGCGCCCGCTGCGGGTCCGGGTGGGTCTCCATGAACAAGCCGGCAATGCCGGCGGCGACGGCCGCCCGGGCCAGGACCGGGACGAATTCGCGCTGGCCGCCAGAGCGGTCCCCCCGGCCGCCGGGCAGCTGCACCGAGTGGGTGGCGTCGAACACCACCGGCACCTCCGTCGCGCGCATGACCGCGAGCGCCCGCATGTCGGAGATCAGGTTGTTGTAGCCGAAGGAGACGCCCCGCTCGCACACCATGATCTGCCCGTTTCCGGCCGCGCGCGCTTTCTCGACGACTCCCTGCATGTCCCAGGGCGCCAGGAACTGCCCCTTCTTGATGTTCACCGGGCGCCCCTGCCGCGCCACGTTCTGGATGAAGTTGGTCTGCCGGCACAGGAACGCGGGCGTCTGGAGCACGTCGACCACCGACGCCACCTCCTCCAGTGGCGTGTCCTCGTGCACGTCCGTGAGCACGGGTACACCGACCTGCTCGCGAACCGCCTCGAGGATGCGCAGCCCCTCTTCCAGGCCCGGTCCCCGGAAGCTCCGGTGCGAGGAGCGGTTGGCCTTGTCGAAGGAGGACTTGTAGATGAATGGCACGTCCAGCGCGCGCGTGATCTCCTGCAGCCGTCCGGCGGTATCCAGCGCCAGCTCGCGGCTCTCGATCACGCAGGGCCCGGCGATCAGGAACAACGGCCGGTACAGCCCGGCCTCGAATCCGCACAGCTTCATGTGCCGACCGCCTCGCCGGCGCGGTGCTCGCGATACGCCCGCGCCGCCTGTATGAACCCGCCGAACAGCGGATGTCCATCCCGGGGCGTGGACTTGAACTCGGGATGGAACTGGCAGGCAACGAACCAGGGATGGGTCTTGCGCGGCAGCTCGACCATTTCCACCAGCCTGTCGTCCGCAGAGAACCCCGAAAAGACCAGGCCCGCCTCGCGCAGGCGGTCCAGGTAGTGGTTGTTGAACTCGTAGCGGTGGCGATGCCTTTCCAGCACCTCGTCCCGCCCGTACAGCTCGTGCACCAGGGTCCCCGGGTGGAGGTGACAGGGCTGAGCACCCAGGCGCATGGTGCCGCCCAGGTGGGAATTCTCGTCGCGCTGCTCCACCGCCCCCTCGCGGGTCATCCATTCGGTGATCAGGGCGATCACGGGATGCGCGGTGTCGGGATCGAACTCCGTGCTGTGCGCTCCCTTAAGCCCGGCCACGTCCCGGGCAAACTCGATGACCGCCACCTGCAACCCGAGACAGATGCCGAGATACGGCACGCCGTGCTCGCGGGCGAAGCGCGCGGCCCGGATCATCCCCTCGATGCCCCGCTGGCCGAAGCCACCGGGCACGAGGATCGCATCGAGATCCGCCAGCGCGCGGGTACCGCCCTGCTCCAGGGATTCCGAGTCGATGTAACGGATGTCCACCCGGGTGCGGGTGTGAATCCCGGCGTGCCGAAGCGCCTCGTTCAGCGACATGTAGGCGTCGGCGAGCTCGACGTACTTGCCCACCATGCCCACGGTGACCGTCAGATTCTGGCGGCTGCGGCCGGCCACCACCCGCTCCCACTCGGACAGCTCCGCCGGTGGCAGGTCCAGCGAGAAACGCTCGGCGACCAGGTCGTCCACGCCCTGCTCGTGCAGCAGCAGGGGGATGCGGTAGATGTCGTCGACGTCGATCGCGGACACCACCGCGCGCTCATTGACGTTGGTGAACAGTGCGATCTTGCGCCGCTCCTCGTCCGGCAGCGGGCGATCCGCCCGGCAGATGAGGATATCCGGCTGGATCCCGATCGAGCGCAGCTCCTTGACCGAGTGCTGGGTCGGCTTGGTCTTGATCTCGCCCGAGGTCGAGATGTAGGGGACCAGCGTCAGATGGATGAACAGGGTGCGCGACGGCCCCAGCTCGGTGCCCATCTGGCGAATGGCCTCGAGGAACGGCAGCGACTCGATGTCGCCGACGGTGCCCCCGATCTCCACCAGGCAGACATCGGCCTCCCCGGCCCCTTCCTGGATCGAGCGCTTGATCTCGTCGGTAATGTGCGGGATCACCTGGACGGTGCCGCCGAGGTAGTCGCCCCGGCGTTCCTTCTGGATCACGCTCTCGTAGATGCGGCCCGTGGTGTAGTTGCTGTGCCGGCCGGTGGTGGTGCGCACGAAGCGCTCGTAGTGGCCGAGATCGAGATCCGTCTCGGTGCCGTCCTCGGTGACGAACACCTCGCCGTGCTGGAACGGGCTCATGGTGCCCGGATCGACGTTGATGTAGGGATCCAGCTTGACCATGCTGACCCGCAGGCCGCGGGCCTCGAGGATCGCGCCCAGCGAGGCCGACGCTATTCCCTTGCCCAGGGAGGATACGACGCCGCCGGTAACGAAAATGAATCGCGTCATAGGTGCTCTAGACAAGAGATAACGGGCCGGCTGCCAGGGCCGCGAAAACCGCAACGAACGTTAACAGAATCCCCCTGGCCGGACAATCTGCCGGAGCGGGGGCGGCGTGCCGCCGAGCCGGCTCAGCGCAGCGCGGGCGCGCCCTCCCAGCACAGGCGCAGGGCCGGCGTCCCCGGCCGCGCCGCGAGCCCGGCCGCATACCAGCCGGTCGCGACCGCCGCCAGGGTCCCGTCCACGAACAGCAACGGCACCCTGGAGCGCATCCACGGCACCAACCCGACTTCCTGCAGCAGGCTCTTGAGCGCCCGGCTCCGGCGTGCCTCCGTCAGCCGCAGACGCTCCCCGCCCTGCCGGAAGCCCAGGGCCAGCGGAGCCTCCAGCACCGACGGGTCCAGCCCCGGCGCCTCGCCCCGTACCAGTGCCAGCCGGCCCAGCCCGGCCGGCAGCTCGAAGGGCACGCGGCCATCCCACGCGCGCGGCTCCGGATCGGGCGGCGGCGGCAGCGGCGTCATGCCATACAGCCGGCACCGGTACCGACGCACTTCGGCGCCGTCCCAGCGGATGCACGGCGAGCGGTCGCGCCGCGAGGCGAGCGCGTCCAGGCGGATGCGCTCCAGCTTCCTCTGCGACGGGATGGGCAGACCCCGGCGCCGGATCCAGCGTCGCAGCAGGTTGCGCACCCGCGCCCCGTCCAGCTCGCGCAGCCCCGGGATCTCCAGCCGTCCGTGCCCGTCCACGCGCTGTTCGAGGTCGCGGTCCGCCAGCACGCCCAGCAGCCCCGCCGCCTCCGCACACAGTCCCGCACTGCGCGACACGGTCCTCGCGGCGGACGGCCAGCGCCGCTCCAGGCGCGGCAGCACCTCGTGGCGCAGGTAGTTGCGGTCGTAGTCCAGGCGGGCGTTGGCGGGATCCTCGATCCACTCCAGCCCCCGGCGGCGCGCATAGCCGCTGATGCCGGCATGATCGACCGCGAGCAAGGGACGCATCAGGAATCCGGTTCCCAGCGCGCTCACCTCCGGCATCGCCGCGAGCCCGTCGGGACCGCTGCCGCGCAATGCCTGGAGCAGGAAGGTTTCCAGCTGGTCGCGGCGGTGCTGCGCGACCAGCAGCCGGTCGCCCGCCGCCAGATGCTCGCGGAACGCCCCGTACCGCGCCCGCCGGGCCAGCGCCTCGAGGCTCTCTCCGCGTACCGCCCGCACCGGGACCCGCGCCACGTTCAGCCGCACGCCCAGCCACCTGCACGTGGAGCGGCAATGCCGCGCCCACCGCGGTGACGACTCGTGCAGGCCGTGATCGACGTGGATGGCACGCAGCTCGCCGAGCTCGCCCGCATCGCGCAGGATGCAGGCCAGATGGAGCAGGACGGTGGAATCCATGCCGCCGCTGAAGCCCACCCAGACGCGGCCGGAGGCGGCGGGAACCGGGTGCTGCGCCAGCCAGTCGTTCAGGTAGGCGGGTTCCAGGTGCATGACGGCACGGCGCCGGGACGCATGCCGGCGGTCATTCCTCGCGGAAGCTGCCGTAGCCGGCAAGACGCTGATAGCGACGGGCCAGGAGCTCGTCCACGGGCAGGCTTTCCAGCTCGTCCAGGCTCTCCAGCAGGAACTCGCGGATGCCGGCGGCCATCGCCTGACGGTCGCGGTGAGCCCCCCCGAGGGGCTCGTCGATGACCCGGTCGATCAGTCCCAGCTCGAGGATCCGCTGCGAGGTCACGCCCAGGGCGGCGGCCGCCTCGCTGGCACGGCCCGAATCCTTCCACAGGATCGAGGCGCAGCCCTCCGGGGAGATCACCGAGTAGATGCTGTACTGGAGCATCCCCACGCAGTCCCCGACGCCAATGGCGAGCGCTCCGCCGGAACCGCCCTCCCCGACCACGGTGCAGATGATCGGCGTCCGCAGGCGCGACATCTCGAACAGGTTGCGCGCGATCGCCTCGCTCTGACCCCGCTCCTCCGCGTCGACCCCCGGAAACGCCCCCGGGGTGTCGATGAAGGTGAGCACCGGCAGGCGGAAGCGCTCCGCCAGGCGCATCAGCCGGAGTGCCTTGCGGTATCCCTCGGGCTTGGGCATGCCGAAGTTGCGGTGCACCTTCTCCTTCGTGTCACGCCCTTTCTGGTGCCCGATCACCACCACCGGGCGCCCTTCCAGCCGGGCCAGCCCGCCCACGATCGCGGGGTCGTCGGCGAAGCTGCGATCGCCGTGCAGCTCCTGGAACCCGGTCATCATCTCGCCGATGTAGTCCAGCGTGTACGGCCGCAGCGGGTGCCGCGCCAGCTGCGTGACCTGCCATGCATCCAGGGAGGCGAAGATCGACTCCGTCAGGCTCCGGCTCTTGGACTTCAGCCGGGAGATCTCCTCGCCGATGTTGAGCTCCCCGTCCTCCCCGACATAGCGGAGCTCCTCGATCTTGGCTTCCAGCTCGGCGATCGGCTGCTCGAAATCGAGAAAATTGGGATTCATGCACCAGACCTGATTGCGCGCGGCGTCGGAGCGCACAAGTTACCGTTACCTCCCGCCCCTGACAAGTCGCGCCCCGGCCCCGGCACCGCGCGACGAGGATGCCGCCGGGTGCGCCGGAATCCGTCGCCCCTAGCTCGCCGCAGCGAGGCGGGCCTCGCCGGGCTGGCGATAGACCACGCGCACCCGGTCCGGTCCGAGCCAGCGGCGCAGGCGCTGCAACAGGTCGTCGCTGGGCCGCACCCGCCAGTCCTCGCCAAGCACCAGGCGGGCCTCGGCATTCGGGTTCCGGTACTGGATCGAGACGCGGCACGGCCCCTCGCGGAACGAGCCCAGCAGCTCCGCAAGGTGGTCGATGAAGGGCTGCGCGTCCTCGTCGGCACCGGCCTGCCAGCGGATCAGCAGCTGCCGGGCGTAGGCCTCGCGCGCCTGGTCGATGTCGCGGATCTGTTTCGGCGTGATCCGATAGCCCCCGGAGAAGTCGTCGTAGCTCAGGCTGCCCTCCACCACCAGCAACGCATCCCGGACCAGCAGATGCCGGTATTTCTGGTAGTTCTCCTCGAACAGCGGCATCTCGACGCGCCCGCTGCGATCGTCCAGCGTGAGGAACGCGCGCCGCCCGCCCTGACGCCGCAGTGCCACCACCAGGCCGGCGATCACCACGTCCCGACGGCCCCCGCCGTAGCCGCTCTCGCCCACGCCGGAATCGATGCCACCGACCAGGTCGGCGATCCGGCCGGACGTGAACTGGGCCAGCTCCGCCTCGTACTCCTCGATCGGGTGCCCGGTGAGATAGAGCCCCAGCGACTCCTTCTCGGCGCTCAGCCGCTCACGGTCGCTCCAGTCCGGGACCACGGCGGGCGCTTCCGCCTCGCTTACCCCGGGATCCGGCACTTCCGGCCCCAGCCCGAACAGGTCGTTCTGTCCGGCCGTGCTGGCCTGGACATGCTGCTCGGCCGTGCGCAGGGCATTCTCGAGCCGGGCCATCAGCGTGGCCCGGTTGGGCCCGAGGGCATCCAGCGCGCCGGCGCGGATCAACGCTTCCAGGACCCGCCGGTTGGCGCGCCGCAGGTCCACCCGGCGGCACAGGTCATGCAGGTCCCGGAACGCGCCCGACGCGGCGCGCTCGGCGGTGATCGCCTCGATCGCGCTGCGCCCCACCCCCTTTATGGCCCCCAGGCCGTAGCGGATGGTGCCGGGACCGGCAACGGTGAAGGCGTGCTCCGAGGCGTTGACGTCCGGGCGCTGCACCTCGAGGCCCATGGCGTGGCAGTCCTCGATCAGGGTCACGATCTTGTCCGTGTGATCCATGTCCGCGGACAGCACCGCGGCCATGAAGGCTTCCGGGTAGTGCGCCTTGAGCCAGGCCGTCTGGTACGTGAGCAGCGCGTACGCGGCGGAGTGGGACTTGTTGAAGCCGTAGCCGGCGAACTTCTCCATCAGGTCGAAGATGTGCTCGGCGATTTCCTCCGCCACCCCGCGTCCGGTGGCGCCCTGCATGAAGATCTCGCGCTGCTTGGCCATTTCCTCCGGCTTCTTCTTGCCCATCGCGCGGCGCAGCAGGTCGGCGCCCCCGAGACTGTAGCCGGCCAGCACCTGCGCGATCTGCATCACCTGCTCCTGGTAGAGGATCACGCCGTGGGTCGGCTTGAGGATCGGCTCCAGGTCGGGGTGCGGGTAGGCCACGCGCGCCGTGCCGTGCTTGCGGTTGATGAAGTCATCCACCATCCCCGACTGCAGCGGGCCGGGCCGGAACAGCGCCACCAGGGCGATGATGTCCTCGAAGCAGTCCGGGCGCAGCCGCTTGATCAGGTCCTTCATGCCACGGCTTTCGAGTTGGAACACCGCGGTGGTCGCCTGGCGCCGGAGCAGGTCGAAGGCCGCCGCGTCGTCCAGCGGGATCGCGCCGATGTCCAGCTTGGCCTCACCCGCGGTGCCTCGCTGCGCATTCACCGTGCGTACCGCCCAGTCGATGATGGTCAGGGTGCGCAGCCCCAGGAAGTCGAACTTGACCAGCCCCACGCCCTCGACGTCGTCCTTGTCGAACTGGGTCACCGGGCCGTCGCTGCCCGGCTCGCAGTACAGCGGCGAAAAATCCGTCAATGCCGACGGCGCGATCACGACGCCGCCCGCATGCTTGCCCGCGTTGCGTGCCAGACCTTCGAGCGGACGCGCCAGGTCGACCAGCGCCCGTACCTCCTCGTCGCCCTCGTACTGGGCGCGGAACTCCTCGTCCTGCTCGAGGGCTTTCTCCAGGGTCATGCCGACCTCGAAGGGGATCATCTTGGCGATCCGGTCAACGTAACCGTAGGGGTGGCCCAGGACGCGCCCCACGTCGCGCACCACGGCGCGCGCGGCCATGGTTCCGAAGGTGATGATCTGGGAGACGCGGTCGCGGCCGTAGCGCGACGCCACGTAATCGATCACCCGGTCGCGCCCCTCCATGCAGAAATCGATGTCGAAGTCCGGCATGGAGACCCGCTCCGGGTTGAGAAAGCGCTCGAACAGCAGGTCGTAGGCGAGCGGGTCGAGGTCGGTGATGCCAATAGCGTAGGCAACCAGGGAGCCCGCCCCGGAGCCCCGTCCCGGTCCGACCGGGACGCCGTTGCCGCGGGCCCAGGCGATGAAGTCCGCCACGATCAGGAAATAGCCCGCAAAGCCCATCGACTCGATCACGTCCAGCTCCCGAAGCAGGCGCTCGTCGTAAGGACGGCGCGTCTCCGGCTGCTGCCGGCCGAGCCGGGCCAGGCGCTCCTCCAGGCCCTGCACGGCCCGCTCGCGCAGGTGCTGCTCGGTGGTCGTGCCTTCCGGCACCGCGAAGCTGGGCAGGAAGTTCCGGCCCAGGCCGAGCTCCAGGTTGCAGCGCCGGGCGATCTCGACACTGTTCTCGAGCGCCTCGGGTACGTCCGCGAACAGGGCTTCCATCTCTTCCGCGCTGCGCAGGTACTGCTGCTGCGAGTACCACCGCGGACGTCGCGGGTCTGCCAGCGTGCGTCCCTGCTGGATGCACACGCGGACCTCGTGAGCCTGGAATTCGTCGCGCTGCAGGAAGCGCACGTCATTGGTCGCGACCACCGGCAGATCGAGTTCCGAGGCCAGCGCGACGGCGTCGTGCACGTGCTCCTCGTCCCCTTCCCGCCCGGTGCGCTGCAGTTCCAGGTAGTAATCCTGCCCGAGCAGGGCGCTCCAGCGGCGGGCGAGCGCCACGGCATCCGCGCGGCGGCCGGCCAGCAGGGCGCGTCCGACATCGCCCTCGCGCGCGCCCGAAAGGGCGATCAAACCGTCGCTGAGCGGCTCCAGCCAGTCCCGCCGCACCAGCGGGTCGGCGCCGTGGCGCCCCTCGGTGTAGGCGCGGGTGACCAGCCGGGTGAGGTTGCGGTAACCGGTGCCATTGCGGCACAGCAGCGTCAGGCGGCTGGGAAGCTCGCCCTCGCCCTCGTCGATCAGTAGGTCGACGCCGACCACGGGCTTGATGCCGCTCGCCAGTGCCGCCTTGTAGAACTTCACCAGGCCGAACAGGTTCACCTGGTCGGTCATCGCCACGGCCGGCATGCCGGCGTCGGCCACGGCCTGCATCAGCGAGGGTATCCGTACCAGCCCGTCGCTGATGGAGTACTCGGTGTGCAGCCGCAGATGAACGAAACGTGCTGGCATCGGCAAGAACCGCCTCCTCGGTGTCGATCAGCCGGCCGGCGGCGCAGCGGCCCGCGCCAGGGCCTCCCGCACCGGCCCGAACGAACGTCGGTGCTCGGAGGTGACGCCCAGGCGCGCGATCGCCGCGACATGCTCACGCGTCGGGTAGCCCTTGTGGCGCTCGAAACCGTATCCGGGATGGCGTTCGCCCAGCACCTCCATCTCGCGATCCCGCAGCACCTTGGCGAGAATGGAAGCGGCGCTGATCGATGGCACGGTGGCGTCGCCCCCCACCACCGCCCGCACCGGCATCGCAAGCCGGGGCGCGCGATTGCCGTCCGCCCATACGGCATCGGGAGCCACGCCAAGAGCCATGACCGCCCGGCGCATCGCCAGCAGGCTCGCCTGCAGGATGTTCAGACGGTCGATCTCCGCCGGGGTGGCGGCAGCGGTCGCCCAGGCCAGCGCGCGTTGCCGGATCAGCCGGTCCAGCGCCTCCCGGCGCCGCGGGGAAAGCCGCTTCGAGTCGGCCAGCCCCGGCACCGGCCGATCCGGGTCCAGGATCACCGCCGCGGCGATCACCGGCCCCGCCAGCGGGCCCCGCCCGGCCTCGTCGACCCCCGCCACGGTGCCCGGCGTCACCCCGAGATCGAGTTCCCCCTGCCCTTGCATGATCCGCTGATGCTACGTCCGGGGCGGGGGCCTTACAAGCGGATTGCGGACCGGCTCCCGGTCAACCCGCCGGGAGGCCCGCGACCTGCAGCACCGCCTCGGCGGCACGCGCGCTGGCGTTCCGCTTCAGCATCTCGTGCGCCCGGGCGAACGACTCGCGCAGCCGGGTCCGGCGATCGGTGTCGTCCAGCATCCGCAGCAGGGTTTCACCCATCCGCTGCGGCTCGACATCCCCCTGGATGAATTCCGGCACCAGCGGCTCGCCGGTCAGGAAGTTCGGCAGCGCGTAGCGGTCGATACGCACCAGTCCGGTCTTCTTCAGCAGCACGTAGGTCAAGGGCGACACGCGATACGCCGCGATCATCGGACACTTGAGCAGCATCGCCTCGAGTGCCGCCGTGCCGCAGGCGAGCATCGCCGCATCGGCGGCGGCGAGCACCTCCCGCGCGCGCCCGTCCACGAGTCTGAGCGGCAGGTCCGTGCCGCCGGAGCGCGCCAGCGCCTCCTCGAACGCCGCGCGCACCCGCGGCGTCGCCATCGGGGCCACGAAGCGGATCCCCGGGCGCTGCTCCGCCAGCCACCGCACCGTGGCGAGGAATGGCTCGGCCAGGGTCCCGATCTCGCCCAGCCGGCTGCCCGGCAGGACCGCTACCAGCGATCCCGGCGCGTTCTCGCCCAGCGCTTCGCGCGCGGCCGCATGGTCCACCTGCAGCGGTATCTCGTCCGCCAGCGGATGACCGACGAAGCTCACCGCGACCCGGTGCTCCCGGTAGAAGTCCGCCTCGAACGGCAGCAGCGTCAGGATCCGGTCCACCGCCCGCGCGATGGTGTGCACCCGGCCCGGACGCCAGGCCCAGACGCTCGGGCTGACGTAGTGGACGGTGCGGATTCCGCCCCGGTGTAGCCTGGCCTCCAGGCCGAGGTTGAACTCCGGGGAATCCACGCCGATGAAGACGTCGGGCGGGTGCTCGAGGAAATGGCGCCGCAGCCGGCGCCGGATCGCCAGCAGCCCCGGCAGGTGACGCAGCACCTCCACCACGCCCATCACCGACAGCCGCTCGAGATCCACCAGCGTGCGGCAGCCCTCCGCCTGCATCCGCGGCCCGGCCACACCTTCGGCGAGCACCGGGCAGGGCGAACGCCGGCGGAGCTCCCGCAGCAGGCCGGCGGCCAGGTAGTCGCCCGAGCTCTCTCCGGCCACGAGGGCCACGCGCAGGGCACGCCGCGCAGGGATCCCGGATCCGTCGCCGGGTGGGGTGTCAGCGGGTGATGCTGCGTTCGCTGTGGTCAAGAAAGTCCACCAGGATGCCGGTTTCCGGGCTCTCCCGGGCCAGTTCGCGCAGGCGCTCGCGGGCGTCCTCGAGCCGCAGCCCCTCCCGGTAGAGGAGCCGGTAGGCACGCCGCACGTTCCGGATCTGGGCCTGGGTGAAGCCGCGCCGACGCAGCCCCTCGGCGTTGATGCCGCGCACCCGCGCCGGGTTGGAGGCCACGGTGACGTACGGAGGCACGTCCCGGTTGACCCCGCAGCCCATGCCGCAGAAGGCGTGGGAGCCGATATGGCAGAACTGGTGGATCATGGAAAAGCCCGCCAGGATCGCGTGGTCGTAGACGTGCACGTGGCCCGCGAGCGTCGCGCAGTTGGCCATGACGACGTCGTTCCCCACCTGGCAGTCGTGCGCGATGTGCACGTAGGCCATGATCCAGTTGTCGCTGCCGATGCGCGTGACCCGCTGGTCCTGGACGGTGCCGCGGTTGATGGTGCAGTACTCGCGAATCGTGTTGCGATCCCCGATCTCGAGGCGGGTCTCCTCGCCGGCGTATTTCTTGTCCTGCGGGTCCTCGCCCACCGAGGCGAAGTGGAAGATCCGGTTCTCGCGGCCGATCCGGGTCGGCCCCCGGAGCACCACGTGCGAGCCGATCCACGTGCCGTCCCCGATCTCGACCCCCGGGCCGACGACGCTGTAGGGACCGATGCTCACGTTCCGGCCCACGCGCGCGGACTCGTCGATGATGGCGGTACGATCAATCACGCGGATACTCCCTCGCCGCGCACATGATCTCCGCTTCCGCCACGCGCTGCCCCTCGACCCTGGCCTCGCAGCTGAACTTCCAGATGTTGCGCGAGGAACGCAGCAGGCGGGATTCCAGGATCATCTGGTCGCCGGGGTAGACGGTGCGCTTGAAGCGGGCCTTGTCGATGCCCACCAGGAAATACACCGTGTCCGCATCCGGCGTCAGGCCGGCCGTCTGGAACGCCAGCACCCCCGTGGCCTGGGCCATCGCCTCCAGGATCAGCACGCCCGGCATGACCGGCCGGTCCGGAAAATGCCCGGAGAAGAAGGGCTCGTTCACCGTCACGTTCTTGAGCGCGACCAGCGACTCGCCGGGCGTGCACTCGAGCACGCGGTCGAGCAGCAGGAACGGGTACCGATGAGGCAGATGTCGGAAAATCCCGTGGATATCCAGAGTAGTCAAGACTTCCTCTTCGCGTTGTCCGGCCGATCCCCGGCGGCACATCAGTCCGAGGTCGGGGTCTTCTTGTTCACCTTCTTCTCGAGCGCGGCCAGCCGCCGTGCCATCTCGTCCAGGTGCCGGAAGCGGGCGGAGTTCTTGCGCCAGCTCCCGGTCGGCTCCATCGGGGTGCCGGACGAGTAGCTGCCCGGCCTGGTGATGGAACGGCTCACCGTGCAGCGCCCGGTGAGGACCACGTCATCCGCGATCTCGATGTGTCCCACCATCCCGACCGCGCCCGCGATCAGGCAGCGGCGGCCGACCACGGTGCTCCCGGAGATGCCGACGAAGGCGGCGATGGCGGTGTGCGCGCCGATGCGCACGTTGTGGGCGATCTGGATCTGGTTGTCGAGCTTGACCCCCTCCTCGATCACGGTGTCGCCGATCGCTCCGCGGTCGATGGTGGTGTTGGCCCCGATCTCCACGTCATCCCCGACGCGCACCGAGCCCAGCTGGGGCACCTTGACCCAGCCCTCCCCGTCGCGCGCGATGCCGAAGCCGTCGCCGCCAATGACCACGCCCGGGTGCACCAGCACGCGGCGGCCCAGCACCACGTCGTGGCAGACGGTCACGTTGGCGACCAACCGGGTGTCCGCGCTGACCCGGGCGCGTGCACCCACCACGCAGCCGGGCCCGACCACGACACCCTCGTCCAGCCGCGCGCCGGCTTCCACCACGGCCTGGGGACCGACGCTCGCGCCGGCACCGAGCGCGACGTCGTCGGCCACCACCGCCGACGGATGCACGCCCGGCGCGCCACGCTCGTCCGGGGCGAACAGTGCCGCCATGCGGGCGTAGGTGAGATAGGGATCCTCGCTGACCAGGACCGGGACACCGGCGGCATCGACGTCCTGCGGCGATACGATCACCGCGCCCGCGTGCGTCTCCTCGAGGTACCGGCGGTAATGCGGGTTGGCCAGGAAAGCCAGGCGGTCGGGCGCGCCTTCCTGCAGCGTGCACACGCCCACGACGCGCCGCTCGCCGTCGCCGACGAGCTCGCAGCCGAACCGCTGCGCCAGCTCGCGCAGGCGGTATCCGGAGCCGTGTGGCGTCGCGTCCGGCACGCTGCTACTTCCCGCTCTTGCTCTCTTTCTTGAGCTCCGCCAGCACCCGCTCGGTGAGATCCACCTTGTTGCTCACGTAGGCAACGCCGTCCACCAGGATCAGGTCGTAGTGCCCCTGCTTGGCGATGCGGTCCACCACCGCCTTGATGGTGCCGTTGAGCTTGCGCAGCTCCTTGCTCCGGGTGGACTGCAGGTCGTCCTGGAACTGCTGCTGCTTGAGCTGCAGGTCGTGCTGCTTGTCCTGGATCTTCGACTGCAGGTCGTCGCGTTCGGACTGGCTCATCACGTCCGAGTTGCGCTGGTACTTCTGCTGCATCTTCTGCAGGGCGTCATGCTCGGACTGCAGCTGCTTCTCCCGGGGCTGGAACCTGCTCTGGATCCGTTCCCGGGCGGCCTGTGCCTGCGGTGCCTCCTGCATCAGGCGCGGGACGTTCACGAATCCGACCTTGAGCTGCGCGTACGCCGGCAGGCTGCCCAGCAGCAGCGTGCCACCCAGAATCGCCATCATCAGTTTGTAACGATTCGCCAAACGCTTCACTTGCTTTCTCTCCTGTACAGGCGGCGGTGACTGTCGATGCAGCATACTGAATTGCATGCCGTGCGTGTACTCCGGGGTCGGCCCGCCGGTCAGAAACTGCTGCCGAAGGTAAAGCCGAACACCTGGGTCTGATCGTTCGGCGACGTGTTGATCGGATGCGCCAGGCTGAACTGCATCAGCCCCACCACCGGGGTCAGCCACTGGAACGTCAGGCCCACCGAGGTGCGCAGCCGCCGGAACTTGAAATCGCGGGCGCGCGCGTAGACGTTGCCGGCGTCGAAGAATACGCCGAAACGCATGTTGTGGCTCTTGAACAGCCGCGGAAAGAACAGGCTGTTCTGCGACGACACCAGCACGTCGCCGCCGACCGGGTTGTTGAACTGGTCGCGTGGTCCGAGGTAGCTCGGCTGGAACCCCCGGACCGTGCCCATGCCGCCGCCGAAGTACTTCTGCCACGGCGGCACGTCGGTGGTCCTGCCGTAGGCGTGGCCCCAGGCCAGGGTGTTGTCGCTCTCGCCCAGCAGGTACTTGTTGATCGGCAGCATCTGCTGATAGCGGTACTGGGCCAGCACGTAGCGAAGATCGCCGGGGGGCACGGCAACGGTGGTGCTGAGGCTGTGCAGGTACCCCCGGTCGGGAAAGATGGTGCGGTCGCGGGTGTCACGCGAGACGCCCATCTGCAGCTGGACGCTGTCGAGCCGGTTGCCGTTGTCGTGGACGAACTGCTCCACCTGCAGCGGGCTCACCGGTGACGTGAACACGTCCGTGTACTGGTATCCCAGGCCCAGGTTGACGTTGTCGTACTCGCTGATGGGGATGCCGAAGCTGACCGTCCCGCCGTAGGTCTTGGTGGTGAAGCTCGAGCTCACCTGGGTCAGCGCGCTGGTGCGCCGGTAGAACGCCGAAATGGTGCGGCTGATGCCGTTCAGGGTGTAGTACGGCTGGGTCAGCGAGAAGCTGTAGAGGTCCGTGTAATGGCTGCGGTCCGCCCGCAGCGAGACCCGGTCGCCGGTGCCGAGAAAATCCGAGTGCGACACGCTGGCGTTGAGCAATGCGCCCTGCGAGCCGGAGTAGCCCACCCCGACCTGGAAGCTGCCGGCGCTGCGCTCCTTGACGTCGTAGTTGACGTCCACCTTGTCGTCGCTTCCCGGCACCCGCTTGGTATTGACCTTGGCGCTTTCGACGAACGGCAGGCGCGTCAGGCGGGTGCGCCCGCGCTTGACCGCCGATCCGTTGAAGATGCCGCTCTCGAACTGACGCATCTCGCGCCGCAGCACGTAGTCGTCGGTCTTCTCGTTGCCGCTGAAGTTGACGTGCCGCACGTAGAAGCGGTTGCCCGGCTCGACGTAAAAGGTCAGCTTGACGGTCTTGTTCTTCTGGTCGATTTCGGGAATCGGGTTGACGTTGGCGAAGGCGTAGCCCTCCTCGCCGAGACGCTGCGAGATCTGCTTGCCGGCCTGGGTCGCCTTCTGGCGCGAGAACACCGCGCCCGGCCGGATGTCGATGAACTTGCGCAGCTGCTTGCGCGGCAGGATCAGGTCACCCGCCAGGTTGACGTTGCCGACCTTGTAGCGGCTGCCCTCGTGGATGTTGATGGTGATGTAGATGCTCTTCTTGTCCGGCGACAGCGACACCTGGGTGGACTCGACGCGCATGTTCACGTAGCCGCGGTCCTGGTAGTAGGACTGGATCGACTGCAGGTCGCCGGACAGCGCCTGGCGCGAGTAGCGGTCGTTCTTCGTGTACCAGGTGAACAGGCCCGGCGTGGTCAGCTTCATCTGGTCCTTCAGCGTCGAGTCGCTGAAGACGTGGTTGCCGACGATGTTGATCTTGCGGATGGTCGCGACCTGCCCCTCGTGGATCTTGATCGCCAGGCTGACGCGGTTGTCGACCTCGTGCTTGATGTCGGTGTGGATCTTCACGCCGTACTTGCCGTTGGAGTAGTACTGCCGGCGCAGCTCCTGCTCCACCTGATCCAGCAGCGAGCGGTTGAACACCCGCCCCTGGGCCAGCCCGACCTTGGTCAGCGCCTTCTTGAGCTTGTCGGTCTTGATCGACTTGTTGCCGCTGATGGAGAAGCTCGAGATCGTCGGGCGTTCCTTGACCTTCACGATCAGGGTATCGCCCTGGCGCTCCAGTTCGACGTCGCTGAAGAAGCCGGTGTTGTAGAGCGACCGGATGACACCCTGCGCCTTGCTCTGGTCGAGGGTGTCGCCGACCCCCACGTCCATGTAGTTGAAGACGGTGCCCTTCTCGATCCTCTGCAGCCCCTCGACCCGGATATGCTTGATCACGAACGGCTGGAACGCGTACGCGCTGCCGGCGAACAGCGCCAGAAGCAGGCAAACGAGCCCTCGTCCTCGCAGGTCCCGGAAGATACTCAAGAAGTCGTCCTTTCCGCTGTTCCGGCGTCAGCCGTGCAAGCGCGCCAGATCGTTGTACAGTGCCAGCCCGATCAGCAGCAGCAGGGCCGCCAGGCCGATCTGCTGGCCTATGGCCTGCGCCTGCTCGGACAGGGGACGGCCTTTCACGACCTCGATCACGTAGTAGAGCAGGTGTCCGCCATCCAGTACCGGTATCGGCAGCAGATTCAGGATCGCCAGGCTGACGCTGACGACCGCCAGGAATCCCAGAAACGGCGCCAGGCCGATGCTGGCCGACTCACCGGCATAGCGCGCAATACTGATTGGGCCGCTGATGTTTTTCAAGGGAACCTGGCCCACGATCATCTTCCAGGTCGCCTGTACCGTGAGCAGGGAGATCTTCCATGTCCGCCCGAGCGCGGCCGGGACGGCGTGCAGCGGGCCCGGACGGTAGCGGGCGACCATGTCCGAGAAAAGCCCCTTCGGGACGTGCGCCCGCGCGCCGATGAAGCCCACGCGCTTCCCGGATTCCTCGCGACTGCCCACGGCCACCATGATGTGCCGTTCCTGCCCGTCCCGGTGCACGGTGAAGGGCACCCTGCTGTCCGGACGAGCCTGCACCGCCTGCACCAGATCGTCCCAGCTGTGCACCGGCCTGCCCGCCACCGCCACGATCCGGTCGCCGCTCTTGAGACCCGAACTCGCCGCCGGTCCGCCCGAGACGAGCTGGCCCAGCACCGGGGGTACCGTCGGACGATACTCCGCGATCCCGAGTCCCGGCAGCAGCTTGCCGGGCCCGGTCAGGTCCTTCCCGGGCGGCACGTGCACCGTCACCCGGCGCCGCGCCCCCTGCGCCGTGCGGACCGTAACATCCGCCTTGCCGGAGCCGAGCACCGCCTCCAGCAGGCCCAGGCTGGCCTGCTCCCAGGTCGGCGTCGCGTCGCCCCCGACCGAGACGATCACGTCCCCGGCCTGCAGGCCCGCCTGCGCCGCCGGACTGTGCGGCGCGACCGATCCGATCTTCGGCTTGATGCCGGTCACGCCCACGAGGAACATCAGGTAGAACACCAGCACGGCGAGCACGAGGTTCGCGATGGGGCCCGCCGCAACAATGGCGAACCGTCTGGTCACCGACTGCCGGTTGAACGCGCGGTCGAGCTCGCCTTCCGGCACCTCGCCCTCGCGCTCGTCGAGCATCTTCACATAGCCGCCCAGGGGGATCGCGCCCAGGGCGTACTCCGTCCCGTCCCGTGCGGTGCGCCGCCAGAGCGGCCGCCCGAACCCCACGCTGAAGCGCAGCACCCGTACCCCGAGCCGGCGCGCGACCCAGAAGTGACCGAACTCGTGGAACGTGACCAGCACTCCCAGGGTCACGGCGAACGCGGCCGCCGAAATCAGGATGCCGGTCATTGCGCGAGCCTCCGGACCTGCTCCGCGGCCGTCTCGCGGGCCCGGGCGTCGAGCGCCACGACCTCGTCGATGGTGCCGGCCGGCGGCGCCCCCAGCTCGTCCAGGGTCGCCTCGATGGTTGCGGCGATCCGCGGGAAGCGGATCCGCCCGTCCAGGAACGACTCCACCGCGACCTCGTTGGCCGCGTTCAGGACCACCGGACCGCTGCTGCCGGCTTCCCAGGCCCGGACCGCCAGTGCCAGGCACGGGAACCGTCCGAGATCGGGCGGCTCGAAGTCCAGTCGTGCCACCTCGAACAGATCCAGGGGCGTCACGCCCGACTCCAGCCGCTCGGGCATGCCCAGGGCGTGTGCAATGGGCGTACGCATGTCCGGGTTGCCCAGCTGCGCCAGCACCGAACCGTCGACATACTCGACCATGGAATGCACCACGCTCTGCGGATGCAGCACCACCTGGATATGCTCGGGGGTGGTGCCGAACAGCCAGCAGGCCTCGATCACCTCCAGCCCCTTGTTCATCATCGTGGCCGAGTCGACCGAGATCTTCCGGCCCATCACCCAGTTGGGATGGGCGCACGCCTGGTCCGGCGTCACTGCCTCCAGCTCCTCGAGCGGCGTCCGCCGGAACGGTCCCCCCGAGGCCGTCAGCAGGATGCGCCTCGCTCCCGACCGGGCCACGCCGGTTCCGGGATGGAACCGGTCCGGGAGGCACTGGAAGATGGCGTTGTGCTCGCTGTCGATGGGCACCAGCTCCGCGGCGCCGGCGGCGACCTCCGCCATGAACAGGTGCCCGGCCATGACCAGCGCTTCCTTGTTCGCCAGCAGCACGCGCTTGCCGGCGCGCACGGCGGCCAGCGTCGGAAGCAGCCCGACGCCGCCGACGATCGCCGCCATCACGCAATCCGCGCCGGCAATCGCGGCCGCGCACTCCAGTGCCTCGGTCCCGCCCCGGACCTCGGTCGCCAGGCCCTCGCCCGCGAGATTGGCGCGCAGCGTCTCCGCTGCCCGCCGGTCGGCCATCACGGCGAGCTCCGGGCGGAATTCCCGGCACTGCTCCGTCATCCGCTCGACGTCGCGATTGGCGGTCAGCGCCACCACCCGGAAACGCTCGGGATGGCGGCGGAGCACGTCCAGCGTGCTGCCGCCGATACTGCCGGTGGACCCCAGAATGCTTATGCCTGTCATCGGAACAACCCGAGAACCTTGATGCCCAGCAGGAATGCCGGCGCGGCCGCGGTCAGGCTGTCGATGCGATCGAGCAGGCCACCGTGCCCCGGCAGCAGCGTGCCGCTATCCTTCAGTCGGGCGTGACGCTTGAACATGCTCACGGCCAGATCTCCCACGATCGAGAACGATGCGACCACGGCGCACAACGCGACGAACGCGGGAATCGCCCCGGCCCGTACCCCCAGGGGCAGCGCGCACGCGGCGGCGATGAGCGAGCTCGCGGCCACCCCGGCCACCGCCCCTTCCCAGGTCTTTCCCGGGCTCACGTGCGGTGCCATCTTGTGCCGACCCACTGCCCTGCCGGCGAAGAACGCCGCGATATCCGCCGCCCAGATTATCACCAACAGGAACAGCAACAGCCAGGCGCCGGTGGCGGCCTGCACCCGCAACGCCACCACCGCGAACCACGCCGGCACCAGCATGCACACCCCGGCCAGGGTCTCGCGCCCGCGCATCGGGCGCCCCGGCGGCAGCCCGGCCGGATACGCCAGCACCCAGGCCACCGCGACCACCCACCAGACCGCCCCCACGCTCAGCATCACCCCGGCGGTACCTTGCGGCAGCGTGCGCCAGGCCAGCGCGGTCAGCCCGATCAGGGCGGCGATCACGGCGGCGAACACCCCGCGGGCGACGGCACCCGGAAGCTGCATGATCCCGCCCCATTCCAGCGCGGCCAGGGTAACCACCACGCCGATGAACAACTCGAGCCAGGCCAGCGGCAGCAGCACGATCGCCGCCATGACCAGGGGGCCCAGGGCCAGCGCGGTGAGAACCCGTTGCCTAAGCATGCCCCGACCCGGCGGCGATCTGCTCGGCGGTGCGCCCAAACCGGCGCTGACGCCCCGCATACCAGCGCAGGGCCGCCTCCAGCGCGGCGGCGTCGAAATCCGGCCAGAGCGTGTCGCTGAAGTACAGCTCCGCGTAGGCGAGCTGCCACAGCAGGAAGTTGCTGATGCGTCGCTCTCCACCCGTACGGACCACCAGGTCCGGGTCCGGTGCGCTGCCCGTCGCCAGGCATCGCGAGAAGGTTTCCTGATCGAGCGCCACCGGATCCAGATCACCGGACCGGGCCCGCTCGGCGAGATTGCGCGCAGCCTCGACGATGTCCCAGCGTCCGCCGTAGCCGACCGCGATCGAGAGCCGCAACCCGCGGTTCCGGCGCGTCAGCTGCTCGCCGCGCCGCATCTGCCCGCGCAGCACCCGCGGGAAGCGTTCCGTGCTTCCGATGAAGGCGAGCTGCACACCGTTGCGGTGCAGCTGCATGATCTCCCGGTCCAGTGTGCGCAGGAACAGCTCGATCAGGAAGGAGACCTCGATCTCGGGCCGACCCCAGTTTTCGCTGCTGAAGGCAAACAGGGTCAGGTACTCGATGCCCCGCCGGGCACACTCCCGCACCAGCGCGAGCGTGGCCCGCACGCCAGCCCGGTGACCCGCGTGGCGGGGCAGGCGGCGCCGGCTCGCCCAGCGGCCGTTGCCGTCCATGACCACGGCAAGGTGGCGCAGTGGCGGTCCGGCCTGGGGCGGCGGGGAGAAACCCGTCAGATCAACCATAAGACAGTATGTTCCGGCTCGGTGTCCGCTGTAACGACCGGGCGAGACGGAATCGGCGCGCGCGTCCCCTCCCCCGGCCCGCGTGGTCGGGTCGGATGCCCGGGGTCAGACCGACATCAGCTCCTTTTCCTTCTCCGCGAGCACCTCGTCCACGCGCCCGACGTACTGGTCGGTGAGCTTCTGCACCTCGTCCTGGGCTCGCTTGATTTCGTCCTCGCTGAGCGACTCGGCTTTCTCCAGCTCCTTGAGATCCGTGATTGCGTCCCGCCGTATGTTGCGCACCGCCACCCGCGCTCCCTCGGCCTCCTGCCGCACCACGCGCACCATCTCCTTCCGGCGCTCCTCCGTCAGCGCCGGCAGCACCACGCGAATGACGTTGCCCGCGGTGCTGGGATTGAGCCCCAGGTCGGAACTCATGATGGCCTTTTCCACGGGCTGGACCATGCCCTTCTCGAACGGCGTGATGCTCAGGGTGCGGGCATCCGCGACGGAGATCGTGGCCACCTGGTAGAGCGGCACCTCCGTACCGTAGTAGGGAACCGTGACGTGATCCAGCAGACTGGTATGGGCGCGACCCGTCCGCAGCTTGGTCAGATCCTGGCGCAGGGCGTCGACGCTCTTGCGCATCCGCTGGCCGGCGTCCTTCTTGATGTCCTCGATCATTTGCTGTCTCCGGCGGTCGTGTCGTTGTCCACCGTGGTGCCCACGTCACCGTCGCCCAGGACGATCCGCATCAGGGCGCCCGCCTGCTTGATGTCGAACACGCGCAACGGCAGATCGTGATCGCGGCACATCACGATCGCCGTCGCGTCCATGACGGCGAGGTGCCGATCCAGGACTTCATCATAACGCAAGTGCCGGTAGCGCTCGGCGCCCGAGTCGTGCACCGGATCAGCCGAATAGACCCCGTCGACCTTGGTGGCCTTGAGCATCAGGTCGGCATTGATCTCGATGGCGCGCAGGCTGGCCGCGGTGTCGGTGGTGAAGAACGGGTTGCCGGTACCGGCGGCGAACACCACCACCCGTCCCTTCTCGAGGTGGCGCACCGCGCGCCGGCGAATGTAGTCCTCGCATACCTGGTTGACCCGCAGCGCCGACATCACCCGTACGGGCACCCGCAGGCGCTCCAGCGCATCCTGCATCGCCAGGGCATTCATCACCGTGGCGAGCATGCCCATCTGGTCGGCGGTGACCCGGTCCACCCCGGACCCCGCGAGCCCCGCACCGCGAAAGATATTGCCGCCGCCGATCACCACGCCGATCTGCACGCCGGTGGCGGCGACCTCGCGCAGCTCCTCGGCCAGGCGCCGGATCACCGCCGGGTCGATCCCGTACGGCGCATCCCCGAGCAGCGCTTCGCCACTGAGCTTGAGCAGGATGCGCCGGTACACGGGGCGTCGGTCGTTCATGGCGGTCGAGTCAGCCTCTCACGGTTCGGTTCTTGTCCGGGTCCGGGCCCCGCCGGACCGGCACGCGCACGACGCTTCCCCGCGTTGCCGGGGATGCGGCCGCGAGCGGCGGGCCCCTCCGGGCCAACCCTTGGACCCGGGGGGCCAGCACGGGTTCGGTCAGTTGTCCCGAACCTGCGCCATGACCTCTTCGGCGAAGTTCTCTTCCTTCTTTTCGATGCCTTCGCCGACCTCGAACCGCTCGAACGAGAGCACCTCCGCCCCCTGCTGCTCGAGCAGCTTCTGTACCGACAGGTCCGGGTCCTTCACGAACGGCTGGCCGAGCAGGGTGATCTCGCCCAGATACTTGCGCAGCCGCCCCTGGATCATCTTTTCCACGATCTCCGGCGGCTTGCCGCTGTCCGCGGCCTGGGCCCGCAGGATCTCGCGCTCCTTCTCCAGGGTATCGGTCGGGACATCCTTCTCCGCCACGCACACGGGGCGGCTGGCGGCGATGTGCATCGCCAGGTCCCTGGCCAGCGAAGCTTCCCCGCCGCGCACGTCGACCAGCACGCCGATGCGCTGACCGTGGGTGTAGCTGCCCAGGCGATCGCCCTCCCGGGGCATCAGGCGGACACGACGCACGTTGATGTTCTCGCCGACCTTGGCGACCAGCTCCCGGCGCGCGTCCTCGACCGTGCGTCCGTCCCCCAGCTGCATCGCGCCCAGCCGGTGCACGTCTTCGGCCCCGCCGGCCAGAGCGGCCTGAGCCACGCGCCGGGCGAAATCGCGGAAATCGTCGCCACCGGCGACGAAGTCGGTCTCGCTGTTGATCTCCACCATCGCGGCCGCGCTGCCGTCGTCCGCGGTGGCGATGACGATCTCACCCTCGGCAGCGACGCGCCCCGCCTTCTTGTCCGCCTTGGCGAGGCCCTGCTTGCGCATGAGCTCCATGGCGGCGTCCAGGTCGCCGTCGGTCTCGACCAGTGCCTTCTTGCACTCCATCATTCCGGCGCCGGACCGGTCACGCAGCTGTTTGACCAGATCTGCGGTTATCGCCATATGCTGTTACCTCGATTCTGCTGCGGATTCATCCGGCCGGCTCAGGCCTTGTCGCCGGTTTCCCCGGACTCCGGTCCGTCACCGCCGGAGGACGGCGTGGCTGCGGCATCCGCCGCGTCGGCCGGCTCGTCACTGTCGGTGGACGGCGCGGCTGCGGCATCCGCCGCGTCGGCCGGCTCGGAAGCCGGCGTCACCGGCTCCGCCGCCTCGGCACCCGAAGGCGCTTCCTCTGCGGCGGCGGCGCTCTCGGTCATGGCCGAATCCTTCACGTCCTCGATCGCGACGAACTCGTCCTCGGGGCCGGCCAGCTCCGCGCGCTTCTCCTTGCCCCGGAGCACCGCCTCGGCCACCAGGTAGGTATAGAGCCGGATCGCGCGCATGGCGTCGTCGTTCCCGGGGATGACGTAGTCCACGCCGTCGGGGGAATTGTTGGTGTCGACAATGCCGACCACCGGCACGCCGAGCTTGGCCGCCTCCTTGACGGCGATGTCCTCGAAGCCGACGTCGATGATGAACATCGCGTCCGGCAGCCCGTTGATGTCCTTGATGCCGCCCAGGCTGCGCTCGAGCTTGTCCTTTTCGCGCCGCAGCATCAGGGTTTCCTTCTTGCTGAGGCGGTCGAAGGTGCCGTCCTCCTCCATCAGCTCCAGGTCCTTCAGGCGCTTGATGGACTGCCGCACCGTGCGGAAGTTGGTCAGCATGCCGCCGAGCCAGCGATGATCCACGTAGGGCATGCCGCAGCGCGCTGCCTGTTCGTGCACGAAATCGCGCGCCGAGCGCTTGGTGCCGACGAACATCAGCTTGCCGCCGTCGGACGCCAGGTCCTCGACGTACTTCAGGGCCTGCTTGAACAGCGGCAGGGTCTTCTCGAGATTGATGATGTGGATCTTGTTGCGGGCCCCGAAGATGTAAGGTTCCATCTTGGGGTTCCAGTAGCGGGTCTGATGCCCGAAATGAACGCCAGCCTCGAGCATCTGGCGCATGGAGAGGTCAGCCATCGGTAGTGCTCCGGTTTTTCAGGGGTTGGGCCTCCACGCGCCCCATGCGGCAACCCGGTTCCCCCGGGCCATGGCCGGACCACCTGCAAGGTGGACCCCGGTCGTCAGGCCTGCGGGAAGGTCGGGCACCCCGCCGCACGTGACGGCGCGTGTGCGGATTTGGATTGCTTCAAAAGCGCGCGATTTATACCATATTCGCCTGTCTCCCACAATGAAGCCGATTCCCGTCCAAGGCTCCCGACCCGGCCCGCGGCGAACGTCTCCCGCCGGTGCCAAGGAAGCAACATGCCCGTTACCATCAAGACGCCTGAAGAGCAGGAAAAGATGCGTGTCGCAGGACGCCTGGGCGCGCGCGTGCTCGAGATGATCGAGCCGCACGTCCGTCCCGGCGTGACCACCGAGGAGCTCGACCGCATCTGCCACGACTTCATCGTCGAGGAGCTCGACTGCATCCCGGCGCCGCTCAACTACCGGGGCTTCCCGAAGTCCGTCTGCACCTCGGTCAACCACGTGGTCTGCCACGGGATCCCGGGCAACAAGCGGCTCAAGAACGGCGACATCATCAACATCGACATCACCGTGATCCGGGACGAGTTCCACGGCGACACCAGCCGCATGTTCCTGGTCGGCGAGACCTCGGTGCTTGCGCAGCGGCTCTGCCGCGTGGCCCGCGAGGCCATGTGGGTGGGGATCAACCGCGTGCGCCCCGGGATCACCCTGGGAGACCTCGGCGCCGCCATCCAGCACCATGCCGAAAGCCACGGCTTCAGCATCGTCCGCGAGTACTGCGGCCACGGCATCGGCCGCGGCTTCCACGAGGATCCGCAGGTGCTGCACTACGGAACCCCCGGCGAGGGTCTGACGCTGGAGCCGGGCATGACCTTCACCATCGAGCCCATGGTCAACGCGGGCAAACGGCACACCAAGCTCATGCGCGACGGCTGGACGGTGGTGACCAAGGACCACTCGCTGTCGGCGCAGTGGGAGCACACTATCCTGGTGACCGACACCGGGCACGAGGTTCTCACCCTGCGCGAGGGTGAGGACGTCCCCGACGTCTAGCCGCCACGACTGCCGGGAGGACCGAGACCGGTGACATCCGCCGAAGCCCTCGAGCCCGCGGTCGACTTCTGGCGCGACGGCGCACCGCCGGCGGATGCCGGCCGTCTCGCGCACGAGATCGCCGGCGCCGAAGCCGTACCCGCGATCCGCTCGCTGCTGCGCGAGGGGCAGCGCGCCCTGGAAGACGGTTTCGCCCGTGGCGTGCCGGCACGCGACCTGATTCACGGGCGGGCGCGCCTGGTCGACCAGATCATCGTAGCCGCCTGGCGGCACTACCTGGCCGGCACGGACCGGGATCGCTTCGCCCTGCTCGCGGTGGGCGGCTACGGCCGCGCCGAGCTGCACCCCGGATCCGACGTCGACATCACGATCCTGGTGCCCGCGGACGCGGGCGAGGCCTGGCGCGCGCAGGTAGAAGGCCTGGTCGCCTTCCTGTGGGACATCGGCCTCGAGCTCGGGCACAGCGTGCGCACCCTGGAGGACTGCACCCGGGAGGCCGCTGCCGACATCACCGTGGTCACCAACCTCACCGAGTCACGCCTGCTGGACGGGCCGGCCACGATGTTCGACGCCATGCGCGAGGTGATCGCCCCCGAGCGGATCTGGCCGGACCGGGACTTCTTCCTGGCCAAGTATGCCGAGCAGCAGGCACGCCACCTGAAGTACGACGACACCGCCTACCAGCTCGAGCCCAACGTCAAGGAGGGCCCCGGCGGCCTGCGCGACATCCAGACCATCGGCTGGGTGGCCAAGCGCCATTTCCGCGCCGACAGCCTCTACGAGCTGGTGACCCACAGGTTCCTGACCGAGGACGAATACCAGTCGCTGACTGCCGGACAGGAGTATCTGTGGCAGGTGCGCTTCGCTCTCCACACCCTGGCCGGCCGACGCGAGGACCGGCTGCTGTTCGATCACCAGGTGCGCCTCGCCGAGCAGTTCGGCTACCGCGACGACAACCACAACCTGGCGGTGGAGCAGTTCATGCAGCGCTACTACCGCACCATCACGCGGCTGAACCGGCTCAACGAGGTGCTGCTGCAGCTGTTCCGGGAGACCATCGTGTTTCCCGACCACGGCGAGCCGCCGGTGCCGGTCAACGCCCGCTTCCGGGTGCGCCGCGGGTTCCTCGAAGTGCGTGACGACGGCGTGTTTCGCCGCTCGCCGTTCGCCTTGCTGGAGATGTTCCTGCTGCTGGAGCAGGACCAGAGCCTGAAGGGCGTGCGCGCCTCCACGATCCGCCTGGCGCGCCGTTACCGCGACCTCATCGACGAGGACTTCCGCAACGACATCCGGGCGCGCAGCCTGTTCATGGAGATCCTGCGCCAGCCGCGGGGCATTACCCACGAGCTGCGCAGGATGAACCGCTACGGCATCCTGGCCCGCTACATCCCGGCCTTTCGCCAGGTGGTCGGGCGCATGCAGTTCGACCTCTTCCACGCCTACACGGTGGACCAGCACCTGCTGTTCGTGGTGCGCAACATCCGGCGCATGGCGGTGCCCGAGTTCGCCCACGAATACCCCCCGTGCAGCCGGATCATGGAGACCATCCCCAAGCCCGAGCTGCTCTACATCGCGGCACTGTTCCACGACATCGGCAAGGGCCGCGGCGGCGATCACTCGCAGCTGGGGGCCCTGGATGCCGAGGCGTTCTGCCTGCACCACGGCCTGAGTGTCTACGACACCCGCCTCGCGGTGTGGCTGGTGCGCAACCACCTGCTGATGTCCATGACCGCCCAGCGGCGGGACATCAGCGACCCGGAGGAGATCCACGAGTTCGCTCGCCGGATGCGCAACGAGAGCCGCCTGGACCACCTGTTCCTGCTGACGGTGGCCGACATGCGGGGCACCAACCCGGAGCTGTTGAACTCGTGGAAGTTCACCCTGCTCACGGAGCTGTACCAGGCCACGCGCGAAGCCCTGCAACGAGGCCTCGAAAATCCCATCGACCCGGCCGAGGCGATCGAGGACAACCAGGCGCGCGCGCTCGATACCCTGCGCGCCTCGGGCTACGACGACCTGCGCATCGAGCCGCTCTGGGCCACGTTCCCCGAGGACTACTTCCTGCGCAACGCGCCCGACGAGATCGCCTGGGAGACCCGCTGCATCCTGGGCGCCGGCGATCGATCCCAGCCGCTCGTGCGCATCCACAAGGGCCAGGACCGCGGGGGCACCACGCTGTTCATCTACATGGCCGACCGCGACTACCTCTTCGGCCTGATCACGGCGGTGCTCAACCAGCTCGGGCTCACGGTCCAGGAGGCCCGCATCCACTCCACCACCGACGGCCGCGCCCTGGACGCCTACGTGGTGCTGGAGGAGGACGGTGAGCCCATCGACGACGACTACCGGGTGCGGGAGATCCAGCAGACCCTGACCCATGCCCTGCAGCAGCCCGACGAGTCGATGTTCCGCGTCACGCGACGGGTGCCGCGCCGCGCCCGGGCATTCACCACGCCCACCGAGGTCCACTTCACCCACGACGAGACCAACCGGCGCACGGCCCTGGAGCTGATCACCGGTGATCGTCCGGGGCTGCTGTCGACCGTCGGCCGGGTGTTCCAGCAGCAGGGCATTCGCCTGATGACGGCCAAGATTTCCACCGTCGGCGAGCGCGCCGAGGACGTGTTCTTCGTCACCGACCGGCAGGACCGCCCGCTGCTGGCTCCGCCCCAGCGCGAGGCGCTCGCGGACGCCCTGCGGCGTGCACTGGACGCCGACGACTGAACCCCACCCAGGAACACGGAGAGCGCATGAACCCCCGGATGCGACGCCTGCAGCCCTACCCGTTCGAGCGCCTGGCGGAGCTCGTCCGGGACGTGCGCCCCAACCCGGATCTCGCCCCCGTCAGCCTGTCGATCGGGGAGCCGCAGCACGCACCGCCCGCTGACGTGCTGGCCATCCTGGAGGCGCACCTGGACGGCGTCGCGCGCTATCCGGCGACCCGCGGCATGCCGGCCCTGCGCGAGGCCATCTGCGGCTGGCTCTCGCGCCGCTTCGACGTCGGCGCCGGGATGCTCGATCCCGGGCGCCACGTGCTGCCCGTCAACGGCACCCGCGAGGCCCTGTTCGCCTTCGCCCAGTGCCTGGTGGATCCCGCCTCGGCCCCCGTGGTGCTGATGCCCAACCCCTTCTACCAGATCTACGAGGGCGCCGCGCTGCTCGCCGGGGCCGAGCCCCGCTACCTCGACTGCGTGGCGGAGCACGGCTTTCTGCCCGATCTCGAGGCGGTCCCGGACGCGGTCTGGGACCGGTGCCAGCTGCTCTACCTGTGTAGCCCCGGCAATCCGACCGGCGCGGTGGCCGACCAGGCGCTGCTGCAGCGGCTGATCGGGCTCGCCGACCGGCACGACTTCGTGATCGCCAGCGACGAGTGCTATTCCGAGATCTACCCCGACGAGCACGCGCCGCCGCCCGGGCTGCTGCAGGCATGCGCGGCCGCCGGACGCGAGGACTTCCGACGCTGCGTCGTGTTCCACAGCCTGTCCAAGCGCTCGAACCTGCCCGGCCTGCGCTCGGGCTTCGTCGCCGGCGATCCCGACCTGATCTCCCTGTTCCTGCGCTATCGCACCTACCACGGCAGCGCCATGCCGCCGCCCGCGCAGCACGCCAGCATCCGGGCCTGGTCCGACGAGGCCCACGTCCGGGACAACCGCGCGCTCTATCGCGCCAAGTTCCAGCGGGTGACGGAGATCCTGGGGCCGGTGCTCGACTTCACCATGCCCGGCGCCGGCTTCTACCTCTGGCCCGCCACGCCGGTCGACGACACCGAGTTCACGCGGCGCCTGCTCGCCGAGTACAACGTCCGCGTGGTGCCGGGAAGCTATCTGTCCCGGGATTCCGGCGGGCGCAGCCCCGGGCGCGGCCGCGTGCGCATCTCCCTGGTGGCATCGCTGGAGGAGTGCGTCGAGGCCGCGCAGCGCATCCGGTCGCTGGTCGCGTCCCTGCCGGGAAGCCGCGATTGATCCGGATCCGCCCGCGGACCATGGATGGGCGGCCGCGGAGCCGGCTCCGGACCTCTGCGGGAGTCGATGCGCCGGACGCATACGGGGAGGCGAATTGCATGGCTTCCCCGGGTCGTTCCCACGCCGCCACCGGGGCGCAGTCTCGGGTACAATGTGCGCCCGCGCCGCGGCGCAAACCGACCTGGAAGCTGGAGAACGCCCGTGTCAGAGCTTGAGACGATCATCGAGGAGAGCTTCGAGCGACGCAACGAGATCACCCCGGAGAGCGTGCCCCCCGGGGTCCGCCGCGCGATCGAGCAGGCGCTGGCCCGGCTCGAGAGCGGCGAGGCCCGGGTCGCCGAGAAGCGCGGCGGCGGGTGGCAGGTGAACGAGTGGCTCAAGAAGGCCGTGCTGCTGTCCTTCCGGATCGAGGAGAACCGGGTCATCGACGGCGGCTTCGCGCGCTTCTTCGACAAGGTGCCGACGCGCTACCAGGGCTTCGGCCAGGCCGACTTCGAGCGCCAGGGCGCGCGCGTCGTCCCGCCGGCCACTGTCCGGCGCGGCAGCCACGTCGCCTCCAACGTGGTGCTCATGCCCTGCTACGTCAATATCGGCGCGTTCGTCGACAGCGGCAGCATGGTCGACACCTGGGCCACCGTGGGTTCCTGCGCGCAGATCGGCCGCAACGTGCACATCTCCGGCGGCGCCGGCATCGGAGGGGTGCTGGAGCCGCTCCAGGCCAACCCGTGCATCGTCGAGGACGACTGCTTCATCGGCGCACGCTCGGAGATCGTCGAGGGCGTCGTCGTGGGCGAGGGATCCGTGATCTCGATGGGCGTGTTCCTCGGCCAGAGCACCCCGATCTACCACCGGGAGACCGGGGAGATCCTGCGCGGCCAGGTGCCGCCCGGGTCCGTCGTGGTTCCCGGCAGCCTGCCGGCGACGGACGGCAGTCACAGCCTCTACTGCGCGGTGATCGTCAAGCAGGTCGATGCCGGCACGCGCGGCAAGGTCAGCATCAACGAGCTGCTGCGGAACGTGCAATGACCGGCGTGCGTCTCTACGGCCTCGCCGGCTGCGACGCCACGCGCAGGGCCCTCCGCTGGCTGGAGCGGGCCGCGGTCCCGGTCGTCCTGCACGACTTCCGCCGTGACGGCCTGGACGCCGGACGCCTGGACGCCTGGGAGCGTGCCGTCGGATGGGAGCGGCTGCTCAACCGCCGCGGCCGCACCTGGCGCGAGCTGCCCGCCGGCCGCCGCGAGCCGCTGGATCGTGACCGCGCGCTGGAGCTGATGCTCGCGCAGCCGTCCCTGATCAAGCGCCCCGTGCTGGAGCTGGCGGACGGCAGGGTCCACGTCGGCTTCACCCCGTCCGACTACGAGGCGTTGTCCGGCCGGCCGACCTGAGCCGGCGGGACGCCGGAGCAAGGAGACGCAAGCGATGTCGCCGACCGTCAAGCTGGCCATGGAGCTGATCGAGCGCCCGTCCGTGACCCCGGAGGACGCGGGCTGCCAGGAAATTCTCGCCCGCCGCCTCGAACCGCTCGGATTCCGCATCGAGCCCATGCAGTTCGCCGGGGTCCACAACATCTGGGCCCGGCGCGGCAGCGGCGGCCCGGTGCTTGCCTTCGCCGGGCATACCGATGTCGTGCCGCCGGGCCCCCTGCACGCCTGGGACAGCGACCCGTTCGAGCCCGCGCTGCGGGACGGGGTCCTGTACGGCCGAGGCGCGGCCGACATGAAGGGCAGCCTCGCGGCCATGGTCAGCGCCTGCGAGGCCTTCGTCCACCGGCACCCGCGACACCGGGGCAGCCTGGCCCTGCTGGTTACCAGCAACGAGGAAGGCGAGTCGGTCGACGGCACCGCCCGGGTGCTGAAAGCCCTGGCCGGCCGTGACGAGCATGCCGACTGGTGCGTCGTGGGAGAGCCCACCGCCGCGGAGCACGTCGGCGACACCATCAAGAACGGCCGCCGCGGCTCGGTCAACGCGGTGCTCACGGTACGCGGCGTGCAGGGGCACGTTGCCTACCCTCACCTGGCACGCAACCCGGTTCACGCGGTACTGCCCGCGCTGGCAGCGCTGCGCGACACGACCTGGGACGAGGGCGACCGGCACTTCCCGCCCACCAGTTTCCAGATCGCCAACATCCACGCGGGCACCGGCGCCACCAACGTGATCCCGGGAGAGATCGAGATCCAGTTCAACTTCCGCTATTCGCCCGCGGTGAACGAGCGGAGCCTGCGCCGGCGGGTGGAAGCGGTCCTCCACGACCACGGCCTGGAGTACGCCCTCGACTGGCAGCCGTCCGCCCGGCCGTTCCTGACCGCCGACGGCGAGCTGCTGGAGGCAGCGCAGCGCGCGGTCGCGGCGATCACCGAGCGGCAGCCGGCGCTTTCCACTTCCGGCGGCACCTCCGACGGGCGCTTCTTCGCCGCCCAGGGCAGCCAGGTGATCGAGCTGGGGCCCGTCAACGCCAGCATCCACAAGGCCAACGAGAACGTCGCCGCGCGCGACCTGGACACGCTCGCCGAGATCTACGCCAACCTGATGGAGCGCCTGCTGGCCAGCGTCGCCGACCGCTGACGGCGCGGGGGCTACGCATCCGGCCGGCCCTGCACCGCGAGTTCGGCGCGGAAGCGCCTGGCGTTCTCCACGTAGTGCGCGGCAGAGGCCCGCAGCATCTCGATCTCGCTGTCCTCGAGCTGACGCACCACGCGTCCGGGCGATCCCAGCACCAGCGAGCCCTCCGGGATCTCCTTGCCCTCGGGGACCAGCGCGTTGGCCCCGATCAGGCAGTTGCGCCCCACGACCGCGTTGTTGAGCACCACCGCGTTGATCCCGATCAGGCTGTTCTCGCCGATGGTGCAGCCGTGCAGCATCACCTTGTGCCCCACGGTGACGTCCGGGCCCACCGTAAGCCGGATGCCGGCATCGGTGTGGAGCACCGAGCCGTCCTGGATGTTGCTGTTGCGGCCGATCGTGATGAGGTCGTTGTCACCGCGCACAACGCTGTTGAACCAGATGCTCGCGTTCTCCTCCAGCACCACGGATCCGATGACCACGGCGCTGTCGGCGATGAAGTTCCCGCCCTCGCAGCGCACCCGACGCTCTCCGAGACTGTAGATCATCCCCTGCCCTCCGTTGGTTGCGTGGCGGACGGTTGGCGCCGGCGGGATCCGGCACCCGGCCTGCTACACTACCCGCCCCTTTATTCAGCCGAAACCGGGGAGTCGCCGTGTCCCGTCAACAGTTCCGGTTCGCTCACCGCCTGCGGGTGCGCTGGGCGGAGGTCGACCGCCAGGACATCGTCTTCAACGGGCATTACCTGACAATACCCTCTGGAAGATTGGCATTTCGACGTGGGCATGACGGAGTACTGCCGCGCCGCCCGCATCCCCTATCCCGAGGGTTTCATCGAGGCCGGTTCCGACCTGTTCGCGGTTACCACGCGCCTGGACTATCACGGCTCGGCGACCTTCGACGACCTGCTCGACGTCTGCGTGCGCATCGCCCGCATCGGTCACTCGAGCATCCGCTTCGAGTTCGAGATCCATCGCGGCGACGCCCACCTGGTCAGCGGCGAGGTGGTCTACGTGAATGCGGATCCGGCCACCCGCGAGCCGGTGCGGGTGCCCGACTCCGTGCGGGAGGCGGTGCGACGCTTCGAGGGCCGCGACCCTTCCGGCCCGGACTGAATCAGTCGAACACGATCACGCCGCGCGCGTTGCGTCCGGCCTCCAGATCCGCGAAAGCCTCCGGTGCCTGGTCCACGCTGTAGGTCCGGGTCACCAGTTCGTCCAGCTTCAGCCGGCCGCCCTTGTAGAGGGCCAGCAGCCGCGGGAAGTCGAGCTGCGGACGGGCCGAGCCGTACCAGGAGCCCTTCAGGCTTCGCTCCTCCATCGGCAGCGTGACGGTCTTGATCGAGGTCTGGTCGCCTCCCGGGGCCACGCCCAGCACCAGCGCCGTACCCCCTTTGCCCAGGCTGTTGTAGGCCTGCGCCACGGTTTCCCCGAAGCCGATGCACTCGAACGCGTAGTCCACGCCCCCGGTAAGCTTCTTCACGGCCTTGGCGACGTTCTCTTCCGAGGACGCGTTGAGCGTGTCAGTGGCGCCGAACTCGCGCGCGAACTGCAGCTTGTTGTCCGCGGTATCCACCGCCACGATCCGGCTCGCACCGGCGATGGCACAACCCTGGATCACGTTCAGGCCGATCCCGCCGCAGCCGAATACCGCCGCGGTGCTCCCGGGCTCCAGGTGTGCCGTATTGAATACTGCCCCGACCCCGGTCATCACCGCGCAGCCCACCAGCGCGGCCCGGTCCAGCGGCACGTCCTGGCGGATCCTGACCAGGTTGTCGACGTGGATGGTGGCGTACTCGGACATCGCGCCGCAGCCGCCGAACACGTTGATCTCCTCGCCGCCGCTGCCACGGGTGCGCACCGTGCCGTCCGGCAGCGTGAAGTACGAGGTCTGTCCCTCGCACAGCACCGGCCGCCCGCTGGTGCAGTAGCGGCACTTCCCGCACATGGCGATGAACGAGGTGAGGACGTGGTCGCCGACCGCGAGGCCGGTCACGCCCTCCCCGACCTCGACCACCGTGCCGGCACCCTCGTGTCCGAGGATCACCGGGGGCGGAAACTGGATCGTGCCGTTGGTCGCGGAGAGGTCGCTGTGGCACACGCCGCAGGCATTCATCTTCACCATTGCCTCGTTGCGGCGCGGACCCTCGACTTCCACCTCCTCGACAACGACCGGCTTGTTCCTCTCGCGACAGATGACGGCTTTGGCGGTTCGACTCATGACGTCTGTTCTCTCTGGCAGTTGTGAAAGCGCGCCCGCCCCGGAACAGCCCCCTCCGCAGGACCCGGAGGTTGCGCGTCGGCGCCGGCGGTCCTGGCGGACGTGGCTCCGCGCACTGCAGGCGCAGCGGGGCCCTTCGGGTGACCGGCATATGCTCGAGGCAGGCCCCGCAAGGCGATTTCCGGAGTCTACGGTAGCCCCCGCAGGCGGTCAAAATGAGGCGATTGCGCCGTTGCCGGAAAACCGTTAGCTTGACCGCCACATCCGCACGAATCCCGGGGCGCACCGCCTGCCCGCTGTGCGACGTGCCCCGGCCCGATACCCTGAACCACCGGGGGAGCCATCATGCAGGACCGCAACCAGATCTATATCAACGGCGAATGGGTCGCCTCCACGGGAAGCGAGGCGATCCCCGTCTACCACTCCGCCACCGAGGAGGTGCTGGGACACGTGCCCGCGGGCACCGCGGAGGACGTCGACCGGGCCGTCAAGGCCGCCCGCGCGGCCTTCGACAGCTGGTCGCAGACACCGCTGGAAACACGGATCGACTACGTGCAGAGGCTGCACGAGGGGCTGAAGGCCCGCGCCGAGGACATCGCCCGCAGCGCCAGCGCCGAGGTCGGGATGCCGTTCAAGCTGGCACAGATGATCCAGGCGGGCCTGCCGATCGCCATTTCCGGGTCCTATCCCGGGATCGCGAAGGAGTTCCCGTTCGAGGAGGAAGTGGGCAACTCCCTGGTGGTGCGCGAGCCCGTCGGCGTGGTTGGCTGCATCACGCCGTGGAATTATCCGCTGCACCAGATCATCTGCAAGGTCGCACCCGCGCTGACGGCCGGCTGCACCGTGGTGATCAAGCCCAGCGAGGTGGCACCCTTTACCGCCTACATCCTGGCGGAGATCATGGACAAGATCGGCCTCCCGGCCGGGGTCTTCAACATGGTCACCGGGTTCGGGCCGGTCGTGGGCGAGGCCATCGCCACGCACCCGCAGGTCGACATGGTGTCGTTCACCGGATCCACCCGCGCCGGCAAGCGGGTCGCCGCGCTGGGTGCAGACCAGGTCAAGCGCATTGCCCTGGAGATGGGCGGCAAGTCCGCCTCGGTCATCCTCGAAGGCGCCGACCTCAAGAAGGCAGTCAGCACCAGCGTTGGAAACTGCTACCTGAACTCCGGCCAGACCTGCACCGCGCACACCCGCATGCTGGTCCCGGAGAGCCTCTACCAGGAGGCGTCCGAGCTGGCCGTCGCCGCCGCACAGGCGTTCACGCCCGGCGACCCGTTCGACGAAAAGACCCGCCTGGGACCGCTGTCCTCGGACGTCCAGCGCGAACGCGTGCGCGGCTACATCCGCAAGGGCCTGGAAGAGGGCGCGGAGCTCCTCACCGGCGGCGCCGAGCCGCCCGAGGGCCTGGACAAGGGCTATTTCGTCCGCCCCACGGTGTTCGGACGCGTCGACCCGGACGCGACCATCGCCCAGGAGGAAATCTTCGGGCCGGTCCTGTCGATCATCCCGTACAAGGATGAGGAAGATGCCGTGCGCATCGCCAACGACAGCATCTACGGGCTCGCGGGCGGTGTCTGGGCCGGTGACGACGAGCAAGCGATGCGCGTCGCCCGCCGCATCCGCACGGGCCAGATCGACATCAACGGCGGCCAGTTCAACCCGCTCGCGCCCTTCGGTGGCTACAAGCAGTCGGGCCTGGGCCGGGAATTCGGCAAGTTCGGTCTTGAGGAATTTCTTGAAGTGAAGTCGCTGCAACGTTGATTTATCATAAGAATAAACTGATCGCGCCGTTAAGGAGGCGACTGCCAATTCACCGCTTCCCGCAGGGGGGACGGCCCGGACGAAGCACCGGGCTGTCTTACCCTGACGGCTTGCGGCGCAACAACTCGATGACTATTCGGTGAGTCCCGCATCCTGGCGCGCGACCCGCGAAACCGCGGACCAGTCCTGGTCCCCGTAACCGCGGGCGACGCCGGTCAGGTAGCGATCGTGCACCAGGCTGCCCATGGGCATCGGGGCCTCGCTCGCCTCGGCGGCCTCCAGCAGCAGCCGCATGTCCTTCAGGCCCAGGCGCATGCGGAAACCCGCGGGCTCGAAGCGCTGCTCCGCGATCATGCCGCCATAGTTCTCGTAGACCGGCGAGCGGAACAGGTGGCCGTTGACGACCTCGAGAAACCGTCCGGGGGAGACGCCGGCCTTGTCGACCATGGCGGCGGCCTCGCCGAAGGCTTCCATCATCGCGGCCAGCATGAAATTCCCCGCCAGCTTGACGCTGTTGGCCTGCCCCGGCTCCTCTCCCAGCTCGAGCACGCCCTGCCCGACCGCCTCGAAGGCCGGGCGGCAGCGCCCGACCGCGTCCTTCGGTCCGCCGGTGACCACCCACAGCTTCGCGGCGGCGGCCGCGTCCGGCCGGCCGAACACCGGGGCGGCGACGTACCCCTGCCCGAGCCCGGCATGGCGCTCGGCGAGCCGGCGCGAGAAAGCCACGCTGATGGTCGTCATGCAGGCATGCACGGCACCCCGCGGCAGGCCCGCCAGGGCTCCCTGCTCGCCCTCCAGCACGGCGCTCACGGCCGCGTCGTCTGCCAGCATCGTGATCAGGCAGTCCGCTCCCTCGGCCGCCTCGCGCGGGCTGCCGGCGACGGCCGCGCCCAGCCCGGCCAGATCCTCCGCGCGGGAGCGCGTGCGGTTGTAAACGACCAGCTCCACGTCCGAGCGGGCCAGGTTGCACGCCATCGGGTGTCCCATGCTGCCCAGACCGATGAATGCCACTCTCATCGCCGGTCCTCCTCTGTCGTGTCGGCGGATTGCGGGCGGGCGCGCGGCGCCTCAGGGGTTGACGAGAATTCGCTGCCACCGCCCGTCTGCATGGCAGTAGCGGACGCGATCGTGCAGGCGGCCCGGCCTCGAGGCCCAGAACTCGATCATGTCAGGCACCACCCGCAGACCGGACCAGTGGGGCGGACGGGGCACCTGCGCGTCGCGGTAGCGCTCCTCGTAGTCACGCAGGCGCCGCTCCAGCGATTCCCGCGAATCCAGCGGGCGCGATTGCTCCGAGGCCCAGGCACCCAGCTGGCTCATCCGCGGTCGGCTCGCCCAGTAGGCGTCCGCCTCCGACTCGGCGACCGGTTCCACGCTGCCCTCCACGAGCACCTGCTCCCGCAGCGGCTGCCAGAAGAAGCACAGCGCGGCGCGGGGGTTCTGCTCGAGCTGCCGGCCCTTGCGGCTCTGCAGGTTGGTGTAGAAGACGAAGCCGCGCTCGTCGGCCCGCTTCAGCAACACGGTGCGCGCGGCGGGGCGGCCTTCCGCGTCGGCCGTCGCCAGCGTCATCGCATCCGGCTCCCCCGGAACCTCCTCTCTCGCCCGCGCCCAGACTTCCTGGAAGCGCTCCATCGCTTCCCGGTGAAGATGATCCATGCAGCCGGTCCTCCCGGTGGTCCTTGGTTTCCGCGGCGGTTTCACTGCAGCCAGAGCAGGAACCCGGCCGGATTCATGGTGACCGCCACCGATACGATGTAGCCGAACACCCCCAGCGCCGCCACCCATGCCCCTGCCCGGACGGCGCGCGTCGGCCCGCGCTTGAGTGCCACGGTGCCCAGGCCGATGTACAGCACCAGCCCCAGGAGCTTGGCATCCAGCCAGTGGCTCCAGGGCGGATACTGACGGATCAGCCACGCCAGAGTGACTCCGCTGAGCAGCAGAACGGTATCGATGACGTGCGGGGCGATCCGGACCCATCGGCGCTGCAGCCTGGCCGGGTCGCTCAGCATCCACAGCCCGCGCACGAAGAACAGCGACAGGCTGAGGGCCACACTGGTGACGTGGACGATCTTTACCCAGAAAAACATGTCCGGACAGGGCGAGTGGTCGTTGGCCGGCCGGGGCGCGGCGCGTCGGTGTGCGCGAGTCTACCACACGAGCGCCCGCCCGGCGGCCCGCTCGGTGATTGATCTGAGTCAATTTCTTCCGGCCATGACACGCCTAGACTCTCTTTCAACGGTCGGCGTCTTATTCCGGTGCCTCGACGCGGCCGTTCACCGGCCGCTCGGATATCCAAGCCCCCCCTGGAGTCCGGGCGGTTCGGTTCTACTTCAAACGGGAGACGAGCGCATGACCAGCGCGGCATTCCGTACACGCTGGCCCCTGTGTCCCGCCTCGACCGGCCCCGCAGGTGCCTCGTGACCGGCTCACGTCCCGTGGTTCCCGCCCCCCTCGCGCGGCAGCTGGATCGGGTCGCCACCCGCGTGCTGGGCATGCTCGTCAATCACGTCACGGCGGGCCAGGACATCACCGGGCGCCTGCAGGAGATCGAGGACAAGCGCCTGGCCCTGCAGGTCGACGACCTGGGCGCCCGCCTAGTCTGGCGCATCGTGACCGGCCGGCTGGTCCCGGCGGCGGGCGATCCCGCGCCGGACATCACCATCCGGGGCCGCTGGCGGGACTTCGCCCGTCTGGCGCTGCGCTCGGAGGATCCCGACACGCTGTTCTTTCAGCGCAGGCTCTGCCTGGAGGGCGAGACCGAGACCGGCCTCTACGTAAAGAATCTGCTGGACGCCATGGAGTTCGACGGCGAGCTCTACCTGCAGGAGCACTTCCGCCCGGGCGCCGCGGAGCGCCTGCGGCACCTCGCACGCGGCACGGACCTTTCGCGGCGCCTGGCCCGGCTGCGCGACGCGATGCGCGCCCGCCTTTGAGCCGCCGCGCCCCCGGCGGGGCGGGCGCGCATCAGGACACCGCCACCATCCCCGCCGCCCCGTACCAGTAGCCGTTGCACGCACCGCCGACGGCGAACGGTTCCGCCAGGCCCGCGGCCTCCGCCGGCGCCAGCCTGCCGTCGATCACTCCCCGGAACAGGGACACCACGTCGCCGGTGTGCGTCGGTTGCGGGGATACGCGCACCACGTCGACCCCGAGCTGCTGCAGCTCGGGGATCATCCCGATCAGGCTCGCCGTGCGCCCCGACTGGACCTGGATCCCGTTGATCGTGAACAGCCCTTCCCCTTCCCGGGTCGCCAGCGGCAGCCCCTGCGGATGATCCATGCAGCGGAAGCCGCACTGGTCCTTCGGCACGTCGGCTGCCCGGGCGGTGAAACACCGCGCGGAAAACGCCAGTGGCAGCCTTCCCCAGGCGAAGACTTCGGTTTCGAGATCGCCGGGCCGCTGTGCCTGGATGGCCGCCAGCGAATCCCGCGACAGCTCGACCGGCATCACCCAGCGAATGGCTCCGAGCGAGGCCAGCAGCTCCAGGGTCGCCGCATTGTAGGTGTTGAAGTGCGGGCCGGCGACGAAGCCGGGGCCGGCCGCGGCCATCTCGACCGCCGAGAGGTCGTTGGCCTCCACCGGGTACTCGCCGTTGCCGACGAGCCGGCGCACCACGCCCAGCTCCGACCCGGCCTCCAGCAGGGACAGCGTGGAGAGCACCGGCTGCTTGCCGGCCGCGCGCAGCTGGCCGGCGAGCTCGAGCCAGTCGTCGATGCCGAGCTCGCGCCGCTTGGAGCAGACCGTCTCGCCCAGGTAGACGATGTCCACCGGCAGCTCCGCCACCCGCCCGTAGAAATCCAGCACCTGCTGCCGGGGCCAGAAATACACGATCGGGCCAAGCGAAATCTTCATTGCCAGCGCCTCTGCAGTGCTCCGAGGGTGTGCGTGCGACCTTCCGCCAGGCGGTCCAGGCGTGCCGCCAGGGCGGGATCCGGAACATAGCCCTCCGGATCGGCCGCCGCCTGGTCCAGTGCCGCACGCATCACCCGCGTGGCCTCGGCCACGTACGCCGGGCTGCGCTGGCGCCCTTCCACCTTGACCGCCGCCACGCCC
>DASQZJ010000013.1:0-12885 GCA_035638775.1 Gammaproteobacteria bacterium
GTCGCCGGCCCGCTCGGCAAGCACGGCCGCTTCCTGCGCGGTCTCGAGGCGTTCCTCCAGGCGCTCGGGCTGCCAGCGTGCCGACAGACCCGCGCACAGCGTTCCCGCCAGCAGCGCCGGGTCGTCCAGGCCGCGGGCGAGGCCCACCGCGCGCTGCTGGACCTCGCGCGAGCGTTCGACCTCGCCGGTGAAGATCAGCGCCCGGGTCAGGGCGCTGAGCAGCCTGGCCTCCAGGCGCGGGTTGCCGGAGCCGACCGCGGCGAGCGCGTCCTGCAGCAGCTGGCGGGCGGTGGTACCCGGCAGGCCGGGGCGCCAGCTGGCCTCCTCGTAGCCCAGCGCGGCCCGGGCCAGGTCCTCGGCCGCCCCGCGGCGCCGGGCATTGGTGGCCGCGTTCCGGAAGGTTGCCATCGCCTGCACGTACTCGCCCGCCCGGTACTGCGCGGTACCCATCGCCAGCAGCAGCCGGCAGTAATCCGCGTCGCCCCCGTCGCCGTACCGCTCCTGGAGCTCCAGCGCCATGCGGTAGAGTCGCACCGATTCCTCGTAGGCGAGCAGCGCGTCGGCGCGTCCGCCGGCGCGGCTCGCGTAGTCGATGGCCCGCGTCGCGGTACCCAGCGGCGCAGCCTGCGCGAAGTGCCAGGCGAGCCGCGACAGGCCTGTTTCCGAGACGTCTGCGTGCAACGCCACCAACTGTTCGCCGATGTCCCGGTGCAGGCGCAGGCGACGCGTGGTCGGCAGCTCGTCGTAGAGGGTTTCCCGGATCAGCGCGTGGCTGAACTGGTAGCGGCCGGGTTGCGCGAGCTCCTCGATCAGGCGGGCGCTGAGGGCCTCGTCCAGGGCCTCGAGCAGGTTGGCCATGCCACGGCCCGCTTCCAGCCCGGCGAGCAGCTCGAGCTCGAAGCGTCTGCCGATCACGGCCGCGGTCGCCAGCACTTCGGCGCAGCTTTCGCTCAGGCGCGCGACGCGCTGTCGCAGCACGTCCCGGATGCCCTCGGGGATCGGCATCTGCATGCCTTCCCCGGGCGGGTTCCGGCCGGGCCGGAGCAGGTCCTGCTGGAGCAGGGTCTGGGCCAGCTCGCGGATGAACAGGGGATTGCCTTCGCTGTGGGCGAAGACGGCAGCGGCCAGCGTCGCCGGGGGCTCGGGCAGACCGCTCAGCTCCGCCAGGAGGCGGTCCGCGTCGTGACGCTCCAGGCCGGCGAGCACCAGGCGTCGCGCATGGCCGTGTCCGGCAAGCTCACTCAGCGTGGAGGCGAGGGGATGCTGGCGGGACAGCTCGCTGGTGCGCCAGGTGCCGAATACCATCAGCGGTGAGGCGGCGATCTCCGGCGCCAGGAAGTTCAGGAGTCGCAGGGATGCCGCATCGGCGGCGTGCAGGTTGTCCAGAATCAGCAGCAGCGGCTGCTGGCCCGCGCTACGCTGCCACAGCCGGACGATGGCCTCGAACAGCCGGAACCGGGCGTGCGTGGCATCGGCCAGCGGCGGCTCCTGCTTCAGCCCGGGGAGCCGGCGACCCAGCTCGGGCAGCAGGTCGAGCAGCACGATGCCATCTTCGCCGACGGCCTCCTCGAGGTGCGCGTCATCGATCGCGTTCAGCCAGGCGCGCAGCAGCTGCAGCCAGGGCCAGTACGGCGGGGCGCCGGGGTCTTCCAGGCAGCGGCCCCAGAGCACCTGAAACCCGAGCCCCGCGGCGTGCATGGCGCATTCCTGTGCCAGCCTGGACTTGCCTATGCCGGGCTCGCCTCCAATCAGGAACAGCCTGCCCTGCCCGGACGCGGCCCGGCCCAGTGCCTCGTGCAGCGCGAGCAGCTCGTCGTCGCGCCCCACGAAGCTGCTGCCCGGGATTCGCGCCGTGGACAGCGGGTTGCCGCAGCCGTCGCAGTAGGCGGCCCCGGCACGATTGTCACGGCCGCAGCGTGGACAGTTCATGCCCCCGCAACCCCGGCGGGCGAACCCCGTCGAACCCCTGGCCCTGGCCGATCGGATCGATGGCCGACAATGCATCCCCCTTCGCCGGCTGGCCCGGACATGCGGGCGCGGCGATCCTCTGCGTCCGCGCCTGCCGGCTGCCCCGTGCCGGATCCGGCGCGTGTAACAGGCAAATATAGACGCGGCCCGCGTGCCGTTCAAAGCGGCAGGGTCATCGGATGCATTACACCCGGTCCCGCGCGGAAGCGTAATTGTCTGTTTGTGCTAAAGTCATTGGAGCTGTTCCGGTGACGCGGGCCGGCCCGGGGATAGCGGGTCGGAGGCCATCGGCGGGATGGCCAACGCCGTGGCAGGGAGGGGGAACCATGCCGCTGTTTCTGGTTGAGCGAAATTTCGCCGATGCGCTGGAAGTCGACGCCGAGACCGTGCGGACGGTCACCGAGATCAATGCCGGAGTCGGGGCGCACTGGCTGTTCTCGTTCCTGAGCGCCGACAAGAAGAAGACCTATTGCCTGTACGAGGCGGCCAGTGCAGACGCCATCCGCGAGGCCGCCCGTCGCGCCGGGGTTCCGGCCGACGTGGTCGTCGAGGTGAGCGAGATCAATCCGGGCGCATTCACCTGAGGCTCAGGCGCGCTGGCCGAAGCTCCGGTTCCACTCCGAGACATCCTCCCGGATGGCCGTGTCCAGCGCCTCGAGGGTGGGCCTGCGCAGCCGCAGCTTGGTGGCGGTGAACGCCCCCGGGTCGAGCTCGGCGAGCGCCTCGGCGCGCTGGTGCACCGCGGCCTCCATGCGGTCTGCCGGGACCACTTCGTCGAGAAAGCCGGCCGCTGCCGCCTCGCGGGGGCCGTACGGGCGGGCCGTCACCAGCGCGTGGTGCAGATCCGCCGGCGCCAGGCGCTGGCGGCTGACCTCCACGGCGAAGCGCGGCAGCGCCATCCCGATGGCGACCTCGTTGACGTGAATGCGGTAGTCCCGCTCCGCGCCGATCCGCGCGTCGGTTGCCAGAAGCAGGAACGCGCCCATGGCGATCGCGTGCCCGGAGCAGGCCGCGAGCACGGGGCGGGGGAAGGACAGCAGGCGCTGGGTCAAGCGGGCCCCGCCCTCCAGCATCCGCTTGAGCTCGTCGGGCCCCTGGTCGAACACCCCCAGGTCGAAGCCGCCGCAGAAGATCTTCTCGCGCCCTCCCAGCACCACGACGGCCTCGTCCGCCTGCGCCCGGTCGAGGGCGTCGTTGAGCTGGTGCTGCATCTCCGGACCCATCACGTTGGCCTTGCCATCGTCCATGGTGATGGTGGCGACGCCGTCGTGGAGCGTGTACTGCACAAGATCGGTCATCTGCGGTCTCCGGTTGAGTCGGCGAGTGCGGGCACAGCATACAACGGCCGCGGAAAGCGCGCGCCGTCAGGGCGTCTGGCGGCGCAGGAAGTCCGTCACCCGCGTGATTGTTGTGGTTACGTGCTCCGGTTCCTTCCATTGCTCCACCAGCTCCGCCCGGGGCGCCAGCGCGGCGATCTCGCGGGAAATCGCCGCGGGATGATGCAGGTCGTTTCCCATCAGCACCAGCATGGGGATGCCGCAGCCCCGCACGAAATCCCTCGAGACGCTGAAGACGAACTCGCCGTCGTACAGGTTCGAACGGAACGCGCGCAGCGTGGCGTCGTCCAGGTCGCCGCGCGCGGCCTTGAGCTCCTGTGCCCAGCCGTCGAACATCCGGTAGAACGCCTGCCGGTTGCCCTCGAGCCCGATGCTCTGCTGCAGCACGGCCGAGGCCACCCGTCCCGGCGCCGCCTGCATCAGGCCGAGACAGTATGGGCCGCCGATGCAGCTGCCCAACAGGTGGCAGCCACCGATGTCCAGATGATCCAGCAGTGCCAGGTGGTCGCGGGTATAGCTGTACCAGCCGTCACGCGGTGTCACGGGTGCCCGGGAGCGCCCGGCGTTGCGCTGGTCCATGGCGATGACCCGGAATTGCGGCGCCAGCGCATCGATCGGGTTGAACGGCGCCTTTTCCCAGTAACGGATCGCCGATCGCATCCCGCCCGGGGCGAACAGCAGCACCGGAAACCCCCGGCCGTGCTCCTCGTAGCGGATCTCCACGCCCTCGTAGCGCATGGTCGGCATTGTCTTCCCCTTCTTGTGCTCGTCGGCCCGCGGCGCGGTGCGAATGATGCCGTGCCCGCGTTTCAGGAGCGACCCGGGCCCGGCTCGTAGCGCTCGGGGAACTTCGGAAGGTCGTCCGTGATGGGCCACCAGTTCGCCTTGTACGCGGTGTAGAAGTGGGCCATCGGCCGGGTGTCGAGATCTCCGTCCAGCGTTCCGGCACGGATCCGGATCACGTCCGGGAGATTCTCCCGCTCGCTGTAGATGGGCGAGGCGCAGCGCCGGCAGAAGACCCGGTTCTTGCCGGGGGAGGATTCGTAGGCCTGCAGCAGGTCCTCGCCGCTGACCAGCGTGAACGCGGAGCGGGAGACGGGAATGACCGTCACCAGCGGACTGCCCTGGGCTTTCCGGCACTGGGAACAGTGGCAGACCTGGATCGGCTGGAGCGGGCCCTCGATGCGAAAGGTGATCCCTCCGCACAGACAGCTTCCTGTGTACATGTGGGATGCACTCCCTGTCGGTTGGAACATACGGTGCATTGCGCCTGCCGGGCGGCCAGGAGGTCGCTCTCGACGCATGCAAGCCTAGCAGAGGCCGGTGCTTGCCACTCCCCGCTGGGCACCCGCGGGATGCCCGCGCATCCCGCCTGCCGGGGCTCATGCCGGTGCGGCTGGTGTTCCCGGCGACTCGGGCTATGCTTCCGGGTATGTGGCGACCTTTGTCAATTCAGCCGCGGCAGGCCGGACCCGGGACGTCGCGCACCGGCAGGACCGGACCGCTTCACGGCCGTGCCGGTGCGCTGCTGCTGCTGGTCTCCCTCGCGGGCGGGTGCACCGCCCACCTGGCTCCCCGCTACGACCCGCAGACGGCCGCGCAGATCGCGGCGACCTACAAGGCCGTCACGAAGTTCTACATGCACCTGCGGGAGACCGCGGAGGGTCAGCGGGACTACGCCCGATTCGCGTCGCGCTACGACGACGTCGCCGTGGAGATGAAGACGCTCGCCTGGAGCGCCCGGCGGCAGGCGCACAACCGGGCGAGCATCGACATGGCCCGGCGCGTGCAGGCCGACTGGCGGGCGATCGAGACCCGGCACCGCAAGCGTGACCGCTACGCGGACGCCCTGGCGGACGTCGACGAGCAGCGCCTCGACAACCTGCTGGACGACATGGCGCGCGTGGAATCCTACAAGCGCGATCCACCCGGGGGGAGCTGAGCGACATGGAGATCGATTTCGAGCAGGTGTTCCGGAACATGCTGGTCGCCGCCCGCGACCGGCTCGATGCCCAGGGGCCGCGGGCGAGAGACTACTTCCGCAAGGTGCTGGAGCAGCAGAAGGACGTGCTGGCGCGGCTCGCGCGCGACCGCGTAAGCGGCGCACTTTCCGACGAGGACCTGCGGATGGAGCTGGAGGCCGTGCGCGCGGACGTGGCGGCCGCCCTGGAAGGCCTGGAAACGATCGCCCGGGAGGCCGTGGACGGCGCCTGGAACGCGGCCGTCGGCGTCCTGCTGGAGGCCGTGAAAGCCGCCCTGTAGCCTTGCCCGGTACGCCCGCGGCAGGCGGGTCGACCGCTCCCCCGAACCCGCGACCGGTCGCGCGGGACTAACATGGAGTGCATGCATGCCGATTCCACGGAGGTTTCCATGATCGTAGCCGGGGTCGACGTCGGCGGTACCAGCGTCAAGACCGGGATTGTTGGCGAGGGGCACAAGGTGGTCTCACGGACCAAGCAGCCGACGCCGCAGGAAGGACCGGAGGCGCTGATCGCAACCATCCGGGGCCAGATCGCGACGCTGGACGAGCGCCCCTCCGCGGTCGGGGTGGGCATACCCGGGGCGGTCAGCGGCAACCGGATCCTGCACGTCCCGAATCTGCCCGGCTGGTCGGGCCAGGGGGATTTCGGCAAGACGCTGGCGAAGGAGCTGGGCGTGCCGGTGGCGCTGGGCAACGACGTCGGCTGCGGCTTGCTGGGGGAATGGCTCGCCGGCGCCGCGAAGGGCGCCGACAACGTGCTCGGGGTCTGGTGGGGCACCGGGGTGGGCGGGGCGCTGATCATCGACGGCCGGCCGTACTCCGGCAGTCGCGGCGCCGCCGGCGAGATCGGCCACGTGCTGGTCCGGCCGGGGGGTGCGTTGTGCGGCTGCGGGCGCCGGGGCTGCGTGGAGGCCTACGCGGGGCGTCGCATGATGGCCCGCACGGCGCGCGACATGCAGGCAGCGGGCCGGGAGACGACCCTGTTCGAGATCCAGGAGGCCGAGGACAAGGACCGCCCCACCTCGAAGGTGTGGGAAAAGGCGCTGGAAGCCGGCGACGCGGTCGCCACGGCGATCTTCCGCGAGGGCATCGAGGCGGTCGGTGCCGGTGTCGGCTCAGTGCTGAACGTACTGGATCTCGAACGCGTGGTGCTCGGGGGCGGTTTCGGCGAGCGCATGGGGAAGGACCTGGCCCGGCAGGTCGAGGAAGTCGCCGTCCCGGGGATCCTGGCCCCGAATCCGGCCCTGCGGTTCGTTGCCGCGAAGCTCGGCGACGACGGTGGCGTCATCGGTGCCGCCGCCCTCGCCCGGGCGCTGGTCCTCGAGGGATGAGGGCGGGCCGTTGCGGCTTCCCCGTGTGCGGCGCAGGATGACCCGCCATGGGCACGGATACCTGGTACGTCCTGGGTGCCGGCAACATGGGCGTGCTGGCGGGCCGCTATCTCGCGGCGGCCGGCCTGCGCATGCGTTACCTGGTGCCGGAAACCGCCGGTCCGCTCGAGCGGACCCTGGTGTTCGACCGCGACGGGCGCCGGCTGGGCGTGCGGCTGGAGTGTCTCGATCCCGGCCGGCTCGAGGAGCCGGTCGCGCACCTCCTTCTCGCCACCAAGGCCGGGCAGACGGCGGGGGCGATGGCGCCCCTGGCGGGCCGGCTGGACCAGTCGGTGGAGATCCTGCGGCTGCAGAACGGCATGGGCAGCCTCGAGGGCGTGCCGCTGCCGCGTGCCGCGCGCGTGATCGAGGCGGTGACCACCAGCGGGGCCTGGCGCCGTGGACGCGAGCACCACGTGGTGGCCGAGAACGTCACCCTGCTGGGCGACGGCAGTGCTTCCCCGCCGGCGTGGTTCACCACGCTCGAGCCCTGCTGGCCGGGACTGCGGTGGTGCGTCGACATCCGCCACCAGCAGCTGCTCAAGCTTTCCGTCAACGCCGTCGTGAATCCCCTGACCGCGGTGTTCGACTGCGCCAACGGCGAGCTGCGCGAGCGCCCCGACCTGCTGCCCCTGGTCGAGGCCGTCGCGCGCGAGGTGGACGAGGTGCTGGCGCGCCTGGATCCGCGGTGGCCCGGCGACACCATGGATCGCTGCCTGGAAGTGGCGCGAGCCACGGCCGGCAACACCTCCTCCATGCGCAGCGACGTCCACGCCGGTCGCGCCACGGAGATCGATTACATCAACGGCTGGATCATCCGCCGGGCCGGGACCCTGGGCCTGGACGTGCCGGAGAACCGCCGCTTGCTGCAGGCCGTCCGCGAACGTCATCCTCCTGCCTGAGCCGCCGTGGGCGGTGTCGCTCGTCGGCCGTGTCGCGCCGCGACACGCCCTCTTCGCGCCTTGCCACGACGGCACAGGCAGCCGCCGGGACATGACGATGCCTTCCGGAAGACCGGTCAATTGCCCCGCCCGTGCCGGGCGAGCCTCGATCCGCCGGGCCGCAGCCCTCGCGGGCGGCGTCGTGATCGCTATGCTGCTGGTGTCATGCACTGCGGGCGAGATCGAGCTGACGCAGCTGGCGAGCAGCAGCGGCAGCCACACGGCACTGACCGGCCACAGCTACGAGCCGACCGATCCGAAGCACGTGCGCATCTACGCCCGGCCTCCCGCGGGCAAGTACAAGGTGATTGCCCGGGTCGCGAGCACGGTCGACGTGGCCGACCGGACCGAGGCGGGCGAACAGCAGGCGATCCTGTACAAGCGGCTGCGCGTCGAGGCGGCGAAGGCCGGCGCCAACGGCGTCATCGACGTGCACGAGCAGCGCTCGGCGATCACGCCGTCGCAGCGGATGGTCAGCTACGACGCCACCCTGACCGGAAAGGCGATCCGCCTGCCACACGCGGGCAACCGGTAGCCCGCTCGCGGAATCCGCGCCGCTCTTGTGCGCCGTCCGGCCCCATGCCATCCATTTCCTTCATGGATGAAAGCAGCATGGAAGCATGTCCCGGCTGAGGGGCAGCCGGGGTCACGAGCTGCATGGGCAGGCAGCCGCTGAGACATGGCAATACCTTCTGGAAGATTGGTATCCGCGAGCGCGCTGTCGCGTGGCCTGCGCCGGCCCCTCCTGGTCATGCCCGTCGTCCTGGTCGCCGGCTGCGGCGGGAGCGGCAGCTCGGGCAGCCCGCTCACCCATACCTCGGGCGCCTCGCCCGGCGAGCTGCTGAGCTACACGCTCGACACCGCCGGCTTCAGCGACTCGTACCGCGTCACCCACAGCAACTACGGGCTGGCGGGCCCCTCCGGCCCGGGCACCCTGACGGCCAGCCCCGACGGCACCGACACCCCGCGGGGGATGCCGAACGCACGGATCTACATCGCGCCCAACGGCATGCTCATCGGCGGCCTGAGGCTGAAGGTCGACGGCGACCGGAAGGTGGTGCCGCTGGTGGGCTTTCCGCACGCGCTCTCCAGCCTTTCCGGCATCGCCGGCGACTACAACTTCGTCCAGGGAGCCTGCAACAGCTCGAGCCGGGCCACCTGCGGGACCGGCTACGGGACATTCGACATCACCACGGGCGGGGACTGGACCAGCTGCAACCGGGCCGATCACCCCACCAGCACGAGCTGCAACGGCAACACCAGGCACACCGGCTCGCTGAATTCCCTCGGCAACGGCGAGTGGCAGATCCTCGATTCGGCCGGCAGCGAGATCGGCACCGGCATCGGTTTCCGGGCCCCGACGGACAGGCGGTGCGGGTCGTCGACCTCTCGCATCCGACCGGCAGCGGCGGCTGGGGCGTCGGCATGCGGGTCGGCTCCGGCCAGGCCAGCGTCCGCGCCGGCGATGCCCGGGGCAAGTGGCTGTCCGCGGGGCTGGGCTGTCTCGGCGTGCTGGACCTCAACAGCAGCGCGACCGGCTCTCCAGCGAGCTGTTCGGCGTCTCCGGCACGCACACCTACCAGCTCACGCTGAACCAGCCCTGGAAGGGATTCGCGCAGTCCTCGAACGGCGCCGTGGCGCTGCTCGCGGGCACCGGTGTGTACGCGGCGGAGCTCTCCGGGGGCGGCCTCGAGATCGGATTGCACCGACAGGGAGCAGGATACGGCCGACGACCGGCACCGCTTTCCGGCCGGAGTGCCGGAAATTCCCCCGCACAAGGAGTAGGATCGGAGTAGTGGCTCCAGCGGAGAGCCGAAACAATACAACAGCAGGGTCGAGATAACCGGATTCCGATAAACCCGAGCGACCCGCGATTCGGGCGCCGACTTCCGCCCATGCTTCCCCAGGAGCAGACCGGACCAAGCCGGCACCCGGGAGCAAAGCCATGCCTGTGATGCTCCGTGACGACGCCGTCCTGATGGTCATCGACCTTCAGAAGAGCATGGACGATCCCGCCCGGGGGAGGCGCAACAACCCCGGGGCGGAAGACAATGTCGGCCGCCTGCTGGCGGCCTGGCGGGAGGCGGGGCGCCCGGTCATCCACGTCCGCCACGTCTCCGGCGATCCCGGGGCGGGCTGCCGGCCGGCCCACAGGTGCTCGCAGTTCAAGGAAGTGGCGGTCCCGGTGCCGGGCGAGCTCATCATCAGCAAGCATACGCCGAGCGCCTTCATCGGCACCTGCCTGGAGGCCAACCTCTGGGAGGAGGGGGTCGACACGCTGGTGCTGTGCGGCATGACCACCAACACCTCGGTCGAGGCCACGGCGCGGATGTCGGGCTGCCTGGGCTACGAGACCTATGTCGCCGCCGACGCCACCGCCGCATTCGACAAGCGCGACTTCGCCGGCGTTCTCCGCGGCGCGGACGAGGTCCACGCGCTTTCGCTGGCGAATCTGCACGGGGAATACGCGACGGTGGTCAGCTGTGCCGACCTGGTGAGCGGCCTGGGAGTCGGCGCCTGAGCGCATGCATGGATTCGATTGTCGGGTCCGGCGGGGACGCGGTGCGACGCCGCTCCGGCTTTCTGCCGTTGTAGCTGCCATCGGGTGCGCATTACGCGGTCCCTCGCTGCCGTTCGGCAGCGGGGCCTTCCCTGTCCTGCCCTGAACCCGACACGCGGCCGGTCAGACGGGATCGGTCGCTTCGTGGACTCCAGGGCGGGTGTTCCCGAACAGCGTGCGCAGGTAGTCGAGCTGGGCCCGCCGACCGGCACGGGCCAGCCGGAAGCGGCCGCCGGGCGACGCGCGCCAGCCGGCGTGACGGGCAAGGTTGACCGGCGCGGCGAGCGCCGGGTACCAGGGAAGCACGTGCGCCGGGAGGCCCAGGTCGCGCATGCCCTGCCGATCCAGGAACAGGCGGGCGATGCTCAGGTGGCGGGCGCGGTTGAAACGGCCGCGCAGCCAGGCCAGGTTCGGGTAGTGGCGCTGCAGCGGCTCGTCCCGGAGCGCCCGGCCGAGCCGGCGGCTGCTCTCGTCGGCCGGGGCCTGGCTCAGCAGGATCTGGTAGAGCAGGGTGCGTCCGCGGTTCTCCGTCTCCGGGAGCCAGTGTTCCTCGACCCCCATGAGCCAGCCGATGTAGCGCCACAGGTGCATGACCGCGCGGCCGTCGGCGCGCGTCAGCGGGATGCCCATCGCCCGGCAGCCGAGCAGGAAGACCACGCTGAAGCCCAGCTGGGTGGCGGCCATGTCGGTCTGGTTGACCGGCAGGCCCCAGCGGGCCGTGTTCCACCCGGGCATCTCGCGCACGCGGCGCCGGATGAGCGCGTGCATCAGGCGTACGTGCAGGGTATTGCGGAACCCCTCTCCGAACCGCGCCATGCCGCCGACGGCGGTGCAGTCGAGCCACCACTTGGTGGTTTCGGCGAGCCGCCGCTGTGGCCCGCGCGCGAGGGCTCCGGTGAGCACCAGGGTCTGGTTGATCGCCGACGCCTGATAGCCGGCCATCAGGGCCGCGTCGCGCAGTACGCGGAGGCCGGTAAGACCGGTCATCTGGATGACCCGGGCACCCCGCTGCAGCAGATCGTCGTCGATCCAGTCCGGCCGGGCCTCCGCCCGGCGAAACAGCGCTTCCAGCGGCTCCGGCGCGCCGTGCGTGCGTGAGCGTGGGTTCCCTCTACCAGTACTTCGAGGACAAGGACGACCTCGTCGACGCGGTCCTGCTGAGACTGAGCCGCGAGCTGTCGGCGGCCATCGACGCCACCCTGGACGCCATCCTGGACCGGGACGTGGAGACCGTGACGCGCGGGCTGCTCACCGCCGCCCTGGATTCGATGGAAGCGCGGGAGGGGCTCTACCTGGAGCTCACGCGGAACTGGCAGCGGCTGCACAGCCTGACCGGCGTGAACGCGCTGGAGAGGCACATGCAGGACGCCTGCCGCCGCTACATCCTGCGCAACCACGAGAGGCTGAGGGTGGCGAACCTCCCGGCGGGCCTTTTCGTGGTGATCAACAGCACGCTGTTCACGGTGATGCGTTACCTGACGCTGCGCGATCCCCCGATCACCCGGCAGGAGCTGATCGACGAGCTGAGCCGCATGATCGCGGCACACACCCAGCGCGCCGGGAACCCGGGCTGACACTCTCCGGGACAGCGGCGACTCGACGACTCACGCCTTCGGCCGGTGCATCTCGAACCAGCCGGCCGGGTCGATGGTGAAATAGCCGGCCGGTCCGCCGGCCCGCAGGATCGGCTCGGCGGCGGCGGTGTCATAGATGCCTTCCCGCAGCAGGCGGCGGGCGATATGCACGCCGACCACCTCGCCGAACACCATCCAGGTGTCAGTCCGTGCGCCATCGGCGCCGGTCAGGCGCAACACCTGGCTGAGGCGGCACTCGAACGATACCGGGGTCTCCCGCACTCGCGGAACGTCGATGACCCGCGAGGGCTCGGGCGTCAGCCCCGCGAGCGCGAATTCGTCGACCTCCGGCGGCACCGGCGCACAGCTGCGGTTCATGGCTTCGGCGAGCGGACGCGTGGCGAGGTTCCAGCCGAACTCTCCGGTCTGCTCGATGTTGCGTACGCTGTCCTTGTAGCCGACGCTGGCGAACCCGACGATGGGCGGCCGATAGTTGAAGGCGTTGAAGAAGCTGTACGGCGAGAGGTTGAGGATGCCCCGGGCGCTGCGCGAGGAGATCCACCCGATCGGGCGCGGCGCGACCATCGCGTTGAACGGGTCGTAGGGCAGTCCGTGACCGGACCCGGGCTCGTAGAAGTACGTGTCGGAATCCATGCGAGATCCATCCTGACGGGGAACCGGCCGGCGCGGCCGGTTCGCACAAGCCATGGCGTCATGAGTCGCCCGCAGGCACGGCGACGAGGTGGAACGCCACGTCGATACGGTTCGCGACCCGCAGGCCGCCTCCCAGCACGCTGTAGGGCCGGATGCCGAAGCGGGTCTGCTTGAGCTGCAGGCCGCCGGTGGCCACCAGGCGTTGTCCGTTGCGCGCGATCGCGGTCGGGACCACGTAGTCCCGGCTGTGGCCGTGCAGCGTCACGCGGACCGTGATCCGGGGATACCAGGGCGGACCGGCAACGGCGATCGAGCGCAGCGTGATCACCGGGTACTTCGCGGCGTCCAGGACGGAGGCGCCCAGCATGTGCTTGCGCGTGCCGCGACGATCCGCCTTGTCCAGCCGGCCTTCGAAGCCCTTGCCTTCCTGCGCCCGCGCGGCCGGAGGGTCGACGTTCAGGCCGGTCACCGGAATGGTGAGCCGGAAGCCGGAATCCGCC
>DASQZJ010000014.1:0-85326 GCA_035638775.1 Gammaproteobacteria bacterium
CGTGGGGCTGGGCGTGGCAAGGCCGGCGACCAGCAGGATCGTGGCGAACGGCATCACCACCCAGGGCACGATGCGCAAGCCGGTTCCCGGAAGCCACAGGAAGCGATCATGCGGCAGTCCCGCGTATGCCTCCACCATCCAGGCGACCAGTACCAGGGAGACCAGCGAGTAGAGCACCAGGTAGGCGCGTTCGCCCATGCCACGCACCAGCGCCGCACGCAGCGGCGTACTGGACATCCCGAAGTGCGCAACGACGAAGGCCGCCGAGGCGACCGCAAGCTCGGTATCGCTCACCATATCCCTGTCCTCCGGCCGCGCGGCCTGCTCAGATCGCGCCCGCCCGCTGCAGGCGCGCGACGGCGGTCTCGTCGAAGCCCCAGTCGCGCAGGATCTCGCGGGTGTGCTGGCCGGCCTTCGGCGGCCCGCCCCGAAGCTCCGGGCGGGTACGACTGAAACGCGGCGCCGGTGCCGGCTGAGTCACGCCTTGCACCTCGACGAAAGCCTCGCGGGCGCGGTTGTGGGGATGCCGCGGCGCCTCGTCCAGGTCCAGCACCGGGGCAAAGCACACGTCCGAGCCCTCCATCAGTTCGCACCACTCGTCCCGCGTCCGGGTGGCAATCACCTGCGCCAGGCGCTCTTTCAGCTCGGGCCATTTCCGGGGATCCATCTGCGCGTCGAAGGCCGGGTCGTCGGCGAGCCCGCACTTCTCGCGCAGCAGCGCGTAGAACTTCGGCTCGATGGAGCCGATCGAGATCCAGCGGCCGTCCTTGCACCGGTACGTGTCGTAGAAGTGCGCACCGCCGTCGAGCATGTTGCGGCCGCGCTGGTTGCTCCAGAACCCGCTCGCTTTCATGCCGTAGAAAATCGCCATCAGCATGGCCGAGCCGTCGGTCATGGCGGCGTCCACCACTTGCCCCCTGCCGGATCGCTGGGCCTCGACCAGCCCGCAGGCCAGGCCGAAGGCGAGCATCATCGCGCCGCCGCCGAAATCGCCCACCAGGTTCAGTGGCGGCACCGGCTTGTCCGGCAGGCCGATGGCGTGCAGCGCGCCGCTCAGGGAAATGTAGTTGATGTCGTGGCCGGCCGCATGCGCCAGCGGACCCTCCTGGCCCCAGCCGGTCATGCGCCCGTACACCAATCGCGGATTGCGCTCGAGGCATACGTCCGGACCCAGTCCCAGGCGTTCCATGACCCCCGGCCGGAAGCCCTCGAGCAGGGCGTCGGCCTGGCCGATCAGTTCCAGGCACGCCTCGACGGCTTCCGGCTTCTTCAGGTCCACGGCGATCGACCGTCGGCCCCGGTTCATGACGTCGTTGGCGGAGCCGGAGTCCGCCACGCTCTTGCGGTCGACCCGCACGACTTCCGCACCCATGTCGGCCAGCATCATGGCGCAGAACGGGCCGGGCCCGATGCCGGCAAACTCCACGATCCTGAGGCCCTGCAGTGGTCCCATTGGCCTTCTCCCTCATTGCTTCACGAATGTCCGGATTGCGCCCTGCCGCGCGCCGCGGTGGCCCGGCGCACGGCGCGGTCGATGCGTGCATCCATCGCGCCGAACAGCCCGGCCAGGGCGTGCACGATCAGCCAGCGGAAGGGCTCGGGCGGCAGCGGGATCCCGCGCCGTTCCCACAGCGCCCGCCCCGGGCCGTCCCGGCCACCGGCCAGGTCCGCCAGCATGGTGCCGGCATAGCTCGCCAGCGCCACCCCGTGCCCGGCGTAGCCGTGGCTGTAAAGGATGTTGCGGTGCCGTCCGGCCCGGCCCAGCGCCGGCAGGAAATCCAGCTCGAACGCGATCGGCCCGCCCCAGAAATCCGCCACCGGCAGGTCGTCGAGCTCCGGGAAGCGCTCGCGGAATGCCCGCTCCAGCCGCGCGAACAGGCGCGGATCGTCGGTGAGCTCCCGTCCCCCGTAGCCATACCGGATGAACTTGGATCCGCCGAGGATGCGTCCGTCGGGCGTCAGGCGATAGCTCTCCAGGATCTCGTGGCCCGTGTAGATGCCCTCGCGCCCGCGCCAGTCGATGCGCTCGAGCTGCGCCGCCGAAAGACGCCCCGTCCGGAACAGGTAAACGTACACCCGCACGGGCGCACGCGGCACCTGCCCGAGCCCGGCGGAGAATGCGTTGGTCGCGAACACCACGCGATCGGCCCGGACCCTGCCCAGCGGCGTGTGCAGGCGTACGATCTCGCCCTGCTCGATCCTGTCCACGGGCGTGCCCTCGTACAGGCGCACCCCCTGCTCCATCGCCGCCCGGCGCAGGCCGCGCACGAAGCGGCCCGGGTGGATCAGGCCGCCCGAGGGTTCGAAGAATGCGCGGCGGAATGCCGCCGGAAGCCCCCGTCGACGCAGCTCGCCCGCAGCCAGAACCTCCCCCGGCGCGCCCACCCTTTCGGCGGCCCGCGCGGCGCGGTGCACCATCGGGTACTGGGCCGGGTGCACCGCCGCCAGAAAGTTCCCGACCGGCTCGTAGTCGCAGTCGATGCGGTAGCGTTCGAGCAGCCCGCTGACGTTGGCAATCGCCGCTTCCACCAGCGCCAGCAGACCCCGGACCGTATCGCGGGAAAACAGCATCGCCAGCGTGGGCAGGTCCTTGCCGATCCAGGGCGTGACATGCCCGGCGTTGCGGCCGCTGGCCCCGAAACCCGCCCAGGCCTGCTCCAGCACCGCCACGGACAGTCCCTGCTCCCGCAATGCCAGGGCCGTCGACAAGCCGGTCAGTCCGGCGCCGATCACCGCGGCGTCCACCTCGATCTCCGCCTCCAACGGCGCCGTGCGCTCCTGCAGCAGTCCCTCCAGCCACGGGCTCGCCCGGGTGCCGGAATCCTCCCCCTGCCGTTCCATCACGCTCCCCCTCGTGGCCGCGGCCACGCGTTCGTCCCGCCTGCCAGCGCTGTGCCGCGCCGTCGGCCCGGGTCGCCCGCCGGGTAAACGACAACCGCCCCGGCGCCCGCTTGTCAAGCCGCGGACACGGCCCGGCGGCTCAGGCGAGCAGCGCCTGCAGCACCTCCTCCAGGTGCCAGCGCAGCAGGAAGTGACCCCGGCCCGGCACCAGCCGCAGGTGTCCCCGGGGCAGCGCCCCGGCCAGCCGCCGGGCGTGCGCGGGCGGCACCATGCCGTCGGCCTCCCCGTGCCAGACATCGGCTTGCACACCGGTTCGCCGCAGCGGAAAACCCCAGTCCTTCGCCAGCAGCCGGTAGTCCCGTGCGGTGCCTGCTCCCCCCTGCCGCAGGGATTCCAGCAGGTTGGCGGCGACCTCTCCGGCACCCGGGTCCCCGAGCTCCGCCACGTCCGGGTCGTGCACCGAACGCAGGGCGAGCCCCACGACCTGCTGCAGCACCGCGCGCGGCACGCGGCATGCAACCGACAGGGAAAGTGCGGCCACCCCGGGCGCGTGCGCCGCGAGGGGGAACAGCAGCCGGTCCGCCAACAGCCCCAGTTGCCGCACGTCTCCCGCGCACAGCGGGGCAATGCCGGCCACGCCCGCCACCCGGGTGACGCGTTCCGGCAGCAGCGCGCCGCAGGCGAGCGCGTAGGGGCCGCCCGCGGACCAGCCCATCACCGCGAACCGCTCCAGTCCCAGGGCATCGGCCAGGGCGGACACGTCGCGCGGCCAGTCGTCGATGCGGCGTCCGGCCTGCCTGTCGGAGCCGCCAATCCCCGGCCGGTCCGGCGCGATCAGACGGACCCCCGACCGCGCGCAGACCTCCTCGGCGAAGCGCACCTCCAGGCGGCAGCTCAGCCCGCCGTGGCAGGCGAACACGGGCCGGCCATCCACGTCGCCGACCTCGCAGTACGCCAGCACCCGGCCATCGGGAAGCTGTACGCCGGTGTCCGCAATCAACGTGCCGCCTCCCCGGCGTCCCGCAGGAATGCGCGCATCCGCGGGTACGCGTCCCGGTCCTGCAGGAAGAACAGGTGCCCGCCTTCGAACAGCTCCAGCCGGGCCCCGGGGATACGGGCGGCGAGCGCCTCCTGGTTGGCAGGCGGCGCGATGCCGTCGTAGCGCCCCCCGCACACGTACACGGGCAGCTTCAGCCGCGGCAGCCGGTCCCAGGTGTCGTGACCGGCGCGCGCCCGGAGCTGCCGCTGCAGCCCGGCTTCGCCGTGCCCGGCTCGCTCCTGTGCCAGGCGCTGCTCGACCAGCCGCCGGAAGGTCTGCGGGTTGGCGCGCTGCCAGCCCGCATCCCGGCGCGTGTCGGCCAGCACGACCACCCGGCGGGCCCGCTCTTCCGGCGCCAGTCCGGCGAGCTCGTGCAGCGGCCAGGAGGCGCCCCCGGGACCACCGCTGCTGGTACACGCGAGCGTCAGCCGCTCGACCCGGTGCGGATGGCGCAGCGCCAGCTCCTGGGCCACCATCCCGCCGAAGGAGATGCCCAGCACCGGGCACTGTTCCCAACCGAGGGCATCCAGCAGCGCGGCCGCGTCGTCGGCGAAGTCGGCCATGCCGCAGGCGCGGTCGGGGCCGCGGGTGCGCCCGAGGCCGCGCTGGTCGTAGGCGAGCAGCTGGAAATGCCCGGCCAGCGGGGAATCGAAGACGTTCGGCTTCACCCGCAGGTCGCCGCCGGTGCCGCCGATAAACAGCAGGGGCGGCCCGGAGCCCCGCAGCTCGTACCACAGCTCCAGATCGCGCACCGCGAGATACGCCATGCCACTCCTCCCGGTCGATCCGGGAACCATACACGGCGCGCGGCGCGGGCGCGACGAGACGGAACCGGACATGTGTGGCAATCTGCCCCAAACGATGGCGCCGGCCCCGGGCCGGCCACGACGACACGAGGAGATTCATGCTCACCAAGGCAGACGAGTACCCGATCCACCAGCGTCCCGAGCCGGTGGCGTACTCGGGGACCGATCCCAACTTCTACGACCGCTATTTCTTCAACGGCTACGCTGCCGACGGGGACGGCTTCCTCGCCGTGGCGCTGGGCGTCTATCCGCACCTCAACGTCATGGACGCTGCCTTCGTGGTCAGCCGCCACGGCGTGCAGCACAACCTGCGCGCCTCGCGCGAGCTGGGCATGGAGCGGATGGATACCACGGTCGGCCCCATCCGGGTCGACGTGGTGGAGCCGCTGCACGCCCTGCGGGTGCGCGTGGACGACGCGAAGCGCGGAATCCGCGCGGACCTGCTGTTCCGCTCCCGGGCGCCGGCCCTGGAGGAGCCCCGCTTCACCTACCGCGCGGGGCCGCGCACGGTGATGGACTATACCCGCATGACCCAGAACGGGACCTGGGAAGGCTGGATCAGCGTCGGCGAGGATCGCATCGAACTCGACCCGGCGCGCTGGTTCGGCACGCGCGACCGCTCCTGGGGCATACGTCCGGTGGGCGGGCAGGATCCGCGTCCGGTCGTGCCGCCGCGTCCGCCGCAGTTCTACTGGCTCTGGTCGCCGCTGAACTTCGACGACTGCATCACACTGTTCCACGTCAACGCCGACGCCGACGGCACGCCCTGGAACAGCCACGCCCTGCTCTGCCCGCTGGGCGAGGAGGCCGCGCCCCGGGCGATGCGCGAGGGTCGGGCGGAGATCGACTTCCGTTCCGGAACGCGCCATGCCCGGCGGGCGACGCTGCACTTCGAAGACCCGGACGGCGGCCGCACCACGATCGAGCTGGAGCCGCGGTATCACTTCTACATGTCGGGCGCCGGCTACCTGCATCCCGAATGGGGCCACGGCATGTACCGGGGCGAGCTCGACGTCGACTACGACCGCTACGTGCTCGAAGAGGTGCCGGAGAACGAGCAGCTGTACCTGCACGTGCAGGCCTTCGTGCGGGCGCGCATGCGCGGCGCGCTGGGCGATCGCGACGGCTGCGGCGTGCTCGAGCAGCTGATCGTGGGGCCCCACGCGCCGTCGGGGTTCACGGATATCCTCGACCCGGCGCCCTGACGGGGTGCACGCCCCCTTCGGAGCACGGCATACAACCACACCAAAGCTGGAGGAGACGAGGTGCAAGACTTCGAGCAGCGCATCGCGCGCTACCTGGCGCATCGCATGCCGCGGGCACGGGACCTGCGCGTCGAGGACGTGGAGCGCTTTCACGGCGGCGCCAGCCGGGAAACCTATCGCCTCACCCTGCGCTACCGGGAGGACGGGCGCGAACGGGAGCGGGGGCTGGTGGTCCGCCGGGATCCGGCCAGCAGCCTGATCGAAACCGAGCGGCAGATCGAGTTCGGTGCCTACCAGGCGTTCCACCCGACCCCGGTGCCGGTACCGGAGCCGCTGCACCTGGAGCTGGACGAGAGCTGGCTGGATCGTCCGTTCTTCGTGATGCAGGAGATCACCGGCTGCGAACCCGGCCAGCCGCTGACACAGGACCCCTACGGGGAGCACCGCGATGCGGTCGGCGAGCAATTCTGGCGCATCCTGGGCCACATCCACGCGCGCGAGCCACGGGACACCCCGCTGGGAGGGATGCTCGACGCGCCGGACCCGGCGGAATGCTGGCGGCGGGAGCTGGACTACTGGGAGAGCGTGCTGGACGAGGACGAGCTGGAGCCCCAGCCCATCGTCCGGGCCGCGATCCGCTACCTGCGCGCCAATCCGCCCCCGCCGGCACAGAAGATCACGGTGGTCCACGGCGACTACCGCAACGGCAACTTCCTCGTGGATCCCTCGGGGGAGGTCCGCGCCGTGCTGGACTGGGAGATGGCCCACCTGGGCGATCCCCTTGAAGATCTCGGCTGGGCGCTGGATCCGCTGTGGAGCGCCGGCGATGCGGAGCATCCGGGCGGGATGATCGAGCGCGGGCGAGGCATCCGCCTCTGGGAGGATACCAGTGGCCTGAAGGCCGATCCCGCGGCGCTGGAGTGGTGGGAGGTCTTCGCCCACGTGAAAGGCCTGGCGATCTGGATCTCGTCCGCCCGGGAGTTCCAGGAAGGCACGAACGAGGATCCGGTGCTGGCGATCTCGTCACTCTTCTGCACCCAGGCCCACGATCTGATCCTGGCCATGCGCATGGCCGGCCTCAGCCCGAGGAGGTGGACATGAAACCCGGAATGGACGTGATGCTCGGTCGCTTCGCCGAACGGCTGATGACCGAGGTGGCGCCGAAGCTCGGTGAAGGCTACGCGGCTTCCAGTCTGGAGGTGATCGCCACCATGATGACGGTCGCCTCGAAGGAGGTGGACCGTGCAGCCCAGGTCCGGGTGGACGAGAACCGAAGCCTGCGCGAGCTGTTCGGCGACGCTGCGCGGGTGGTGGCAGACGCCTCCCTGGCGCAGCGGCTGCAGCAGGCCGCCAGCGAGCGCGACCCCGACGTGCTCATCAGCACCCTGGACCAGGCCAACGCCCGCCTGAAGTCGCTGCTGATCGAGCTGCAGGAGGCCGTGGAGGCCAGCCGCGAGGACTGGGCGCGTGAGCTCGACGGAAGAATCTGGGAGGTGCTCCAGCAGGCCGCAGCGACGCGGGCGTTTGAGCTGCCGGAACCCGAGGCATCATAAAAAGGGGGGCGCTGGCACGCGGCGTGCTGCAAATCCGGCCGCGTCTCCTTCAAGTGGCTGATAGTTTTAAGTTGTTAAGTTCTTAAGTTCTTAAGTTCTTAAGTTCTTAAGTTTTAAGTGGCTTCGATTCCGGGGTGTCTGCCGCGGAATCGAAGCCCGAAAGGCATGCTTGCAGCCCGGGCGCAGGAGCGAAGTCCGGCCCAAGAACCGGGTCGCCAGAGGAGTGAACGGTCTGCAAATCCCAACCCCCATCAATACGATGAGCGGTCCGGCGATGAACCACCGAGGCTCATGTTCAAATGAAAGCCCGGGGCATCCGCCCCGGGCTTCCAACTACTTAAAACTTAAAACTTAAAACTTAAAACTTAAAACTTAACAACTTAACAACTTAAAACTTCCGTTCACGCCGCACTCCTCTTCTGCGGCTTGAACTTCACCGGCAGCCTGCTGATGGCGTTGACGAAGTTGTTGGGGGCGATCTCCATGCCGCCCGCGTACTCCATGTCCGGGAAGCGGGTCAGGATCTGGCGATAGACCTCCTGCAACTGCATCTTGGCGATGCGGTTGCCGATGCACACGTGGGTACCGATGCCGAACGCGAGGTGCTTGCTGGCGTTGGCGCGGGTGACGTCGAAGGTGTCGGGGTTCGCGAACACCTCCGGATCACGGTTGGCGCTTCCGTACCACATCACGACTTTCTCGCCCTCGGCGATCTTCTGGCCCCGGACCTCGGCATCCTCGGTCGCGGTCCGGCGCATGTGGATCACCGGGGTGACCATGCGGATCGCCTCCTCGACCATGTTCGGCAGCAGGTCGAAGTCCGCCAGCACCTTCTCCTTCTGCTCCGGGTTCTCGGTGAGCAGCTTCATGGTTCCGGAGAGGCTGTTGCGGGTAGTGTCGTTGCCGGCGAACACGATCAGGATCCAGGAGCCGTCCAGGTACTCGTCCGGGAGCAGCTCGCCGTCCACGGTGGCGTTGGCAATCGCCGAGAGCAGGTCATCGGTCGGCTCCTTGCGCCGCCGGATCAGCATGTCGTAACCATACTCGAACATCTCCTTGTTCATCTCGAGGAACTCGCCGAAGAACTTGAAGTCCTCCTCGCTCGCCTCCTTGCCGTTCTCGATCTTCGTGGCGATGTTCTGCGCCATCTCCAGGTAGCGCATCCAGCGGATGAACTTCGGGCGGTCCCCCTCGGGGATGCCGAGCATCTCGGACAGGGTAAACAGCGGCAGCTCCGCGGACAGGTTCTCGACCAGGTCGCACTCGCCCATCGGCGCGATGTTGTCCAGCAGCTGCCCGGCCTTGACCTGCACCTTCTTGTGCAGCTCGTTCACGAAGCTGGGCTTGAAGTAGGGCATGTGCTGCGTGCGCAGCTCCATGTGCTCCGGGTTGTCCATCGCGATCATGTTGTCGACGTTCGCGCGGAACAGCCGCTGGTCCCGCATCTCCTTCGAGCCGTAGTTGATCAGGATGCCTCCCTTGCCCGAGGAGAAGGTCTTCGGCGTGAGCGAGACCTTCTTGATGTCCTCGTAGCGCGTCACCACCCAGAAACCGCCGAACTGTTCGTCCGGATGCCAGTAGACGGGCGCCTTGTCGCGCAGCGTGGCAAACGCTTCATACGGCTGGCCGTGATTCGCGAACAGGTTGAGGTCCTGCAGATCGACCGGTGCCTCGATGGGGTAGGTCTTCCCGTACTTCGGCTCCTGCGGTCCCTCCTCGACCAGGGTTTCACTCAGCGGCTGCAACATGGTTCCACCTCCGGATCATTGCGCAGACGGGGAAAGCAGCCCGTTGCCCCCCGCCCCGTGCCTGCAGAATATTCGCTGCCGCGCCGCCGGCCCGGTTCCGGCCGGCCGGGCGTCGCGGTGATACTAACTGCATTTGGATTCGACGTTAGACACCACGGATGTGCACGTCAAGCAAAAGACCGGGGCGCGGGCCGGCCGCGCTATCCCTGCTCCTCGGGCATGTACAGGACCAGCCCGTCGAGCTCGTCGCCGAGGGTGATCTGGCAGGACAGGCGGCTGCTCTCGCGCAGGTTCTCGCTCATCTCCAGCATCGCCTGCTCATCGTCGCTCTTCGGCGGCAGCATCCCCATCCACTCGTCCGGCACGTAGACCATGCAGGTCGCGCAGGAGCACGAGCCCCCGCACTCGGCCTCGATGCCCTCGATCAGGTTCTGCACCGCCGCCTCCATGGCCGAGATGCCGGGCTCGGCCTCGACCGTGTGCTCGCTGCCGTCGTGGGCGATATAGGTAACCTTGACCACCGGGTGTCCTCTGGCTCAGCAGGGAATGGAAGACGCGTGCCGCGGCACCGGGATGCCGCCCGTCACGCCAGCTCCTTGAGATCGACCGACTCGTCGGCCAGCGTGGCGGGAGCCACCTGTGCCCGGGCGCCCACCAGCTTGCGCCCGGCGATGTATTCCTTGGTACGGTTGATCGCGTCGACCGCGATCACCACCCCCTCGCGCAGGTAGAAGACCGCGAAGGAGCGCCCCTCGTCCGGGTTGCCGCGAACCACGGTCCGGTCGTAGCCGTGCGAGAGCCCCGCGATCTGCAGCCGGACGTCGTACTGCTCCGACCAGAACCAGGGCACCGGGTCGTAGGGCTTGTCCTGGCCGGCCAGGGTCGCCGCCGCCGCGCGTGCCTGCTCGTTGGCGTTCTGCACGCACTCCAGGCGTACCCGCCGGCCGTAGAGGGCGCTGGGAAAGCTCGTGCAGTCGCCGGCCGCGCAGATGTCCGGATCGCTGGTGCGGGTGCGGTCGTCGACCACGATGCCGTCGTCCACTTCCAGCCCCGCCTCCGCCGCCAGGGCCGTATCCGGCAGGATGCCGACCCCGATCAGCACCAGGTCCGCCGGAAACGCCTCGCCGTCCCGGCAGACCACGCGCTCCACCGTCGCGTCGCCCTCCAGCCGCGCCACCGGCAGCGAGCTGTGGATCGAGACGCACTCCTCCGCGTGCATGCGCTCGTAGAAGCGGGACACGGTCTCGTCCACCACGCGCGACATGACCCGGTCCTCGGCCTCGATCACGCGCACGTCCAGTCCGGCCTTGACCGCCACGGCGGCCACCTCCAGGCCGATGTAGCCGCCGCCCACGATCACCAGCCGGGCCCCGGGACGCAGGTGCTCCCGGATCCCGTCGACGTCGGCCACGGTGCGCAGGTAGTGCACGCCGGCCAGCTCCCCGCCGGGAATCTCCAGGCGCCGCACCCGGCTGCCGGTGGCCAGCAGCAGCTTCGAATACTCCAGCGAGCCCCCGTCCGCCAGCGTCACGCGCCGGCCCGCGCGATCGATGCTCTCCACCGGGCTGCCCAGGCGCAGCTCCACCCCGTGCTGCTCGTAGAAGGCTTCGGGCTTGATCAGGATGCGCTCGAACGCCAGCTCGCCGGCCATGTATTTCTTCGACAGCGGCGGACGCTGGTAGGGCGCCACCGGCTCGGCACCGACCAGGGTCACGCCGCCCGTGAAACCCGCGCTGCGCAGACTGGCCGCCGCCTGCCCGGCGGCCTGGCCGCCGCCCACGATCACGATCCGATCACTCATCCTCGTCTTCCCCGTTTCCAAGTCGAGTTTGCCGCAACCCGGGCGCTACCGTACCAGAGCCGCGGGGCCCGGCGACCTGCGCGCCGACAGAATGGTGACGCATTACACTAATGACGTTAGGTCCGGGATGGAAGCCCGTCCGGCGGACGGCGGTGCAGGCTCAGTCCAGCACGATCTCCTGCACGCGGTACTCCACCGCGTCTTCCATCACGCGCCCCTGTGCCGCCGCCACGACCCGGTTCAGCCAGCGGTAGCGCGCGTCCCCCGTCTCGAAGCGCGGCTGGGTCACGAAATAGGTGTCGCCGAACTCGATGGCGCCGCCTTCGGCCAGAACCTTGTTGACCTTTTCATTCAGCAGCACGATCCCCTGGTAGTGCATGTAGACGGACGCGCCGTCGTCGGTCTCCAGGATCACGCGCACGTCGACGTGCCCGGTACCCTCGGCATCGATGAGGAACCAGTCGGCCCCGCCCGGCCGTACGGCGCCCCGAATGCGGTCGCCGCCGAAGCTGCCACCGGTGATGTCGAACACGATGCGGGTACCCCAGGGGCCCTGCCCCATCTCCAGCGGCGTCTTCAGGTCGGCGTGAATGTCGAACAGCGGCTGCAGCTTCATGCGGTCTCCTCAGATTCCGGGTCGTTTCGGTGCCTTGTCCCGACGTCGCGGACCGATCCGGGCGATTGGGGTAACATCGGCCCCTGATCCCAGTCCGTCCCGGGACCGAAATGGCACAGACCGACCGCGAACCAGTTACCATTGATACCAGAACCCTGCCCCGCGGCGAAGCGGCGTGGGTGACCGTCGACCGCCGCGAGCGCCTCAACGCGCTCGACAGTGGCCTGATGGACCGGCTCATGGCCGAGCTGGCCCCGTTGGCGGACCGGCGCGGGCTGCGCGCGGTGGTCCTCGCGGGAGCCGGCGGCAAGGCGTTCATCGGCGGCGCGGACATCGACGAGATGGCGCGCATCCGGAAGCCGGAGCAGGCCGAGGCGTTCATCCGCCGGGTGCACGGCGTGTGCCGGTGCCTGCGCGACCTGCCGGTGCCGGTGATCGCGCGCGTCGACGGCTACGCCCTCGGCGCCGGCATGGAGGTCGCCGCCGCCTGCGACGTCCGGGTCGCATCGACCGACGCGGTCTTCGGCATGCCGGAGGTGAAGGTCGGGATCCCCTCGGTGATCGAGGCGGCCCTGCTGCCCGGCCTGATCGGCTGGGGCCACACCCGCGAGCTGCTGCTGTTCGGCCGCAGCATCGACGCGGAGACGGCTTCGCGCTGGGGCTTCGTCGACCGCCTGGTGGCACCGGGCGAGCTGGATGCCGCCATCGACGAGTACCTGGACGCCCTGTCCGAAGCCGGCCCGCGCGCGGTCACGCGGCAGAAGCGGCTGATCCGGCAGTGGGAGGCGCTTCCGCTCGATGAGGCGATCGAGGCCGGCGTGCGGGCTTTTGCCGCCGCCTGGGATGAAGACGAGCCGGTCGCCATGCTGGATGCCTTCACCCGACAGCGACGCTAGCCGCCAGCCCCGCCCGCGGCGGCAAAGCCCGGCACACCCCGGGTCGGCCGAAGCCGTACCGCGCTGCCCGACCTACCGTTTCCGGTAGATCTCGCCCCCGCCACGGACGAACTCCACGGCCTTCTCCTCCAGGCCCTTGCGCAGGGCCTCGTCCTCGCTGTAGCCGTGTTCCTCGGCGTACTCGCGGACGTCCTGGCTGATCTTCATGGAGCAGAAGTTGGGTCCGCACATGGAGCAGAAGTGGGCGACCTTGTGCGCCTCCTTGGGCAGGGTCTCGTCATGGAACTCGCGCGCCTTGTCCGGATCCAGCCCGAGGTTGAACTGGTCGTCCCAGCGGAACTCGAAGCGGGCCTTGGACAGCGCATTGTCGCGCACCTGCGCGGCGGGATGCCCCTTGGCGAGGTCGGCGGCATGGGCCGCGATGCGGTAGGTCACGATCCCCTCGCGCACGTCATCCCGGTTGGGCAGGCCCAGGTGCTCCTTGGGGGTGACGTAGCACAGCATGGCGGTGCCGTACCAGCCGATCTGGGCGGCGCCGATGCCCGAGGTGATGTGGTCGTAGCCGGGCGCGATGTCGGTGGTCAGGGGTCCCAGCGTGTAGAACGGCGCCTCGTGGCATTCGTCCAGCTCCCGGTCCATGTTCTCCCGGATCAGCTGCATGGGAACATGGCCGGGCCCCTCGATCATGACCTGGCAGTCGTGCTCCCAGGCCTTCGCCGTCAGCTCGCCCAGGGTCCTCAGCTCGGCGAACTGGGCCTCGTCGTTGGCATCCGCGATGGAGCCGGGACGCAGGCCGTCTCCCAGCGAGAAGGACACGTCGTAGGCCTCCATGATCTCGCAGATATCCTCGAAGTGCTGGTACAGAAAGCTCTCGCGATGGTGCGCCAGGCACCACTTGGCCATGATGGAGCCGCCCCGGGAGACGATCCCGGTCACGCGCCGGGCCGTCAGCGGCACATAGGCGAGGCGCACGCCGGCATGGATCGTGAAGTAGTCGACCCCCTGCTCGGCCTGCTCGATCAGCGTGTCGCGGAAGATCTCCCAGGTCAGCTCCTCGGCCTTGCCGTCGACCTTCTCCAGCGCCTGGTAGATGGGCACCGTGCCCACCGGCACCGGGGAGTTGCGGATGATCCACTCGCGGGTCTCGTGGATGTGCTTGCCGGTGGACAGGTCCATGATGGTATCGCCGCCCCAGCGGGTGGACCACACCATCTTCTCGACTTCCTCGGCGATCGAGGAGGTCACTGCCGAGTTCCCGATGTTGGCGTTGATCTTCACCCGGAAATTCCGTCCGATCGCCATCGGCTCGCTTTCGGGGTGATTGATGTTGGCCGGGATGATGGCTCGCCCCCGGGCGACCTCGTCGCGCACGAACTCCGCGGTGATGCGTTCCGGGATGGTGGCGCCGAAAGCCTGCCCGGGATGGCGCCGGAGCAGGCGCTGGTCCCCGAGCTCGTCGATGCGCTGATTCTCCCGGATGGCGACGTACTCCATCTCCGGCGTGACGACGCCGCGCCGCGCGTAGTGCATCTGCGTGACGTTGGCCCCGTCGTGGGCGCGCCGTGGCGGCCGCTGCCGCGGAAACCGCAGGCGCGCGAGTTCGGGATCCCGGAGACGCTCACGGCCGTACTCCGACGTGGGGCCGTCGAGCGCCTCCGTGTCCGCGCGCTGCTCGATCCATGCCTGCCGCACCGGTGCCAGGCCCGCGTGCAGGTCGATCGAGGCGTCCGGATCGGTGTACGGCCCGGACGTGTCGTAGAGGGTGATCGGCGGGTTCTTCTCCACGCCGAAGGTCCCGGGCGTGTCGCTCTGCGTGACCTCGCGCATGCCCACGCGCAGGTCCGGACGACTGCCCCGGACGTGGATCTTGCGCGATGCCGGGAACGGCCGGCGCGCCTCGTCCTGGAGGGTTTCCGCCTTTTTCAGAACATCGTCGGAAATCGTGGCCATGTTTCACCTCGTAGTCGGGCAGGGCCCTGGTGCCCGCCGGCAAGGATGCCCGTCAACACGGACAGCCGACGGGCGGAAGAATCCGCTCCGGCCGGGGACCGTCCGGGCCCGTGACGGCGCGCGGTGCTTCGGGGAGAAAGCCGGGGATGCTGCGACTGATGCACGATCATGCTGGTCTTCTCTCCCTACGCCGGCACTATCCGGATCAGGTTCGAAGGGTCACCGCGCTGCCTTCGGCCAGCGGTATCTCAGCCTCTTGCCGAGGCTCCCCCGGACGGTCCACTGTCGCTCTCACCGCCGCGTTTTTCAAGCCCGCGACCGCGCTGCCCGCCGGCGTGCCGACCGCTCCGCAGTACTGACCAGTCGCCCGGCCCGTGATAGAATCGCGCCTTCTCAGCCGTGGGCATCCCAGCGGAGTCAGCGTCATGACAGAACTCGATATCGAACGCGCCCGTCGCAACATGATCAGCCAGCAGGTGCGCGCCTGGGAAGTGCTGAACCAGCGGGTGCTGGAGATGCTGGAGCAGATGCCGCGGGAACGCTTCACGCCGGAGCGCTATCGCACCCTCGCCTATTCCGACACCCAGATCCCGCTGGCCCACGGCGAGGTGATGATGGAGCCCAAGGTCGAAGGCCGCCTGCTCCAGGCGCTGGACATCCAGCCCGGGGACCGCGTGCTGGAGATCGGTACCGGCACGGGCTACCTGACGGCATGCCTGGCCAACCTGGCCGGCAGCGTCCACAGCGTGGAGATCCACGAGGATTTCCTGGATCCGGCCGCCGGGCGCCTGCGCGAGCTCGGCATCGAGAACGTCACCCTGGACTCGGAGGACGCCGCGCGCGGCTTCAGCGATCCCGACCGTCGCTTCGACGCAATCGCGGTGACCGGGTCGCTTCCGACGCTGCACTACGGCTTCCACCGCAGCCTCGAGATCGGTGGACGGCTGTTCGTGATCGTCGGCACCCAGCCGATCATGGAGGCCCTGCTCATCACCCGCATGGGCGAGCAGGAATGGTCCACCGAGAGCCTGTTCGAGACCGATCTTCCGGCACTGCGCAATCTCGAGGCGCCCAGCGACTTTTCTTTCTGAGCAGCCCTTCGGCGCCCCGGGCCCCCTCCGGAACGAGTCACCGAACCGACGGGACGGTGCATGCAATGCAGGAAATCCGGCCGAGCGAGCTCGCACGAAAGCTGCGCGGGGCGTCCCGGCCCCCGCTGGTGATCGACGTGCGCGAACCCTGGGAGTACGAGCGGGCGCGCATCGAAGGCTCGGAGCTGATTCCGATGGGCGAGGTCCCGGCCCGCCTGAACGATTTCGACCCGGAACGCGAGACCGTCGTCGTCTGCCACTATGGCAGCCGCAGCGCGCAGGTCGCATCGTTGCTCGAGAGCGCGGGGCTGCGGCGGGTGCTCAACCTGCAGGGCGGGATCGACGCCTGGTCCCGCGACGTCGACCATTCGGTCCCGCGGTACTGACCAACGCCGACGACACAAGGGAAGCGCAATGCCGAAACTGACGGGTACCCTGCTGCTTGCCGGCCTGCTCCTCGCGGGGCTCGCCAGTCCGGCACACGCCGCCGACCTGATGGCCGTGTACAAGCAGGCCCTGCAGAACGATCCGCAGATCAAGCAGGCCGAGGCCGCCTACAACGCGGCCCGGCAGCAGCACCCCGAGGCCCGCGGCGCGCTGCTGCCCCAGCTGGTGCTCACCGGCAACTACAACCGCCTGAAGCAGAGCTACAAGAAGTACCAGATCAACGCCCCGGGCTTCGGGGGCACGAATCCGAGCGACTACAACGGCACCTATCCCAGCTACAGCTACGGCCTGGAGCTGCAGCAGGCATTGTTCGACGCCCCCGCCTTCGCCCAGCTCCGCCAGGCGGATGCGAGCATCGGCAAGGCCGAGGCACAATACAGCTATGCCCAGCAGCAGCTGATCCTGCGCACCGCCCAGGCGTACTTCGGGCTGCTGTCGGCCCGGGACAACCTGCGCTTCGCCCAGGTGGAGAAGAAGGCCATCGGACAGCAGCTGAAGCAGGCCGAGCACCAGTACAAGGTGGGCGTGATCGCCAACACCGGGGTGCAGGAAGCGCGCGCCCGTTACGATCAGGCCAGCGCGCAGGTCATCAGCGCCCGGCACAAGGTCGACACCGCCCGTGAGCAGATCCGGGAGATCATCGGCAGCCTGCCGCAGAGCCTGACGCCGCTCGGCCAGAACGTACCGCTGATGCCGCCGCGGCCCGATTCCGCCGACAAGTGGGTGGCCCAGGCGATGAAGAACAACCTGCAGCTCATGGCCGCGAACTTCCAGCTCAAGGCGGCGAAGGACCAGGTCAGCGTGCGACGGGACAAACGGCTGCCGAAGATCCAGCTGGTCGGGAGCATCAAGCGGGACAGCAGCGAGTCGCCGTTCCTCAACTCGACCTCCAACGACGCCGTTGTCGGGGTGCAGCTCAACATGCCGCTGTTCACCGGCGGCTCCATGACGTCCTCGATTCACCAGGCACGCTACCAGGAGACGCAGGCGCAGCAGCAGGTGGTGCAACAGCAGCGCGCGACCGAGCGGAGCACCCGGGACACGTTCCAGGGGGTCAATTCCGACATCAGCGAGGTCAAGGCGCTCCGGCAGACGGTGAAGTCCGCGCGCACCGCCCTGGCGGCCACCAAGTCCGGCCACGAGGTGGGGACCCGCACCATGGTGGACGTGCTCAACGCCCGGCAGGATCTCTACAAGGCCCAGCGCGACTACGCCAACGCGCGCTATCAGTACATTCTCGACCGCCTCAAGCTGAAGCTGTCCACCGGCGAGCTCACCCGCCAGGACCTCGAGCAGATCAACAACTGGCTGAAGTGAGGACGCCGCGTCAGGCCGCGGACCCGCCCAGGTACGGGGCCAGCTCGCGCAGGAGCGAGTCGAGCACGCCGCCGTTGCGACGCACCAGGTCCAGGCCCTGCTCTCCCATGGCGTGCGCGCGCTCCGGGTCGCCCATCAGGGACGCGACCGTCGCCGCCAGCTCGTCGGCGTTGCGCACGACCCTCAGGGCCCCCGCCTCTTCGAGCGCGGCGCTGATATCCGCGAAGTTGAACAGCTCCGGCCCGGTCAGCAGCGGCAGCCCCAGCGACGCCGGCTCCAGCAGGTTGTGGCCGCCCACGCGCACCAGGCTCCCCCCGACGAAGGCGATGTCCGCCGCGGCATAGTAGAGCATCAGCTCGCCCATGGTGTCGCCCAGGAACACGTCCGTGTGCGGCCCCGGCGTCTCGCCCGCGCTGCGCCGTGCCACCGCGAACCCCTGCCCGGTGCAGAGCGCGCCGGCCGCCGCGAAGCGATGCGGATGGCGCGGCACCAGCAGCAGGAGAGCCTGCGGGATGCGCTGCCGGAGCGCACGGTGCGCGCGCAATACCTGTTCGTCTTCTCCCTCGTGGGTGCTCGCCGCGATCCATACCGGCCGACGCGGCCCCCACGACGCCCTCCATTGCAGCCCCTGTCGGCGGCCGGATGGATCGAACGGGAAGTCGAACTTCAGGTTGCCCGTGATCCGCAGGCGCTCGCGTGGCATCCCGAGCGTGTCCAGGCGGGATGCATCGGCTTCGCTCTGCGCGGCCGCAAGGGTCACCCGGGCCAGCGTCCATGCGACAAGCCGCCGCAATCGCCGGTAGGCCTGCAGGGAACGGCGCGAGATCCGGGCATTGGCAAGCACCACCGGGATCCCCCGGCGCCGGCACTGATTGAACAGGTTCGGCCAGAGCTCGGTCTCCATCACGATCGCGAGTTCCGGGTCGACCCGGTCCAGGAACCGGCGCACTGCACCCGGAAGATCCAGCGGAACGTAACAGTGCCGTACGCTGTCGCCGAAGGCGGCCCTGGCGCGCTCGCGCCCGGTGGGAGTGAAGGTCGTCACCACGACGCCGCTCTCCGGGCGCTCCGCCATGATCCGCCGGATCAACGGCGTCGCCGCCATGACCTCGCCGACCGAGACCGCGTGGACCCAGATCGTGCGCCGGCGGTGCCCGGTCGGTTCCACGCGTCCGAAGCGCTCCTTCCAGTCGCGCCAGTAGCGCCGGTCACGCCGTCCCAGCAGCAACAGGTACGCCAGGGCCAGCGGAAGCAGGCAGCGGAACGCCAGTGAATAGACAGCCCTCATTGCGACTCACCTGCCGGACGATCCGGGGGTACGGAGCGGCCCCCGCCTGTTGCGCGGATGCCCCGGCGAGGGGCACCGGCGGGGATGATGAAGGATCATACTAACCCGCCGGCGGGTGTCGCCACACGCGCGGCCCGCGCGATGTGGCGTTACCCCTTGCGGGGCCAGTAAACTTGCGCCTTTCCCAAGCAGGAACAGTCCCCGTGTCCTCCCGAACTGCCCGGAACGCGAATCGGCAACCCGGTCTCTTCTCGCCCCGCTACTGGGGAACGTGGCTCGTGCTCGGCCTGCTCTACCTGGTCTCCCAGCTTCCCTACCGCCGGGCGCTCGCCATCGGCCGCTGGCTGGGCCGGCGGTTGTACCGTTTCCTGCCGGGCCGTCGCCACGTCGCCCGCCGCAACCTCGAGCTTTGCTTTCCCGAGTGGACCGCGGCCCGGCGCGAAGCCGTGGTGCGGGCACACTTCGAGTCGATCGGCATGGGCCTGGTCGAGGTCGGCCTCGGCTGGTGGATGCCGCGCCGGCGATTCCGCAAGCTCGGCGAGGTACGCGGAGTGGAGCATTTCCGGGAAGCGATGGCCCGGGGCAAGGGCGTGCTGATGGTCAGCGCCCACTTCACCTCGCTGGACATCTGCGGGCCGCTGCTACGCGAGCACGCCGACTTCGACCTGATGTACCGGGCGCATGAGAATCCGGTACTCGAGTGGGCCATGGCCCGGCACCGGAACCGCCTCGCCGACAAGGCCATCCCGCGGCACGACATGCGCGGGCTGATCCGGCGGCTGCGGCAGGGTCACGCGGTCTGGTACGCCCCGGACCAGAACTACCGGGGCAAGTACGGCGCGCTGGTGCCGTTCTTCTCCGTACCCGCCCCCACCAACATCGGCACATCCCGGATTGCGCGGATGAGCGGCGCCGCGGTGGTGCCGTTCTTCATGGAACGCAAGCCCGACGCCGGGGGGTACCTCATGCGCTTCCTGCCCGCGCTGGAGAATTTCCCGTCCGACGACCCGGTAGCGGATACGGAACGGATCAACCGCCTGATCGAAGAACAGGCGCGGCGCGTACCCGCCCAGTACTGGTGGGTTCACCGTCGCTTCAAGGGCCGTCCTCCGGGCTACCCGGACGCCTACGCGTGAGCCGGTGTTCCGCCGCGCCCTCGGCGTAGCCCGCGCGCAACGCTTCCCAGTCGCGCTCGTTGAAAGCGAGGGCCGGTTCCTGGCGCCGGAGCTTGTCCAGGGAGCGGCGCAGCCGCGCCAGGTTGCGTCTGCGCCAGCGACGTGCGGGACGGCGCAGGCGGGCACGGTCCAGGTCGATCACGGCGACCCCGTCGTCAGCGCACAGCAGGATGTTGTGGGCATTGAGGTCCGCGTGCCAGAGGCCGCCGGCGTGCAGGCCGGCGATCACCCGGCCGATCGCGCGCCAGGTTTCCAGCGGCAGTGCCCCCCGGGCCAGCAGGGCGGAGAGCGGCTCTCCCGGCAGGCGCTCGGTGATGATGTCTGCCCGATAGCTGCAGCCGCGACGCTCCACCCGCGCGGCCACGGGCCGGGGCACGGGCAGCCCCCGTACGTACAGGTCGTAGAGGAGGTGCCATTCGCGCCAGGCACGGGTACGCCCCAGTCCCGTCCAGACGTAGCGGTCCCGCACCAGCCGGGCGACCATACCGCCGCGACGGTAGTGACGCAGCACCCACGCGGCGGTTTCGCCGACGAACCAGACGCTGCCGCGGCCGGCGGTCACGCTCAGCACCCCGCCCCGCTCGCGCCAGTACTCGGTGGAAAACACTTCCGGGCCCGGCCTCCGCAACAGCAGGGGATCATGCACGACGGCGCCGCGCGCCGTGGAAAGATAGCCCGGCCCGCGCGCCGCAACGCCCCGCATCCGCTCGCCCGCCACGTCAACGCTGCCCGGGAAGCGGCCGGGGCGCGCCCGAAGGCGCCCCGGGGCGCGGCATTCGCGGTGCCCGGCGCCCCTCTCCCGGACCGACGGCGGGCGGACCCGGTGCCACGCGAGGCCGGCGAGTGTACCATCCCCGGTGCCCTGTCGGCGGCCGAACGATCGCGGCGCGGGGCTTCCTGGTGAGCTGAGCGGGGAACCGGAGTTGAGACGCTACCTGCTGTTCGTATCCGAGTTGTACGCATTGCCCGTGCTGCGCCCGCTGCAGGCGTCGATCCGGGCGCGCGGCGGTGAGGCTGCCTGGTTCTTCGAGAAGGGGGGTGCCGACCATCTGCATGCCGATGAGCGCCTTCTGGGAAGCGTGCCGGAGGTCAAGGCCTTTCGGCCCGATGCCGTGCTGGTTCCCGGCAACTGGGTCCCGGACTACTTTCCGGGACTGAAGGTCGAGGTCTTTCACGGCTTCAACGTGCACAAGCGGGAGGACCACCGGGGTCACTTCCGGTTGCGCGGGTTCTTCGATCTCTACTGTACCCAGGGGCCGCACACGACCGAGCCGTTCCGGCGCCTGGAAGCCGAGCACGGCTACTTCCGGGTGGTCGAGACCGGCTGGCCCAAGATGGATCCCCTGTTCCGCCCCGATCCGGCGCCGGTCAGCACGCCGGCCGGCCGGCCGGTGGTGATGTACGCCTCCACCTTCACACCCTCGCTCAGCTCCGCCGCGCACCTGCTGGAGACCGTCCGTGAGCTCTCCCGGGAAGGTCGTTGGCACTGGCTGGTGACGCTGCATCCCAAGATGGACCCGGAGATCGTCAGCCGGTTTCGGGACCTCGAAGGGCCGAACCTGGGGTTCTTCGAAAGCGATCATATCGTTTCGCTGTACAAGGCGGCGGACGTGCTCCTGTCGGATACTTCCTCGGTGATTTCCGAGTTCATCCTCCAGGCCCGGCCCGTGGTCACCTTCCGCAATCGCCGTCCGGCCCCGCACATGCTCGACGTCAGCGAGCCCGGCGAGGTGGAGGGGGCCATCGCCCACGCGCTGACCCATCCGGACGGACTGATGCAGGCCGTCCGGGCCTACGCAGATCACATTCACCCGTACCGGGACGGGCGCTCCAGCGAACGGGTCCTGGATGCGGTCGAGGATGCGCTCACCCGGGGCCGCAACGGGCTGTCGCGCAAGCCCCTCAACCTGTGGCGCAGGGTCCAGGCGCGACAACGGCTCGGCTACTGGCGGCTGTTTTGAGTGGCGGGCCGAAACGCCTCCGCCCGAACCGGGTCAGTCCGTCTGATCGACGAGAGTGAACCAGGCGCCGCAATACGGGCACTGGGCTCGTCCCGTGTCCTCGATCGGCAGGAACACGCGCGGATGCGAGTTCCACAGCGGCATGCTGTCCAGCGGGCAGTGCAGGGGCAGGTCCGCCCTGGTCACCTTGTATTCCCGCTCCTGGTTGGGCATCGCGCTCGTCTGGGGGCTGTTTTCGCTCGCCACGAAGCTGTCCTCGGTGCTCTTCTGAAATGGAAACGGGGCGTTCGATTATACCAGCGTGTGCCACTCCGGGTGCTGCTCACGCCGTCCCCGAACCTGGTCGAAGTACATCGCCTGTAGCTTCTCGGTCACCGGACCGCGCGTGCCGCTGCCGATGATCCGCCCGTCCAGCTCGCGAATCGGCGTCACTTCGGCCGCGGTGCCCGTCAGGAATGCCTCGTCAGCGATGTAAACCTCGTCGCGCGTGATGCGGCGCTCGAGGACCTCGATCCCGAGCTCCTGCGCAAAGGCCAGGATCGTCTTGCGGGTGATGCCGTTCAGCGCGGAAGTCAGCTCGGGGGTGTACAGGACGTCGTCATGCACCAGAAAGATGTTCTCGCCGCTGCCCTCGGCAACGTAGCCCTCAACGTCCAGCAGCAGCGCCTCGTCGTAGCCGGCGTTCTGCGCCTCGCTCAGCGCCAGCATCGAGTTCATGTAGTTGCCGTTGGCCTTTGCCTTGCACATGGTGATGTTGACGTGGTGACGCGTGAACGAGGAGGTCTTGACCCGCAGCCCGTTCTGCATGCTCTCCTCGCCCAGGTAGCTGGGCCAGTTCCAGGCGGCCACGATCACGTGCACGCGCAGGTTGTCCGCGCGCAGTCCCATGCCCTCCGAGCCGAGGAAGGCCATCGGCCGGATGTAGGCTTCCTCGAGACCGTTCTCCCGCACCACCGTGCGCTGGGCCATTGCCATCGTGTCGCGGTCGAACGGCAGCGCCAGGTTGAGGATCTTGGCGGACCCGAAGAAGCGCTCGTTGTGATCGTGCAGCCGGAAGATCGCCGTTCCGGCCGGGGTGCTGTACGCGCGTACCCCCTCGAACACGCCCATCCCGTAATGCAGGGTGTGCGTCAGCACGTGCACCTTCGCCTCTCGCCAGGGCACCAGCTCGCCATCCATCCAGATGACCCCGTCCCTGTCCTCCATCGTCGTTGCCGTCATAACCCGTGCCTTTTCTTCTCTCTCGAAACTGTCCCGATCCCGCGCGCCGGACCCGGACCGCGGGACCGCCCGTCCGGATCAGGCCCCGATCACCCGCTGCCACAATCCCGACACGGCTTCGCGATAATCCCGGAACTCGTCATCCGCGACCAGCGCGGGAGCCTCCTGGAGACTGAGCTCGTGAATGCGTTTGCGGTAAGTGCGGTAGGCATCCGCCAGCAGCCGGCAGTCCGCCTCCGGTAACAGGGCATGCTCCGCGAACCGCTCGAGGATCCGGATATTGTCGGTGAAATCCAGGACCGCCGGACACGCCGCCGCATGCAGGAGAACGGCATATTGCACCACAAATTCGATATCGGCGATACCTCCCCGCCCCTGCTTGAGATCGAACCGCGAGTCGTCGCTGCGATCGAGGTTCGCGCGCATCCGGCTCCGCATCTCGCCGACCTCGCGTCGCAGCGCCTCCGCATCCCGGGGACTGCCCAGGATCCGGCGGCGGACCGCCGCGAAGCCGTCCGCCAGGGGCGCGGCCCCCGCCACGACGCGCGCACGCACCAGCGCCTGGTGCTCCCAGGTCCAGGCCTCCTCGCGCTGATAGGTCTCGAAGCCCGAGAGCGTGGTGACCAGCAGTCCCGAGCGTCCACTCGGGCGCAGGCGCGTGTCCACCTCGTAGGCCACCCCCGCCGGAGTCACGGTGGACAGCAGGTGGATGATGCGCTGGGCGAGGCGGGCGAAGAAGACCGCGTTGTCCACGCTGCGCTCGCCGCGGGTCACCTGTTGGGCGCCCCCGCTGTCGTGCAGGAACACCAGGTCGAGGTCGGAGCCGTAGCCGAGCTCGAGCCCGCCGAGCTTGCCGTAGCCCGCGATCGCGAACCGGGCCGCCCGCCACGCCCCGTCCTCGACGCAGCCCGGCTCGCCGTAGCGTTCCACGAGCTGGGTCCAGGCCAGCTCCAGGGCCCCGGCGAGCACGACTTCCGCGATCTCGGTGAGAAAGTCGCTGACGTGCATCACCGGGACGTTGCCCGTGATGTCGGCGGCAGCCACGCGCAGCATCGATGCCTGCTGGAAGCGTCGCAGACCATCCATCTGCTCTTCCAGGTCGCCGGACCGCCGCAGCACCGCGGCGAGCTCGTTCTCCAGCCCCGCCCGCTCGGGGGGAGCATACAGCGTGCGCGGATCGAGCAGCTCGTCCAGCAGCACGGGGTGGCGCGCGACGAAAGCCGTGATCCAGGGACTCGCCGCGCACAGTCGCGCCAGCTGCGAGAGCGCCATGGGATTCTCTGCCAGCAGCGCGAGATACGTGCTGCGCCGGGCGATCGCCTCGATCACTTGCAGCAGACGCTCGAGGCACACGTCCGGCGAAGCGGTGGCGCCGGCGGCTCCGATCAGGAGTGGTACCAGTCGGGCCAGGCGCGCCCGCCCGGTTTCACTCAGCGTGCGAAAGGCGGCGCTGGCACGCAGCCCGTCGAGCGCCGCGAGCGCCCGCACGACATCCTGCATCCCCGCCCGCTGCAGAACCTCGCGCCCCTCCGCCTCGGCCAGCCCGCCGGCCCACAGCAGCTCCAGGTCGCGCGCGCCGCCCGCCTCCTCTTCCTGCGCGGTCTGGGGGCTGGCGAATACCTGGTCGAACTGCTCCTGGATGCGCTGGCGGTGTGCATCGAGCTCGGCCGCCAGCGTCGCCCATTCGCGATAGCCCATGGCGAAAGCGAGCCGCGCGCGCTCGACGGGATCCGCCGGAAGCTGGTGGGTCTGCCGGTCGGCCACGGCCTGCAGGCGGTTCTCCACCCGGCGCAGGAACCGGTACCCGTCGCGGAGGTGCGCGGCCATGTGGGGCGCGAGCAGGCCACGGTCGTCCAGCCGGTCCAGGACCGGTAGAATGCCGCGTTCCTGCAGGTCACGCTCATGACCGCCGCGGATCAGCTGAAACACCTGGCCGATGAACTCGACCTCGCGGATTCCCCCGCGTCCCAGCTTGATGTCGTCCTCGAGCCCCTTGCGACGGACCTCCCGCGCGATCAGCGCCTTCATCTCACGCAGGGACTCGATCACCCCGTAGTCGATGTAGCGTCGGTAGACGAAGGGACGCAGCGTTTCCAGCAACTGCTCCCCGGCCGCCCGATCCCCGGCGACCACGCGTGCCTTCACGAAGGCGTAGCGCTCCCATTCGCGCCCGTGGCTCTCGTAGTAGTGCTCCATGGCGCCGAAGTTCAGCGCCATCGGCCCGCTCTCGCCGAACGGTCGCAGCCGCGTGTCCACCCGGTAGACGAAGCCCTCGGCCGTCACGTCCGCCAGCGCCTGGATCAGGTGCTGGGCCACGCGGGTGAAGAACGCCTCGTTGTCCACCCGGCGGGGCCCGTCGGTCTGCCCCGCCTCGGGGAAGGCGAACACCAGGTCGATGTCGGAAGAGAAGTTCAGCTCGCGACCGCCCAGCTTGCCCATTCCCAGGACCACCAGCCGCTGCGCCTCGCCGTCGGCGCCACGCGGTGTCCCCCAGCGCCGTCGCAGGTCCGCCTCGACCACGTCGAGCGCCACCGCGATGCAGGCCTCGGCGAGCGCGCTGAGCTCCTCCAGGGTCTCCTCCAGCGGCGCTCCCCGCGCCAGATCCCGCCAGGCGATGCGCACCAGCTCGCGGTTCCGCACCTCGCGCAGCGCACGCTTCAGGGTATCGGCACCGTCGGGCGCGCCGACGGCCCGCTCGACCCGCCGGTGCAGTTCCCCGGGCCGCATCGGCCGGCCCAGGTCGTCCCCCGCCAGCAGCCGGGCCAGCTCGGACGGACGGCGCACGCACCACTGCCCGACGAAACGACTGGCGCCCAGGACGCGCGCCAGCTCGCCCGGCTCGACCGCCTCCAGGAAGGCGGTGTCGCCGGCGGCCTCCGCGAGCTGCTGCAGCAGCACCGCCGTGTCGGCCCGCAGCGGGGCGGGCAGCGCGTCGGTCACCGGGCGCAGATTCGCGGGAACGCCCGCTGCCGTGTCCTGGTCGTTCATGGCGCTCGCGACGCTCCGGTGTCAGGGAATCAGCAGCACCTTTCCGGTGGTTGCCCGCCCTTCGAGCAGCCGATGGGCCTCGGCGGCCTGCTCGAGAGGCAGCATGCGATCGATGCGCAATGCCAGGTCGCCGGCGGCGATCGATTCGAACAGCTCGCGTGCCCGCCACTCCAGCTCCGCCCGGTCGGCCGTGTAGTGCGCCAGGCTCGGCCGGGTGAGAAACAGCGATCCGGAGGCCAGCCCGCGGGGATCGAATGGCGGCACCGGGCCGCTCGACTGGCCGAACAGTACCAGGGTGCCGCGAGTACGCAGGCAGCGCAGGCTGCCCTCGAAGGTCGATTGGCCGACCGAATCGTAGACGACGTGAACACCCTCGCCGCCGGTAATCCGCGCCACTTCGTCGACGAAGTCGTCGCGGCTGTAGAGGATCACCTCGTCGCAGCCGGCCTGGCGTGCGAGCCCCGCCTTCTCCTCGGTGGAAGCGGTGCCGATGACGTGCGCTCCGAGGGCGTGAGCCATCTGCACCAGCAGCAGGCCGACTCCGCCCGCGGCCGCATGGACCAGCGCCGTCTGCCCGCGCTGCAGCGCGAACGTGCTCCGGGTCAGGTAGTGTGCGGTCATGCCCTGCAGCATCGCTGCAGCCGCCTGTTCCGCGCTGATCCCGTCGGGAACCGCCACCAGCCGGTCCCGCGGCACCGTCGCATAATGCGCGTACGCGCCCGGAACGCCGGCCCATGCCACGGCCTGGCCGACCTCGAGATCGGCGACGCCCTCGCCGAACGCCTCGATCACGCCCGCGGCCTCGACCCCCGGCGTGAACGGCACCGGCATCGAATACAGGCCGGTGCGGAAGTAAACATCGATGTAGTTGACGCCGGCCGCCGAGATCCGGACCAGGACTTCCCCGGGCCCCGGCTGCGGTCGCGCCAGGGTCTCCTGCACCAGTACCTCCGGGCCGCCGGTCTTGTGCACACGGATCGCTTTCATCGCCTTGTCTCCCCGCCGTATCCACGTCCAGCGGACGCGTGTCCGGCAAGCATACAACACGGACCACGCTGATCAATGCGCCGCATTCGAAGACGGCGGTGTGGGTCGACCGGAGAGGTGCGGGGCGGTTCAGTTTCAGGTTTCAGCCCAAGCGGCATTTTGCGTCTCTTGCCTTCTTGCATGCGCCGGTGCTTCGGGCCAGGATCGGCCTGAAGGCTGACCGATATCGGCATCACGGCTTGCCGCATCCTTCCTGATACCGAAAACCCCTCCATCCCCGTGCTGCAAAGGACGCGACGCCTGGATGCGCCCCCCGCAAGCAAAAGAGCCCCGCCGGAGGCCGGCGGGGCTCGCACTGCACAGCGCGTGTGGAGCGCAGGACGGCCTTACATCATGCCGCCCATGCCTCCCATGCCGCCCATGCCGCCCATGTCTCCCATGTCGGGCATGCCGCCGCCTTCGTTCTCCTCCTTGGGAGCGTCGGCGACCATGGCCTCGGTGGTGAGCATCAGGCCGGCGATCGACGCCGCGTTCTGCAGCGCGGTGCGGGTCACCTTGGTGGGATCGAGGATGCCGAGCTCGATCATGTCCCCGTACTCGCCGGTGGCAGCGTTGTAACCGTAGTTCTCCTTGTGCGAGACCACGTCGTTGAGCACCACCGAGGCGTCGCCACCGGCGTTGGTCACGATCTGGCGCAGCGGCTCCTCCATCGCGCGCAGGGCGATGGCCGCGCCGGTCTGCTGATCGTGATTGTCGGTCTTGACCTTCTTCTCGATGGTGTGACGGGCACGCACCAGGGCGACGCCACCGCCGGGCACCACGCCTTCCTCGACGGCGGCACGCGTGGCGTGCAGCGCGTCCTCGACGCGGGCCTTCTTCTCCTTCATCTCGACCTCGGTCGCCGCACCGACCTTGATCACCGCGACGCCGCCGGCGAGCTTGGCGACCCGCTCCTGCAGCTTCTCGCGGTCGTAGTCGGAGGTGGACTCCTCGATCTGCTGGCGGATCTGCTGCACCCGCGCCTCGATGTCGGCCTTGCGGCCGGCGCCGCTGACGATGGTGGTCTCTTCCTTGCTGACCTGCACCTTCTTGGCGTTGCCCAGGTCGTCCAGGGTCGCCTTCTCCAGCGACATGCCGACCTCTTCGGAGATCACCTGGCCGCCGGTCAGGACCGCGATGTCCTGCAGCATCGCCTTGCGGCGGTCACCGAAGCCGGGGGCCTTCACCGCGGCAACCTTCACGATGCCGCGGATGGTGTTCACCACCAGCGTCGCCAGGGCCTCGCCCTCGACGTCCTCGGAGACAACCAGCAGCGGCCGGTTGGACTTGGCCACCTGCTCGAGCAGCGGCAGCAGGTCACGGATATTGGAGATTTTCTTGTCGTACAGGAGGATGTACGGATCCTCCAGCTCGGCCTGCATGCTCTGGTTGTTGTTGATGAAGTACGGCGAGAGGTAGCCGCGGTCGAACTGCATGCCCTCGACCACGTCCAGCTCGTTCTCGAGGCCGGAGCCCTCCTCGACCGTGATCACGCCTTCCTTGCCGACCTTCTGCATGGCGTCGGCGATGATCTTGCCGATGCTGTGGTCGGAGTTGGCGGAAATGGTGCCGACCTGCGCGATCGATTTGTCGTCGCTGCACGGCTTGGACAGCTTGGCCAGCTCGGCCACCGCGGACTCGACGGCACGATCGATGCCGCGCTTGAGGTCCATCGGGTTCATCCCGGCGGCGACGGACTTCATGCCCTCGCGCATGATGGACTGGGCCAGCACCGTCGCGGTGGTGGTGCCGTCACCGGCCACGTCGGAGGTCTTGGAAGCCACCTCCTTGACCATCTGGGCACCCATGTTCTCGAACTTGTCCTTGAGCTCCATCTCCTTGGCCACGGACACGCCGTCCTTGGTCACGGTGGGCGCGCCGAAGCTCTTCTCCAGGACCACGTTGCGGCCGCGCGGGCCGAGGGTCACCTTGACGGCATTCGCCAGCGTGTTGACGCCGCGCATCATGCGATGCCGCGCGTCCTCGCCGAAACGTACGTCTTTCGCTGCCATTGTTCGTTCCTCTTCCGTTCAGATACGCATGGGGTGGATTCGATGCGAGCGCTCGGGTGAAACGTCAGCCTTCGATGACCGCCATGATGTCGTCTTCGCGCATCACCAGCAGGTCCTCGTCGCCGACCTTCACCTCGGTGCCGGAGAACTTGCCGAACAGCACCTTGTCGCCGACCTTCACGTCGAGCTTGCGCACTTCACCGTCGTCCAGGAGCTTGCCATTGCCGACCGCGGTGACCTCGCCCTTCTGGGGCTTCTCGGCCGCCGAGTCGGGAATGACGATGCCGCCCGCCGTGGTGCGCTCTTCCTCCATACGCTTTACAATCACGCGATCGTGCAGAGGACGGATCTTCATCAACGCTCTCCTTTACTTGGGAACCAGGACCCGGAATGTCTCGGCTCGAGTTGTTAGCACTCACCTGGAGTGAGTGCTAATAATAGTCGCGAGATTTCCTCAGTCAAGCCCTTCGACGCCACGCGCCGCCCGTACGTGAGCGCGCAGCCAGGACAAACCCGTCGTACCGGGAGGTGAAAAGCCATGACCACGGATGCACGCGTCGTTCTGTGCAACTGCCCCGACCGCGGCGTGGCCCGGCGTCTGGCCAGGGCAGTCGTACAGCAGCGTCTGGCAGCCTGCGTCAACGTCGTACCGGGGGTGGAGTCCTTCTACCGGTGGGAAGGCGAGGTGCAGCAGGCCACCGAGCACACGCTCCTGATCAAGACCACCCGCGACGCCTGGCCGGACCTCGAAGCCGCCCTGCGGGCGGGCCACCCGGACGACGTCCCCGAGATCATCGCGCTGCCGGTCGAGAACGGTCTGAAGGAATACCTGGAATGGATCGCGGAAAGCACCATCACCGGCTGAGGTCACCCTCCGCCGGGACACGGCGGGCGGCCCGGGCCCTCGCCGCCTGCCTGCTGGCAACCGCGGCAACGGCGGCCCTGGCCGGCCCGGGACTGGCCGCGGCCTTCGGCAACGGCGGTCGCTTCCTGCCGGTGAACCAGGCCTTTCGTTTCGAGCTGGTGCGCACCGGATCGGACACCTACCAGGCACGCTGGAACATCGCCCCCGGCTACTATCTCTACCGGCACCGGATTCACCTCGTTCTCGCGGGCACGGACCTGGTACGCAGCGGCCACGCAAAACTGCCGCCGGGACGCGCGGAGGATGACCCCGAATTCGGACGCGTCCGGATCTTCGAAGGGAACCTCACGGTGCCCCTGACGCTCAAACGGACGGCCCCGGGCGCGGTTCTCACCGTTCGCTACCAGGGCTGCGCGCGCGGGGGCATCTGCTACCCGCCGCAGACCCGGCACGTACCACTGGGCAACGCCGGAACCGCCGTACGCGGCTTCCCGGCGCACGGCCACGGAGGCCCCCATGCGTGAAGCCCTGCGAAGCCTGTTGGCACTGGTCCTGCTGATCGCTGCCGGTGGCGCCGGGTTCGCCCTGTACCAGCACTTCAGCGGCCGCAGCGGCGGCTCGAACGCGCTGCCCTCTCACCGCATCGCGTTCTCGATGCCCGACATGGCCGGCAAGACCCGCCACATCAGCCACTGGGACGGCAAGACCGTGCTGCTCAACTTCTGGGCCAGCTGGTGCGGGCCGTGCCGCAAGGAAATGCCGCTGCTGATCAAGGCGCAGCGGCAGTACGGTGGCCGCGGGCTCCAGGTGATCGGGATCGCCATCGACACGCCGTCCGATGCGCGGCATTTCGCGCGCTCGATGCACGTCAACTACCCGGTGCTGATCCCTTCGAGCCAGCAGCAGGGGATTTCCCTGGCGGCCCGATATGGTGACCGGATCGGCGGCTTGCCGTACAGTGTCGTATATCGCCCCGACGGCCGCGTCGTCGGCGTCCATGCCGGCGAGCTCCATCGCCCCGCCCTCGAGACCCTGCTGCACAAGGCGCTGCACAAGGCGTCGGGCTGAAACTGCCCTGATTTTGCCTCCATCTGGCGCGAAATGCCGACAAATGATGTCGTTCTTGATTCGATCGGCAATGCCGGGCAGAATAGGAGCCACTCCGCGTGACGCCCCGGCACCGGGCGGAGCGCACGTCGACATCCAGAACAAGACGCGACCGACCCGGGCGGTGAAACCGGAATGGCCAGACTGCTTCTGCTCAACGGTCCCAATCTGAATCTCCTCGGAACCAGGGAGCCGGGGATCTACGGCCACGCGACGCTGGCCGAAATCGAACAGCGCCTGCACGCCGCCGCCACCGCCGCGGAGCACACCCTGGAAACCTTTCAGAGCAACGCCGAGCACGCGCTGATCGAGCGGGTACACCAGGCGATGCGGGACGGGATCGACTGGATCATTCTCAATCCGGCCGCGTTCACGCACACCAGTATCGCCCTGCGCGATGCCCTTCTCGCGAGCGCGATCCCGTTCGTCGAGGTGCATCTGTCCAACATCGCCGCGCGCGAGCCGTTCCGCAGGCAATCCTGTTTCTCCGACATCGCCGCCGGCGTGATCACCGGACTGGGGGCACGGGGCTACGATCTGGCCCTGAAAGCCATCCTGGACGGGCTCGATGCGACGCAAACCGGCTGAACGAAAAGGCGAAGGCATGGATATTCGCAAGGTCAAGAAGCTTATAGAGCTGCTGGAGGAGTCCGGAATCGCCGAGCTGGAGATCAAGGAGGGCGACGACTCCGTACGCATCAACCGCTACGGGCAGCAGACGGCGGTGAGTTATCCGCCCCCCGCCGCCCCCGCGCCGGCACAGCCTGCGCCCGCCTCCGGGGAAGCGCCCGCGGAGCCCGCGGCGGAGGGCGGCGAGGAGCTCCAGGGCCACGCGATCTGCTCGCCGATGGTGGGCACCTTCTACCGGGCCCCGGCCCCGGACGCCCAGCCCTTCGTGGAAGTCGGCCAGGAGGTGCGTGAGGGCGAGCCGGTGTGCATCGTCGAGGCGATGAAAATGATGAACCAGATCGAGGCCGACCGCAGCGGCCGCATCGTGGACATCCTGGCCGAAAACGGCGAGCCGGTAGAATACGGGCAGCCACTGATCCTCATCCAGTAGCCCGGCTCTTCCGTCGCCGGGCACCGCCCAACGCTGCAAGAAGCACGAACCATGCTCGATAAAGTGTTGATCGCCAACCGGGGCGAAATCGCGTTGCGCATCCTGCGCGCCTGCCGCGAGCTGGATATCGGTACCGTTGCCGTCCACTCGACCGTGGACCGCGAGCAGCCGCACGTACTGCTGGCCGACGAGAGCGTATGCATCGGACCGCCGCAGTCGTCCGAGAGCTACCTCAACATGCCCGCCATCATCAGCGCGGCGGAGGTCAGCGACTCGGTCGCGGTGCACCCCGGCTACGGTTTCCTCTCCGAGAATGCCGACTTCGCCGAGCGGGTCGAGGAAAGCGGGTTCATCTTCATCGGCCCGCGCCCCGAGACCATCCGCCTGATGGGAGACAAGGTATCCGCCATCCGGGCCATGCAGGAAGCAGGAGTCCCCTGCGTCCCGGGCTCGGCCGGCGCGCTCGACAACGACGCCGATCGCACCCTCGCGATCGCGCGCGAGATCGGTTACCCGGTGCTGATCAAGGCGGCGGCCGGCGGCGGCGGGCGCGGCATGCGCGTGGTGCACGCCGAGGCCCACCTGATCAACGCGATCTCGCTCACCCGCAGCGAGGCCCGGGCTTCCTTCGGCGACGACTCGGTGTACATGGAGAAATACCTGGAGCACCCGCGCCACATCGAGTTCCAGGTGCTGGCCGACGGCCAGGGCAACGCCATTCACCTGGGGGAGCGTGACTGTTCCATGCAGCGTCGCCACCAGAAGATCATCGAGGAAGCGCCGGCGCCCGGGCTCCACGCGAGCGTCCGCCAGCGCATGGGCGAGCTCTGCGTGGAAGCCTGCCATCGCATCGGCTATCGCGGCGCGGGCACCTTCGAGTTTCTCTACGAGAACGGCGAGTTCTACTTCATCGAGATGAACACGCGGCTCCAGGTCGAGCACCCGATCACGGAGATGATCACCGGCGTGGACATCGTCAAGGAGCAGATCCGGGTCGCGGCCGGGGAACCGCTGCGCCACAAGCAATCGGACATCGAGGTGCGCGGGCACGCCGTCGAGTGCCGCATCAACGCCGAGCACCCGCGCACCTTCGTGCCTTCGCCCGGCAGGGTCCACAACTACCATGCTCCCGGCGGACCGGGCATCCGCATGGACTCGCACCTGTACAACGGCTACACCGTTCCCCCGCACTACGATTCGCTGATCGCCAAGCTGGTCGCCCACGGCGACAGCCGGAGCTCGGCCATCGCGCGGATGCGCAACGCGCTCACCGAGCTGGTGGTCGAAGGTATCGACACGAACGCGGCGCTGCACCATGATCTGATGCTGGACCGGGCGTTCCAGGCGGGCGGTACCGACATCCACTACCTGGAAAAGAAGCTCGGGCGGTGAGCGGCCGGGCCCCCCGGCCCCGCGTGGCCGGGCCGAGGACCGGGTTCCGATACCCACCGGACCACCAGTGATGGGATGGCAACAGCTCCTGATCGACCTGGATGACGAGGATGTCGATACCCTCGAGGTGGCCCTGCTCGAGCACGGTGCCCAGGCCGTGACCCTGCAGGACGCGCGCGACGACCCGATCCTGGAACCGCCGCCGGGCGCGCATCCGCTCTGGGACCGGCCACGGCTGGTGGCACTGTTCGACAGCGAATGCGACGTCGAGGCCGCCGTCCGGGGAACCTACCGCACCCTCGGCCGGCGGGCCCCGCCGCACAGCGTCGAGCCGCTCGAGGACCGGGACTGGGAACGCGCCTGGATGGAGGACTTCCGCGCGATGCGCTTCGGGCGCCGCCTGTGGGTATGCCCCCGCGGCTCCACCCCGCCGGACCCGGAGGCGGTCAACGTGATGCTCGATCCGGGGCTGGCCTTCGGCACCGGAACGCACGCGACGACGGCGCTGTGCCTTGAATGGCTCGACGCCAATGGTGCTGACGTGGCGGGCGAGGTGATCGACTACGGCTGCGGATCCGGCATCCTGTCCATCGCGGCGGCCCGTCTCGGCGCCCGGCGCGTATGGGCCGTGGACAACGATCCGCAGGCGCTGCTCGCGACACGCGAGAACGCGGCCCACAACGCGGTCGCCGGGACCGTCCGGCCGCGCCTGCCGGAAGAGCTGTCGGCGCTGCAGGCCGATCTGCTGCTGGCGAACATCCTGGCCGCCCCGCTGATCGAGCTCGCAGACCGGATCGCCGACCGTGTTCGCCCGGGCGGACACGTCGTCCTGTCCGGCATCCTCCGCGATCAGGCGAAGCGCGTCGCGGACGCCTACGGCGCGGCATTCCGGATGGACCCGCCGACGTCGCGCGAGGAGTGGGTACGGTTGAGCGGCGTTCGCCGCGAGCCGTAGCGCCACGGAGGTCCGGATGTACACCCGCTGCCCGGAGTGCCACACGGATTTCGTCGTCGGTGCGACCCAGCTGCGGGCCGCGCGTGGCCTGGTTCGCTGCAGCCGCTGCGGTGCGACGTTCAACGCCCTGGACGACCTTCACGACGACATGCCGCCACCACTGGCAGAACAGGACGGGGACACCGAACCGGCAACGCCCCCGCCCTACCGCTGGGCGGACGACGACGGCGCCGACTGGTGGACCATCCCGCCGGACCTGGAGCAGCGCCCGGACGCCGGACCGGCGTCACAGCCGGAGCCGGTGCGGCCGGAAGCCGAAGACCCGGGCGCCGACGAAACCGGGGATTCCCCGTTCGCCGAAGCTCCCCGGCCACGCCGCCCGCGGCGCTGGCTGTGGGGAACGCTCTGCGTACTGGCCCTGCTGGCGCTGGCGGCGCAGGCCGGGTTCTGGAACCGGGATTCGTGGGCCGAGTCGCCGCAGTGGCGGCCGGTGCTCGCGGCGGTCTGCGGCCGCCTCCCGGTCCCCTGCGGCCTGCCGCCATTCGTCATGCTCGACCGGCTGCGTCTGGAAAACTACACGTTCTCCGCCGATCCCGACCGTCCCGGCGCCCTCTCGTTCTCCGGCGTGCTCGTGAACCGCGCTCCCCTGCCCCAGGCCTTCCCCCTGCTCCACATCAGCATGGAGAATCGCTGGGGAGATACGGTCGCCGTCGGCGCCTTCGGTCCCGCGGACTACCTGGGCGAGCCGGTCGACACGGAAGACGGCATTCGCCCGGGGCAGCACATTCCCATCCGTCTGGAGCTGAAGGATCCGGGATCACAGGCCAGCGGTTTCCAGTTCGAGTTCGCCTCTCCGGACCGCTAGGCGCGTTATTCCGAAGAGCCCGGGTCGGAAGCGGTGGCGGATGCAAAATCCGCCTACAAGCCGCCGGCGTAATGAGCTAGGATTACCCGGAGAATCGTCGCCACCGATGGACCGGCCCGCGAGCTGCCTCGCGGAGACCCCGGCCCGGCCAACGCGACCGCCGGCAACGTGGCACACAGGGGGGCGCCGGATCTGCTTCTCGATCCGCTCGCGTGCGGCGCCCATCCGGCCCGGCCGATGCCGGGCCGTCGCGGGTAAGCACTCCCGCGTATGTGCTGGCAGGAGACTTTCGGCGCGTGCCGTGTGCGTGGGCACCGCCGGCCGACTGCCCGTTTGCGTCAGCGGGCAGCCGGTGAGCACCATCGCCCGGATAAACACAGATAAGGACGGCTCCCGACCACGTTCCGGCCGGGCAGGCCCGGCACATGCGGTGTGGCCGGGACCAATGCCGTCCCGCCGCGTTGCAAGGGGGTCGAAGACATGCTCAATCCGGAGAAGGCCGTCGGTCTGCATATGGAGCCACCCAAGAACCCGCCCGAGCCGCTCAGGACATGTGTGCAGAAAGCGCTCGACAAGTACTTCGCCGACCTGAACGGGCACGCTCCCGGTGATCTCTACCAGATGGTGATGCGCGAGGTGGAAGCACCCCTGCTCGAATCCGTGATGGCGTATACCCGCGGAAACCAGACGCGGGCAGCGGAAATCCTGGGCATCAACCGCAGCACCCTGCGTAAGCGCCTGAGGACCCACAACCTCGACAAGTAACGCCCGCGTGCGGATAATGCGCGCCATCCGGCCCGCACCGCGCCCGGTCCACCCGCCGCCGTGAGCGGGCGGATCGTGCAGCACGTCGCCCCCAACCCGCGGAGCAGGACTTCGCCATGGCCAGTATTCGACGCGCCCTGATCAGCGTCTCCGACAAGAGCGGTATCGTGGACTTCGCCCGCGGGCTCGGTGAGCTGGGCATCGAGATCGTCTCCACCGGAGGTACCGCGCGCCTGCTCCGGGACGCCGGGATCGGCGTCGTCGCCGTCTCCGAGGTCACGGCGTTCCCCGAGATGATGAACGGACGCGTGAAGACCCTGCATCCGCGCATCCACGGCGGCCTGCTCGGGCGTCGCGGCGAGGACGACGAGGTCATGGCCGCGCACGAAATACCGCCGATCGACCTTCTGGTGGTGAACCTCTACCCATTCGAGCGCACCGTCGCCGAGCCGGGGTGCACCCGGGCGAAGGCGATCGAGAACATCGACATCGGCGGTCCGGCGATGCTCCGTGCCGGCGCCAAGAACCATGCCTCGGTCGCGGTCGTCACTGACCCGCGGGACTATCCGGCCGTTCTCGAGGCGCTGCGCGAGACGGGGGAGCTGAACGCGGCCCGGCGCTTCGAGCTGGCCCGTCGCGGATTCGAGCATACCGCCCGCTACGACGACGCGATTGCAAACTATCTCGGCAGCATCGCGACGGACGATGAACGGGAGCCGTTCCCCGCGACCCTGAACCTGCAGTTCCGTCGGGCGCAGCGCATGCGCTACGGCGAGAACCCGCATCAGCGCGCCGCGTTCTACGTCGAGGACCCGCCGCCGGAGCCGTCGGTGGCCACCGCCCGGCAGCTGCATGGCAAGGAGCTCTCGTTCAACAACATTGCCGATACGGATGCCGCGCTCGAGTGCGTGCGCAGCTTCGCGGAGACTGCCTGTGTCATCGTCAAGCACGCCAATCCCTGTGGCGTGGCGATCGCCGGCAGCACGAACGAAGCCTACGAGCGGGCCCGGGCCACCGACCCCACCTCCGCGTTCGGGGGCATCATCGCGTTCAACCGGCCGCTGGACGCGGCAACCGCCGCGAACATCGCGCGGCAGCAGTTCGTGGAGGTAATCGTCGCACCACGCGTGGAGAAGGCCGCCCTGGAGGCGCTCTCGGACCGGCGGAACGTGCGCGTGCTCGAGTGCGGCGAGTGGACTTCCGAACGGTCGGTGAGCTGGGATTACCGGCGTGTCAACGGCGGCCTTCTGGTCCAGGACCGGGACCTGCCCGCGCCGGATGGTCCGGATCTGCAGGTGGTGACGCGCCGGGGCCCCACCGAGACCGAGCTGCGGGATCTGCGCTTCGCCTGGACCGTGGCCCGCTTCATCAAGTCCAATGCCATCGTCTACTGCCGCGACGGGCGGACCATCGGGATCGGCGCGGGACAGATGAGCCGGGTCTACAGTGCCCGCATCGCCGCGCTCAAGGCCGGCGACGAAGGCCTGACCGTGCGCGGCTCGGTGATGGCCTCGGACGCCTTCTTCCCGTTCCGGGACGGCATCGACGCGGCCGCCGAGGCCGGCATCACCGCGGTCATCGAGCCGGGCGGCTCGCGCCGCGACGACGAGGTGATCGCGGCCGCCGACGAGCACGGCATGGCCATGGTCTTCACCGGCGTGCGCCACTTCCGCCACTGAGTCACCCCGAAGCGGAGAGATGTCCATGTCGCAAGATGCCATGACGGTGCTGGTGGTCGGAGGCGGCGGCCGCGAGCATGCGCTCGCGTGGAAAGCCTCTCTCTCGCTGCGCGTGAGCCGGGTGCTGGTGGCGCCGGGCAACCCGGGAACGGACAGGGAGCCGGGGATCGAAAACGCGGCGGTCGCGGCAGACGACCTCGACGGCCTGGTCGCGCTGGCGCGCCGGGAGGCCGTCGACCTGACCATCGTGGGCCCGGAGGCACCGCTGGTGGCCGGCCTTGCCGACCGCTTCGAGGAAGCCGGCCTGCGCTGCTTCGGTCCCCGTGCCGGGGCCGCCCGCCTGGAGGGCTCGAAGGCTTTCGCGAAGGCGTTCCTCACCCGTCACGGCATCCCCACGGCGGGCTATCGAACGTTCCGGGATCCGGACGAGGCCGAGCGCTACGTCCGGGATCACCGTGGCCCGCTGGTGGTCAAGGCCGACGGCCTCGCCGCCGGCAAGGGCGTGGTGATCGCGCGCAGCCCGGACGAGGCCGCCGACGCGGCCCGGGCGATGCTCAGCGAGGGCCGTTTCGGCCCGGCGGGCTCGGAAGTCGTGATCGAGGATTTCCTGGAAGGGGAAGAGGCCAGTTTCATCGCCATGGTGGACGGCGAGCATGTACTGCCGCTCGCAACCTCGCAGGATCACAAGCGCCTGGGCGACGGCGACAGCGGGCCCAACACCGGGGGCATGGGCGCCTACTCGCCCGCACCCGTGGTGACCCCGGCGGTCCATGAGCGGGTCATGCGCGAGGTGATCGAGCCGACGATCGCGGGCATGGCACGGGACGGCCATCGCTACACCGGATTCCTCTACGCCGGACTGATGGTCGCCCCGGACGGCACGCCACGCGTACTGGAATTCAACTGCCGCTTCGGCGATCCCGAGGCACAGCCGGTACTGATGCGACTGCAGTCCGACCTGGTCGCGCTGTGCGAGGCCGCCCTCGATGGCAGGCTGGATGCCGTGGAGGCAGCCTGGGACCCCCGCCCGGCGGTGGGCGTGGTGATGGCTTCCGGAGGCTATCCCGGACGTTACCGGAAGGGCCTGCCGATCGAGGGGCTGGAGGCGGATGCTGACCCGGAAGTGAAGGTCTTCCATGCCGGAACCGCGCGCCGGGAGCACGGGATCGTGACCGCCGGAGGCCGGGTGCTGTGCGTGTGTGCCCTGGGCGCGACGGTCGCCGACGCCCGCGACCGTGCCTACGAGCGTGTCGCCGGCATCGCCTGGGAGGGCGCGGTCTACCGGCACGATATCGCGGCCCGCGCGATCGATCGATAAGGCGGGCAGGCTTGAGCGGAGCGGCGGTCGGGTACCGGGGTGTGGATAATAAGTAACGGACAGTTTTAAGTTTTAGGTGTTGAGTTTTAAGAAAGAAGCGGCGGATCGAGGTGCTCAATCTGCGGCGACAGGCTGGCCGCGCGGATGCGAAATGACGCCCGTGGCTGGGACTGTAAGCAGCACCCAGCTGCCCGCGCCGACGCCTCTTCACTTAAGACTCAACACTTAAAACTTAATACTCTGTTTTTTTTAGAAAAACCGCTCCAGACTCACCTCCGCCCAGCCGCGGTGGTAGCTATCCGAGGCGAAATTCGAGTTGTCCTCCTCGTAGCCGAGCTGCAGCGCCGTGCGCCACTTGCCCGCGAAATCCCGGTGCAGGCCGAACTGGAGCATCGGTCGGCGATCGGTACGGTTCTTCGTGACCAGGCTGCCGGCCACGACCCGCGTGTCCGGGTCGCGGTAAACGCTGTACTGCCACGACAGTCTCGCACTGGCGACGATGCCGGCTGCCACGGGGTGGCTGTAGCGCACCCCCAGGGTCTGGCGCACCGGTGAGAAGCTCAGGAAGACGGGGCCCTGGCGCAGGTCCCGGCGGCGGTTGAGCTCGAAGGTGTACCACAGCTGCCAGCCGGATGCGCCCGCCGGGGCACCGAAGCTTCCGCGGAGCTCCTGGCGCCAGCCGTCCAGGTAGCCGTAGCCGCTGCCGCCGAGAATACGGACGAAGCGATAGCGGAGCGCGAGGCGCAGGCCGTCGGTAACCGGGCGGGCTCCGCGCAACGTCAGGCCGGCCGTGCGCTCCAGCTCCCGGCCGCCGAAGTCGACCCGTCCGACCCCGGCACGCGCACGTGTCTGCCAGTTGCCCAGTGGCCGGGTCCCCTCCACGCTCAGTGCGTAGCTGCCCAGGTCATAGCCCGACAATCCCGCGTAGCGCCGGGTATCCAGCGCCCCCAACACCCGCACGCCGCTCTGCCAGTCGCCGTGGACCAGGCCCTGCCCGGCCAGTAGAAGTCCCCCGTAGGCGGCGCCCTTGCGGCTGGCGGAGATCACCTGGTTGTCGCTGGCCAGGATCGCGTTGTCGTCGTAACCCGCGGAGAGCCGGGCCAGGCCGTACCAGCGGCGCGTCCCCGGCAGGCGGCCGAGCATCCGCTCGGCGAGCTGTCTCAGGGTCTTCGTCTCGGCCGTCTTTCTGGCCCGGTCGAACCAGTAGCGGGCGGCGCCGTGGCGGCCCTCCCGGTACGCCACCAGGCCGAGATTGTAGTAGCTCAGCGCGGCCATGCCGGGGGAGCCGGCGGACTTCAGGAAGGCATCCCGGGCCTGCGGATAGCGACCGAGGTGGTAATACGTCACCCCCAGGTTGTAGTACAGGGCGGCGGAGTGCATGCCGGCCTGCTCTGCACGCAGGAAATCGGAAAGGGCGGAGCGGTAGCGGTGCCCGTGGAACGCCGCGATGCCGTCCCGGAATGCCTGGTCGGCGGTCGTCCCCTGCGCCCGGGCCGGCAAGCCGTGCAGCAGGGACAGCAGGGCGATGGCAACGGCCAGCGCCAGGGTTCTGGAAGCCGACATGAAATCCCCGTCTTCTTGCGCCGGCCCCCGCGTTCCGGCGACCGAAGGTGCGACTCGATCTCGCGACCCTGACGGGCCGATGCTCCCGACGATACGGCGGGCAGGCTCCACCGGGGAACCCGCCCGTCAAGGGATGTCTGCCGATTATACGGATAGCGGCGCGCCCGGGGGAAATCCAGGGACCCCGGACCCGGGGCGCGCCGTGAGGATCAGTTGTCGGAGCCGCCGGAGGGCTGCAGCAGGTTGTTGAGCAGGTCCTGGGTCTGCTGCTCCACGTCCTGGGTGGTCTGCTTGAACTGCTGCGTGGTCTGGTTGAGATCCTGCTGCAACTGCTGCTGGGTCTGCCGGGTCTGCTGCTCGCTCTGCCGGGCCTGCTGCTGCGCCTGTTGCGCCTGGTCCTGCGCCTGTTGCGCCTGCTGCCGCGCCTGTTGTGCGTTCTCGCGCATCTGCTCCGCGTCCCGGGAGCCCTGCTGACCCGATGACATCTCGCCCGCCCGGCTCCCGTTGTCCGCGCCCTGCGCGGCCTGCTGCGCCGACCGGGCTGCCTGCCGTGCGTGCCCGGGAAGGTGGATCTGGTCGACGAACTTCTGCTCGCTGGCGTCGTTCGGGCTGACCACCGTCATGGTCACGCCCATGCCCCCGTTGCCGGCGGCGGACGCCGCGAGCGGTGCCATGGCAATGGCCGCAGCCACGAGCGCCAGCACCTTGACGAGGTTGTGACGTTTCATTGTCCTCTACCTCCCTGCCCGGTCGTCAGAGTTGCACGCCCTGAGTGCTCTCCGACGACGCGGACGGCTGGTTCTCCCCCGATACGCGCAGCCGTATGCGGATCTCCTTGACCTGGCCCTGGTGCTCGATACGGGCGACGAGCGTGCCCGTGCCGGCTCCGCTTGCCTTCAGCGGCAGCGACAGTCCGTTGCGTCCCTGCTGCAGGTGCCCCTTCCAGCGCAGGTCCCGCTGGCCCGGGTAACCGGCGAGCTCCACGTTGGCGGGCAGCCGAACCTCGAAGGTCACATCCTGCAGCGAGTGGCGCGAATCGAGCGCGAGCGTGACGGTCCGCTCACCCTGCTGCGGTACCAGCAGCACCCGGGAAGAGGGCTGCATGGACAGCCCCCAGCGCACGCCGACCAGGATGGCTGCGGCCAGGACACCGGCCGCCAGCGCCGAAACCGCGGTCCAGCGCCGCCAGCGGCCCTGCCGACGCGCGCGCCGCAGCGCCTGCGCCGGAAAGTCCGGACGCATCGGGGGATCGGGCAGCGCGGCAAGCTGCCGGCGCAGGTCACGGACCTGCGCGGCGTAGGTACGGCAGTGCTCGCACCCCTCGAGATGCTCCCGCATGGCGGCGGATTCGGACGGCGCGAGCAACCCTTCCTGCCAGGCGTCCCAGTTCAGCTCGAAATCCGCACACTTCATGGCCGTCTCCTCTCCCCTTTACACGATGTTTCCAGGGTGAGGGTTCCCTCCCGGTCAAGGAGCCCACGGAGCCGGGCCCGGGCCCGGTGCAGGCGGGACTTCAACGTGCCCACGGGCACCTCCAGCGTGGTCTCGATTTCCGCCAGCGTGAAGCCCTCCACGTCGTGCAGCAGCAGCACGGTACGGTGATCCTCGCTCAGGCGCGCCAGCGCCTGCTGCAGGGATGCGCTGTCGTCGCGCCGCTCGAGCGAAGCCTCCGGGTCGTCCGCCGGGTCCTCGCTGGCCGGCTCCGGGACGCTCCAGCCGCCGTCGGAGTCGGCATCCGGGTCCCGCGGCCCCCCGCCGATTTCGGCGTACACTACCGGGCTGCGTCGCTGGCGCCGGCCCCGGTCGATGTGCAGCCGGTACAGCACCCGGGCCAGCCAGGGCCGAAGCTTGTCGATCCCGGCCAGCTCGTCCCGCCGGGGATACAGTCGCAGCAGCAGGTCCTGCACCAGGTCCTCGGCGTCATCCTGGTTGCCGGCAAGATGGAACGCGAAGCGGTACAACGCGGGGATATGCGGACGCAGCAGCGCCTCGAACCCGTCGCCGTGGCGGTCGCTGCTCCACAGGCGGGTGATGCTCGCCATGGACGCTACCCGCGGGCGAGCATTGCCGGGCGGTGCACCGGCATCACCCGCGCTTGCGCGCCAGGGTCAGTCCGTCCCCCAGCGGCAGCATGCTCAGGTCGATGCGGTCGTCCTGGTGCAGCCGGCGGTTGAACACGGCCAGCGCCTGGCTGTCGGCGTCGTCGGGCGCCGGATCCACCACCCGCCCGGACCACAGCACGTTGTCGACCGCGACCAGCCCGCCCGGCCACAGCAGGGCGAGACAGTCCTCGAAATAGTCGCCGTACCCCTCCTTGTCCGCATCGATGAAGGCGAAATCGTAGCTGCCGTCCTCGCCGGCGCGGCGCAGCGCTTGCAGGGTCTGCCGGGCGGGCGCCAGGCGCAGATCGATGCGGTCGGCAACTGCCGCGCGTTCCCAGTAGGTGCGCGCCACCGCGGTCCACTCCTCGCTGGTGTCGCAGGCCACGACGCGCCCGTCGGCGGGCAGCGCAAGCGCCGTCACCAGCGCGCTGTAACCGGTGAATACTCCGATCTCGATGGTACGCCGGGCCTGCAGAAGCCGCAGCAGCAGCCCGAGGAACTGGCCCTGCTCCGGCGATATCTGCATCCCGGCGTAGCGCATGCGCGCGGTTTCCTCCCGCAGCTCGCACAGGATCGCCGGCTCACGCAGGGAGACGGAGAGAAGATACTCGTGCAGCTCGTCGTCGAGGGCGATGGTGCGTCTGTTCATGGCCGAAGCTCCTGTATCCGGGCCCGTCGAGGGCCGGCCGTGCCGGCAGCATGTCCACACCCCCACGCCGGTCGCGCTCCATCGCATACCGGCGGCATCGCGCGGCGGAGGGTCGCCCCTAGCCGCGCTTCATCGAGTCGAAGAACTCGTTGTTGGTCTTGGTCGCCTTGAGTCGATCGAGCAGGAATTCCATCGCCGCGAGCTCGTCCATCGGATGCAGCAGCTTGCGCAGGATCCACATCTTCTGCAGCTCTTCCGGGCTGGTCAGCAGTTCCTCGCGACGGGTCCCGGAGCGGTTGATGTTGATCGACGGGAACACGCGCTTCTCGGAGATCCGCCGGTCGAGGTGGAGCTCCATGTTGCCCGTGCCCTTGAACTCCTCGTAGATCACGTCGTCCATGCGCGAGCCGGTGTCCACCAGCGCTGTCGCCAGGATCGTCAGGCTGCCGCCCTCCTCGACGTTCCGGGCCGCGCCGAAGAAGCGCTTGGGCCGCTGCAGGGCGTTGGCGTCCACGCCGCCGGTGAGCACCTTGCCCGAGGACGGCACGACGGTATTGTATGCGCGCGCCAGGCGGGTGATCGAGTCCAGCAGGATCACCACGTCCCGCTTGTGCTCGACCAGGCGCTTGGCCTTCTCGATCACCATCTCGGCCACCTGCACGTGGCGGCTGGCCGGCTCGTCGAAGGTGCTCGAGATCACCTCGCCACGCACCGAGCGCATCATCTCCGTCACCTCCTCCGGGCGCTCGTCGATCAGGAGTACGATCAGGTAGCACTCGGGGTAGTTGGCGGAGATGCTCTGCGCGATGTTCTGCAGCATCATGGTCTTGCCGGCCTTCGGCGGCGAGACCACCAGTCCGCGCTGGCCCTTGCCGATGGGGGCGACCAGGTCGATGATGCGGGCGGTGAGGTCCTCGGTGCTGCCGTTGCCCTGCTCCATCACCAGGCGATCGGTGGGGAACAGCGGCGTCAGGTTCTCGAACAGCACCTTGTTGCGGGAGTTCTCCGGCGTCTCGAAGTTGATGCTGGTGACCTTGAGCAGGGCGAAGTAGCGTTCGCCCTCCTTGGGTGGCCGGATCCGGCCCGATACCGTATCGCCGGTCCGCAGGCTGAAGCGCCGGATCTGGCTGGGCGACACGTAGATGTCGTCCGGTCCCGCCATGTACGAGCTGTCCGCCGAGCGCAGGAACCCGTACCCGTCCTGCAGGATTTCCAGCACGCCGTCCCCGAAGATCTCGTCCCCGCGCCGGGCGACCTCCTTGAGTATCGCGAAGATGACGTCCTGTTTGCGGGCGCGCGCGGTGCCCTCGATGTCCATGGACTCGGCGATGTCGATGATTTCAACCGCCGATTTCTGCTTGAGTTCGGTTAAGTTCATGCTGGTGACTCGAAAACCAATGGCAGCCTATACGAGTAGTCGGAGACACAGCGCGGTCACGGGCCGACGGCCGGAATCCGAAGGAGGGTGGTATTGGGGTAAACGCTATTCGGTCTGGAATTTTCCGAAAGTTATCATGCCGCTCCGCAGGGGTCCACCCGCATGGACACCCTGCTTTCCGCGGGCCGCCTCGCGGCCTTGTCGCTACGAATTCCGCCGGGTGGTACCCCGGTGGAGGACATCAGATGTTGCTGTCGAGAAAGGCGGTCAACTGGGACTTCGACAATGCCCCGACCTTGGTCGCCTCCACGTTGCCGCCCTTGAACAGCATCAGGGTCGGGATCCCCCGGATGCCGTACTTCGGCGGCGTGTTCGGATTCTCGTCTATGTTGAGCTTGGCCACCTTGACCCGGCCGGAATACTCGTCGGCCACCTCTTCCAGGATCGGGGCAATCATCTTGCAGGGGCCGCACCACTCCGCCCAGTAGTCGACCAGCACCGGCTCATCCGAGTTCAGGACCTCGTGGTCCCAGGTGCCGTCGGTGACATGGCGTATGTTGTCGCTCACTCGCTAAACCTCCAGTTGCATCCGGTACGCTTGCAATCAGACGGGAATCTTGGACAGGTACTGGAGCCGGGACGCCGGCAGCCCGAATGTGACGTCTCGCCCCGTTTAAGGCAGAATGATGGTGATTCCTGCCCGCATTTCAAGGGCCTTCGGTTCTATCCGCGTCCGGTGCGAGCGCATGCGTCAGGATTGACCGATATTGGATCCGAAAACCGGCTCTGTTTCAAGTCTACGCCGAGATTCCCAACATGCAAAGCACAGGCTCCGATGACTGACTCCACACACCTCACCGAAACCCCGATGGCCAGCTTCGGCCTCGCCGAGCCGCTGATGCGGGGCGTCCGGGACGCCGGCTTCGACCGGTGCACGCCCATCCAGGCCGAGACGCTGCCGCGCGCGTTGCGCGGCGAGAGCGTCGCCGGCCAGGCCCAGACCGGCACCGGCAAGACAGCCGCGTTCCTGCTGGCCACCATGCACTACCTGCTCACCCATGAGCCCGATCCGGGCCGCAAGCCCAACCAGCCGCGGGCGATCATCCTGGCGCCGACCCGCGAGCTCGCGGTGCAGATCCACAAGGACGCCCAGGTCCTGGGCCGCCATACCGGACTCACCCTGGGGCTCGCCTACGGCGGCACCGGCTACGAGTCCCAGCGCCGCGAGCTCGAGGCGGGCGTGGACATCCTCATCGGCACGCCCGGCCGGATCATCGACTACTTCAAGCAGAAGGTGTTCGACCTGCGCCAGATCCAGGTGGCGGTGCTCGACGAGGCCGACCGGATGTTCGACCTGGGGTTCATCAAGGACATCCGTTTCCTGCTGCGCCGCATGCCACCGGCGGAGAAGCGGCTGAACCTGCTGTTCTCGGCCACCCTGTCCTACCGGGTGATCGAGCTGGCCTTCGAGCACATGGACAATCCCTACGCGGTGCGCCTCGACACCGAACACGTCACCGCCGAACGCGTCCACCAGCGCCTCTACCACGTCGCCAGCGACGAGAAGATCCCGCTGCTGCTGGGCCTGCTGCGCGGCATGGAAGTGCACCGGATGCTGATCTTCGTCAACACCAAGCGCGCCGGCGACCGCCTGCTGGGCTACCTCAAGGGCAACGGCATCCAGGCCGAGGTCCTCTCGGGCGACGTGCCGCAGCGCAAGCGCCAGCAGTTGCTGGAGGACTTTCGTGCCGGGCGGGTCGCGGTGCTGGTGGCCACCGACGTGGCCGCTCGCGGGCTGCATATCCCCGACGTCAGCCACGTGGTGAACTTCGATCTGCCGCAGGACGCGGAGGACTACGTCCACCGTATCGGGCGCACCGCACGCGCCGGCGCCGAGGGCGACGCGATCTCGCTGTGCTGTGAGCAATACTGCTACTCCCTGCCGGACATCGAGGCGTTCATCGGGGAGAAGATCCCCGCCGACACCGCCACCGGCGAGATGATGGTCACACCGGAGCCGCCGGTGCCGATCCGCCGCCACGGCGGGCGCGGCAAGCCCTCCGGCAAGTCCGGCAACGGGCGAGGCCGGGGACGGCGCCGCCGTGGGGGCAACGGCGGGGAGCAGCGCAAGGTCGGCTGAGACCCCGCCCTCAGGGCATGATGGCCGCGAGATCGTCCACGGCCGGTCGTCCCCCGGTATCGCGCGGTGCCGCACGGCTGTCCGGGCAGCGCACCGCCACCGTCCAGGCGATGCCGTAACGGCGCGCGGCATCCAGCACCCGCAGGTTGTCGTCGAGCAGCAGGGTGCGTGCCGGGTCGAACGGCTCCGCGCGGCGCAGCGCGCGCCAGAAGGCATCGTCCTCCTTGGGCAGACCGTGGTCGTGGCTGCAGTACACGGCGTCCACGAGATCCGCCAGGCCGGTACGCTCGAGCTTGAGGGTCAGCGCGTCGCGATGGCAGTCGGTCACCAGCACCGACCGGCGTCCGCTGGCGCGGAGGGCCTCCAGGAAGCGCCGGGCGTGGGGCAGCATGCGGATGCCGTCCGCGATCTCACGCTTGAGGGCCACGAGGTCCAGTCCCAGGCGCGCCCGCCAGTAATCGAGGCAGTAGAAGTCGAGCGTGCCCGCCACGCGTGTGATCATCGCCATCAGCTCGTCGCGGGCGGCGGCCGGCGCCATCCCGCGGGACTCGGCCCAGCGCTTCGGCAGGTGCTCGGTCCAGAAATGGTTGTCGAAATGCAGATCGAGGACGGTGCCGTCCATGTCCAGCAGCACCGTGTCGATGCGGGACCAGTCGGGCATCCACGGGAGACGGCCGGCGGTTTCGCGCTGCATCCTGGAGTGTCGCCACCATAGAGAAGGATTCGAACGCATGCAGGATACCAGATCGCTGATGCCGGAAGTGGTACGGATCGCGCGGCGGGCCGGAGAGCGAATCATGGAGGTCTACCGCAGGCCGTTCACCGTCACCGACAAGGAAGACGATTCGCCGCTGACCGAGGCCGATCTCGCGGCGAATGAGATCATCCTCGAGGCGTTGGCGACGCTGACGCCGGACATCCCGGCGCTGTCGGAGGAATCCGGCGAGGTTCCATGGGCGACGCGCTCGGACTGGTCCAGCTACTGGCTGGTCGATCCGCTGGACGGCACGCGCGAGTTCGTCAACCGCAACGACGAGTTCACCGTCAACATCGCCCTGATCCGGGATCACCGCCCGGTCCTGGGAGTGGTGCAGGTGCCCCCCGGAGACCTGGTCTACTCGGGCGGCGACGGGCTGGGCGCATTCCGCCAGTGCGGCGCCGGCGACCCGGCACCGATCCGCGTCCGGCGCCTGACCGGCGGCCCGGTGGTGGCGGTCGCCAGCCGCAGCCACCGCAGCCCGGCGGTCGACGCGTATCTGGCGGCGCTCGGGAATTACGAAGTGACCAGCTGCGGCAGCTCGCTGAAGTTCTGCCGCATCGCCGAGGGCCGCGCCGACGTCTACCCGCGCCTGGGGCCGACCTGCGAGTGGGACACCGCCGCCGCCCAGGCAGTCGTGGAAGCGGCCGGCGGACGCGTGACCGACACGCGACTGCGCCCGCTGCGCTACAACCGCGGCGAAAGCCTGCTGAATCCACACTTCCTGGTGTTCGGGGATTCCGGCCGCGACTGGTCGGCGTACCTGCCCGCGGGAGAGGAGTGAGGGTCCCTACCGCCCCAGGCCGGGAAAGCGCATCGAGATGTCGCTTCCGGTGAACACCGAGCCCGGACCCCCGTTGCGGGTGAACAGCCGGATCATGGTGAAGTCGGGGTGCTCGCCCATATCGAACCAGTGCGGCATGCGCGCCGGCACGGTGATCAGGTCGCCCGCCACGCAGTGCACACTGTAAATGTCCCCGTCGTGATTCAGATAGAAGGTGGCCTCGCCCTCGGCCAGGAAGCGCACCTCGTCCTCCTGGTGCACGTGCTCGTGCAGGTACCGCAGACGCGCGGTCTCGCGGTTGGGGTCCGAGGGTGCCATGCGCACCACGTCCACCGACTGGAAGCCGTAGCTCTGCATCAGCCGGTCGATCTCCTCGCGGTAGGCCTCGATGATCTCGTCCTGCTCGGCATCGGCGGGGAGCGTCCGATGCGGCTTCCAGCGCTCGTAAACCACCCCGATCCGCCCCAGCGCCTCGCGGATGGAGGCGGCGCGGGTCTCGGCCAGGACGGGCTCGCCCTGCCCGTTGCGATAGATCTTCAACTCACTCATGGTCCCGATGAGCGTGTACCGTCTCCGACTCGGCCCCTGTGGGCCACTCCGGCGAGGCCGCCGGCGCGCCGCGGGGGCAGGGGTCACTGCGCCGCCGACGGGGCTCGCGGGCCGCCGTTCGACGGAAGGCGCGAACGGCCCGAGGCCGTCGTCAGCGCGCTCCGAGGGCGCGTAATGTACGCGAAGGGACGGTACAATTCAAAAAGCGGCCCCGGCCGGCGACGAAAGCCGCTTACCGGCGCGCTGCGCCGGGACCGCCGCCTACTCGCCGTTCGCGATCTGCGCGATCTCGTCCAGCGCCAGGTCCAGCTCGCGGGCGATCGACTCGACGCGCTTCCGGGGCCCGACGACCCGTCCGTCGCGCGCCGCCCGCTCGAGGTCGGCGGCGAGCCGGGACACCCGGCGCACCCCCAGGTTGGCACTGGCGGACTTCAGGTCGTGGGCCCAGCGCGCCAGGCGTCCGGCATCCGCCGCGGCAGCGGCTGCCTGCAACTCCTCCAGCAGCTTGCTCGCGTCCCGGCGATAGACTGCGACCAGCCGCCCGAGCAGGCCGATGCTGCGCAGGGAGGTGATCACCTCCGGGTCGATGACCGGCTCGTCTTCCATGGCCCCCACACCGTTCCGCCGTACCGCAACGCGCTGATCCGCTCCCCCTGCCGCCCGGCCGGGCACAGGGGCATCATCCCCACCAGTATGAGAAGCGCGGCTGCCGGAGTACAGGCCCCGCTCCGGCCGTGAGGGCAAGCCCGCGAGGGCCCATGATTTGCTTGCACACTGGCGAGGGGGGGCCGGGACTGGCAGAATCGCGTATACTTTTACGATCCGCCCGGAGCGGGGCGGTCATCGTATGCACCGCTGAAGCGACCCGAATACGGAATACATCGTGGCAGCAGCAAGGAAACCCGGCCCGCGGCGCGCATCGGGCACGACGCGCGCCCTGATCCTCGACGAAGCGGAAAAGCTGATCACGCAGCAGGGCATGGAGGAGTTCCGGCTCCAGGACCTGGCGGCGCGCGTCGGAATCCGGCCACCTTCCATCTTCGCCCACTACCAGGGACGCAAGGCCATCACGGAGGCCGTCTCGCGGCGGGTGGTGGACGGCATCTTTGCGGCGCTGCGGGTGGAGGCGGACCGGGATCCGGCCGAGGCGGTACAGACCATGATGGCGGGGCTCGTCGATCACCTGGCGCACAATCCCGTCCGCGTGCGCCTGCTGATGCGCGAGCTCGCGCAGAGCGGCGCGGGGGTGGAGCTGTCCCAGTCCCAGCCGCTTTGCGATGCGGTCACCGCTCAGCTCGAGACGCTGCTGCAGCGCGGCGTCGACGCGGGCGAGTTCCGCCCGATACCCGTGCACAGCTTCATGGCACAGATCTTCGGCGCGATCCTGGTCAACCTGTCCTGGTTCCGGATCTGCAAATGGGACCAGCCGGTTCCGGAGGGGCAGGTCAGGGAAGTCAGGCGCGAGACCCTCGACCTGGTGATGCGCTACCTCTCGCCCCGCCTCCCCTGAGCGTCGCAGACCCGGCGCGGATGCCGTGAAACGCGCGGTCGCCATTCGCCACGTGCCGTTCGAGGACCTGGGCACCTGGGCGACCGTTCTCGCCGGACGCGGCTTTCAGCTTCGCTACCATGACGCGGGCCCGACCGGGCTCGCGCGCCTCGATCCGCTGGAACCGGACCTGCTGGTCGTGCTGGGCGGGCCGGTCGGCGCGGGGGACGATGCCGACTATCCCTTCCTGGCCACCGAACGCGAGGCGCTCCGGCGCCGGCTGGAGGCGGACCGTCCGACCCTGGGCATCTGCCTGGGCGCCCAGCTGATGGCCTCGGCGCTCGGTGCCCGCGTGTACCCGGCGGCACGCCCGGAAATCGGCTGGGGCCCGGTGAAGCTCACCGCCGCCGGCCGCGAGAGCTGCCTGGCGGGCCTCGGGGAGCCGCCCGTTCCGGTACTGCACTGGCACGGCGATACCTTCGACCTGCCCGCCCGGTCAACCCTGCTGGCCTCCACCGACGCCTGCGCCAACCAGGCCTTCCGCCACGGGCGGCGCGGCCTTGCCCTCCAGTTCCATGCGGAGGTCGCCGCCGCGGGGCTGGAGCATTGGTACATCGGTCACGCGCGCGAGATCCGGACCGATCCGGCGCTCAGCGTGGCGGACCTGCGCGAGGCCGGCCGGCGCCACGCGCCGGACCTGGCGGGACCCGCCCGGCGGGTCCTGGAATGCTGGCTGGAGGAGACCGGACTGGTGCCGCCGCCGGCGCCGAAGACGCCGGATCATCCCGGCTGACGCGGGCACGTTTCCTTGCGCCTCTCCGCGCGGACCTTCCCCGATCCATCGGGCCACCGCCGCTGACGCTCCGGCGTCCGGATGCGCCCCCCGGGGAATCCGTCTCCGGGCCGAGCGGGGACAGGGCCCGCGGTCCGGCTGCCGGAACACCCCGGGCCGGCGCCTGTCGAAGACTGCGGACTCCGCACGGGACAATGCCATGCACCAGAGGCTTACCCTCGCCGGCACCGTCGTCACGCTGCTGGCACTTGTCGCCGCACCGGCCGCCAGCGCCGGCCCGGCGGTGTTCGTGCAGCGGGTCTCGAGCCGCGACTTCCACCACACCGTCGCCTCCCTCGAACGCGCGGCCGGCAGTCATGGAATGCGGATCGCGGGCTGGCTCGACCAGGGACAGGCCCTCTCCATCGCCGGCACGCGCCTGAAGGGCGGCGCCCGGGTGGGAGCCGCACGCGGCTTCCTCATCCAGGCGCCCAAGCTCGATCGCAAGCTGATGCTGCTCAATCCGGCGACCGGCGCGGTGGTGCCGGTCCGGGTCTTCGTCTGGAAGCTGGGACGTCATACCTACGTCGGATACTACCGGCCGACGGCGCTGCTCGCCGGGATCAGCCCCCACCTGGTGCCGGCGGCGCGGGCACTGGACCGGCGAATCCGGGCGCTCGTGCAGGCCGCGACCGGCGGTTGACCTGCGGCGCGGGCCCGCGTGCCCGCGGCTAGAACCTCTCGTGCAGCCCGATCATGAAACCATGCGGGAGCACGCCCAGCAGAAAGGGCATCTTCCGGTTGTGCGCCAGGTAGCCGGTGAACGTGCCCAGGGCGAAACCGGCCAGCACGTCCGTCTGCCAGTGGCCCCAGGTCTTCATGCGCGCCTCGGCGTCGTAGGCGGGCAACAGCTCCAGCTCCCAGATCCAGGGATGCTGCCGGTGGTACTCGAGAATGAAGGGCGTGACGATGGAGGTCACCCCGGCGACCTCGCCGCTGGGAAAGCTCAGGTTGTTGCAGCAGCCCTGGAACCACCTGTTCGGATCCGGGTTTCGCTCCTGTTCCGGTCGCGTGCGCTGGAACACCCTCTTGAGAACGAAGGTCGAGCCGGCCGCGAGCGCCGAGGAATCGACTGCCTGCCAGAACGTGCGTCCCAGGCGACTCTTGCCGCCGAGCCACAGCGCACCGCCCAGTTCGCCCGCGACCATGGCGTAGATCAGGTCGTGCTGGTAGCTCCGCTTGTAGATGCCGCTGTTGTCGTAGGACAGCCGGTAGTCGATTCCCAGCGGCCCCCCCGCGGCCAGCGCCACGCCCGTGAACGCGCAGAACAGACACAGGGCCGGGACCAGCTTCCGCTTCCACATGATTCCCCCTCCTGGTGGCCGGGCACTGCGTCTTCGGCGCACGCCGCGCCCGGGGTAGAATGACCGGTACGGGCCTGCCGGCGCAGCTCGGGAACGGGAACGCCTGCCGGATGGACGAGGGTCTTCGGCCGGGCCGGGCAGTGCTTACCCGTTCGAGTACGCCCCGGGCGATTCGTTCCCGTGGCCGCCGGCGGGCCGGCCCGTCGACCGCAGAGAGGTTCCCGCATGAAACTGGCCACGTTCACTCACCTCGAGCACACCCGGATCGGGATCGTGCGTGACGATTCGGTGATCGACCTGGGCGCGGTCGCGCCCGGGCTTCCGACGGACATGCAGGCGCTGCTCGCGGCCGGCCCCGAGGCGCTCGAGCACGCCGTCCGCATGGCCGACCGTGTCTCCGACCGGGAAACGCTGCCCCTTTCCGAGGTGCGCCTGCGCGCGCCGGTGCCCGTGCCCGGCAAGGTGCTCGCCATCGGGCTGAACTACCTTGACCACGTGCGCGAGTTCGGCCGCGAGCCGCCCGAGCACCAGATCTGGTTCAACAAGCAGCACAACGCCGTCAACGGGCCGTTCGACCCGATCAACCGGCCGGCCGTCTCGGACGCGCTGGACTATGAGGGCGAGCTCTGCTTCGTGATCGGGCGGCGCTGCAAGCACGTGCCCCCGGAGCGGGCGCACGAGGTCATCGCCGGCTACTGCGCCGGCAACGACGTCAGCGTTCGTGACTGGCAGATGCGCACCCCGACCATGGTCATGGGCAAGTCCTTCGACACGCATGCCCCCCTGGGGCCGTACCTGGTCACGGCGGACGAGATCGATGATCCGCAGGAGCTGATGATCCGGACCTGGGTCAACGGCGAGCTGCGCCAGGAGTGCAGCACCGGGGAGATGGCATTCGGCTGCCGTGAGCAGATTGCGCACCTGACCCAGGCATTCACGCTGGACCCCGGCGACGTCATCTTCACCGGCACCCCGAAGGGCGTGGGCGCGGGCTTCGATCCCCCCCGCTATCTCACCGTCGGCGACCGCGTGCGCGTGCAGGTCGAGGGTGTCGGCACGATCGAGAACGAGGTCGTGGCCGAGCACGCCGAGACGGTTATCGGGCCATAGCCGCGCGCCCGCCCGTACCGATCGCCGATGCGCACCGCACTGGACCCCGGCCGCCTCCGCACCCTGTACGACCGGCTCGCCGCGCACTACGACATCGAGCATGCCCTGCTGACAGGGCATTCGGACCAGCGCGCACGTCGCCTGCTGGTGCGCGAGGCGGTTTCTGCCGGGGACCGCGTGCTCGACGCCGGGGCCGGCACGGGCTCGACCGCACTGCTCGCAGCCCGCCGGACGGGCGCGGACGGTCGGTTGACGCTGCTGGATGCCAGCCCCGGGATGCTCGCAGTGGCGCGACGGCGGATCGACTCTGCCGGGCTGGGCGAGCGCTGCGTCACCGGTGTCGGGGACCTGCTGGCGATGCCGTTCCCGGACGCTTGCTTCGACGTGGCGCTGTCGACGTTCAGCCTGTGCCCCGTGTATGACCCGGCCGCAGGGGCACGGGAGCTCTGGCGGGTTGTCAGGCCCGGCGGGCGCCTGGGCATCGCGCACTCGATCGATCCTCCGGGCGCCGTGCGGCGCTGGCTGGGTACCCGCATCGAGGCGCTCGTCTGGCACCTGCCGGCGATCTCCATGGGCTGCCGCGCGGTCGAGGTCGCACCCGCCCTCGAGGCGCTCGGCGCCCGGATCCTGCTGGACCGGACCGTCGGTGTGCCACTGTGGCCCTTCCGGGTCCTGGTACTGGAACGCCGCTGACTGCCGGGCGCCGCTCGTGGCAGCATGGACTCACCGGTTCAGCGCCAGGGAGCATGCGTGGAAGAGTCTGCACGGTTGTCCAAACCCGAGCGCGAGGCCGTCGAGCGGGCGGCCGCGCTGATCCGCGACGCGGACAGGACCGTCGCGCTGGTTGGGGCGGGACTGTCGGTCGAGAGCGGCATCCCGCCCTTTCGCGGCCCGAACGGCCTGTGGACCCGCTACGGCGAGCCCTCCATGAACGGCTACATGGAGTTCCTGCGTGACCCGGCCGGCTGGTGGCGCGAGCTGCTCGAGCCGAGCGGGCCGCGCGCCGAGCTGCTGACCGCGCTCCGGAGCGCCGAGCCCAACGCCGGGCACCACGCCCTGGTGCGGATGGAACGGGCGGGCGAGCTGCACTGCACCATCACCCAGAACATCGACAACCTCCACGCGCGGGCCGGAAGCCGGCAGCTGGTGGAGATCCACGGCAACGCCACGCTGCTGCGCTGCGTTCAGTGTCGCAGCCGCTACCCGCGGGACGGGTTCCCGGTCGATGTCCGCGCGCTGCCGCCGGGCTGCCCGGAGTGCGCCGGACTGCTCAAGAGCGACACCGTGATGTTCGGCGAGCCCATCCCCGGGGACGTCAGCCTGGCCTGCGAACGGGCCCTGGAAAGCTGCGACTGCATGCTCCTGGTGGGCACCTCCGCCAGCGTCTACCCGGCCGCCGGCCTGGCCTGGAGCGTGCTGGAGCGCGGCGGCAGCCTGGTCGAGGTCAATCCGGAGGAGACGGAAGCATCGGACCACTGCCGGGTGTCCATCCGTGCCCGGTCCAGCGAGGTGCTGCCGCTGCTCGCCAGGCGGCTCGAGTGCTGAAGGGCGCTCGACTTGCACCCGCGCAGCGATTATCATGAGCCATCTTGCCTGCCGGTTTTTCCGCCCGCCGACCCGGACCGGCCCCGACGCAAGCGTCCCGGCCTCGCGGCGGACGGCGCCGTGCAACCGGCAGAGGTTCCCGCGTTGCCGACCAGTGGCCGCCCGACCCGGGCGGTCGGGGGGACGAAACATGGCACAGACCCGAGAGCAGACCGACAACGGCCAGCGCGTGGTGCATCCCCGCGCGACCGGCTCAACGGTGTACCTCGTGACCTTTCTGGCGTTGATGACCGCGTTCTTCCTGTTCGCGGAGTTCAGCCACCTGCACCCGATCATGAAGCTCTTCTACTGGCTCGCGCTGGTCTTCTGAGCCCCCGCGCGAGGGACCGGTTCACGGCCGGATAACCGACACCGGGGCCGAGCACCGGTTCCGGCGCCGCTTCCGCGTACGTCGAAGGCAACCCGCCCAGCGAACGCCGGGCAGGGCCCCGCGCCCCGGCCGCGACGCTAGAGATGACGCCCGAACAGACCGGCAAGCGCTTCCCGGTCCCGACGGTGGTCATGCCTCCCCGCATCGATGAGCGCGATGTTCACGGCGGGCCGGACCAACAACCGCGCCGGGGCGCGCGGCCGCTGATCTTTGCCGGCGCGCTCCTTCCTGCTCGCCTTCGGCATGGTGGCAACCCCCTGATACGACCTGCAGGTCGACACCTGGTGGTTGATGCGGCCCGTAATCGTCCAGGGCTGCGACGCCGGCCTGGCGTTCGTACCGCTGGCCACGGTCGCCTTCTCGACGCTGGCCCCGCAGGCCGCGGGCATGCGCCAGCCCCGCCGGACCATCCGTGCCTCGGTTGGCGTCGCCAACCGGACCGCCCTGACGGCACATGAAGGGCAGATCACCTGGAACCGGATCGGGGCGCACCTGCAGCAGGCGCCCGGGGCCGCGCTCGACGGCAACGGGGAATCAGCCAGTGACGCCCCCGCGGGACAGGCGGACGGTCGACGGTTACGGGGTGGATGCAATGGGTGGAACCGGAGGGAAAGTGCCCGCCCGGGCGTCAGGCTAAAGTCTGCGGTCTATATCTTCCGGTCCCCGAGTATATTACCATCATGGCGTGTCATGGTTTTTCCGTGGGCGTCCCGGACGGCGACGCGCGCCGGGCGCATATCGTTCCGGCCAGAGATCTGCAGGCTTCAGCCCGAGGGTCTCGGCGATGATCCGTTCCCACTTCGGGTACGGTTTGTAGAGGGCCGCCTGGGGCTGTTGACGGCTCACGCCGTGCTCCCGGGCGAGCATGGCCAGGCTGTAGCCACGGATCTCCAGCTGAAACTTGATCCAGGCACGGCGCACCGTGATGTCACGGGGGATCTCGCGGGCAGGATATTGGGTATCGTCCAAGCTGTGTCTCGCTAATTTAGAACGACAAGAGGCCCGAGCAGACTACTTGTTTGAATATCAGATTCACCAAGTGCAGTATTGGTTTATGGTTTTATGCTGAAATGACCTATAAAACTAGTCTAGCGCCTCTTGCTCGTGCGTTTCAACCGAGAAGAAGGCACCATGAATGAGAGAGGAAAGACTACAATTCTAGGTGACCTGCTGCGCCGTGAGCGCGGACGGGTTTCGATCACCGACATGGCGGCCCGGATCGGGGTGAACAAGAACACCCTGGGCGCCTATGAGCGGGGCCAGCGCCTGCCCGATATCGAGTTCCTGGCACGCTTCGCCCAAGTGACCGGGGGGCGCTTCTTCGACCTGTTCCAGGCGCGCCTGGCGAGCAGCGCCAGCGCCGCCGTGCGGGAGATCGCGGGAGAAGGCCCCGGGAGCTCCCCTCTGGAGAACCCCGCGGCGCGCAGCGATTTCCTGCTCCCGCCCTTCGCCCCGGATCTCACCCTGGACAGCGTGCAGAAAGCAGACAGCGCCAGCCCCGTGGGGTTCCGCCAGTGGTGGCTGCGGCGCCACGGCATCGAGGACGACCGGTTGATGGCGGCCCAGATCACCACCGACAGCATGGGACCGACGGTCGTGCCCGGCGACCTCGTTCTGCTGGACCTCACGCGCAACCGGCCCGCGGAAGCCGTCTACGCGATCCGCGCACCCGAGGGCCTGCTTCTGCGGCGTCTGCAACGGCTCCCGGGTCAGCGCCTGCGGCTGATCACGGACAACCCCAGCTACCACGACTCGGAGATCTCCGTCGCGGATATCGGTGGCGCCGCCAGCGACTTCGAGCTCTTCGGCCAGGTCGTCTGGATGTCGCGCTTCGGTCCCCGATAACCCCTCCCGCCCGTGCATTCCGATCTGCGGGACAGGTTCCCCGCACGGTTCCATGACCCGGGCTGCGTCCCCGCGTTACAGGAACTTTTCAACCACCGGTTCCTTCAAAGCCCGTGTCCCTGCGGCGTTTCAGCCAAGCGCAGGGGGCGCGCGGCTTTGACAGGCGTGGGCCACAGTTTGCTAACGTCGCCCCGCCTTACGGTGTCCTGCAGAAGCCCTGCCCTGAACAGGGTTACCTGACGCGCAGACCGTATCGGCCGCGCCTGCTCCATTGACCGTGCATGAAACGGCGTCCGCCGCCGGCGGACCCATGCACCCGACAGCCCAGGTTTTCCACGCTTGGGCGAAGCTGGAGGTAACAGACCATATGAATCAGAAGGTCCTGAAGGGAATCGTCGCCGGAGTTTCCGTGGCAGCCCTTTTCGGCAGCACCGCCGCCTTCGCGGCATCGCCGGACACCACTCCCCAGGGTGTCGGCGGCGGCGTGCTCAACCCGACCGCGAGCGTGACCAACCCGGTGAAGGCGCTGGGCGCCGGTCTCGACGGCAGCAGCTACGTGGGCAAGCCGCAGTTCGCGACCTGGATGCTGCGCATGCCCGACGCCGGCGAGAACGTCTACGGCATCGGCGCCAACATGACGTTCTGGAACCGCCTCGAGCTGGGCATCTCGCGCAATGACGCAAACTTCAAGAATGCCAACATGCAGCTGGGGACCGACAGCGTGACGACGCACGACGTCTCCGCCAAGGTGCAGCTGCTCAGGGGCAGCGCGTGGCGCTCGGCGTGGATGCCGTCCCTTTCCGTGGGGGCCATCTACCGCCAGGCCAACCTCAACACGCCCTCGTTCAGCGGGGACGCCGGCAGCCGCAACTCCGACACCGACTACTACGCGGTGATCGGCAAGCGCTTCCGGATGATGCCCATGCCGTGGAAGATCGACGCCGGCGTGCGCTACACCAAGGCGTACATGGACGGCTTCGGCGGCTACGGCAACAGCCGCGCCCACGCCTGGTTCGGCAACATCGCGGTGATGCCGATGCACGCCTTCGCGCTCGGCTACGAGTACACCGAGGCGACCCGCGTGGGTACGAGCCCGAGCGGCGCCCCGCTGGTCAACCCCGCCCGCTGGGATGTCTATGCCAAGTGGAACGCGACCCAGAATCTGTCGCTCAAGGCGGCCTACCTGTACAGCGGCAGCCAGCGGTGGACGCATTACAACGCGAGCAGCAACCGTTCGTCCGCGCGCGGCGGCGGCGGCATGCTGAGCGTGCAGTACGCCTTCTGACCCCGGCGCAGCCGCGCCACGAGCCGGTGCCGGCCCTGCCGGCACCGGCTTTTTTCGTGCCCTTCCCCTAACGACCGTTTGGGTGCCGCCCGCATAATGGCTATGATTCGTGACCGGCCCCGTGCCCGTCCGGTCCGCCCGACGCCGGACACCGGCGACCGTATGCAGGGGCCGCGCAACGGGAATCCCTGGAGGCGAACATGGCAGGCACGGTCGGCGGCATCGGTGACTGGCTCACCCGGCACGCCCACGCCCATCCCGACCGGGAGGCACTGGTCTACGGCGACACGCGGCTCACCTCGTCGCAGCTGGACGAGCGCGTACGGCGCCTTGCCGACGCGCTGGCCGCACGCGGCGTACGCCAGGGCGACCGCGTCGCCGCGCTGATGCTCAACAGCAACGCCTTCATCGAGACCCTGTTCGCCTGTGCCCGGCTGGGCGCCATCTTCGTACCCATCAACTTCCGCCTGAGTCCCGCCGAGATCCGGTACGTACTGGATGATGCCGGGGCCCACCTGGTCGTCTACCACGACCTGTTCGCCGACCTGCTCGCGCCGGCCCGCGAGGGCACGGAGCTGCTGCACGCGATCCGGGTCAACGAGGGCGCCGCGGCCGTCGCGGCGAGCGACGAGGACTACGAGACCGTGCTGGCCGCGGGGGATCCGGAACGCCCGGCCGCGCCCGTGGTACAGGACGACGTGCACCTGATGATGTACACCTCCGGGACCACGGGCCGTCCCAAGGGGGCGATGCTGACCCACGGCAACAGCACCTGGAACGCCTTCAATCTGCTGCTGCACGGGTCCGCGCTGGGCACCGGGGACACCGTGCTTACCGTGGCGCCGATGTTCCACATCGGCGGGCTCAACGTGCACACGCTGCCGGCGATCTACAAGGGCACCCGGGTGGTGCTGGCGGCCAGGTTCGATCCCGCCGCCACCCTCGAGCGGGTCCAGCGCGAGCGCGTGACCACGCTGTTCCTGGTGCCGGCAATGTGGCTGGCGATCAGCCGGGTCCCCGACTTCGACGAGTATGACCTGTCCTCGCTGCACACCCTGCTCTCCGGCGGTGCGCCCTGCCCCATCCCGGTGATCGAGTTCTTCCAGGGCCGCGGGCTGCGCTTCCAGGAGGGCTTCGGCATGACCGAGACCGCGCCCAACGCCTCGATCCTCGACAACGCCGACGCCGTGCGCAAGCACGGCTCGGTGGGCAAGCCGCTGATGCACATGGAGATGCGCATCGTCGACGAGAGCGACCGCGACGTGGCGGAAGGGGAAACGGGCGAGCTCCTGGTGCGCGGCCCCAATGTGTTCGCCGGCTACTGGAACCGACCCGAGGCCACGCGCGAGGCCTTCCGCGGCGGCTGGTTCCATACCGGGGACCTCGCGCGCCGCGACGACGAGGGGTTCTATTACATCGTGGACCGCAAGAAGGACATGCTCATCTCGGGCGGCGAGAACGTCTACCCGACGGAGGTCGAGCAGGTGCTGTTCCGCCACCCCGCGGTGCAGGAAGTGGCGGTGGTCGGGATCCCGGACGAGAAGTGGGGCGAGGTGCCGATGGCGATCATCGTCCCGCGCGAGGCCGGCGCGAGCCTGACGCTGGAGGACGTGCAGGACTTCTGCGCCGGCAAGCTCGCCCGCTTCAAGATTCCCAGGAAAGTGGAGATGGTGGAGCAGCTGCCGCGCAACGCGGCCGGCAAGGTCCTGAAGCGCGAGCTGCGCAGCCGCTTCGCCCCGTCGGAGAAATGAGGCCGTTCCATGCCCGTAATCGAGAGCCAGATCGACACCGACAGTGAATCCTACCGGAGCAACCGCGAGGCCATGCTGGAGCTGGTCGAGCGCTTTCGCGACCTCGAGCAGCGCGTGCGGGACAAGTCCAACAGCAAGCGTGAGCGCTTCGAGAAGCGCGGCCAGCTGCTGCCGCGCGAGCGCGTGGCGATGCTGCTGGACAAGGGCTCGCCGTGGCTGGAGATCGCAACGCTCGCCGGCCTGGGCATGCATGATGACGACGGCGAGAGCGACGTGCTGGGCGGCGGCCTGATCGTCGGCATCGGCTACGTCTCCGGCATGCGCTGCCTGATCAGCGCCTCCGACAGCGCCATCAAGGGCGGCACGGTCGCTCCCATGGGCCTGAAGAAGTCGCTGCGCGCGCAGGAGATCGCGATCAAGAACAAGCTGCCGCTGATTCACCTGGTCGAGTCCGGCGGCGCCAACCTGCGCTACCAGTCGGAGATCTTCGTCGAGGGCGGCAAGGGCTTCTACAACCAGGCGCGCATGTCGGCCCTGGGCATCCCCCAGATCACGGTGGTGCACGGCTCCTCCACCGCCGGCGGCGCCTACCAGCCGGGGCTGTCCGACTACACCATCATGGTGCGCGGGCGCGCCAAGGTGTTCCTCGCCGGCCCGCCGCTGCTCAAGGCCGCCACCGGCGAGGTCGCCACGGACGAGGAGCTGGGCGGCGCGGAGATGCACTCGACGGTCTCCGGCGTCTCCGAGCACCTGGCCGAGAACGACGCCGACGGCGTGCGCATCGCCCGCGAGATCGCGGCAAAGCTGGGCTGGAACGACCGCCTGCCGTATCAGCCGCCGCCCGGGTACCGCGAGCCGCGCTACAGCCCGGACGAGCTCGCCGGGGTCGTGCCGGTGGACTATCACAAGCCCTACGACGTGCGCGAGGTCATCGCCCGCATCGTGGACGATTCCGACTTCCTGGACTTCAAGGCGCTGTACGGGCCGCAGACGGTGTGCGGGCAGGCCGCGATCGAGGGCCATCCCTGCGGCATCATCGGCAACAACGGGCCCATCGACGCCCAGGGCGCCACCAAGGCGGCCCAGTTCATCCAGCTGATGTGCCAGGCGGGTACGCCCATCCTCTACCTGCAGAACACCACCGGCTACATGGTCGGCACCGAGGCCGAGCAGGCCGGCATCGTCAAGCACGGCTCCAAGATGATCCAGGCGGTCGCCAACGCCACCGTGCCCCAGATCACCCTGCACATCGGCGCGAGCTTCGGCGCCGGCAACTACGGCATGTGCGGGCGCGCCTACGACCCGCGCTTCATCTTTTCCTGGCCCAACACGCGCATCGCCGTGATGGGCGGCGAGCAGGCCGCGAAGGTGCTGTCCATCGTCACCGAGGAGAAGCACCGGCGCGAGGGCACGGAGATCGACCGCGGCAAGCTCCAGGCGATGGAGCAGTTCATCGTCGACCAGTTCGAGCGCGAGTCCCACGCGCTGTTCGGCACCGCGCGCCTGTGGGACGACGGCCTGATCGACCCGCGCGACTCGCGCCGCGTGCTGGCCTACACCCTGTCGATCTGCCGCGAGGCCGGGATCCGGCCGCTGAATCCCGTCACCTTCGGCGTCGGCCGGATGTGACATAGAAAGCCGAGGAAAGCCCGAGATGATCTACACCGAACAGCACCGCGAGCTGCAGCGCTCGGTCAAGCGTTTCGTCGACGCCGAGATCAACCCGCACCTGGACGAGTGGGAGGAGGAGGGCATCTTTCCGGCCCACGAGCTCTTCCGCAAGATGGGCGAGCAGGGCTGGCTGGGCATCCACAAGCCCGGGTCGGCCGGCGGCCTGGGCCTCGACTACAGCTACGAACTGGCCTTCTGCGAGGCGATGGGCGAGGTGCGCGCGGGCTCCATCCCAATGGCCGTGGGCGTGCAGACCAACATGGCCACCCCCGCGCTGGCCGCCAATGGCTCCGACGAGCTGCAGCAGGAGTTCCTGCGTCCCAGCATCGCCGGCGAATACGTCGGCTGCATCGGCGTGTCCGAACCCGGCGCCGGCTCCGACGTCGCCTCGCTGCGCACCAGCGCGCGCCGGGACGGCGACGACTACGTGATCAACGGCAGCAAGATGTGGATCACCAACGGCACCCAGGCCGACTGGATGTGCATGCTCGCCAACACCGGTGACGGCCCGGCGCACAAGAACAAGTCGCTGATCTGCGTGCCGCTGGACAGCAAGGGGGTGACGGTCGCCCGCAAGCTGGACAAGCTCGGCATGCGCTCCTCCGACACCGCCCTGCTGTATTTCGAGGACGTGCGGGTGCCGCAGCGCCACCGCATCGGCGAGGAGAACCTGGGGTTCATCTACCAGATGCAGCAGTTCCAGGAGGAACGCATCTGGGGCGCCGCGTCGGTGCTGCGAACGCTGGAGATCGCGATCGAGGACACCATCGAGTACACCCGCGAGCGCAAGGTCTTCGGCCAGCCGCTGCTCGACAACCAGGTCATCCACTTTCGCCTGGCCGAGCTGCACACCGAGGTGGAGCTGCTGCGCTCGCTGATCTACCGCGCGGTCGAGCAGTACGTCGGCGGCGATGACATGACCCGGCTGGCCTCCATGGCCAAGCTCAAGGCGGGGCGCCTGGCGCGCGCGGTCGCCGACAGTTGCCTGCAGTACTACGGCGGCATGGGCTTCATGAACGAGACGCCGATCACCCGCCTGTACCGCGACCTGCGGCTGCTGTCGATCGGTGGCGGGGCCGACGAGGTGATGCTCGGCATCATCAGCAAGTACATGGGCATCCTGCCGGCCAGAGGCTGACGCGCGCTTATGACCGATTTTTCCACCATCCTGATCGCCAACCGCGGCGAGATCGCCGTGCGCGTCATCCGCAGCGCCCGCGCGCTCGGCTATCGCACCGTCGCCGTCTACTCGGAAGCCGACCGTGAAGCGCCGCACGTGCGCGCCGCCGACCGCGCGGTCTGCATCGGCCCGCCGCAGGTGGGCATGTCCTACCTGGACATCGAGCGGGTGCTGGACGCCGCCCGACGCACCGGCGCGGACGCGGTGCATCCCGGCTACGGCTTCCTCTCGGAGAACGCCGACTTCGCCGCCGCCTGCAACGACGCCGGCGTCGCCTTCATCGGCCCGCCGCCGGAGGCCATCCGGCTGATGGGCAACAAGGCCGCCGCCAAGCGGCGCATGCTCGATGCCGGTGTGCCCTGTGTGCCGGGCTACGAGGGCGAGGCCCAGGATGACGCCCGCCTGCGCGAGGAAGCCGACGCCATCGGCTACCCGGTCATGATCAAGGCGGCGGCCGGCGGCGGCGGCCGCGGCATGCGCCGGGTGGATGAGGCGGGAAGCTTCGACGGCGCGCTGCGCTCGGCGCGCTCCGAGGCCCTGAACGCGTTCGGCTCCGACGAGCTGATCCTGGAGAAGGCGGTGGTCTCGCCGCGGCACGTCGAGATCCAGGTATTCGCGGACACCCGCGGCAACGTCATCCACCTGGGCGAGCGAGACTGCTCGATCCAGCGCCGCCACCAGAAGGTGATCGAGGAAGCACCGTCGCCGGCGGTGGACTGCCCCCTGCGCCGGCGCATGGGCGAAGCGGCGTGCAAGGCCGCCGCCGCGATCGGCTACGTCGGCGCCGGCACGGTGGAGTTCCTGCTGGATGCGGACGGCGAGAGCTTCTACTTCCTGGAGATGAACACGCGGTTGCAGGTCGAGCACCCGGTCACCGAGATGATCACCGGCCAGGACCTGGTCACCTGGCAGGTCGACGTGGCGGCGGGCAAGCCGCTGCCGATGGCGCAGGAGGCGCTGGTCCTCGATGGCCACGCCATCGAGGCCCGCCTGTACGCGGAGGATCCGTACCGGGAGTTCCTGCCGCAGAGCGGCCCGGTACACCTGTGGCGAGCGCCCGGCGGACCGGGGGTACGGGTGGACGCCGGCATGGCGACCGGCTTCGAGGTCAGCCCCTTCTACGACCCGATGATCGCCAAGATCGTGGCCCACGGCCGCGACCGCGACGAGGCCCGGCGGCGCCTGCGCGAGGCGCTGGCGGACACGGTGATCCTGGGACCGGGGACCAACCGCCGCTTCCTGATCGACTGCCTCGACCACGAGGTATTCGCGGACGGCAGGGCCACGACGGCGTTCATCCCCGAGCATTTCCCGGCGGAGACGCTCACCCGCCCCGTACCCGGCGAGCCTGTCTGGGCCCTCGCGGCCGCCGTGCTCTATCGCCTGGCCAGCCGGCCGCCGCAGCCGATGCTGCGCGACTGGGCCAGCACCGGCTCGACCACCCGCCCCATGCGCCTGGAATGCGACGAGCGACAGGTCGCGGTCCACATCACGGCGGCCGGGCCGGACCGCTACCGCGTAACGCCCGGCGGGGAATCGTTCGAGGTCACGCTGGAAGCCCTGGAAGACGGGCGGGTGCGCTACGGCGTGGACGGCAACGAGGCCGCGGCCGCCTGGACCGTGGCGGGCGACACGCTGTACCTGGCCCTGCCCGACACGGACGCCGCCTTCCGGGACGTGCTGCTCGAAAAGGCCGCGGGCCTGGACCGGGCGGGCGGCGACGGCACCGTCCGCGCGCCCATGAACGGCTCCGTCGTCGCCGTCCATGTCGAGCCCGGCACCCGCGTCACCCGCGGCCAACCCCTGGTGGTGCTGGAAGCGATGAAGATCGAGCACGAGCTCACCGCCCCGCTGGACGGGGTCGTCGAGGCCGTCAATGTTCGGGAGGGGGACCAGGTGGCGACCAGGAAGGTGTTGGTAGAGATCGGGGACGAATAGTTCTTATAGATCTTATAGTTATTAAGCTTTTAAGTTGTTAAGGGGGACCGGGGCGGATTCCGGCGCTGGCGTTCCGCGGGATTCCGTGTGCAGAGTCGTTCCGGGCAAGAATCTCGTGGACCGGAGGTGCACGATCCGGGTCCGAAGCGAAGTAAGCCTTAACAACTTAACAACTTGAAACCGACCCCGCCTCAGGCCCCCCGCTTCGCCTCCCTCGCCAGCGTCCCGGTCCGGTAGTCCGCGAGCGCCTGCGCGATCTCCTCCCGGGTGTTCATCACGAACGGACCGTACTGGACCACCGGCTCGCCCAGGGGCTTCGCCGCAAGCAGCAGGAAGCGGGCACCGTGGTCACCGGCGGTGACCTCGACCAGGTCCCCGTCGCCCAGCAGGCCCGCCGATCCGGACGGTAGCCCGCGTCCCGTTCCGCCTGCGCCCACCGCGGCTTCGCCGTCCCACATGTACAGGAAGGCATTGTGACCGGCCGGAATCTCCTGGCGCAGCATGGCGCCGGCGTCGAGGGCCACATCCAGGAACAGCGGCTCGGTGCTGACGCCGTGCACCGCTCCCGTGAGCTCCCGCCAGGCGCCGGCGATGATCCTGGCGCGGCCGCCATCGAAAGTCGCTTCGGGGATCCCCTCCGGCGGGATGTCCCGGTAGGAGGGCGCTTTCATCTTCTCGCGCGCCGGCAGGTTGATCCAGAGCTGGAAGCCGTGCATGCGCCCGGACTCCTGCTGCGGCATCTCGGAGTGAATGATGCCGGCGGCGGCGGTCATCCACTGCACGCCGCCGCTGCGCAGGTCGCCGCGGTTGCCGAGGTGGTCCTCGTGCAGCATGTGGCCCTCGAGCATGTAGGTGACCGTCTCGAAGCCCCGGTGCGGATGCGGCGGGAACCCGGCGAGGTAGTCATCCGGGTCGTCGGAGGCGAACTCGTCCAGCATCAGGAACGGATCGAGTCGCGCTCCGTCCGACTGGCCGAGGCTCCGCCGGAGCCGGACGCCGGCGCCATCCGACGTGGCCATGCCGGTCACCACGCGTGCGAGCTCGCGAGTCTTCATGGACTGCCTCCAGGGGGAACGCCGCCGGATCCATTCTACACCCGGCGGGCACCGCCGGAGCGATCAGCTCCGGCCGTCGATATGACTGCCCACCAGGGTCTCGATCTCCGCCCAGGAATCGGCCCGCGGGCCGGGCAGCTGCCGGTTGGTGGAGTTGCTCACCACGATGGTGTGGTGCCCGCCCCGGCGCAACGCCCCGATGTTGGCGGGGCTGTCCTCGAGGTAGAGGTCGGCTCCGACGGCCCCCTTGTCGCGCATGAAGCACAGGTCCCAGTACGGGATGCCGTGGCGCTCGAGCCATTCCACGGTCTGTTCGACCGCCTCCTGGTGAAACCACGGGATGTAGAGCCGGTGGGTGATGATCCGGATGCGCACGTCGCCGCGGGCCGAGATCCGCCGCAGCGCCGGCGGTGCGCCGGGCATGGGCGGAAGCCTGCGGAACAGCTCCCGGTGCTTGACCGCGAAACGGTGCAGCGCTTCGTAGCCGCCACAGGCTTCCAGGCCCCATTCCCGGAATCCGTAGCTGACCTCGTCGGTCAGCTGCGATATCCCGACCCCGAGCCACTCGGCGGCGATCGGGCGCAGGCCGCCCACGAAGTCGGCCACTACGCCGTCCAGGTCGACGCCCAGCACGAATTGCTCTCGGTCAGCCATCGCACCACCCCGCCGTGACAGGCTCACACTACCCGGCGCCGAGTCGCACCGGCAAGCCGGCGGGGACTTGCCGCCCGGGCGTCGTGGCGGTACACTTTCCTCAGTTGTCGGACAACATATGAGATGACGATGACCGTCCACGATTTGCACGCACACCCCCGGTTCGACAGTCTCCCGCGGCGCCCGCGCCTGTCCCAGGAAGTTGCCCGCCGGATCAGCGAGCGCATCCGCGCCGAAGGGCTGGCGCCCGGGGACCAGTTGCCCACCGAGAGCCGCCTGGTCGAGGAGTTCGGGGTCAGCCGCAGCGTGGTTCGCGAAGCCGTCGCGCACCTGCGCTCGGAAGGGCTGGTGGAGGCGCACCAGGGCAAGGGCGTATTCGTCACAGACCCGGCCCGGCGCAAGGTGTTCAGGCTGGACGCGAACGCGTCCGGCCGTGCCCGGGACCTGCTGGCCATCTTCGAGCTGCGCCGCGAGGTCGAGACCGGCGCCGCCGGGCTGGCCGCGCGGCGCGCCGACGAGGCACAGCGCGAGCGCCTTCGGGACCTGGTCGCCGCGATGGCCGCAACCCAGGACGAGGCGACCTCGGCGGAGCTCGATATCGCGTTCCACGGCACCATCGCCGAGGCGACCGGGAACGCCTGCTACCGCGACTTCACCCAGTACCTCGACCGGCAGCTGCGCCTGGCGATCGAAGCCGCGCGCAAGCAGGCCGCCCTCGCCCCGGAACAGGCCGCCCGCATACTCGCCGAGCACCGCGCCGTCTGCGACGCGATCGTGAGCGGTCGCCCGAACAAGGCGCGCAAGGCGATGCGCGCACACCTGGACAACGTCGTGCAACGGCTGGGGCTGGAGGAAGCAGCGCGATGACCGGTGCCTTCACCCTGCTGCTGGTCTTCCAGCTGGGCGGCATGGCGGTGACCCGCCTGACGGGCGCGCCGGTGCCCGGGACGGTGGTCGGGTTCCTGCTGCTGTTCCTGGGGCTGATCGCCGTTGGCGGACCGGGGCGGCGGCTCCACCGGGCGGCGTCGACCCTGCTCGATAACCTGGCCCTGCTGTTCGTGCCCGTGGCCGTCGGGGTGGTCAACCAGCTGCCGCTGCTGGCGCGCGACTGGGGCCCCCTTGCGCTTGCGCTGGTGGTCAGCCAGGTCCTCGGCATGATTGCCACCGCGCTCACCATGAAGCTCCTGATGTCGCTCATCCGGCGACGGCCGGCCCGCGGGGCCGTACCCGAAACCTCCAACGCCTGACGCCCCGACAATGATCGAGCAACTGCTGCACGCCCCCGCCTTCTGGCTGGCGGCCACGCTGGGCATCTATCTCGGCGCGACCCGGCTCTTCCTGGCGTCGCGTCGGTTCGCCCTGCTCAATCCGGTGCTGCTCACGGTGACGCTGCTTGCCATCCTGCTCTGGCTTACCGGTACGCCCTACGCGCGGTACGAGTCGGGGGCGCACCTGGTGGGATTCCTGCTGGGTCCGGCCACGGTCGCCCTGGCGATTCCGCTCTACCAGAGCCGGGACCTGCTGCGTCGCACCTGGCTGCCGCTGGCCGGCGGGCTCGTCGCCGGATCACTGGTGACGGTGCTCTCGGTGGTCGCGATCGGCCACTGGCTCGGCCTGTCGCGGCCGGTGCTGCTCGCGCTCGCTCCCAAGGCGGTCACCACCCCGATCGCCCTCGGCATCACGGCGAAGCTCGGCGGTGCGACCTCCCTGGTCGCCGTGTTCACCGTCGTCACCGGGGTTACCGGGGCCACCATCGGTCTCGCGATGCTGCGCCTGATCCGCGTCCACGACGACGAGACCGCCGGCTTCGCCATGGGTCTCTCCGGCTCCGGGATCGGCACCGCCCGGGCTTTCGAGGAAAGCGAGCGAATGGGCGCTTTCGGCGGGCTGGCGGTGGGCCTGAACGGCCTGTTCACGGCCGTCGTCCTGCCACTGCTGATGCACTGGCACCTGCTGCCTCTGCGCTGAACCGAACCCGCCCCGCCAGCGACTCATTCCGAACGATGGTGCCGGCCCGCGGTCGTAAAAATACGAAGCATGTGCAACCAGGGCGGGCGCTGACGGCCCGCCGGAGGGGGGAAGGAGGAATCATCATGGCGACGCCGACCGGGAAGACGTGGGACCTGCCCACGCGGGCACTGCACTGGGCGCTGGCCGTCACCATCACCGTGCAGATGGTCGACAGCTTCTTCATCGACGCGTCCGGAACGCGGGCCTTCTTTTACGTGCACGAGGCGATCGGCCTGCTCGCGGGGCTGATCATCCTGCTGCACTGGCTGTGGAGCTTCGCCAATTTCGATATCCGCCTGCTGTTTCCCTGGTCGGGGGACGGCTGGGAGACCGTCAAGGCCGAGGCACACGACCTGCTTCGCGGCAGGCTGCCGGCGGGGGGACGCGAGGCCGGCCTGTCCAGCTTCGTGCACGGGCTCGGGCTGCTCGCGGTCACCGCCATGGGGCTGACCGGTTTCTTCATCTTCCTGGTCGTGCCGGGCGGTCGCGGCGCAATGGCGCACTCCACGCACTACGAGGCCTTCACCGACCTGTCCGCGGTACACGCCTTCTTCTCCTGGTTCGTCTGGATCTACCTGGGCGGCCATGTGGGCAGCGCCCTGGTCCATCTGTTCCGGCGCGAGCCCGTCTTTTCCGAGATGTTTCTCAACGGCGGGGCGGCGGAGCACGGCTGAACCGACGGCGATCAGCGAGAGGCGGGCGGCGGCGGGATCCCGAACAGGGAGTCGAGCGCGCGCACGAGCCCGCGCGAGCCGCGCCAGGCGAGCCACGCGAAACCCAGCGGCAGCACGACCACTTCCAGCAGGAAGATGCCGACCATGCGCGCCACCTGCTCGACGATCCGGTCGAATCCCTGTTTCAGCGTCTCGAGCGCCTGGCGCACGCGCGTGAGCACCTTCGCCTGGTCCTGAAGCTGGTCCACGACGGAGCCGCGCTCCTCCCGGGTCCGGGCGATCTCCTGCACCCCGCTGGTCTGGGCGTGCAGGGCCCGGGACGCATCGTCCAGCGGACCGGACAGTGCGGCGAGGTACACGCCCTGCGACGCCAGCACCACCAGCACGGGCGCGAACCGGATCAGCATCGCGACCCCGAAGACCCGCACCGCCACGCGGCCGGATGCCCCCGCCCCGCCCCGCCTGCCGGACAGCACCAGCACCGGCAGCGCCAGGACCGACAGGGCGATCTTGACCGTCAGCGCGGACATCAGTGCCAGCAGGACCTTCTCGGCCGCGAGCACCGCCAGCGCACCGAACAGCACCCAGGTGAAACGCTCCAGCAGGTCGTCCAGGGGCTCGAGAACCGCGCCCGCGGCGACCACGGCGCCGACCCCGAAGGGCTCCACCTGGATCTCGGTGCCCTTGACCACGGCGATCGCCGCGTTGACCGCCCGGGCGCCGACGAATACGCTCACGCCCTCGCGGATGGAGCGATCCAGGTAGCGCGTGCCCGTCCCGGTGAGCGGCTGCGCCCAGGCGATCGCCACCAGCGCCAGCACCACGATCACCCGCGTCACCCGTCCCCGGCGCGATTCAGGGATGGCCAAGCCCGCCCCCTTCGCGCGCCACGCCGGAGACCTGCGTGGCCCGGATCTGGCGGTCCATCACCCATTGCACGACGCCCGGGGCCAGGCGCTGCATCCACCAGGTGAAGCGGCCGCCCCAGCCGGGGATGATCATGAACCGGTTCCGGGCCAGCCCCCGCATCAGCTCGCGCGCCACGCCGTCCGCCTCCATCAGTCCCGCCCCGCCGGAGATCGCCCGGGTCTCGCGCGGCTTGGTCACGTTTTCCTGGGCGAAGCCGGGGGTGTCGGTATCCGGCGGGCAGAGCACCGAGACCCGGATGCCATGCGGCCGGAGCTCGCTCCTCAGTGCCTGCGACAGGCCGACCAGGCCGAACTTGGAGGCGCAATAGTCGGTCAGGCCGTACACGCCGACGAAGCCGGCAACCGAGGACGTGTTGACCAGGTGGCCACGGCCGGCCTCCAGCATCGCCGGAAGCACCGCCTTGATCACGCGGAATGTGCCGTGGAGGTTGGTGCGGAGCACGAACTCGAACTGCTCCGGCGTCACCTCGGTCACCCGCCGCGGGCGCGCCAGGCCCGCGCAGTTGACCAGCAGGTCGGGGGCACCCTGCGAGCGGTTCAGCTCGCCCAGGACCGCCTCCACCGCCGCGCCGTCGGTGACGTCGAGAACATGCCCCTGCACGGTGCGCTCCGGTACGGGCCGGACCGCCGCGAGCTCCGCCGTGGCCACGGAAAGGCGGTCGGGATCCCGGCCGAAGATGTGCACGTCGGCGCCCCCGGCGACCAGCCTCCGGGCCACGGCCAGGCCGATGCCGCTGGAGCCCCCGGTGACGTAGCAGGTGCGATAGCGGGGTTGCTTCATAGATCCTCCGCGCGCACGGACCCTGCCGGCGCGTCTCCCTGCGAACCGCCGGACCCCAGGTACACGGCGGGGCTGCGTGGCCTGGCGCCACGGAATACTGCGCGCACGGGATGTCGGGCTGGCGCGGCGCGGACCCGGCTGCCCGATTCTTGCCGGCCATTTTCACCCTGCGCCGGCGCCGAAGGCCAGCCCCTTATCGGGGGTGACGCAGACAGCCGGCCGGGGGATGCGAGCCACAGCGGACGACCGGCATGCCGCCGGCCGTCCGCCGCGCGGTAAACGGTCCTATGGCCCGGTCCAGTCCCCCGCGTAGCAGGGATCAGCGCCGCAGGGGTCAATCACCGCGCCACCGATGCGCAGGAACGCCGCCGCCTGCCGTTGTGCCGTCAACGTGCGCCGCGGCGCCTCGTGCGGATCCACGCCGGCGCTGTCGGGGATGTTCTCCACCGGCGGAGGCGCGGTGCCGAGGATCGTGCCATCGCGTTCGCGCACCGGCCCGGTATCCCACACGAACAGGGCGTTGCCGCGGTAGGGGTAGCGCCAGATGCGGTCGACGCCCCAGAACGGGTGGTCCTCGTTGCCGCGGCCGGGATCCAGGATCGGCGTCCGCACCGCGGCACCGATGGTCCGGGCCTCGACCTCCGCCGACCAGTTGCTCACCTGATGGTCACCGTAGCCGATCTGCATGAGCACCCGGTGCCGCGGCGTATCCGGCAACGGATCGCCGGTCATGTGCCAGGCATAGCCATCCGCCTCGCCGCGGTCCCACAGCATCTGCATCAGGTCCAGGACCAGCGGGGTCTCGAGGCGATCCGGGTAGCTGCCGTAGAGGTAGTACAGGTACGCCGACCCGTCCACGCTGCGCCGGATCAGGGTGCTGTAGTTCATCCCGGTCACGCCCAGCACGGCGCGCGTGAAGTCCGGCGCCACCGCGGTCAGCGAGCCGCCCATGATGCCGCCCTGGCTGTTGCCGTAATAGAACGCCCGCCGGGTATCGATCGTCGACTGCCCGCCGAAGCGGAAGGCGTCACTGGAGCTGAACCCCTGCGGATGGATCATGGCCCGCGCCAGGTACAGGAAGTCCAGCATCCCCTGCTGAGCGCGGTCGACCACCGTGGACCAGTGGCCGATGTTCATCAGCCCCGCGACCGCATTCGACACGTCCTGGTCGGACATGCCGATCCAGTTGGTGGCGCAGAACATGATGTCGTTGCGATCGCCCTGGGTGGCCAGGTACTCGTTGTTGACCTCGCCATCGCTGCCGAACAGTCCGTGCCCGTAAAGCACCGCGCGCGCGGGGCGCACCCCGGTGACCTGCCCGGCGCCGTCAGTCGTCACCGCCGAGCGCGGGATGTTGCAGATGAAATCGGCCTGGTAGACGTTGCCCGGGATCCGTTGCGGCTCGTCGCTGCCGGGGGCGAAGCTGAAGCCTGCCCCGGCCGGACATCCGGGCTGGTCCAGGTAGCACGGGACGGTCAGCGTGCCCTCGACCCGCCGGATCGTGGCGTCATTCTGGCCGGCCTGGCAACCGCTGGTTCCGCAGGGCGCAAAATCGGTCACGCTCGTGACCGTGAATGCGGGGCTCTCGCCGTCGACGGTGAGGTCGGACAGGTCGTCGTCGCCGAGCGCCGCGAAGGCGCGGTCGCGGATCGAGAGCATGCGACCGGCCAGGCTGTGCTCGCTCGCCACGGTGAAATCCCACGCCAGGTAAAGGTGCCGACGCGGGATGCCGTTGCGCTGCAGGGTATGCAGCAGGCGCTCCATGTGCGCGCGGCGGGCCTCCACCACGGGGTCGTCGGTCGGGATCCGGTCGCGGTACACGCGGAATAGCAGCGGTGCCTGCAGGCGCTTGCCATCCGCCCCCACGAGGTTCCTCAGTGCCACAACGTAGCGGTGCCCCTCGCGAAAATTGACCGCCGGGCGGATGATCAGGGCCGTGCGGTCGGGCGGCGGCGGGGATCCGCTCTGGGTCGGCTGCCCGTTCAGCAGCTCGACCGAGCGCGACCGATCGAGCTCCTCCCACACGGGCCAACGCCGGCCGGTGGTGGTGTCGAGTACCACGACGGAGGCGTTGGGCCCGCCGTCGTCACCCAGCTGGTTGGCCGCGACGAAGTCGTTCGCCGCATAGGCCGCCGGCGTGTCCAACCCGGGAATACGCACCGCCAGCGCCGAACCGGGGCTGAAGCCGTCGGCCCGGTTCCAGTCGGTCGGGTCTGCATGCAGCCCCTGCGCATTGGCGGGCATCGAAGCCTGCACGATGTGCACCCGGCGGCCCGTGGGCGTCGCCGCGTCTGCCCGGGTGAAGTAGTCGTTGGGGAACGGGTACAGGCACACCGGCCCGTCCATGAAGTCGCAGCGTGACGCCGCCGCGTCGTCGATGTCCAGATGCAGCATCCGGTGGTGCGCACGGTAAGCGTGCAGGCCGCCGTGGTGCCAATCGCTCGATGCGCGCCCGCGGTCTCCGTGACGCGCGTGGGCCGCCGGTGCGAGCGCCAGCGCGGCCGCCACGAGGACGGCCGCCAGCAGGCTTGCGGTTGTGTTGCGGGTCATTGGCAACTCCTCCCTGAGATATTTCTTAGTCCGCCTAACTGTTTTAGCAGAGAATCGCGCACCCGGCCTGCCGGATGGCAGCCGCCGTTGCAAGAGCGGCAGGCTGCGGGTTGAATGGGGGACATGGCGGACTCCCCCGGCACCGCGCCGGGGGGCGGCAGGAATCCCGAACATCCGGACATCGCAAGGAGACCCGCGCATGGAATACCTGCACACGATGCTGCGCATCAGTGACCCCGACCGGACCCTGGACTTCTTCTGCGACAAGCTGGGCATGGTCGAGATGTACCGCACGGACGTCGAGAAGGGACGCTTCACGCTGATCTTCCTGGCCGCGCCCGACGACGTGGAGCGGGCACGCGAGAACAAGGCTCCCATGGTGGAGCTCACCTGGAACTGGGACCCGGAAGAGCTCGGCGGCGGGCGCAACTTCGGTCACCTCGCCTACCGGGTGGACGACATCTACGCGACCTGCCGGAAGCTGATGGACGCCGGCGTCACCATCAACCGCCCGCCGCGCGACGGTCGCATGGCCTTCGTCCGCAGCCCCGACGGCATCTCCATCGAGCTGCTGCAGAAGGGCGAAGCGCTGCAGCCGCGCGAGCCCTGGGCGTCGATGGACAATACCGGCACCTGGTAGGCCGGGCGCGCAGGCCGACCCATGCCCGGACCACTGCACGGCTACCGCATCGTCGACGTCACCTCAATGGTATCCGGCCCCCTGGCAACCATGATGCTGGCCGACCAGGGCGCCGAGGTGATCAAGGTTGAGAATCCCGCCGGGGGTGACCTTACGCGGCTGGCACCGAACCGGCAGGGCGGCCTTTCGGCGGCGTTCCTCAACAACAACCGCAACAAGCGCTCGGTGACGCTGGACCTCAAGCACGACCGGGGCCGGGAGGTGTTCCTGCGCCTTGTGGCCTCGGCGGACGTGTTCGTACAGAACTTCCGACCCGGCGTGGCCGAGCGCATGGGGATCGGCGAAGAGGCCCTCCGGCGGGCGGCGCCCGGGATCGTCTACGTCTCCATCAGTGGCTTCGGCGAGCACGGCCCCTACGCGGCCCAGCCGGTGTACGATCCGCTGATCCAGGCGCTGTCGGGGCTGACCACCATCCAGGCCGGCTCCGACGAGCAGCGTCCGCGCCTGGTCCGGACGATCCTCCCGGACAAGCTCACCGGCATCACCGCCGCCCAGGCGATTACCGCCGCCCTGCTGTCCCGGGAACGGGGCGGTCCCGGCCAGCACGTGAAGGTGTCGATGCTGGGCGCGGTGATCGCCTTCCTCTGGTCCTCGGACATGGGCGGACAGACCTTCGTCGACCGGGAGATCTCCCAGCAGCGCGCGGCCAGCTTCATCGACCTCATCTACGAGACTGCCGACGGCTACGTCAGCGTCGCGGTGCAGTCCGACCGCGAGTGGCAGGCGCTGGCCCGCGCACTGGACCATCCCGAATGGCTGGAAGACGAGCGCTTCGCCACGCCGGCGCTGCGCCACGAGAACATCGACGAGCGCCTGGCGCTGACACAGGAAGCATTGCGCCCGCTGCGGGCGGAGCACTGCCTGGCCCGGCTGCGCGAAGCGGGGATCCCGTGCGCCCCGGTGCTGACGCGCAGCGAGATGATCCGGCATCCGCAGATCACCGCCAACGGGATCATCCTGGAGTCCGGGCACCCCCGCGCCGGGCGGCTGCGGCAGGCGGCGCCGCCGGCCCGGTTCTCGCGCGATCCCGCCGGCATCCGCCGCGGTGCTCCGGCGCTCGGGGAGGACACCGACGCCGTGCTCGCCGAACATGGCTATTCCGCCGCGGAGATCGACCGCCTGCGCCAGGCCGGGGCATTCGGCCAGGGCTGACGGGAGAGCGACGCAAGGGCCCCGCCCCGGCCGGCGTCCCGGCGGCGCATGCGCCGGACCGGCGCCGATTGCGACGGCGCAAGAGACTCCCGCGAGGCCGCGGCCGACGATCGCTCCGGATCGCCCGCCGGTCGCGCAAGATCGTCGTCTATGGAACACTTTGGCCCCGGAGCATTCAAAGCAGTTGTGGTGTGCCGCAACGTACGGCGATCCACCACGCTGTTGCGAGGGGACCGATTTCCGGGACCGGAAAGAGCCCGGAAGAGGTCCTCTTTGGCTTGTACGGGGCACGCAAATCCACTCCCAGGCAGAACCAGACAAGGGGCATTCAGGATGAAATCCAGAATCTTGGCGCTTGCCGCGCTGCTCTTCGCGGGCACCGTCGTCTACGCGGCGCTCGCCGCCGCACCTGTCGCGGATCAGCCGGCCTACGCCCAGAGCGGCGGCCGTCTCGCCTACGAGCAGAACACCATCGACGTGGTGAACAAGTACGGGCCGAGCGTGGTCGCGATCAACGTCACCGTGAAGGGCAAGCGCGTCAATCCGATGGAGAACGTGCCGCCGCAGTTCCGGCAGTTCTTCAAGCAGTTCATGCCGCCCGGCTACAACAGCCAGCAGGGATTCCAGCCGGTGGAACGTGCCGCGGGCAGCGGCTTCGTGGTGGACAACCAGGACGAGATCATCACCAACTACCACGTGGTCGCGGATGCGCTGGAGAGCGACAAGGCCAAGCTCGCCAGCAACGCCAAGGTGACCGTACGCTTCGCCGGCGAAAAGAAGGAGCTTCCGGTGAAGGTGGTGGGCGTGGACCAGTCCTACGATCTCGCCCTGTTGCGGGTCGCGAGCAAGGACAAGGACAAGATCCCCAAGGACGTCAAGCCGATCCCGCTGGCCGACTCCAACAAGGTCCAGGTCGGCGAGAAGGCGATTGCCATCGGCAATCCGTTCGGCCTCCAGTCGACCGTGACCCAGGGCATCGTGTCCGCCCTGAACCGGCGCCAGGAGGCCATGGTGAGCGGCGTGCCGATCTCCTACATCCAGACCGACGCGGCCATCAATCCGGGCAACTCCGGCGGTCCGCTGCTGAACTCCAGGGGCCAGGTGATCGGGATCAACGACGAGATCCTGGCGCCCCACGGCACCTTCATCGGGGTCGGCTTCGCCATCCCCAGCAACCTGATCCGCGAGCACCTTTCCGAGCTCCAGAAGGGCGGGTTCATCAAGAAGGCGCAGATCGGCATCAGCGTGATCTCGCTCAACGACTACCCCGATTCCGTGCGCCAGACACTGAACCTGCCGGATCACGGCGTCATGATCGTCCAGGTCGCGCCGGGGGGCCCCGCGGCCAAGGCCAACCTGAAGGGCGCGCAGTTCACCGTGACCGTCAACGGCCAGCAGTGGCCGGCCGGGGGCGACATCATCCTCAAGGTGAACGGCAAGGCCGTGAAGGACGCCTCGAGCCTGCAGTCCTACGTGTTCTCGCACAAGGCGGGCGACCACATGAAGCTGGAGATCCAGCACAAGGGCCACAAGCGCAACGTCACTGTGACGCTCGCGGTCCTGAACAAGAAGCAGGACCGTCAGCTGATGCAGCAGCGTCCGTAACCCCGTCCGGCGCCGGTCCGTCCCGTCCGGGACGGACCGGCATTCCTCCTTCCAGCGGCTCCGCCCCGGCGGGGCCGCGTTTCTTTCCGGCCCGCTCCATGCCGGGGGCGCCCTGCAAGGAAGCAAGGTGTTGCGCCAGGTACGCTGCCCTCGGGGTCCGCGCCGCGGCCGAACCGGTACCGCCCGGCTGCGCGATTTCGTCATCGGGTCCCGTGTCGGTTATGGTTGATGCAACCCGAAACCCGACGGCCGTGCCTGCCGTGTCCCCTCCGGAGTCCGACCATGGAATTCGAGCTGAGCGAAGAGCACCGCATGCTTTCCGACCTGGTCGCGCGTTTCGTGCGCGACGAGCTGATGCCCCTGGAACGCGTGGTGCTCGAACGCGAGGCCGCCGGTGACGGTGCGCGGCTGACGGGCGAGGAAAGCGCCGCCATCGACGCCCGATCCCGTGAGCTGGGCCTCTGGGGCCTGGACGCGCCGGAGAGCGTGGGCGGCTCGGACCTGCCCGCGGTGGCGCTGATCGGGGTCAACGAGGAACTCGGGACCACCGTCACACCGTACGTGTTTCCGCCCGATTCGCCCAACCTGCGCATGCTCATGGTGACGGTCAACGATGACCAGCGCGCCCGTTACCTGGAGCCCTACGTGCGCGGCGGTGCTGTCTCGGCGATCGCCATCTCCGAGCCCGGCGCGGGCAGCGACCCGGCCGCCATGACCACCCGCGCCGTGCGCGACGGCGACGAGTGGGTGCTCAACGGTCGCAAGATCTGGACCAGCCGCGCGGCGGAGGCCGACTTCACCATCGTCATGGCCGTGACCGACCGTGAGAAGGGAGCGCGGGGCGGCATCTCCGCCTTCCTGGTCGACCGCGACACGCCCGGATTCAAGGTGCTGCGACGCATCCCCATGATCGGTGGGATGTTCACCTACGAGCTGGCGCTCGAAGACTGCCGGCTGCCCGCCGGCCAGCTCCTGGGCGAGGAGGGCCGGGGCTTCGCGCCGATGCAGCACCGCCTTTCCACCCGGCGCCTGGAAATGGCCTGTTGGTGCCTGGGCATCGCGCGGCGGGCGCTGGAGATGATCTGCGAGTACGCGCCGGATCGCGTGACCTTCGGCAAGCCGCTGGCCGAGCGCCAGACCATCCAGTGGTGGGTGGCGGACGCCGCGACGCGCATCCACGCCTGCCGGCTGATGGCCTATGATGCGGCCTGGAAGCTGGACCAGGGGCGCGACGTGCGCACCGAGGTCTCCATGATCAAGGTCTACGCCACCGAGATGGCCTGGGAGGTGGTCGACCACGCCATGCAGGCCTACGGGGCCATGGGCATGACCCGGGAGATGCCGCTGCACCTGATGGCCAGCCGGGTGCGCAACATGCGCATCTTCGACGGACCCAGCGAGGTGCACCGCTGGGTGATTGCGCGCAAGCTGCTGGGCCTGAGGCGCTGAGCGCGCCCGAAACACGCCTGACATACCCGAGGAGCCCGAAACATGACCGAGCCGCGCTACGGTGACGTATCGGTGTCGTACGACGCCCACGTCGCCCTGGTCGAGATCCACCGGCCGCCGCACAACTTCTTCGACTTCGAGCTGATCCGTGATCTCGCCGATGCCTTCGAGGCCCTCGACGAGGATCCGGACTGCCGTGCCCTGGTGCTGGCCAGCGAGGGACGCTCCTTCTGCGCGGGCGCCGACTTCCGCCAGCCCTCCTCGGCCGGGCTGGCGGGGCGCGAGGCGGGCCGGGGCAACCCGCTCTACAGCGAGGCGGTACGCCTGTTCTCGTCGCGCAAGCCCGTGGTCGGCGTCATCCAGGGGCCCGCCGTGGGCGGCGGCCTCGGGCTGGCGCTGGTGCCCGACTTTCGCGTGGCCACCCCCGACGCACGCTTTTCCGCCAACTTCGTCAAGCTGGGCATCCACCCGGGATTCGGCCTGACGCACACCCTGCCCCGGCTGATCGGCACCCAGCGCGCCGCCCTGATGTTCTACACGGGGCGTCGCATCAAGGGGGAGGAAGCGGTGCAGTGGGGTCTTGCCGACGTGCTGGCCGAGCGCGGGGAGGAGCGCGCGACGGCCATGCGCCTGGCCGCCGAGATCGCGGAGAACGCGCCCCTCGCGGTGCAGTCGACCCGTGCCACCATACGCGACGGACTGGCGGAGGCAGTGCGCGCCCAGACCGACCACGAGTTCGTCGAGCAGGCACGCCTGGTGCAGACCGAGGACCACCGCGAGGGCGTCCGCGCGGTCAGCGAGCGCCGGCCGGGCCATTTCACGGGACGCTGATTGCCATAACGGAACGCGGGCCGGCAGGCCCGGAAGGAGACGACATCATGGCGACGCTCGATCGCTCCGGGGTGAGCATCTACTACGAAGTCCACGGGACCGGCCCGGTGATTCTGCTCTCGCACGGCTACTCCGCAACCTCGCAGATGTGGCGTGGCCAGATCGACACGCTCACGCGCAACCACCGCCTGGTGCTCTGGGACATGCGCGGCCACGGACGCAGCGACAGCCCGGAGGACCCGGACGCGTACAGCGAAGCGCTGACCGTCGCCGACATGGCCGCCCTGCTGGACGAGGTCGGGGCCGAGCAGGCGATCGTCGGCGGCCTCTCGCTGGGCGGCTACATGTCGCTCGCGTTCCACCTGGCGCACCCGGAACGGGTGCGCGCGCTGATGGTGATCGACACCGGCCCGGGGTTCCGCAAGGACGCCGCACGCGAGGACTGGAACCGCAACGCGCTGCGCACGGGCGAGCGCCTCGAAAGCATGGGGCTCGAGGCCCTCCAGGGTCTCAGCCGGGAGATGGCCACCAGCACCCACCGTTCCGCGACGGGGCTGGCCCTGGCCGCCCGGGGCATGCTCACCCAGCGCGATGCGCGCGTGATCGACTCGCTGCCCCAGATCGCGGTACCGACCCTGATCGTGGTCGGCGCCAACGACGAGCCGTTCCTGCCTGCCGCCGACTACATGAGCCGCAAGATTCCGGATTCCCGCAAGGTGGTCATACCCAACGCCGGCCACGCGGTGAACCTGGATCGGCCGGAGCCTTTCAACCGCGCCGTCGCCGAGTTCCTGGCAGAGCTCGACGGCGCCTGAGGAAATCCGGGGCGACAGCGGGAAGCGTTCCGCGCCGCCCCGCCGCAAGCAACGGACCAAGGAGGCACCCGACATGAAACTCTACGACGCCGATTTTGCTCCCAGCCCGCGCCGGGTCCGGATCTTTCTGGCCGAGAAGGGCATCGAGGTCCCGACCGTGAAGGTCGATCTCCGTAACCGGGAACAACTCGACGAGCAGTTCCGCAAGGTCAACCCCTGGTGCACCGTGCCGGCCCTGGAGCTGGACGACGGCACGCGCCTGAGCGAGATCCCCGCGATCTGCCTGTACTTCGAGCAGCTCCACCCCGAGCCGCCCCTGATGGGAACGGACGCAAAGGACCGGGCCCTCGTCCTGATGTGGGACCGCCACATGGAGCAGGACGGCGGAGCGGCCGCCGCGGAGGCTTTTCGCAACTCGCATCCGGCGTTCAAGGACCGCGCGCTGACCGGCCCCCACGACGTCGCCCAGATCCCGGAGCTGGCCGAGCGCGGCCGCAAGCGCTACGGCTGGTTCCTGGAGAGCCTGGACCGGCGCCTGGCCCGGTCGGAGTTCGTCGCCGGCGAGCGCTACACGCTCGCCGACATCACGGCGCTGGCAACCATCGACTTCGCCCGCGCGGTGAAGACCGGCGACATCGACGGCCACGCCAACGTGCAGCGCTGGTACGACCAGGTCAGCTCGCGTCCCAGCGCGAAGGCCTGACACGCGCGGAGGGCGCCGTGGCGCCCTCCTTTCCCGGCCCGGCCGCCGTTCACCGGCTCACGCCCGGCCAACGGCTCGAGCGACGCCCGACGATCCGCGAGGGCCGGTCACCAGGCCGCCTCCAGCAGGGAAACCAGGTCCTCCCGGGCCACCTCCGCGCCGACGGTGCCGGAACGTTCCACCTCCTTCAGCACCGTCCCGGCGACGCCTTCCAGCTCGGCGACCGGCACGTCGAAGTCGCGCAGCCGCGTCGGCAGGCCGAGACCGGCGATCAGCCGCGCCGTGCGATCCGCGCTGTCCGCCGCTGCCGGTCCGGGATCGCCGACCTCGAAGGCGATGCCGAAGCCCTCGGCCACGGGGCCGAAACGTTCCGGCGCGCGGTCGGCCATGTAGCGCATCACGTGGGGCAGCGTGATGCAGGAAGTGATGCCGTGGGGAACATCCCAGCGCGGGCCGATCTGGTGGCCCAGCGCATGCGAGATGCCAAAGCCGGTATTCATGGCACCGAAGATCGAAAGCCAGGCCGCCAGCTGACAGTAGCCGCGCCGGGCCAGGCGGGCGTCCCCCGACTCCGACGCCGAGGCCGCCAGGTGCTCCCGCAGCAGGCGGATGGCGCGCGTGGCAAGCGTGTCCGTCAGCAGCTGATGGCGCACCGACAGGATTGCCTCCACCGCATGATCCAGGGCCCGCATGCCCGTGGAGGTCCATAGCCGCTCCGGGGTGAGCTGCGTAAGGTTCGGATCAAGGATGACGAGCCGCGGCTGGATCCGCGGATCGAGCACGCCGCCCTTGACCCGATCCCGCTCCCGCGTGACGCCGCCGCCCGGGGTGAACTCGCCCGCCGACAGGGTGGTCGGCAGGGCCACGTGCAACAGCCCCGGGCCGCCGCGGTCCAGCAGCGTCTTGGCGGCCGCCTTGGCGGTATCGATGGGGCTGCCGCCGCCGAAGCTGATCAGGCAGTCCGCCCCGGTCTCACCCGCGCGCTCGGCCAGGGAATCCACCGTGGCGGACGGCACGTGCTGGCGCGCCCCGTCGAACACCGCACGCACCCGTCCACCGGCAGCCTGACGCACGTCGTCCACCAGCGGCGAGCCGCCCAGGGTGCGGCCGGTCACCACCAGCGCGTTGCGCACGCCGTGACGCCCCAGCTCCGCGTCCAGGGCGGAAACTCGCCCCGGTCCGAACAGCACCTTCTCCAGCCGGGTAAAAGTGAACACGCCGCTCGCAGCTTCCACGATCCTCTCCTCGGGTTGCCTGCGCTCACCGTAGCACAGTGGCGCGCGGCCCCATGGCGACGGAAGCAGTTACTTGCGTATCTTCTTATATTCGAATATTCTTATTTACGGCTTGGCTGACCCACGTCCATCAAGGACGCATCAGCGGTCACTAGGATTCGGCAATAACGGCAACGACCAACCGTGGAGGACCAGGGGATGAACATAGACAAGTGGGTGTTTCGCATGGCCGGGCTGTTCATTCTGGCCAGCGTCGTTCTGGCCGTGTGGGTAAGCCCGTGGTGGCTGCTGTTCACCGCCTTCGTCGGCGCCAACATGCTGCAGGCCTCGTTCACCGGGTTCTGCCCCATGGCCAGCATCCTGGCGCGCATGGGCATCCGGCCCGGCCGCGCGTTCGAGTGCGCGCCGCGCCAGTCCGGCGGCAGCGAAACCCGCCACGGTGCCTGAAATCATGGCGAGCACGGGGATGCCGCGCCCGGCGGGGCGCGGCAGGCGGGTTGCTGTGGCACTGGTGGCCGTCCTGGGCGGCATCGCGCTGCTGCATGGGACAGGCGCACCCGCCGCGCCGCGGGTGTTGACCTTCGACCAGGCGGTGCACGACGCCCTGGCGGACAATCCGGACCTCGCGGCCAGCAAGGCGGGCGTGTCGGCGGCCCGGGCGGCCGAGAGCACCGCCCGGGCCTCGCGCTGGCCCCGACTGTCGGCATCGGTGCGGGCCGTGCGCAGCAACGACCCGCTCAACGTCTTCGGTGCGAAGCTCAGCCAGCGGAACGTAACCTTCCGTGACTTCGGCGCGGCCCAGTTCACCGGGCCCGGATCGCTGGACGTCGCGCCGGAGGCGCTCAACTACCCGGGTTCGTACGACAACGTCAACCCGCGGCTCTCGATCGAGTGGCCGCTCTACGCCGGCGGACGCATGGGCGCCGCCATTGCGCAGGCACACCAGGCGGCGGCCGCTGCCCGGCAGGGCAGCGCCGAAGCGCGCCAGGGCGTGATCCTGGAGGTGCTCCAGGCCTACGAGGGCCTGCGCGCGGCGCAGGCACAGCTGGCGGTGGCGCGGCGGGCGCGCAAGGCCGCAAATTCCTACCTGCAGATGGCGCGCGCCCGTTTCCGCAAGGGCACCACCATCCGCAGCGACGTACTCACGGCAAAGGTCCGGGCCGAGCAGGCCGACCTCGACTACGGCAACGCCCAGGACCACGTGGATCTCGCCCGTGCGAACCTGCGCCGCCTGGTGAACCTGCCGGACGACCGGCAATTCACGCTCGGTCCGCCCGCCTCTCCCTTGGTGCGCGACGCCAGCCTGACCTCGCTGCAGCACCGCGCGGAAGCGCACAACCCGCAGCTGGCCCGACTGCGCCACCAGGCGCAGAGCCGCAAGGCGGCCGTCGACGAGGCGCGCGGCGCGTATCGTCCGGACCTGGCGCTGCGGGTCCAGCGCGACTGGTACGACCGCACGGCCGGGTTCGCGGCGCCCTCGTACACGGTGGGGCTGGTCGCGTCCTGGGACATCTTCGATTTCGGCCAGCGCAGCGGGAAAGTCGACCAGGCCGACAGCCACTACCAGGCGGCGCAGGATCAGGCCCGCGGCTACGCACGCCGCCTGCGCATCTCCGTGGACCGGGCCTGGCGCGCCGCAAGGCGTGCCCACCAGCAGGTGCAGGTCAGCCGCGAAGCCGTAGGCCAGAGCCGCGAGGCCCAGCGCATCCTGAGGCTGCGGTACCAGAAGGGGCTGGTGACCATCACCGAGCTGCTCGACGGCGAGGCCCGCCTGGAGCAGGCGGAGTCCGACCTGGTCTCGGCGCGCTACGCGCTGCGCGTGCACCGGGCGACGCTGCTCGCCCGGACCGGCCAGCTCGACCTTTCGCACTTCGCGCCGGCGAACGCGAACGGCACACACCAGGACCAAGGCAACCACGAGACGGAGACGGGACGGTGAACAGAACCGCGTTGTTGACGCTCGCGCTGGTAGGCACGCTCTCCCTCGCCGGCTGCGGGAAGCATCAGCAGGCTCGCGCCGCGGGAGAAGCTGCCGCGCCGGTCCAGGCGCAAACGGAGACACTCTCATCCACCACCGTGCCGGTGGAGTCAGAGTCACCCGGTACCGTGGTATCGGCACATACCGTCCGGGTCGCATCCCGGCTCAGCGGCTTCGTCGACCGCGTAAACGTCGATCTTGGCGACCATGTGAGCCGGGGACAGGTGCTGCTGACGATCGACGATCGCGATGTCCAGGCCAAGGTGCAGCAGGCCAGGTCCAATGTCGCCTCGGCCAAGGCCGCCCTCGCGGACGCGCGCTTCAACTACGACCGCTACCGCGACCTGTACAAGCAGGGTGCCGCGAGCCGCCAGGAGTACGAGCGGATCAAGCGCAACTTCGACACCGCCCGAGCCCAGCTGCAGGCGGCCCGCGCCGGCCTGCGCGCGGCCCGGGGCCAGCGCAGCTACGCGCAGGTGCATTCGCCGATCGCCGGCGTCGTCACCGGCCGCAGCGTCGACCCGGGCGACCTCGCCATGCCCGGCAAACCGCTGCTGACCCTGCAGCGTCCGGGAAACCTGCAGGTCCATACCAACGTACGCCCGGGGGCCTTCCGCGCCCTGAAGCAGGGTGGCACGGTGCGCGTGGTCGCGGGCAGCGACAGCGTCAACGCCAGGGTCATCCATATCGGGCCGGCCGCGTCCGCCGGCACCGAGACCCACCCGGTCAAGCTCGCGCTGCCGCCGGACACCGGGCTTGCCAGCGGCAGCTTCGTGCAAGTCATGGTGCCGACCGGCGAGCGGCATGCGCTGCTCGTCCCCCGAACGGCGGTGGTCCACCGTGCCGGCATCCCCGGCGTGTTCATCGTCGGCAAGGACGGCAAGGCCCACCTGCGCCTGGTGCGCCTGGGCCAGGT
>DASQZJ010000015.1:0-8057 GCA_035638775.1 Gammaproteobacteria bacterium
GTCGCCGGCCCGCTCGGCAAGCACGGCCGCTTCCTGCGCGGTCTCGAGGCGTTCCTCCAGGCGCTCGGGCTGCCAGCGTGCCGACAGACCCGCGCACAGCGTTCCCGCCAGCAGCGCCGGGTCGTCCAGGCCGCGGGCGAGACCCGCCGCGCGCTGCTGGACCTCGCGCGAGCGTTCGACCTCACCCGTGAAGATCAGCGCCCGGGTCAGGGCGCTGAGCAGCCTGGCCTCCAGGCGCGGGTTGCCGGAGCCGACGGCGGCGAGCGCGTCCTGCAGCAGCTGGCGGGCGGTGGTACCCGGCAGCCCGGGGCGCCAGCTGGCCTCCTCGTAGCCCAGCGCGGCCCGGGCCAGGTCCTCCGCCGCTCCGCGACGCCGGGCGTTGGTGGCCGCGTTACGGAAGGTTGCCATCGCCTGAACGTACTCGCCCGCCCGGTACTGGGCGGTGCCCATCGCGAGCAGCAGGTGGCAGTAGTCCGCGTCGCGCCCGTCGCCATAGCGCTCCTGCAGATCCAGAGCCATGCCGTAGAATCGCACCGATTCCTCGTAGGCGAGCAGCGCCTCGGCGCGCCCGCCGGCGCGGGTCGCGCACTCGACGGCCCGGGTCGCAGTACCCAGCGGCGCGGCCTGCGCGAAGTGCCAGGCGAGCCGCGACAGGCCTGTCTCTGAGAGGTCTGCGTGCAATGCCGCCAACTGTTCGCCGATCTCCCGGTGCAGGCGCAGGCGACGCGTGGTCGGGAGCTCGTCGTAGAGGGTTTCCCGGATCAGCGCGTGGCTGAACTGGTAGCGGCCGGGTTGCGCGAGCTCCTCGATCAGTCGCGCGCCGAGAGCCTCGTCCAGGGCCTCCAGTACGTTGGGCATGCCCTGGCCCGTTTCCAGCCCGGCGAGCAGCTCGAGCTCGAAGCGTCTGCCGATCACGGCCGCGGTCGCCAGCACCTCGGCGCAGCGTTCGCTCAGGCGCGCGACACGCTGTCGCAGCACGTCCCGGATGCCCTCCGGGATCGGCATCTGCACGCCTTCCGCGAGCGCGTTCCGGCCAGGCCGGAGGAGGTCCTGCTGGAGCAGGGTCAGGGCCAGCTCCCGGATGAACAGGGGATTGCCATCGCTGTGCGCGAAGACGGCGGCGGCCAGTGCCGCCGGCGGCTCCGGCAGCCCGCTCAGCTCCGCCAGGAGGCGGTCCGCGTCGTCACGCTCCAGGCCGCCGAGCACCAGGCGTCGCACGTGGGCGTGTCCGGCCAGCTCACTCAGCGTGGAGGCAACAGGATGCTGGCGTGACAGCTCGCTGGTGCGCCAGGTGCCGAACAGCAACATCGGTGATGCGGCGATCTCCGGCACCAGGAAGTTGAGGAGTCGCAGAGATGCCACATCGGCGGCGTGCAGGTTGTCCAGGACCAGCAGCAACGGCTGGCGGCGGGCGGTACGCTGCCACAGCCGGACGACTGCCTCGAAGAGTCGGAACCGGGCGTGAGTGGCATCGGCCAGCGGCGGCTCCTGCGTCAGCCCGGGGAGTCGGCGACCCAGCTCGGGCAGCAGGTCGAGCAGCAATATGCCGTCGTCGCCGACGGCCTCTTCGAGGTGCTCGTCGTCGGCGGCTTCCAGCCAGCCGCGCAGCAGCTGTAGCCAGGGCCAGTAAGGCGGTGCCCCGGGGTCCTCCAGGCAGCGGCCCCAGAGCACGCGAAATCCCAGCCCGGCGGCACGAATTGCACATTCCTGTGCCAGCCTGGACTTGCCGATGCCGGGCTCGCCCCCGACCAGGAAAAGCCTGCCCTGGCCGGCCCCGGCCCGGGTCAGGGCCTCGTCCAGCGCCAGGAGCTCGTCGCTGCGCCCGACGAAGGTGCCGCCCGGCACGCGGCCGGTGCTCAGCGCATGGCCGCAACCGTCGCAGAAGGCAGCGCCGACGCGATTGTCACGGCCGCAACGTGGACAGTTCACGATCCCGCCACCCCGGCGGGCGAACCCCGCCGAACCCGTGGCCCCGGCTGATCGGATCGATGGCCGACAATGCATCCCCCCTTCGCCGACTGATCCCGGCATGCCGGCGCATGCGCGCGGGCGGCGAGAATTTACATTATACGCGACCGTGAGCCGCCCCGTGCCAAATGCGGCTCGCGCAGCAGCCACTGACCAGCTTAGTAAATACAGACGCCGCCCGCATGCCGTTCAAGGCATCCACCATCGCCCGGCGCCGGGGCGCTGCGGAACCCCCCCGAGCGGCGGCGAGACAGGCAGGGAGGCGCAACTGTCGGACTGTGCTACAGTTATTACGGCTGTTCCCGGGACGGGTCCCGGTCCGCGTGGGCCACCCCGGGGCGTCGACAGCCGTGGCAGGGAGGGGGAACCATGCCGCTGTTCCTGGTTGAGCGAAATTTCGCCGATGCACTGGAAGTCGACACCGAGACCGTGCGCACGGTCACCGAGATCAATGCCGAGGTCGGGGCCCACTGGCTGTTCTCGTTTCTCAGCGCCGACAAGAAAAAGACCTATTGCCTGTACGAGGCGGCCAGCGCCGAGGCCATTCGTGAGGCTGCCCGCCGCGCCGGGGTTCCGGCGGACGTGATCGTCGAGGTAAGCGAGGTCAATCCGAGCGCGTTCACCTGAGCGGAAGGTTCAGGGATTCCGGCCGAACGTCCGGTTCCACTCCGAGACGTCCTCCCGGATCGCGGCGTCCAGGGCTTCCAGCGTTGGCCTACGCAGCCGTAGCTTGGTTCCCGTGAACGCCGTCCGGTCCAGGTCGGCCAGCGCCTGCGCACGCTCGTGAACGGCGGCGTTCAGTTGGTCCGCGGGCACGACCTCGTCGAGAAAGCCCGCCCCCACTGCTTCGCGAGGGGCGTACGCGCGGGCGGTGACAACGGCATGGTGCAGGTGCGCGGGCGCCAGGCGCTGGCGGCCGACCTCCAGCGCGAAGCGCGGCAGCGTCATTCCGATGGCCACCTCGTTGACGTGGATGCGGTAGTCCCGCTCGGCGCCGATCCGGGCATCCGCCGCCAGGAGGAGGAACACGCCCATCGCGATCGCGTGCCCGGAGCAGGCCGCCAGGACGGGCCGCGGGAACGAGAGCAGGCGCTGAGTGAGGCGCGCTCCCCCTTCCAGCATCTGCTTGAGCGCGTCGCCACTCTGGTCGAATACGCCCAGGTCGAAGCCGCCACAGAAGATCTTCTCGCGCCCGCCCAGCACCACCACCGCCTGGTCGGCTTGCGCGCGGCCGAGGGCGTCGTTGAGCTGGCGCTGCATCTCCGGCCCCATCACGTTGGCCTTGCCGTCGTCCATGGTGATGGTGGCGACGCCCTCGTGGAGCGTGTACTGCACAAGGTCAGTCATCCGCGGTCTCCCGGCTGGATTGTTCGGTGTCCCCCGCCGCAAGCCATGGCCGGCATTGCCTTCCGCCTCGATCGTGCCCGGCCCGTGGCAGGGGCCCCGTGACGGCGAGCGTTGCGGTCATGAGTGGCCGGAGTTCGGTTCGTAGCGCTCGGGGAACTTCGGCAGGTCGTCCTCGATGCTCCACCAGTTTGCCTTGTAGGCGGTGTAGAAGTGGGCCATCGGCCGGGTGTCGAGATCGCCCTCCAGCGTTCCGGCCCGGATCCGGATCACGTCCGGGAGGTTTTCCCGCTGACTGTAGATGGGCGAGCCGCAGCGCCGGCAGAACACCCGGTGCTTGCCTGTGGAGGACTCGTAGGCCCGCAGCAGAGCCTCGCCGCTGAGCAGCGTGAAGGCGGAGCGGGACACGGGAATGTTGGTCACCAGCGCGCTGCCCTGGGCCTTCCGGCACTGGGAACAGTGACAGATCTGGATCGGCTCAAGCGTTCCCTCGATGCGGAACGTGATTCCTCCGCAGAGGCAGCTTCCTGTGTACATGGGCGATGCCCTCCCTGTCGGGTGGAAAGCACGGTGCCTGGATGCCGGGCCAGGCTGGAGGACGTTTCGAATCGCTCGCAGCCTGCCAGAGCCTAGCATTTGCCACCCCCGCCGGTGCCAACGCGATGCTCGGGGTCTCACGCGCGCCCGACTTTCGGCCGCCGCGGCTGGCTTTCCCGGCGACCCGGGCTATGCTTCCGGGTATGTGGCGACCTTTGCCAACGTGGCCCGGGCCGGCCGGGGCCGTGATGCCCCGCACGGACCGCATGCGAGCGGTACACGGCTGCGTCTGCACACTGCTGCTGCTGGCTTTCCTGGGCGGCTGTGCAGCAGCCGACTTCGCGCCGGGCTACGATCCGCAGACGGCGACGCAGGTCGCCGCAACCTACAAGGCTGTCACCAGGTTCTACATGCGTCTGCGCGAAACCGCGGAGGGCGAGCGCGCCTATGCCGGATTCGCCCCGGGCTACGACGAGGTCGCCGTGGAAATGAAGACGCTCGCCTGGAGCGCGCGACGCCAGGCGCACAACCGGGCGAGCCGCGACATGGCCCGGCGCCTGCAGGCCGACTGGCGGGAGATCGAGGCCCGCCACCGCAAGCGCGACAGCTATGCCGACGCCCTGGCCGACATCGACGAGCAGCGCTTGGATAACCTGCTGGACGATATGGCGAGCGTGGAATCCTACAAGCGCAAGCTGCCCGACGGAGACTGAGTGACATGGAGATGGATTTCGAGCAGGTCTTCCGGGACATGCTGGCCGCCGCCCGCGACCGGCTCGATGCACGCGGGCCGCAGGCGAGGAACTACCTGCGCGAGGTGATGGAGCAGCAGAAGGACGTGCTGGCACGGCTCGCGCGCGACCGCGTAAGCGGCGCACTTTCCGACGAGGACCTGCGGATGGAGCTGGAGGCCGTGCGCGCGGACGTGACCGTCGCCCTGGAAGGCCTGGAAGTGATCGCCCGGGAGACGGCGGAAAGCGCCTGGAACGCGGCCGTGAAGGTGCTGCTGGAGGCCTTGACGGCAGCCATCTAGCAGCACCCGACGCGGATACGCTGAAACCCCTGCAACCAGGGGACCCCGGAAAATTCCCGAACCCGAAACCGCCCGATCGGCACTAACATGGGAGATGCATGCCGATTCCACGGAGGTTTCCATGATCGTAGCCGGGGTCGACGTCGGCGGTACCAGCGTCAAGACCGGGATCGTTGGCGAGGGTCACAAGGTGGTCTCACGGACCAAGCAGCCGACGCCGCAGGAAGGACCGGAGGCGCTGATCGCAGCCATCCGGGGCCAGATCGCGGCGCTGGACGAGCGTCCGTCCGCGGTCGGGGTGGGGATCCCCGGGGCGGTCAGCGGAAACCGGATCCTGCACGTCCCGAACCTGCCCGGATGGCCGGGGCAGGGTGATTTCGGCGAGGAGTTGTCGAAGGAGCTCGGCGTGCCGGTGGCGCTGGGCAACGACGTCAGCTGCGGCCTGCTGGGTGAATGGCTTGCCGGCGCCGCGAGGGGCGCCGACAACGTGCTCGGGGTCTGGTGGGGCACCGGCGTGGGTGGTGCCCTGGTCATCGACGGGCGCCCGTTTGCCGGCAGCCGGGGCGCCGCCGGCGAGATCGGCCACGTGCTGGTCCGGCCCGGTGGGGCGTTGTGCGGCTGCGGGCGACGGGGCTGCGTCGAGGCGTACGCCGGCCGGCGGATGATGACCCGCACGGCGCGTGACATGCAGGCCTCGGGGAGGGAGACGGCGCTGTTCGAGATCCAGGACGCCGAGGACAAGGACCGGCCGACTTCCAAGGTGTGGGAGAAGGCGCTCGAAGCCGGCGACGCGATCGCCGCCGGGATCTTCCGCGAGGGCATCGAGGCGGTCGGCACGGGCATCGGGTCCGTGCTGAACGTGCTGGATCTGGAACGCGTGGTGATCGGCGGCGGCTTCGGCCAGCGCATGGGCAAGAACCTTGCCCGGCAGGTGGCGGAGGTCGCCGTGCCGCGGATCATGGCGCCCAATCCGGCGCTGCGGTTCGTCGCCGCGAAGCTCGGCGACGATGCCGGCATCATCGGCGCCGGCGCCCTCGCCCGGGCGCTGGTCATCGAAGGCTGAGGGCCGGCCGTTGCGGCGTGCGCCGACGCGATGGAAGATGACGTCCCATGGGCATCGATACCTGGTATATCCTCGGCGCCGGCAACATGGGCGTGCTCGCCGGAAGCTATCTCGCCGCGTCCGGGCTGCGCACGCGTTACCTGGTGCCGGGCGCGGCCGGTACGCGCGAGCGTACACTGGTGTTCGGCCGGGACCGGCGCCGCCAGCGCGTGCGTCTCCAGTGTCTCGATCCCCACCGGCTCGAGGGGGCGGTCGGGCGCCTGCTGTTGGCCACCAAGGCCGGGCAGACCGCGCCGGCGATGGCACCCCTGGCGGGCCGGCTGGACGGCTCGGTCGAGATCGTGCGGCTGCAGAACGGCATGGGCAGCCTCGAGCCCGTGCCGCTGCCGCGCGCCGCGCGCGTGATCCAGGCGGTGACCACCAGCGGGGGCTGGCGCCGCGGCAACGAGCACCACATCGTGGCGGAAAACGCCACCCTGCTGGGCGACGGCGGCGCCTTCCCGCCGGACTGGTTCGCCACGCTGCAACCGCACTGGCCGGGGCTGGAATGGCGCCTCGACATCCGGCACCAGCAGCTGCTCAAACTCTCCGTCAACGCCGTGATCAATCCCCTGACCGCCGTGTTCGACTGCGCCAACGGCGAGCTGCGCGAACGTCCCGACCTGCTGCCCCTGGTCGAGGTCGTCGCGCGGGAGGTGGACGAGGTGCTTGCGCGGGTGGACCCGCGGTGGCCCGGCAACACCATGGATCGCTGCCTGGAGGTGGCACGCGCCACGGCCACCAACACGTCCTCCATGCGCAGCGATGTCCGGGCCGGACGTGCCACGGAGGTCGATTACATCAACGGCTGGATCATCCGCAAGGCCGAGAGCCTGGGCCTGGAGGTCCGGGAGAATCGCCGCTTGCTGCAGGCTGTTCGCGAACGTCATCCCCCGGGCCGGGGCGGTTTCGCGACGGGAGCCGCGAGATGATTTTGCGCGACGTTGCCAACCTTGCCCCGATGCGGCGGGCCACGGCGCTCCTGCTTGCCGGCACCGCGATCGCGCTGCTGGTCTCCTGCAGCCCGGGCGAGATCGAGCTGACACAGATGGCGAACACAACCGGCAGCCACACGCCACTGACCAGCCACCGCTACAAGCCGACCGATCCGAAGAACGTGCGCATCTACGCCCGGCCTCCGGCGGGCACGTACAAGGTGATCGCCCGGGTCGAGAGTTCGGCCCACGTCGCCAACCGAATCGAGGCGGGTGAGCAGGAGGCGATGCTGTACAAGAGGCTGCGGATCGAGGCGGCCAAGGCCGGCGCCGACGGGGTCATCGACGTACACGCGCATCGCTCGGCAATCTTCCCGTCGCCGCGGGTATCCAGCTACGACGTCATCCTGACCGGTAAGGCGGTCCGGCTCACGGGCGAAAGCGACCGGTGAATCGATTGCAGCCGAGCAGCCGGCCATCGGCCGCTGCGGCGTCCCCGGCTCGCCCGACCCTGCCCGGGTCAGGGTGTCCCGTACCCGGGCCTGGGCTATCCCGGCATCCCGGCCTGCGCCGCACGAGCTACCCCGGCGAGGTGTTGGGCCTGCCGCGGGCACGCGGGAACCGGTGTGAACGCGGCAGAGGTCCCCGGGGTCGACCTCGAGGTCGGGTTGCAGCGACAGTGAGCCGGGGTTGACCGACGACCGGTATAACCTGCCGGCCGGAATGACGGAAACGGTTGCGTACAAGGAGTAGCATGAGGATCGTGGCTCCAGCGGAGAGCCGGCACAATACAACAGCAGGGTCGTGACAAGCGGATTCCGATAAGCCAAAGCGATTTATGATTCGGGCGTCGACTTCCGCCCATGCTTCCCCAGGAGCAGACCGGACAGAAGCCGCTACCCGGGAGCAAAGCCATGCCGATAATGCTCCGTGACGACGCCGCCCTGATGGTCATCGGCCTGCAGCAGACCATGGATGATCCCGCCCGGGGCAAGCGCAACAATCCGCGTGTGGAGGAAACCATCGGCCGCCTGCTGGCAGCGTGGCGGGAGTCCGGGAGGCCGGTGATCCACGTCCGCCACGTCTCCGAGGATCCCGGTTCGGTCTACGGACCGGCGCACAACTGCTCGCAGTTCAA
>DASQZJ010000016.1:0-29428 GCA_035638775.1 Gammaproteobacteria bacterium
GACCAACGACGGCGTGATGTCGGCGGACGAGACCGACGCCTATATCAGCGGCGTGATGACCGGGAACATCGTCAACAACGGGACCTTGAATTCCTACTACAGCGGCGTGTACATCGATAACTCCAGTGGCAGCACGGTGGCACTGACCGGTGACATCACCAATACCGGCAAGGTGAACGCCTATACCTACGGCTTTTACGTGGGCGGCGGCATGCAGGGCAACTTCACGAACACCGGCACGATATTGTCCGAGGACGGGGGGTTGTACGTCGATGGCGCGATGAAAGGCGACATAAGCAACAGCGGTACGGTCCGGAGCTTCTCCGATACGGCCATCCACGTGGGCGGCGATCTCACCGGCAACCTGACCAACCGAGGCAAGATCGAAGCCGGCTACGACTACTATGGTGTCTACGTGGACGGCAACTTCAACGGCAACCTGACCAACAGCGGCGCGATTCAGGCCCATTACTCTTACGCTGTGTACGTGTCGGGGATGATGACCGGCAACATCGACAACAGCGGCACGATCGGCAGTGGCGAGGAGAGTGGAATCTATATCTCCGGTGCCTACACTGGCCCGTCGAACACCGGCAAGTACGTCGCGCTCAACGGCAGCATCACGAATAGTGGATCGATCGCCGCTTACTACGGCATCGATCTCGGTGGCGACCTCAACGGCAGCATCACCAATGCCGGGACCATAGCAAGCGCGGATACCGGCGTGTACGTATCCGGGGACATGACGGGGAACCTCACCAACTCCGGCACCGTCACCTCCCAGTTCGACTACGCCGTAGAACTGGACAGTACCCTGACCGGGAACGTGACCAACAGCGGGAAGCTTGCCACGTACGAGTCCGGCAGCGACGCGCTGTATGTCTCGGGCCCCTGGGTCGGCAGCCTCGAGAACACTGGCAGTATCGAGGCGCCGTTCGGAACCGCCGTGTATCTCGGCAGCGGGACGACCGCCAATGGGGCCACCGATGTGTCAATGCACGGCAACATCGAAAACTACGGCACGATCTCGGGCGGCAGCCATGCGGTGTACCTCGGCGGCGACCTCAACGGCACCCTGACGAACGTCGGCACCATTGCGAGCAGCAGCACCAGCGGCGGAAGCGCGGCGGTCTACGTCGGTGGCGCCTACGACATCCTCAACGAGAACACCATCGACGGCGCGAATGGTCTCGGGGTCGCGATCGCCGGCAACACCAGCACGAGCGCGCAGGGCAAGAGCGGCACCCTGACCAACGTCGGCCTGATCAACGGCGGCGTGATCCTGGGCCAGCAGAACGACACCGTGCAGGTCGCCGGCGGCGTGATCACCGGGCCGGTGGACGGCGGGGCCGGGACCAACGAGGTGGACTTCGCGGCGGCGAGCTATACGGCCCTGCCGACCAACAGCTACGACCACTTCCAGAAGGTCTACTTCGCCAAGGGCGTGACCAAGGTCGAGAGCGCCATCGACAGCTCGGCGGCGGCGACCAGCGCGGCGGTGCTCAAGGGCGCCACGCTGGATCTGGCTACCGGCGGCAGCATCAACGTCGGAGCGGCCGGCGCGCTGGGCAACGAGGGGACCGTGATCGCCGACGGCGGCAGCATCACCGGAAGCTTCGGCAATTACGGGCCGGATCCGAGCAACCCCAGCACCATCGTGCCGGGCACGCTGGAGGTGCCGATCTCCAGCACCACCGACTACGGCACGCTGACCACCAGCGCCGGGGCGGACCTGGGCAAGGGGAACGGCGGCACGCTGGAAGTGGCCATGCAGGGCCAGCACTACACCCCCAACGGCTCCACCTACAGCGGCGTGGTCAAGACCAGCGCCGGCGTGGCCAACGTGCCCTCCACGATCGAGGACAACTCGGCCGTGCTGGCCTTTACCGATACCGTCAACGGCACCAACCTGGATCTCACGGCGCACCGCGTGGCGAGCTACGCGAGCCTTTCCGGCGGCAACCCCCTGGCGAAGAAGCTGGACGCCATCGGCGCCAGCGGCAGCTACAGCGGTTCGATGGACATGCTGCTCGGCCAGCTTGATGCCCTGCCCACGGGTTCGGCGGTCAAGCAGGCGGTGGACAGCATGTCGCCCCAGTCCGTCGGCAGCTCTCTGCAGGGTGCCGAGATCCAGGCCAACCAGGTGGGCCTGACCATCGACAACCGGCTGCGGGGCGAGCTGAACCTGGCGCAGAACGGGCGCACGGGCATGTCGGCCGGCGACGCCTACCTGGACTCCGGCGTCTGGGTGCAGGGCTTCCTGAGCTACGCCCACCAGGACGGCGGCAGCGTCCTGGGTGGCTACGCGGCGCACAGCCACGGCGGGGTGATCGGCTACGACACGCTGGTGACGCCGTCGCTGCGCCTGGGGCTGGCCTACGCCAACGGCACCGCCAGCGTGGAGGGTCGCGGTGCCGCGACCGGCCAGAGCCTGGACCTGCACACGGACCAGTTCAGCATCTACGGCAGCTACGTGCCGGCGCCGCGCTGGTACGTGGACGGGCAGGTGGCGTACGGCTTCCACCGCAACGCCAGCCGGCGTGAGGTGAGTCTCGGCGGGCAGACGGCGCTGGGGAACTTCGACAGCCACCAGTACAGCATCCGGGCGGAGGTCGGGCGCAGCTTCGGCAAGCGCCTGGAGCTGACGCCGCTGGCGCGGGTGCGCTACTCGCGCCTGGACACCCAGGGTTACACGGAGACCGGGGCCGGGATGTACGACCTGCGGGTGCCGAGCCAGACCAGCAACCTGGGGGCGGCGAGCCTGGGGCTGCGGGTCTCGGGCCACGTGACGGACAACATCGTGCCGGATGCGAGCATTGCCTACCGGCATGCCTTTGGCGACGTGCAGCAGAGCACCACGGCGGAGATCGTCTCGACCGGGACGACGTTCTCGACCAAGGGCCTGGCGCGCAAGAGCAACGTCGGGGTGCTGCAGCTGGGTGCGATGATCTACGACGGCAACAACCTGACGCTGCACCTGGCGTATGAGCTGGACAAGGCCAGCGGCTACACGGCCCACACCGGCATGCTGAAGCTGCGCCTCGGCTTCTGAGGCACGGCCCGGGCACTTCGGCCGGCCCCGCGGGATGAGCCGCGGGGCCGGCCGCTTGCATCGGGTTCCGGTTTCGGGCAACCATTTCCGGATGAACCAGAAAAGCGGCAGCAATCCGGCCGGCGTGTCCGGCCTTTCCTTTTCCGCGGGCCACGTGCTGGCCAGCGCGCACCAGGCGCTCGGTGCCGGCGAGCTGGCCCAGGCCGAATCGCTCTGCCGGCAGGTGCTGCGCGAGGATCCGGCCAACGGCGAGGCACTGCACCTGCTGGCGCTGGTCGCGCACCGCGTGGGCAAGCTCGACGACGCCATCGCGCTGGTGCAGCAGGCGGTGGCCGCGACGCCGAACAACGCCGCCTGGCAGAGCAACCTGTGCGAGATGCTGCGCCAGGCGGGTCGGCTGGAGGAGGCCGAGGCCGCGGGGCAGAAGGCGCTCAAGCTGGACCCGGAATCCTCCTCGGTGCTGAACAATCTCGGCATCGTGCTGCAGGAGCGGGGCAAGCTCGTCCAGGCCGAACGCATGCTGCGCAAGGCGCTGGACAAGGAGCCCGGCTCCGGCCGCCTGCAGAACAACCTCGGCAACACGCTGAAGAAGCTCGACCGCCTCGAGGAGGCGGTCGCGGCGTTCCGCAAGGCCAACCAGCTCGACCCGCAGTACGCCGAGGCCTGGAGCAACCTCTCGGTGGCCCTGCACCAGCTCGATCGCTACGAGGAGGCGCTGCAGGCGGCGCTCACCGCGATCCGCCTGCGCCCGGACTACGCCGAGGCGCACAACAATGCCTCCCTGATCCTCAAGGAGCTGGACCGGCTGGAGGAGGCGGTCGCCGCCGCACAGCAGGCGATCCGCATCCGCCCGGACTACCCGGAGGGCCACGCGGCGCTGGCGCTGGCGCTGGACGAGCGGGGCCAGCTCAACGGCGCGCTGCAGGCGGTCGAGAAGGCGCTGAGCTTCGCGCGCAACGCCGAGGTGCTCGCGACCTGGGGCCAGATCCTGCACAAGGTGGGCCGCCTGGACGAGGCGGAGGCCGCCTACCGCGAGGCGCTGGAGGCCGATCCCGGGCGCGCCGAGACCCTCAACGGGCTGGGCCTGGTGCTGGTCGAGCAGGGCAGCCAGGAGGACGCGACCGACGCCTTCCTGCGCGCCATCCAGCTGCAGCCCTCGCGCCGGGCGAGCTACCTGTTCAACTACGCCAGCGCGGTCAGGTTCCGCGATGCCGCCACCGAGCTTTCGCCGTTTTTCACCTGCCTGGAGGAGCTCGAGCGCGGCGGCGGCACCACCATGGACCTGGCCCACGTCCATTACGCCCTGGGCAAGGCGCACCAGGACCTCAAGGATCACGAGACCGCCTGGAAGCATTACGCCGAGGGCGCCCGCCACAAGCGCTCGACGCTCCCGGAGAACCCCTTCCAGCGCAACCTGCAGGCCTTCGCCAGCCTGCCGGGCCTGTTCACGCCGGAGCTTTACGAGCGCCTGGCCGGACAGGGTGATCCCTCGTCGCAGCCGATCTTCATCGTCGGCATGCCGCGCTCCGGGACCAGCCTGGTGGAGCAGATCCTGGCCTCGCACGGCGAGGTCTACGGTGCCGGCGAGCTGCCGGACATGAACCTGGTCGTAAGCAACGTGCGGGACGCGTCCGGGAATCGCATCACCTACCCGGAGTTCCTTCCGCAGCTGACCCCGGAGGCGTTGGCGGAGATGGGCCGGCGCTACGTCGCCCACGTCGCCGGCCGCATCCCGGAGACCCCGCGCTTCACCGACAAGATGCCCGGCAACTTCGCCTACGTGGGGCTGATCCGGCTGATGCTGCCCAACGCGCGGATCATCCACTGCCGGCGCAACCCGATCGACACCTGCGTGTCCTGCTTCACCAACCTGTTCTCCGCGCACCAGGATTTCAGCTACGACCTGACCGAGCTCGGACAGTACTACCGGGCCTACCAGGCGGTGATGGAACACTGGGACCGGGTGCTTCCCGCCGGCAGCCTGCTCGAGGTGCAGTACGAGGACGTGGTCGCCGACCTGGAAGGCCAGGTCCGCCGGCTGCTGGAGTACTGCGGGCTGCCCTGGGACGAGCGCTGCCTGTCTTTCCACGAGACCCGCCGGGCGGTACGCACCGCCAGCATGACCCAGGTCCGCCAGCCGCTGTACAACACCTCGGTCGAGCGCTGGCGCCGCTACGAGGCCTTCCTCGAGCCGCTGCGAAAAGAGCTGGGCGTGTAGCCTGGCCCGCTGTCGTTGCGCGCGGCGGGCTGCCGCGCTCTCGGGCAACCTGCCGGCATCAGCGGCCCTTCGCGGCGCGGCGCCCTCCGCCGACGCCGTGGCCGACCTTCGGCGTCCTGCCACACTCGACACGGGCTTTCAGCACCCGGGGCCAGACCTTCACCCAGCCGTGGTCGTGGCTCGCGCCCGGGATTTCGCGCACGTGGATGCAGGGGGACGGACCGGCCCTGCGCTCGTAGGCGCGTGCCACCTGGATCGGGATGACGTGGTCGTCGCCGCCGACCAGGTGCAGCTGGGGCAGACCCCGCAGCTTGTGCGCCACGCCCGCCGGATCCAGCGAGCCGCTCAGCGGGCTGAGCGAGTGGATCCGCACGAAGGCGGCGCTGTCGATCTCGCCGGCCACGGTGCGCAGCGAGACGACGTCCTGGCGCCGCGCCGCCACCAGCACCGCCACCGCCGCGCCCCCCGAAAATCCCGTGAGCTCGATCTTCCGCTTCCGGCCCACCAGCTTGTCGATCGCATGGTTCGTGGCCGTGACCACGGCCGCCGAGTAGCGTTTGCCGGTCCACATCGCGACCGTGCAGCGCGGATTGCTGCCCACCCCGACGTACTGGCAGGGCCGGGCCAGGTAGACGACGTTGGGACCGGGATCGGCCATCGCCAGCTTCAGCCCCACGGGGTCGATCGGGGTGGGGTTGTCGGACGGCCGATGGGGCGTGACCCAGGCGAAGCCGTCGCCCTCGATGTACACGTCCACCGGCTTGCCCGGCGCGGTCAGCCGGGACCAGGTCGCCAGCCGGAACGCGCCCGCATCCACCACCCGCAGGTGCAGCCCGGCCCTGCGGGCGCTGGAGACCGCCTCGTGGAAGCGGGCCCGCGGACCCGCAACGCAGCCCGCGAGCAGCAGGCAGCCGAAAGCAAGGCAAAAGCGTGGGCGCAAGCGCGTGATTCCGGTCATCGTGTCGCCCTGATGCTCCGCCATCGCCCGCCGCAGCGCAAGCCGGTGGCGGAACGGACTCCCGTGCGGCCGAGGCGGGCTCCGGCTGCGCCAAGCGTTCTGAGCGACGAGCGGGGCACGGGCGGGTGGCCGTGGGCAGAGGCGGTCCGTGCCGCTGTTTGTCTACGAAGCCCGATATCATGAAATAACATATGAAAATGTGTCAACGATGTTCCATCAGAATAATTCCATGCCTTGACAGTGAATCAGGCAATGACCAGACTTCACTAAGCGAATAATGACACTGCATCGCAGTGTCCGGGGCCACGGGATTGACGGCAGGCTACGTGGCCGTTCCCGGCGGTTGCCGGGGCATCTCCAATAACGACACAGGCTTGGCAAGGCCCTCCGAGCTTCGAATGTGAAGGAACGCCAGAGAACAGGGAACGACGACGGGGCAGCCGCGCGAGAGGCGCAGCGGTCCGGTTGTCGTTGGCGTTCGCCCGCGGGTCCGAGGTCACTTGCCCGCCCTTCGTTCACAGCGCATTGCGCGGTCTGCCGCCCGCGTATCGCACGATAGGGAGAGAGAGGATGACGAAGAAGCGTTGCATCGATGTACGCCGGCGTACCGGCGGGGGGACGAGGCAGATCATTACCCAGTCGATCACCTATTCGGCGCTGGCCATGTTCCTCGTTCCGGGCATCAGCGCTGCCGCCAGCTTCAACATTTCCGGAACCAGTCATACGCAGCAGACGCTTGGCGACAGCGAGACCGGCGTGGTGCAGGCAGGGGCGACGCTGGCAGTCTCGGGCACGGCGGCCGTACTTGCGACCGGCAATGCGCTGAGCCTGACCAACGAGGGGAGCATCCAGGGCAGCCCGATGGGCGTCGCGGTCGCGTCGGGGGGCAACCTCCAGACGCTCACCAACAGCGGGACGCTGGCCGGCTACAGCGCCGCTTTGGTGAGCGCCGGCCCGCTTGCCGGGGATATCCACAATACCGGCACCATCGAGGCCGGTGGCCCTGCCATATTCCTGAACACGGGCAGCGCTTCCAGCCCCGGGCTGACAGGCAATATCATCAACCACGGCACCATCCAGAGCCAGTCCGCGTCAGGTGTCCTGGTGCTCGGAGGCGTCAATGGCAACCTCGAGAACTGGGGCAAGATCCAGAGTGGGGCGACCGACGGCGTCTTCGACGGCGGCGACTGGACGGGGGACATCGCCAACCACGGCACGATCCAGGCGACGGGCACCGGGATCGACATCGCCGGCGCGATGAACGGCAACATCACCAACTCCGGCACGATCAAGGCCGGGAGCACGGCGGTTCGCCTGGAGGGCGACCTCAACGGCACGCTGACCAACGGCTACGCCATCGCCGCCTCCGGCACGGGGATCTATCTCGGCGGCGCGTACAACGTCGAGAACTTCGGGTTGATCCAGGGCGCCACGGCGATCGCCGGCAATACCTCGGCCACCGCGGCGGGCGGCAAGTCCGGACTGCTGGTGAACGCCGGGGAGATCAAGGGCAACGTCAACCTGGGCGCGCAGAACGACACGGTGGTGGCCGCCGGCGGTGCCATCGAGGGCAACGTCGACGGCGGCGGCGGCACGAACACGCTGGTGTTCCAGGCGTCGCAGTTCCAGACGCTGGGGAGCTTCAGCAAGTTCCAGGGGGTGATCTTCAAGTCGGGCACGACGGTGGTGGACACGCCGATCGACACCACGACCACGGCGGCGGCAACGGCGACGGTGCTGCCGGGCGCGACCCTGGATCTGACCAACGGCGGCAACATCCACGCCGGCGGTGCCGGGTTCGGCAACCAGGGCACGGTGATCGCCGACGGCGGCACCATCTCGGGCAACTTCGGCAACGCCGGGCCGACCGGTGCCGGCACCCTGCAGATCCCCATCGAGGGCACCAACCACGGCACCCTGAACGTGACCGGGGGAGCGGACCTGAGCAGCGGCACGGTGGAGGCGACCGTGAAGGGCCAGCACTATGTCCCGGACGGGTCGACCTACAGCAGCGTGGTAACCACCGGGGCGGGCCTGGTTCCACCGGGCAGCGTGAAGGACAACTCGGCGGTGCTGAGCTTCAGCGACAGCGTCAATGGCACCAACCTGGATCTTACGGCGCACCGCGTGGCGACCTATTCCCAGCTCACCGGCGGCAACCGCCTGGCGGCGAAGCTGGACGCGATCGGGGCCGGCGGCGTCACGCCGGGCTCGAACACGGACCACCTGCTGGGCCAGCTGGACGCGCAGCCGAGCGGGGCGGCACTGACCCGCACGGTCGACAGCCTGGGCAGCCGTTCCTCGGGCAGCGTGGTCGAGGCCTCGCGGCTGCAGGGTGACGAGCTGGGCATGACGGTGGAGCAGCACATGCTCGAGCGGATGCAGCTCTCGCAGAGCGGCGCGACCGGCATGTCCGCGGGGGATTCCTACCTGAGCTCCGGCGTGTGGGTGCAGGGCTTCCTGGGCTATGCCGACCAGAACGGCAACATGCGCAACGGCGGTTACACCGCGCACACGGCCGGCGGCGTGATCGGTGCCGACACGGCGCTGATGCCGGGCCTGCGCGTGGGTCTGGCCTACAGCAACGCGCGCACCAACGTCGACGGTCGGGACGCGGCCGCGGGCGAGCGGCTGCGGATGCACACCGACCAGGTGACGCTGTACGGGAGCCTGGTGCCGGCCTCGCGCTGGTACGTGGACGCGCAGCTCGGCTGGGCGCTGCACCGCAACGACAGCATGCGCACGGTGGCCCTGGGCGGCCAGACCGCGATGGGCGCGTACGACACGCACCAGTACAGCGTGCGGGCCGAGGTTGGCCGGAGCTTCGGCACGGGGGTGACCCTGACGCCGCTGGCGCGGGTTCGCTACTCGCACCTGGACAGCCAGGGCTACACGGAGACGGGGGCGAGCCCCTACAACCTCAAGGTGGCGAGCCAGTCGAGCAACTACGGCACGGCCGGGCTCGGGGTGCGCGTGTCGGGGCAGGTGTCGAAGTACCTCGAGCCGGAGGCGAGCCTTGCCTACCGGCGCGCGTTCGGAGACGTCAACCAGAGCACGTCGGCGGAGCTGGTCTCGACCAACACGACCTTCTCCACCCGCGGTTACCAGACCAGGAAGAACATCGGGGTGCTGGGCCTGGGGATGACGATCTTCGACGGCGACAACCTGACGCTGCGGATGCAGTACGAGCTGGACAAGGCCAGCGGCTACACCGCGCACAACGGCGCCCTCAAGCTTCGCCTGCTGTTCTGAAGCACGGTCGCCGCGTCCCGGTTCCCCCGGGGCGCGGCGGCTCCCTTTCCGCGCGGGCGACGGCACGCGGCTGTGCGGAACAGGGTGACGATCTCCCTCCCTCTTGGCGGTTGCCGGAAGTCGCGGCACCGCTTTCTTTTGACTCTTTCGCGGAAGCCGTCCCGGCGCCGGTCTGGCGTTGACCCGGGCGGGGTTAGTACTATCCCGGTTCTCCATGGTGCGTGGCGCATCCGCGTCGCACGCGCCGTCCACGAACGAGAAAGGAAGCCCCGGTGGAACAGGAAAGCCGAACGAGCCGCCCATCAGCCGCATGGAGGACCCTGGCCGCGGCGGTCGTGATGACCGGCATGGCCGCGCTGGCCGCCGGGCAGCCCGCCCGCGCGGACATGCTGCTGGCTCCGGGCAACTTCGGCCTGCGCAGCGAGCTGCGCCTGCTGGCGGACGCGGGGGTGCTGAACATGCCGGTGGATACCTGGCCGATCCCCTGGTCCGCGATCGCCTCGCAGCTCTCCGGCGTGAATACCGACAACCTGCCGCCGGACCAGGCCGCCGCGGTGGACGCGGTCATGGCGATGGCCCCCAAGGGGGTGCGCGAGCAGGTGACCTTCACCGCCAGCACGCCGGAGGCGGGTCTGCGCTGGTTCAACGACACGCCGCGCGGGCAGGCGACGCTTTCGGCGGGCGCCGAGGGCTCCGGACCGCTGCTGTCGTGGAAGTTCTCGGCGCAGGCCGTCCACGACGCGCCGGACGGGCACAACGCGCGCCTGGACGGCAGCTACGTCGGCGTCAACCTCGGCAACTGGATGCTCTCGGCCGGGGCGGTCGATCGCTGGTGGGGGCCGGCCTGGGGCGGCAGCATGATCCTGTCCAGCAACGCCCGACCGGTGCCTTCGCTCACGTTGCAGCGACGCCGGGCGGACGCCTTCGCCACGCCCTGGCTGCACTGGCTCGGGCCGTGGCGGCTGATGGCCTTCGTCGGACAGATGCAGGCGCATCGCGCCGTTTCGCGCGCGCGGCTGGCGGGCGCGCGCTTCAGCTTCCATCCCCTGCGGGGGCTGACCGTGGGGCTCTCGCGCGCGGGTGAGTGGGGCGGCAACGGCAACGACACCTGGACCAGCCTGCGCGACAGCCTGACCGCCAACGACACCGCGAGCGCGTACGTGCATACCGGCGTCCGCCTGAGCGGACTGGACGCCCGCTGGGCCTTCCATCTCGGCGGCGTGCCGCTGGCCCTGTACGGCGACGCGGTGCGCCAGCAGCGGGCGGGCGCGCAGCCGGCCGGGCGCTTCGGGCAGTATGGCATCGAGACCTGGGGCGCGCTGGACAACCAGGGGGATGCCTGGCGCGCGTTCGCCGAGTACGCCGACACGACGGCACGCTCGGGCGGCAGCCCGCAATACGGCGTGGCCTACAACGACCCGGTCTACGCCGGCGGCTACCGCTACTACGAGCGGCCGATCGGCTATGCGGCGGGTAGTGACGCGCGCATGCTGACCGTGGGCTACATCGGCACGGTCCCCGGCAGCGGGGACGTCGCGCTGCTCGGCCGCCACGGGCGGCTCAACCGCGGCGGCACCGGGTACAACACGATCGCCGCGGCCGAGACGCGCTTCAACTCGGTGCGCATGGAGTGGTTCGCGAACCTGCAGACCGCGCGGCTCGGCGTGGGCCTCGGCGTCGACTGGTATCACCCGGTCGGCGGCGGCTCGCAGCGCCACGGCCTGCTCTACCTGAGCTGGACCAGCGAGTTCTGAGGCGCCGCCCCGCTCGGGTGACGGATCCCGCCTAATCGAACTCCTCGGTATCCACCGTGCGCTGGGCCCGCTCGCCGTAGCGCGCGCCGCGCACGGTGCGCTCGTTGATGATCCCGTCCAGGCGCGCGACGCTATCGGCGTCCAGCGCGATGTCGGCGGCGGCCGCGTTCTCCCGCAGGTGTTCGATGCTGGTGGTGCCCGGGATCGGGATCACGTGCTCGCCGCGTGCCAGCAGCCAGGCGAGCGCGAGCTGGGCCAGGCTGCAGCCGGTGGCCTCGGCGATCGGCGCGACCTGATCGAGCAGGGCCAGGTTCGCCGCGTAGTTTTCGGGCGCGAAGCGGGGCATGCCGTGGCGCAGGTCCTTCGCTCCCAGCGCCCGCGGGTCGCGCAGGGTCCCCGGCAGGAAGCCGCGTGCCACCGGGCTGAAGGCGACGAAGGCCACGCCCAGCTCGCGGCAGACCTCGAGCGTGGCGATCTCGGGGTTGCGGGTCCACAGCGAGTACTCGCTCTGCAGCGCCGTGACCGGGTGCTCGGCATGGGCGCGGCGCAGCGTCGCCGCGGACACCTCCGAGAGGCCGATCGTCCGGATCTTGCCCTCGGCGACGAGCCTGCCCAGCGCGCCCGCGCTGTCCTCGATCGGCACCTCTGGATCCATCCGGTGGAGGTAGTAGAGGTCAATGACGTCGGTGCCGAGCCGTCGCAGCGAGTCCTCGCAGTGTCGCCTGAGGGTCGCCGGGCGGCCGTCGATCCGGCGCCGCCCGTCCTCGTCGATGAACAGCCCGCACTTGCTGGTCAGCACGATGTCGTCGCGGTGCGGGCGCAGCACCCTGCCGACCAGCTTCTCGTTCTCGCCGGCACCGTAGATGGTCGCCGTATCGAACAGGGTGTAGCCGAGATCGACCGCCTCGCGCAGCACGGCCCTTGCCGTGTCGGCGTCGGGCCTGGGTTCGTACGCGTGGGTGAGGTTCATGCAGCCCAGACCGATGGCCGAAACCGTGAAGGGACCCAGGGTGCGTTGCTGCATGTGCGTCTCCTTATCCCGGGCTCGTGCCCGGTTGCCTGAGTTCAGTCGCCGCCGCCCATCTGGGCGAGGGTCTCGTGGATCAGCGCGTTGACCTCGTACTTCTCGCTGCCCGAGCCCGCGGGGGCATACCGGTCGAACGCCGCGCCGAGCTCCTCGCAGCGTTGCGTCATCGCCGCCCGGGAGCAGGCGTGGGTCGGGATCAGGAAAGCGCCGTCCTCCACGCCCCGCAGGCAGATGCCCGCCACTTCCTCGGCCGGCATCCCCTTGCGCATCAGCGCCTCGCCGAAGGCCAGCATGTCGGGCTCCGGCGGCGGGAGCTCCGTATTGCGGGTGGCGTCGTAGAACCGCGTGGCCACGATCCCCGGCAGCAGCACGCTGATGCCGACCTGTTCCGGAAGCTCGTACCGGAGCACGTCGGCCCAGCCGAGCACCGCGTGCTTGCTGGCCGTGTACTGGCCCATCATCGTGTGCTGCATGCCGATGCTGTGCTCCGAGCCGGTCACGCACAGGTGGCCGCTCCGGCCCTCGTCGATCATCCGCCGGGCGAAGTTCGTGCAGGTCAGCAGGGAGCCGCGGACGTTGGTTTCGTAGATGATGTCGAACGCCTCCGCCGTGGCCTCGAGCAGCGGCGCGCCGGGACCGGCGCCGGCATTGGCGAACACCAGGTCGACGCCGCCGAGCTCGCGCCAGGCGACCTCCGCCAGCGACTCGATCTCCGCGCCGTTGCGCACGTTGCAGACGGTGAATCGCACGTTTGCGCCGAGCGAGGAGGCGGTCTGTTCGGCGGCGGCGGCATCGACATCGGCGATCATCACCCGGCACTCGCGTGCCGCGAGCTGCGCCGCGATGGCCCGTCCGATGCCGGAAGCGCCGCCGGTCACCACCGCCCGTGCACCCTCGATTTTCATGCCTCTGTCTCCCGTTCGCTGCCGCTCCGCGCCGACCGCCGCGGCGGGTCGCTCGGCGCCGTCCACGCAGAGACCATGCGCAGCGACGTGACCGCTGTCAATGCGACCTGGACAACGGGCGCGAGGCGGTGGCCATGGTCAACGACCGCGGGCCCTTTCACCGGGGCCGGATCATCGACGCCTCGGTCGGGGTCGCGCGCCGGCTCGGCTTCTACCGCAACGGGACGGCGCCGGTGCGCGTTACGGCGGTGCCGCGCTCACGCCTCTCCCGCGCGCAGCGGGCGGCCGCCCGGGCCGACCAGAAGCACGCGATCCGCTACGCGCGGCGGCACCGCCACGGATCGGTGCTGGCCGAGGCCGGGCAGGTCACGCTGCACGGGGTGATCGACGTCACCGGGCTGGGGCTGGACGTCACGGCGGGGGTCGCGAAGGGCGTGCTGGGCGCGGGCTTCGACGTCCTCCGCTGGCTGTTCTAGCGAGGGCCTTGCCCGGCTTGGCCCGGGGGGCGTGTCTGCGCGATCATGACCGGGCTGGTCGAAGCGTTGGTCAGCGCCCCGATCACCCCGACCCCGGATCACCGGCCGTGGATGCCCCCGTAAGCCACTCCTCCAATCCGGTTCCCCTGTCGGTGCAGGCGCCCGACGGCTATCGGCTGCAGGGCTCGCTCTGGCGTCACCGCGGCCCCGCGCGCCGGCCGCGCCCGGTGGTCATCGTCAACGCCGCCACCTCGGTGCACCGGCGCTATTACGCGCGCTTCGCCGCGTTTCTGCATGAGCACGGGTTCGACGTCGTCACCTACGACTACCGCGGTATCGGCGGCTCCCGGCCGGCCTCCCTGCGCGGCTTCCGGGCCGGCTGGCTGGAGTGGGGCAGCCTGGACTTCGAGGCGATGCTCCGCCACGCGGAGGCGGCGTTCCCGGGGCAGCCGGTGCACGTGGTCGGGCACAGCGTCGGCGGCTTCCTGATCGGGCTCGCCGAATCGAGCCACCGGATCGAGCGCATCTTCACCATGGGCGCCCAGTTCGCCCACTGGCGCGACTACCGGCGCGGACGCCGCCTGCGGATGCTGCTGAAATGGCACCTTGCCATGCCGGCCGTCGCGGCCGCGTTCGGGTACTTCCCGGGCGCCCGGCTGGGCTGGATGGAGGACACCCCCCGCGGCGTGGTGCACGACTGGACCCGCCGCAGCCCGCGTTTCGAGGACTTCTGGCGCCGCGGCCCGCGCCGGCTGTCGCCGGCGCAGCGACGGCTCCTGGTGGAACGTTTCGCCGCGGTGCGCGCGCCCATCCTGGCGGTCGGGGTAACCGACGATCCTTTCGGCACCCGGGCGGCCGTGCGCCGGCTGCTGGCATACTACCGCGGGGCCGAGCGCACCCACCTGGTGATTTCACCCGCGGCGCTGGGGTGCAAGTCGATCGGGCATTTCGCGTTCTTCCATGAGCGCCTGCGCGAGGCGCTCTGGCACATCCCGCTGGAATGGCTCGCCCGGGACCGCCTGCCCGCGGAGGCGCCGGGCGAGGCAGCGAGCTTTCCGGCGCAGCGATAGCCGATGCGGGACGGCGCGGGCGAGGCCGGAAACACCGGGGGGCGTCTTCCGCCGCCGCGGTAGTACACTGGGGCAAATCCTCCCGCAAAGGAGATCGCCATGACCGACCCCGCGATCGACACCGCCGAGCCGATCCTGCTGCGCGAGGACGACGGCCCGGTCACGACCCTCACCCTCAACCGCCCGCGCCAGTTCAACTCCCTCTCCTCGGCGATGCTGGCCGAGCTGCAGGACGCGCTCGATGCCATCGCCGCCGACGACGCCGTGCGGGTCGTGGTCCTGGCCGGCGCCGGCAAGGCATTCTGCGCCGGCCACGACCTGAAGGAGATGCGCGGCCAGACGGACAAGGAGCAGCACAAGGCCCTGTTCCGGCAGTGCTCGCGCATGATGCTGAGCCTCACCCGCATGCCCCAGCCGGTGATCGCCCGGGTGCACGGGGTCGCGACCGCGGCCGGCTGCCAGCTGGTGGCGACCTGCGACCTGGCGGTGGCCTCCGAGCACGCGCGCTTCGCCACCTCCGGCATCAACGTGGGGCTGTTCTGCAGCACCCCGGCCGTGGCCGTCAGCCGCAACATGCCGCGCAAGCCGGCCATGGAGATGCTGCTCACCGGCGAGTTCATCGATGCCGCCACCGCCGAGCGCCAGGGGCTGATCAACCGCGCCGTGCCGGACGCCGGCCTGGACGATGCGGTGCGCGAGCTGGCCGACACCATCTGCGGCAAGTCGGCCGTGGCCGTCGCCACCGGCAAGCGCATGTTCTACGAGCAGCTCGAGAAAGGCATGGAAGGCGCCTACGAGTATGCCTCCGAGATCATGGCCTGCAACATGCTGGCCGAGGATGCCTGCGAGGGCATCGACGCCTTCATGGACAAGCGCAGGCCGGTCTGGAAGGACCGCTGAGCCGCCGTCGACGGCGGCGGGGTTCCGCCCCGCCCTTCGCCTTTCGGTGTCGCCACGCCTTGCCGCTGTCCGGCGCCGCGGATAGCATCGTTGGCATTGCCCGCACCGCGCACCCCCGGGCGTGCGGATGAATCCGTCCCGCGAGCGAAGAAGAACGCACATGGATTCCATGGGGAGCCCTTGCCGGTCCCGGAGCGTCGCCGTCGCCCTGGCGCTGGCGGTCGCCGTGTCGTGTCTCTGGCCCGGCGCCGCGGCGCACGCCGACATGCTGCTGGCCCCCGGCAGCCCCGCGCTGCGCAGCGACCTGCAGATGCTGGCGGATGCCGGCGTGCTGGAGATCCCCGTCGACACCTGGCCGATCCCGTGGTCGGCGATCGGCTCGCGGCTGGCGGAGGTCGATCCGGCCCGGCTGCCGCCCGCGGAGGCCGCGGCGTACGACGACGTCATGGCCCACGCGCCCGCGGGGCTGCGCGGGGCGGTGGACCTCGCCGCGCAGTCGGCCTACCCGGGCCTGCGCTGGTTCCGCGACAGTCCGCGCGGGCGGGCGACCCTCGGCGCGAGCATGCAGGACTCGGGGCCGCACCTGTCCTGGAAGCTGGCGGGGCAGGCCGTCCGCGACGCTCCCGACGGTCACGCCGCCCGGCCGGATGGCAGCTACCTGGGCGTGAACCTCGGCAACTGGATGCTCTCCGCCGGCGCGGTCGACCGCTGGTGGGGACCGGGCTGGGGCGGCGGCCTGATCCTGTCCAGCAATGCCCGGCCGATCCCGGGCGTCACGCTGCGGCGGCGCCGGCCGGACGCCTTCCACACGCCGTGGCTGAGCTGGATCGGTCCCTGGCGGCTGCTGGTGTTCGGCGGTGAGACGGGCACCGACCGCGTGGTGCCTCATGCGAAGGTGTTCGGCATGCGCGTCTCCTTCCGGCCGGTGGCCGGGCTGACCATCGGCCTCTCGCGCACGGCACTGTGGGGCGGGCAGGGTCGGCCCGAGTCGCTGCACACCTTCGAGCGCGTGCTGCTGGGCAAGACCAACACCCTGTCGCAGAGCAACAATCCCGCCGATGAGCTGGCCGGCGCCGACGCGCGCTGGGCGTTCCGCGCCGGGCGGCCGATGGCCGTCTACGGCGAGATCATCGGCGAGGACCAGGCCGCGCACCTGCCGTGGAAGGACATCGCCCAGGTGGGCTGGTCGACCTGGGGCGCGCTGGGCGGCGACGGCAGCCGCTTCCGGGTGTTCCTGGAGTACGCCGACACCACCACCCGCTACTACAACGGCGCGCCGCTGTACGGCGTGGCCTATGACCACTCGGTCTACCGCACCGGCTACCGCTTCCACGGCATGCCGATCGGCTATCCCACCGACAACGACAGCCGCCTGGGCACCGCGGGCTGGCTGACCATGGTCCCCGGGCTGGGCACCATCTCCCTGCTCGGGCGCTACGGCCAGATCAACCGCTCCGGCAACGCGCACAACACCGTCTCCGCCGTGCCGGAGCACTACGGCGAGGTGCGCCTGGGGTGGCAGACGCCGGCCGGCCGCTGGGGCCGGCTCGAGCTCGCGGTCGGCGCGACCCGGCGCATCCCGGACGGTGCGCCCGCCCGCAGCCACGGTCTCGGCTGGGTCGAGTGGAAGGAGACCTTTTGATCGCCTCCGTCCTGATGGTCTGCACCGGCAACGTCTGCCGCAGCCCCATGGCGGAGGCGCTGCTGCGCGCGCGGCGCCCCGGCCTCACGGCGGCCTCGGCCGGGGTCGCGGCGCTGGTCGGCGAGCCGCCGCCCGAGCCGGCGGTGGAGCTGATGGCCGACCGCGGCCTGGACATCAGCGGCCATCGCGGTCGACAGCTGGATGCCGGGCTGGTGCGCGGCTTCGACCTGCTGCTGGTCATGGAGCAGGGCCAGGCGGACTGGATCACCCGCTCCTTCCCCTTCTCCCGCGGGCGCGTGCAGCGCCTGGGACGCTGGCGGGACCGCGACGTCGCCGACCCGTTCCGCCGGCCCAGGGAGGCCTACGAGGCCGCCCTGGCGGACATCGAGGCCTGCCTTCAGGATTGGCTCGAGCGGATCTGAGAACGGCCGGGATCGCGGCGGCCCGTCGCCCGCGCTATCCGTAGTCCTTCTCGTCGGTCGCGCCCGCTTCCACGGCGTCGCCCTCGTGGTCGCGCGCTCCGGGGCGCCGCCCGCCGGCCTGCTCCCGATACCACTCGCTGGCGATGACCGCGGACGGTGCAGGCGAAGATGTAGCCGAGCGTGCCGATCTCCTCCATCACGGCGCGGCATGAGGCGGCGCGTGACGTGGGTCAATCGCGGCCGGGCGCCGGACAAGGCAGGGAGGTCCTGCCCGGGCAAGAGGAGAGACTTCGTTCCGATGAAGACAGCCTGCCGCGGCGCTGCCGCCCCGAATCATCCAGCGCAACCGCGGGGCGGATTGCCGCCGGAGCGGCCCGGGCAGGAGCGGCAAAAACAAGGGCAGGCTGCTCGCCTGCCCTGCAGGAACTCTACGTTGCCCGTGTCCGGGCTTGTGCCTTGTTGTCGCAGCAACCCTACACCCCGGGTCCCGGGCGCACTTGAGCTGGATCAGTTTGCGGCCGCGTACGCGGAGGCGATGCGGACGAACGGGCCCGGGACTAGCTGCGCACGCCCGGGCTCCCGGCGTCGACACCGCCGGCGGCACGCCGGTCGCGCCCGCGGCGGCGCTCCAGCCACCGGCGCAGGCCCTCGGGGATCCAGCGGCCGCGCATGGCCAGCGCGACGGCGAGCATCGGCAGCGCGCAGATCGCGCAGATCCACCACCACAGCATCCACCGGTAGGGCGCCCGGTCCTCCGCCCGGTTCACCGCCGGCCGGAAGCGGTACAGGGTTTCCAGGCGCGGCCGCGCCTGCTCCACTTGCCGCAGGGCGCGGCTGCCCACCCGGGCGGCCAGGGCGTGGCGCAGGGACGCCGGCGCCCCGCCCGGCGGATAGCTCCGCAGCCTTGTGAACAGCCGGCGGGCCTCGCCGATGGTCGAGAGCTGCCCGTCGAGGGCGACCTCGAGGTGGTTCACCTGGGCTTCGTGCCGCACCAGCGGCGTCACCGGATGGACCACCATGGGCAGCACGAAGAAGGCGCTCGCCGCGACGGCCTGCAGGACCCAGCCCCAGATGGCGAAGCCGCGGCCGGTGAGCGCCGGGTTCAGGCGCTCGAGCATCTCGGTGAAGCCGGCCAGCCACTGGCCGAACACCACGGCCATGAGCATCGCCGCCAGGCACATGATCCCGACCAGCAGGGGCCAGCCGCTGGCGGGATGGTCGGTCGTGAGCACCACCAGCACGGTAAGCAGTATGCTGCCCACGGCGCCGAGCAGGATCAGCGGCTTGCGCACGCCCAGCCGGTCGGAAAGCACCCCGAGCAGCAGCACCGTGCCGGCGTCGAAGGCCCAGGCCCAGTCGCCGGGGGCATTGGCCGCGGCCAGGCTGAAGCCGTAATTGGTGGTCAGGTACACCACCCCGAAGCCGACCAGGGTCAGGTAGAGCAGCAGGTAAAGGCTGATCGCCACGGACGACCCGACCACCTCGCCCCGCAGCATCTGCAGCCACGGGTGGTGGCGGTCCGGCCGGCCGCGAGCATCGACGGCGTAGCGCCTGTAGCCCCCGGGAAGCGGGTGTTCGCGCAGGCGCGGTGCCAGGTCGCGCAGGAACAGCAGCGCCGCCGCGAACACTGCCAGCCCGAAGCCACCCGCGATCACGAACTGCGTCCGGAAGCCGGACACCGCCGGCAGGGTGTGGCTCGCCACCTCGGCCACCAGCATGCTCGCCAGCACCGGCCCCGCGGCCCACAGGCCCATCGCGGTGCCCCGCCCGAGGCCGGGCGTGAAGTCGCGCACCAGGGCGGGCGTGCCGGCCAGCGCCACGCCCTGGGCGAGGCCGACCGCGGCGAAGGCGGCGCCGAAGCTCAGCACCCCCGGCATCGCCGGCAGCGCCAGCAGGCTCAGCAGGGACGCTCCGCCCAGCGCCGCGATCAGCGTGCCGGCGCGCCCGCGCTCGTCGGAGCGCCCGGTGAGCAGCGAGCCGAAGGCGCCGGCCGCCAGGGCGACCGCGAGCACGTCCGCGAACTGCGGGAAGCTCATGCCGTACTGGCGCATCAGCGCCGGCGCAACCGCCGGGACGATGAGCACCTGGTAGAAGAGCGCGACCGTGGTCAGCACCACGAGCGCGAGGTTGCGCTGGCGGCTGCGGGGATCCGGCTGCTCCTCGAACGCGCGGTGACGGAGGGTGGCGAGGGCGCGCGAGAGGACACTGCCGGCCGCCCCGGGTCGGTCGGTCGTCATCCGTACCTCCTGTTCGCTTGTCGCAGGGGAAATGCGCAGGCCGCACCGCCCGCGGGCGGGCATGGATCACGCTGTTGCAGTGACGCCGGGAGCCGGCATCGGGGCGACGCCGGAGAGGCGACAGCGACCTGCCGCGTCCACCCTGTTTGACGCGCGCAGGCGGACGAGGTTCGTCGACGCGCGGCTCTCAGGCCGGCGCGGCGCGCTCCAGGAAGCCGATCACGGCGTTGTTGAAGGCGTCGTTGCGGTCGCCGGCCACCATGTGCGCGGCGCCGCGCACGTCGACGTACTCCAGCTGGGGCACCAGCGCCCGCAGCCGGCGGGCGCCTTCCGCGGTCACCAGCTCGCTGTTTTTGCCCCGCACCAGCAGGGTGGGGATGTCGACGCCGGCGGCCGCCGCGGCCATGCGCCCGGACATGTCGGCGCCCCGGTCGTCCAGGAACGCGGGGTCCCAGTGCCAGTAGTAGCGCCCGTCCTCGCCCAGGCGCAGGTTCTTGCGCAGGCCGGAAGGATCCTTCGGCCGCGGCCGGTGCGGCAGGTAGCGCGAGACGGCGTCGGCGGCCTCTTCCACGCTGGCGAAGCCCTCGGGGTTGCCGCGCATGAACTCGCGGATGTGCTGCACGCCCTCCGGCCGCACATGCGGGACGATGTCCACCAGCACCAGCGCGCTGGCGATCGTCCGGCGGCTCTCCCCGACCGCCAGGAACGAGGTCGCCCCGCCCATCGACGCCCCGACCAGCGCCGGCGGCATGTCCAGCGTGTCGATCACGGCCGCCAGGTCGCCCACGAAGGCGTCCATCGAGTAGTCGCCGTCCGGCGCCCAGTCGCTCTCGCCGTGACCGCGCAGGTCCAGCGAGATCACGTGATAGCCCTCGCGCGCGAGCCGGCGCGCGGCCGCCCCCCACGCGTAGCGCGTCTGCCCGCCGCCGTGCAGCAGGATCACCGGCGGCTGTCCGGGAGCACCGGCCACGTCCGCGGCGAGCGATACGCCGCCGTGGCCCTCGAATCGGGTCGACATGATCAAAACCAGTAGTAAGTTGTTAAGTTTTAAGTTATTAAGTTGTTAAGTGTTTCGTTGCGGGCAGGGGCCTGGCGACGTGCTGCTCATTCGGCACCTTGCCTCTTCGGCCCAAGGCGAAAGCCGAAGGGCCAGCCAGCCCTGATCGCAGGCAGCGGAGTCGCCACCGCCGCGACCCGGGATGCAAACACCGGACCCGCTCTTAACTTAACAACTTGATAACTTAACCACTTAAAACTCTGGCGGCGGCGGCCCACCGATGCCGGTGCCCAGCCTCAGAGCAAGAAATACCCCGCCGCCGCGAGCCCGGCCACCACGACCGCCGCCGCCGCCAGTATCCCATACGCCCCCCGCGTCATCTCCCGGATGGTCTGCTTGATCGCGGCCCGGTCGTTGACGTTGGGGAAGGGCGTCTCCGGCCGCGGGACGCCCAGGAAGGCGCACAGCGGGTCCCAGCCCTGGTCGACCGAGTATACCAGCAGGCGGTCTTCGGGCACCGCGGTCTTGACCTCCTCGACGTGCTGCCGGTAGCGGGCGATGGCCTGGTCGCGGTCCTCCATGGTGCCGCGATGCGAGCGCTGCCAGATCAGCTTGCGGGACATCTGTCCAAACTTGCGGCCCCAGGGCGTGACCCGCTCGAGCAGCTTGAACTGCCACATGACCTCGGTGAAGTAGATCGTTTCCATGGTGCTCTCGTACCAGGCCTCGGCCCCGCGCGGATGCAGGGTCAGCAGCACGCGCGCGTCCGGGTAGGCCTCGGTCAGCTCGCGCCAGACGCAGCAGGCGGGATTGTCCACCGCGGCGGTGTAGTTGCCGAACACCTGCTCCCAGTCGTGCGCGGTCCCCGGCGGCGTATTGGCCACCCGGTGCCAGAAGTCGAGGTGCGACTTGTTTTCGGGATTCTTCACCACCTCGTACATGTGGTAGCAGGGATAGCCCAGCTGCCCCAGCGCGGTGGCCACCGAAGCGGTTCCCGTACGGCCGAACCCGGCACCGATGATCTCAAGTGGCATCGGACGTCCTCCGGACGAGTTTTAGGTTGTTAAGTTGTTAAGTTTTGAGTGGTTGCGTCGTGGTTCTGCTCCGCGGCGTGCTACTTGCACGGCGCAGCGGCCCTCCCGCCCGAGGCGAAAGCCGACGGGCCTCGGGGCCCGGATCGGAGGCACTCGGCTCGCCGCCGCCAGTACGCGGGATGCAGGCGCCGGCCCCTCTTCGCTTAAGAACTTAATAACTTAACAACCTAAAACTCAGAAACGAATGTTTCTGAACAGCCACGCCCCGATCCCCACCATCGCGACCGCGAACGCGGCCAGCGCGCCCAGGCTGGCCAGCGGCGGCACCGTCGCGGTGCCGGAGAGGCCGTAGCGGATGCCCTCGACGCCGTAGGTCAGCGGGTCGGCATAGGTGAGCGAGCGCAGCCACAGCGGCAGCCGGTCGATCGGGAACAGCGCGCCGGACAGGCCGAAGATCGGGAAGATCACGAAGTTCATGATCAGCTGGAAGCCGTGCATGTCCTCCATGCGCGAGGCGATGGCGATGCCGAAGGCGGTGAAGGCGACGCCGATCAGGATCATGAACCCCAGCGCCACCAGGAACCCGGCCGCGCCCGGGACCTTCAGGCCGAGGAACAGCGACAGCACCAGGATGATGAACCCCTGGATCAGGGCGGTGGTGGCCCCGCCGAAGGTCTGGCCGAGCATGATCGACAGCCGGGACACCGGCGCGACCAGGGTCTCCTTGAGGAAGCCGAACTGCTTGTCCCAGATGATCTGGATGCCGGAGAACACCGCCGTGAACAGCACGCTCATCGCCACGATGCCCGGTACGATGAAGCCCACGTAGCCCCCGCGCATGTGGCTGTCGGTGACCACCGAGTTGAGCCCGAAGCCCAGGATCACCAGGAAGAACAGCGGCATGCCCAGGCTGCCGACGATGCGGCTGCGCGAGCGCAGGTAGCGTTTCACGTTGCGCAGCCAGATGGTGTAGACGGCGTCCACCTCAGCGCCTCCACATCCGGTGTGCCATGCGCATCCGGTCCCGGCCGCCGGCCTCCTCTTCCCGGATGGTCCGCCCGGTCAGGCGCAGGAACACGTCTTCCAGGGTCGGTGTGTGCACGTTCACCGAGCTGATGCTGGCGCCCGCCGCGCTGGCGACGTTCACCAGCTCGGCGATGTGCGCCTCGGCCCGATCCAGGTCCACCCGGATGGTGTCCCCGGCGATCTCCGCCCGGCGCACGGCGGGCAGCGCCCGCACGCGTTCCAGCACCACCCCGTTGTCCGAGGTCGCCAGCGTAACGGTGTCCTGGCCCACCTCCCGCTTCAGGGTCCCGGGCGCCCCGGAGGCGATGATCCGGCCGTGGTCGATCACCGCCACCTCGTCGCACAGCCGGTCGGCCTCCTCCATGTAGTGGGTGGTCAGGATCATGGTGATCCGCTCCTCGTCGCGCAGCCGCTCGATGTAGCCCCACAGCAGGTTGCGGGTCTGCGGGTCCAGGCCCAGCGTGGGCTCGTCCAGGAACAGCACGCGCGGACGGTGCAGCAGGCCGCGGGCGATCTCCAGGCGCCGGCGCATGCCGCCGGAGAAGGTCTTGACCAGCGAGCGCTGCCGCTCGGCCAGTCCCACCAGCGCGAGCAGCTCGTCGGTCCGCTGCCGGCGCACCGCCGCCGGCACGTGATACAGCCGGCCGTGGAAGTCCATGTTCTCCCACGCGGTCAGCTCCTCGTCCAGGCTCTGGTCCTGGAACACGATGCCGATCGAGCGCCGCACGCCGTCCGGGTCGCCCGCGATGTCGAAGCCGTTGATCCGCGCCGCGCCGGCGGTCGGCGGCAGCAGCGTCGCCAGCATCGCCAGGGTGGTGCTCTTGCCGGCCCCGTTGGGCCCGAGCAGCCCGAAGATGCGCCCGCTGTCGATGCGGAAGGACACGTCGTCCACGGCCCGCAGGCCGTCGAATTCCTTGCTCAGGTGCTCCACCAGCACCGCGGGCCCGGCCCGCTCACCGGCGGCGCCGTGGGTCGGGGAGGGGGAGATGGGGGATTGGTCGTCCATGGGATATGAGAGTTTTGTCAAGTTGTTAAGTTGTTAAGTTTTAAGGTGCTGTGTGGTCGGCATTTTTCCGGCGACGTGCTGCCCTCGCCGCGCGGAGGCCCAGCTTCGCCCGAGGCGAAAGCCGAAGGGCGCGGACGTTGACCGGAGGCAGCTGAATCGCCACAGGCACAACCACCCGGGATGCCAGCACCGAGCCCCTCTTCACTTAAAACTTAACACTTAACACTTAAAACTCCGCCAAGCGCGGGCGGCTCTGCCGCCCGCGCTTGGCGGCGTACATCCCCTCATCCGCCCGCCGCATCAGCGAGTCTGCGTCGATGCCGTCACCGGGGTAGGCGGCGGCACCGATGCTCGCGGAGACGGAGACGCTGGCACCCTCGATCTCGACCGGGGCGGCCAGCGCCTTCCGCAGCTTGGCTTCCACCACCGTGCAGTCTTCCCGGGTCCGGATGTTCGTGAGCAGCACGGTGAACTCGTCCCCGCCCATGCGCGCGACCGTATCCGACTCGCGCACGCAGCCCTGGAGCCGGCGGGCGATGTCCTGCAGCAGGCGGTCACCGGCGTGGTGTCCGAAGCGGTCGTTGACCTCCTTGAAATCGTCGAGGTCCAGGTACAGCATTCCCAGGAGCTCGCCGTCGCGGTGCGCACGCTTGATCGCGACGTCGACGCGGTCCTCGAACAGCAGCCGGTTGGGCAGGTCGGTGAGGGGATCGTGCTGCGCCAGGTGCAGCATCCGCGTCTGCGCCTGCTTGCGCTCGATCACCGTGGCGATCTGGGTCGACACGAAAGCCAGCAGCGAGCGGTCGGCCTGCGAGTAGCGGACGTCGCTGCAGTAGCTGCGCACGACCAGCGCCCCGATCACGCCCTGGTGCGAGACCAGCGGCACGCCCAGCCAGTCCGGATGGCCGCTCCCGTCCGCGGGGACCGCGCGGCCGGGTCCGCTGCCCCCGCCGGTGGCGACCAGCAGGGCGCTCTTGCCGCGGATGACCCGGGCGATGGGCGTGTCCGCACGGAGCGGCTGCGGCTCGGGCCGGGGCTCCCGCTCGTCCGCATGGTACGCCCAGGACACGCGGTCGGTCGTCCGGTCGTAGTCCACCACCGCGAAGTTGGCGGCGGGCAGGAGCCCGCCGACGATCCGGTGGATGTGCGCGTACAGCTGGTCCAGCCCCTCCGCCGCGTGTGCCGCCTCGGAGATCAGGTAGAGCGCGTCGCGCACGCCGGTCGTCCTGCGCAGCTCGGTAACGTCCCGGGCCACGGCCAGGCGCACGTCGTCGGCTTGCGACCAGCGCGCCGACCACATCAGGTGCACCACGCCCCCGTCCTTGCGCAGGTAGCGGTTCTCGAAGTCGATGTGGCTGTAGCCGTTCGCCACCCGTTCCGCGGCCTCGATGGTGCGCTGGCGGTCGTTGGGATGCACGAGCTCGATCATGCGCCGCCCGATCAGCTCCGCGGCGCGGTAGCCGAGGACCCGTTCGCAGGCGGCGTTGACATAGACGTAGCGGCCGTCCCTGTCCACCACGCAGACGAGGTCGAGTAGCAGGTCCATCACCTTGGGGAGAAGGGCGTCGGTGTCGGTGGTCATTCCCGGGATGCTGCCACAATCCGGCGAAATTCAGGCCCCTCTTTTAGCACGATTCATGTCGTTTGTCTGGCATTGGTCCGACCGTCGGCCCCGGGACGGCGATGCGCTGCGTTGCGGATCGCGGCGAGGCGGGTTTGTTTCCCGCAGTCAGCCATGGCCGGACGCGCACCGGTCCGCAGGGCGTCCGGGGACAGCGGAACGGCTGGTGGGTGCGCCCGCCAGCGAGCGCGTACGCGAAAGGACCTGGCCCGCGAACGCGACGCCGCCGGCATGGACGGGCAGGCCCGCGTACTCGAGCGCGGCGGCGGTCCACGTATTGCAGGTATGCAAGGCGTCGTAACGGCCGGCGGAAGCGTAAAACCGGCTGCGCGGCCAGCCGCCGCGCCCGACCAACCTGGGCCGCCCGTGCGGTCCCCGGCGTAGATAGTGACCGATGTACCGGTCCAGGCGGCGCACCTGTGCCGGCAGGACGCACAGCCAGTGCAGACTCGCATCCTTCGGCAGCGCATCGGCGGGCCGGGCCGGGAGGGCCCGCACGAACAGCACGCTGGCCGACGGGAACAGCGCCGAAAGCGCCGTACCGAATCCGGGGTGGCCCTTGGTATAGTAGGCGCGATCGCCCCAGCCAAAGGCGAGATAGCGGGCCCGCGGGAAGGCCTTTCGCAGCCCGGCGAGCGGGGGATCAAGCTCCCCGGCGGGCAGCACCAGCCCCGTGTGCCAGCCCTCCCGCAGCACGCCGATGGAGGCGCGGGCCCGCCCGGGGCCCGGCGAGTGCCCGGCCGACGCCGCGCCCGGGGGCATCAACCCGCCCGCACAACCGGCGAGCAGCCCCGCCCCGATCAGGCAAACCGCCCGGACCCTCTTCACTTAAAACTTAACAACTTAACAACTTAACAACTTAACAACTTAACAACTTAAAACTCACCGACTCGCCTCCGCGAGTCGGTGCACGTGCTCCTCGTCGAGCCGCAGCCGCGCCGCCCCCATCAGCTGGTCGAGCTGCTCCTCGGTGGTGGCGCTGGCGATCGGGGCGGTGACCGAGGGCCGGGCCATCAGCCAGGCCAGGGCGATCTGGGCCGCCGAGGCGTCGAGGTCGGTGGCGACCGAGTCCAGGGCGTCCAGCACGCGGTAGCCGCGCTCGTCCATGTAGTTCTTCACGATCACCGCCCGGGGCCGGCCCTCGAGGTCGGCCTGGCTGCGGTACTTGCCGGTCAGAAAGCCGGCGGCGAGCGCGAAGTAGGGGATCACCCCCAGGCCGCGCTCGCGGCACAGGCCCTCGAGCTCGGCCTCGTAGTCGGAGCGGTGCACCAGGTTGTAGTGCGGCTGCAGCGTCTCGTAGCGGGGCAGGCCCTGCGCCTCGCTGGCATCCAGCGCCGCCCGGAGCTGCGCGGCCGAGTAGTTCGAGGCCCCGATGACCCGCACCTTGCCGCTCCTGATCAGCTCCTCGTAGGCGCGCAGGGTCTCCTCGACCGGCGTGTCCTCGTCGGCGCGGTGGGACTGGTACAGGTCGATGTGGTCGGTCTGCAGCCGGCGCAGCGAGTCCTCCACCGCGCGCATGATGTACCCGCGCGTCAGGCCCGTCTGGTCGGGCCCCATCTCCATGCCGACCTTGGTCATCAGCACGATCTTCTCGCGCCGCCCGCCGCCCTGGGCGAGCCACTTGCCGATCACGGTCTCCGACTCCCCGCCCTCGTTGCCGGGCGCGAAGCGCGAGTACACGTCCGCCGTGTCGATGCCGTTGAACCCGCCCTCGACGAAGCGGTCCAGCAGCCGGAACGAGGTCGCCTCGTCCGCGGTCCAGCCGAACACGTTGCCGCCGAAGACCAGCGGCGCGATGGAAAGCGGAGAGTTGCCCAGCGGGCGACGTTCGATGGAAGGCATGACAAACTCCTGCTCGGGCGTTCCGCCCGATAGTTTCAGGTTTCAGGTGTCAGGTTTCAGGTGGTTGCGCCGCTGCCGTTGTCCGGTGGCGTGCTCCTCGTCCTGGCGCTGGCGCACTGCCGAATCCGAGGCGAAGACCCGGCGAACCCTCCAGCCGGCCGAGCTACCGAACCAGCGCACTGGCGGCAGGCCTGTCAAACGTTGAGCGCAGCGCGAGGCCCTTGAGCTAACAATAGCGCGATCCAGGGCAGTGCCGCATCTCGGCGTTCCCGTTCGTGTTCTCGTCATCACTGACGCGCTCCGGGAAGTGGCATTGACCTCTGCCTTGGCGGGCAACTCGTTAGCCCGTCGCCCGGGACGGTCTCACCAGCATTGCGCTGCCCATTCAGGGCCGGGCATTCAATGGACCCGGCGCAAGAGCCGCAGAACTCTCCGTGGCGGGGCTGCGGCAGTGCCCGTTTCCAGCCCATCGGTGCAGGACCATGACACACATCCGCATCCTTCTTGCCTAAAACCTAACACCCAAAACGTAAAACCCGCCCGTGAGACGATACACTTCGCCCCACGCTTCCGGGACCACGCCAGCCGGAATCCGGCACCATGACCGCCAAGGAGAAGGGCGTTCTTGCTTTCCCACTACCTCATCGCCGCCAAGCCCTACCTGGAGCACTACGGCTACCTGGCCGTGTTCGTGGGCGTGATGCTGGAGGACTTCGGCGTACCGGCGCCGGGTGAGACCCTGGTGATCGCCGGGGCGGCGCTGGCGGCGCAGGGGGCGATGAGCCTGCTGGTGTTTCCCGCGGCCTGGGCCGGGGCGGTGATCGGCGACAACATCGGCTACGCCATCGGCCACTTCGGCGGCCGCCGGCTGGTGCTGCGCTTCGGTCCGAAGGTCGGCATCCGTGCCTCCCACGTGGCGCGCACCGAGCGCTTCTTCCGCCGCTACGGCGGCGTCCTCGTGGCCGTGGCCCGCTTCTTCGAGGTGCTGCGCCAGCTCAACGGCATCGTCGCCGGCATCAGCGCCATGCCCTGGTGGTCGTTCCTGGCCTGGAACGCGCTCGGCGCGGCGCTGTGGGTGGGCACCTGGGGCGCCGCGGCCTGGTTCCTGGGCCACCACCTGCACGCGGTGATCGCGATTGTGGAGCACTGGGCGCCGGACTTCATCGGCGCCGCGGCCGTAATCGCCCTGGCGGCCCTGGCCTGGGTTCTCTGGCGGCGCCATCGCGACAATCCCTAGCCGGGACGGAGCGGGGGCGAAGGACCGTCGTTCGGGACCAGCCGGCTTCCCCGGGGTGTCACCCCGCCGCAATAGCGCTATCTTGAAACGATCGCGCCGTGATCCAGGGGCCCGTCGGGCCGTTCGCACGACCGGAGCTTTGGACGCCGCGCCCGTGCCTTCCGATGATCCGAACGACCACCGACGGAGGAGGGAAACATGGGCAAGGGATTCATTGCCGGAATCGTCTTCAGCATCGTGGTACTCGTTGTGGGCGCCTGGGTGGTGTTGCAGCTCGGGCTCGTTCCCGCCAACGCCGATGCGCAGCCCGGGGCGCTCGAGACCTGGGCCGCCAACACCTCGCTGAACGCGACCCTGGCCCGGGAGGCTCCGAAGGGCCCGGACCCGGTGAAGCTCAACGACCGGAACCTGGTCGCCGGCATCCACCTGTACGCCAAGCACTGTGCTTTCTGCCACGGCACGGCGCGCGGCGACGCCTCGGCCACGGCGGTTGCCCGCGGCGAGTACCCGGCTCCGCCCCAGCTCGCCACGGACGGGGTGGAGGACGATCCGCCGGGCTACACGGTCTGGAAGCTCGAGCACGGCATCCGCTGGACCGCCATGCCCTCCTGGAAGCACACCCTGACGAAGCAGCAGATGTGGACCCTGGCGCTGTTCCTCAAGCACATGGACAAGCTGCCGCCGGCCGCCGAGCAGGCCTGGCAGAAGGTGCAGAACTGACGTCCCCGGGGCCGGGCAGACCGCGCCGTCGG
>DASQZJ010000017.1:0-56809 GCA_035638775.1 Gammaproteobacteria bacterium
GGGACTGTAAGCGATTCTGTGTAACCGCCCTGCCGGTTACAGGTGCTCGGTGATGCGGTCACCGAAGTCGATGATAAAGCGGTTCAGCGCAGGCTTCCAGTTGTGGATCGGGCGCGTCCAGCGCGCTGATGCGGCCTGCATGGCCAGATACACCACCTTCAGTGCCGACTCGTCCGACGGGAAGATCTTGCGCTGTCGGGTGGCCTTGCGGATGACGCTGTTGAGCGACTCGATGGCGTTGGTGGTATAGATCACCCGGCGGATTTCCGGGGGATATTCGAACAGCGTGATCAGGTTCGGCCAGTGTTTGTGCCAGGAGCGGCTGATCTGCGAGTACTGGCCGTCCCATCGCTCGGCGAAGGCATCCAGCTGCCGCAGCGCTTCCCGCTCGGTCGCCGCCCGGTAGATCCGCTTGAGATCGGCGGCGACCGCCCGGTAGTCCTTCCAGGAGACGTAGCGCAGAGAGTTGCGCACCATGTGCACGATGCACAGCTGCACCTTGGTGTCGGGGAACTCCGCGGCAATGGCCTCCGGGAAGCCCGTCAGGCCGTCCACACAGGCGATCAGGATGTCCTGCACGCCGCGGTTCTTGAGCTCGGTGAGCACCGACAGCCACAACGAGGCGCCCTCGCTCTCGGCCAGCCACAGCCCCAGCAGCTGCTTGTGCCCCTCCAGGTCGATGCCCAGGGCGACATACATCGCCTTGTTGCGTACCCGCCGGTGCTCGCGCACCTTCAGCACGATGCAGTCCAGATACACGATCGGGTAGATGGCATCCAGGGGCCGGTTCTGCCATTCCGTGACCGTGTCCAGGACCTGGTCGGTCACCTTCGAGACCAGGGTGGCCGAGACCTCCGCCCCGTACATCTCGCGGAAGGCGGCGACGATGTCGCGGGTGCTCATGCCCTTGGCATACAGCGCCAGGATCTGATCATCGAGCTGGGTCAGGCGCGTCTGGCCCTTGCGCACGAACCGCGGCTCGAAGGAGCCGGCCCGGTCGCGCGGGGTCTCGATCTCGATCTCCCCGTGCTGTCCCTTGAGGCGCTTGGGGGTGGTGCCGTTGCGGCTGTTGCCCGAACCCCGGCCGGCGGGATCGTGCCGGGCATAGCCCAGATGGGCCTCCATCTCCGCTCCCAGGGCCGTCTCGACCATCGTCTTGACCAGGTGCCGGGTGAGCTCGCCAAGATCCTTCTCGGACTTGACGTCCTTGGCCAGCTCCGCCGCCATGGCCTTCAGCTTCGCTTCCTCTTCCTTGTCCATGCTCTCGCCCATGTCGATGTCCTCCATTGCAGACTATGGAGGCATGGGCAGTTACACAATCTGGTTTACACTCCCTTTAGGCCGGGTTCCCGCTTCACGCACGCGCCGAGCCGGTGGCACAACCCCTTAACAACTTAACAACTTACACATAAGTCAGGAATTTGGTCTACAATAGGAGGTAGGGTTCCCCGGCGTTGAGGCCAGCGCAGATGAAAAGAGACGGACGGCACTACGATCCGAAGACCAAGGAAGCGATGCGGCTTTTGGCGGTGCAGCGGATTCGGGAGGGGGAGAGCGTGAGCTCGGTGATGGCGAGCCTGGGGCTGTGCCGGACGACCGCGTACAAGTGGCTTGGGCAGCTGGAGCCGGACCAGGAGCCGCAGTCGGCGCTGGCGGCGCGCCCGCACACGGGGCGTCCGGGGAAGCTGACGGCGCAACAGAAGCGGCAACTGTTTCGCTGGATCAACGGCAAAAACCCGTTCCAGTACGGTTTTGATTTCGGGCTGTGGACGCGGCGGATCGTGCGCGATCTGATCCGGGAGCGCTTCGGGATCGGGGTGAGCATCACCACGGTAGGCACGGTCCTGGCCGAGCGGAACCTGACGCCGCAGAAGCCGCTGCAGCGGGCCTATCAGAGGAACCCGGAGGCGATTGCGCGGTGGAAGCGGGAGGTCTACCCGGCGCTGGCGGCGCAGGCCCGGCAGGAGAACGCCGAGATCTACTTCTGGGACGAATCGGGGTTCCGGGCCGATGCGGTACACGGCAGGACCTGGGCCGCGCGCGGCCAGACGCCGGTGGTGCAGCGTCCCGGCCAGCGCCAGAGCGTGAGCGCGGCCTCGGCGGTCAACCGCAAGGGGGGCTTCTGGTTCGCCCTGTACGAGGGCGGTCTGACCTCGGAGCGGTTCGTGGCGCTGCTCAAGCAGCTGATGCACCGCCGGAGAAAGCCGTTGCACCTGGTCGTCGATGGTCTGCCCACCCACAAGAGCAAGGTGGTGAAGGACTATGTCCAGAGCACGCAAGGGAAACTGACCCTGCACTTTTTGCCGGGCTATGCGCCGGAGCTCAACCCCGACGAACTGGTCTGGAGCCATGCCAAGCGCACCGGGGTGGCACGCCGCCCGCTGCGCAAGGGCGAGAAGCTGGCGCAGAAGGTGAAGGAACAGTTGCAGGCGATCGCCAACAGCCCGGCCCTGGTGCGGTCCTTCTTCCGGCACCCAGACGTCGCCTATATTTCTGACTGCTGAGTAACAACTTAACAACTTAACAACTTAATAACTTTCAATAACTTCCTTCGCCGCCCTCTCCCCCGCCTGCAGCGCCCCCTCCATGTACCCGATCCACTCCGTCGCCGTCTCCGTGCCGGCCCAGTGGAGGCGGCCGCAGGGCGCGCGCAGCGCCTCGCCGTAGTTGCTGAGCACGCCGGGACCCATCAGGCCGGCGGGTGCGCCCCGGCTCCAGGGCTCGTGCTCCCAGTAGTGATCGTGGAAGTGCCCGGGCCGGGCGGCACCGTCGCCGAACAGTCGGCGCACGGCCGCGAGCGTGCGCTCCCGGCGCTGCCCCGGTTCGAGGCGGCCCATCTCCCGGGCCGGGTCGCCGGTGACGAACGCGACGAGCACGCCCGGCCCGGAGGAGGACGGGCTGGCATCGACCACCATCTGGACCGGGCCGCTGTCGGCGGTCGCGATGCCGGAGAGCCCCTCGGCGCGCCACCACGGGTGCTCGAAGACCAGCACGGCCTTGGCGTACGCACCCGGCGGCATGCGCTGGGCCAGGCTCTCGCGGGCCGGCGGCAGGGCCGGACGGCAGTCGATGCGCGCGGCGAGCGCCGGTGACAGCGCCAGGATTGCGGCGCGGGCGCGGCAGCGATGGCCGTCGCCGATGACCGCGACGCCCGCATCGTCCTGCTCGAGCGAGCGCACCGGTGCGTTCAGCACGACGCTGCCGCGGGGAAGGCTGGCGGCCAGCCGCTCGCAGATCTGCTGGGTGCCTCCGTGCAGGTGGTCCTGCTGTGCGCCGCCCTCGTTGTCGATCAGGGTCTGGAAGCCGTGTCCGGCGTTGACGTACTGCAGGAAATAGAGCAGCGAGAGCTCGCGGGGCTCGGCGCCCCAGATCAGACGCGTCGCCACGTCGAGCAGTGCCCGGGCGCCGCGGCTGTGCAGCATGCGCCGCTTCCAGCCCTCCAGCGTCTGCGCATCGAGCCGGCGTGCGCCGGGTGCAGCCAGGGGCTCGGCCACGGGCACCCGGCGCCGCAGGCGCTCCATCCGCCACTGGGCCAGCCCGACCTCGAGCAGGCTGTGGGGCGCCAGGGGCGGGATCGGGGAACGCGACAGGCGACGGCGTCCGCCGAGGAAGTTGATCGCCTTGCCTGCGAGGTGCTGCCGCTCGGTGTGGATGCCCATCTCGCCGACCAGCGCGTTGATCCGGTCCTGCCCGGGGCCGATCCAGTGCGCCCCGAGATCGACCGCGACGCCGCCGATCTCCTCGGTCAGCATCTTGCCCCCGACCCGATCGCGCGCCTCGAACACGCGCACGCTCCGCCCGGCGGCAGCCAGGCGGGTCGCCGCCCGCAGCCCCGACAGGCCGGCACCGACGATCGCGACATCGACACGGTCGTCGCCGTCGCCGTTTCGCGTTTTCCTCAGCAGCTCGGGTGAGCAGGCCATATATGCCTCCGGCGGTTTTCGGTTTTGGGTGTTAGGTTTCCGGTAAGAGCGCGATCGGACGCGCAGCCCGGGAACGAGTTTGTCGGGCGCAAGCACGTGAAATGTTCACCACGCACAACTCAAGGCCATCGGCGGTGGGAAGCCCCCGGGGGGCCCTTCCTACCTAAAACCTAACACCTAAAACCTGAAACTTCCCCGTTTGATCTATGTCATGCACGCGGCGAGCGTTCTCGGCTAAATTCCCTTTCGCGTATAAACATGTATTACATATACCTCTTAAAAGGTCACACGACGCACCGGAGCCGCACTGTGACCGGTACTCGAAGTCGGGAGCACAACCATGGCACAAGAAAGCCTCGCTGAGCTGGCGGTCCGTCATGCCAGGCAGGAGCCGCCGGATCGCACCTCCACGGTGCTCAAGTGGATCCTGCTGTTCGTCATCGTCGCATCCTTCGGGGCGTTCGGCTGGGCGACGGTCAAGACCTACCAGAAGGCCCCGCCCCAGCCGCAGAAGATGGTGACGCGCTCGGGCACCACCGTGATGACCGGCGCGGACATCGTGATGGGCAAGGCCGGGTTCCAGCAGGCGGACCTGATGGACTACGGCAGCCTGTACGGGATGGGCTCGTACTTCGGGGAGGACTTCACGGCCGAATACCTGGTGCGGCTGGGTCATGCCACCGAGGCGGCGATCGCGCAGCAGCGCTACGGGAGACCGTTCTCCGACCTGGGCGAGGCAAGGCAGATCGCGGTGCGCCGCCAGATGCAGCGCGACCTGCAGGGCATCCGGCTCGAACACGGCGGCACGACGGTCCTGCCGGACTCGGTAGCCGCGGCAATCACGCAGGTGCGGCCGCAGATCGTGCACGGGCTGCTTTCCAACGACTTCGTCAAGGGCTGGGCGAAGGCCGAGAGCCTGACGCCGCAGACCGCGAAACAGACCGCGGATTTCCTGCTCTACTCCTCGCTCACCACGGTCGCGCGCCGCCCCGGCAAGAGCTGGTCCTGGACCAGCAACTGGCCCTATGAGCCCCTGGTCGGCAACAAGCCCACCGCGTCCACGTTCACCTGGACCTGGATCTCGGTGATGTGGCTGCTGGCCGGGATCGGCATCGTGCTGTTCCTGTTCCGCCGCTATATCGACACCGAGGACACCGCGCCGAAGCCGGTCCTGCTCGACGGCTTCCCGAAGCTGACCGAGAGCCAGAAGAAGACCGGCAAGTATTTCCTGGTGGTCGCCGCGGTGTTCCTGGTGCAGATCGGCGCCGGCGCCCTGATGGCGCACGACTATGCCGAGCGCACCAGCTTCTACGGGATCAACATCAACCACTGGCTGCCGTTCGAGTTCCTGCGCTCGGTGCACATCCAGTCGCCCATCGTCTGGATCGGCGTCGCCTGGATCGGTGCCGCCCTGTTTCTGGGACCCCTGATCGGCGGGCGTGAGCCGAAGGGCCAGGGCAGGCTGGTGGACCTGCTCTTCTGGGTCACCATGCTGGTCGTGGGCGGTGCCATCGTCGGCGACTACATGGGCATCCAGGGCTGGATCACGAAGAACTGGTTCTGGTTCGGCAACCAGGGCCTGTCCTACCTGGAGCTCGGGCGCTTCTGGCAGATCGGCTTCTTCATCGGCCTGGCCGCGTGGAGCGCGCTGGTGCTGCGCGCGATGTGGCCCGCCCTCAGGTCGCTGCGCGGCAGGGTGCGACTGGAGCACGTGCTGTACCTCAGCACGGTCAACATCGCCGTCCTGTACCTGTTCGGCATGATCCCGCTGACGGGAATCAACCACTCCTTCACGATCACCGACTTCTGGCGCTGGTGGGTGGTGCACCTGTGGGTCGAGCAGTCGTTCGAGCTGTTCACCGTGGCGGTGACGGCCTACCTGTTGATGTCGCTGGGGCTGGTTTCCCGCACGCTCGCCCAGCGGGCGATGTTCTTCGAGGCGATCCTGATCTTCCTGGGCGGCGACCTGGGCACCGGCCACCACCTGTACTGGGTGGGCGAGCCGGGGATGTGGCTGGGTATCGGCACCATGTTCTCGTTCATCGAGATCCTGCCACTGGTCCTGCTGATCCTGGAGGCGCTGCACCAGCACCACCAGATCAAGCACCGGGAGGGCTTTCCGCACCGGCTGGCCTACCTCTATATCCTGGGGTCGGGGTTCTGGAACTTCGTCGGTGCCGGCGTGTTCGGTGGCGGCACCCTCAATGCGCCGCTGGTGAACTACTACGAGCACGGCACCTTCCTGACCCTGGCGCACGCCCACACGGCGCTGTTCGGGGCCTTCGGCATGCTCGCCATCGGCCTGATCTACTTCGCGCTGCGCTACTTTGCCGGGGAACGGCATCCCTGGGGCGAGAAGGCCGGCATCACCGCCTTCTGGCTGTACAACGGCGGCATGGCGCTGTGGCTGGTGCTCAACTTCTGGCCCATCGGCTGGCCGCAGCTGGCGGCGGTGTACAGCCACGGCTACGCGTACGCCCGCAGCCTGCAGTTCTACAACACCACGCTGCTATGGCAGTGGCTGCGCTTCCCCGGCGACGTGGTATTCGCCGCCGGCGCCCTGCTGATGGCCTGGGACTTCACCCGCAAGCTGCTGCCGCTCTGGCAGGAGCGCCACGGGCGGGCCGGCCGCGAGGCCGCCGCGGGTGGCGCCGCCGGCAACGTGCCGGCCGGACGCATCGCGGAGAACCCGCGGCGCGACTGAGCTGCCGGCCCCTGGAAGCGACCGCCGCCGGGGTGTTCCCGGCGGCGGCTTCGGGTCCGGTTGGCGTTCGCGGCACAAGTCCCTATCATGCCGGCCCCATGGCGGACGGAGATCCCATCCAGTGCGGCGCCGGGCGTGCGGCCGCCCGGCACGACCCGGACGAACTGATCCGGCTGTTCGACCGCACCTTCGCGGACAGCGAGAACACCGTGCTGGTCCGCGGCGGCGAGGAGCCGCTGTATCTGCCGGCGGACGGGGCGCATTCCCGGCATCGCATCCTGTTCGCCCATGGCTTCTTCGCCAGCGCCCTGCACGAGATCGCGCACTGGACCATCGCCGGGGCGGCGCGGCGAAAGCGGGTGGACTACGGCTACTGGTATCGCGGCGACGGCAGGACGGCTTCCGAGCAAGCGGATTTCGAGTCTGTCGAGCTCCGGCCCCAGGCGATCGAGTGGGCCTTCAGCCTTGCTGCGCGCTGCCGCTTCCGGGTGAGCGTGGACAATCTCTCGGGCGCGCCGGTGGATCGACAAGCTTTCCGCGCGCGCGTTCACCGGGAGCTGCGCCGGTTCGATCACGAGGGTTTTCCACCGCGGGCGCGGCGCTTCATCGACGTCCTGTGCCGGGCCTTTGGCACCGACCTGCGGGTGCCTCCCGCGCCGGGTCAGGACTGACTCTCCAGCTCCGCCCAGCGCTCCATCGCTTCGTCCAGCTCCTCCCTGGTGCGCGACAGCTCGTCCAGCACCGGCTGGACCTGCTCGAATGGCTGCTCGTAGAAGCCGGGATCGCTGACCCGCCCCTGCAGCTCGTCGATGCGCTGCTCCAGCGCCTCGATCCGGTCCGGGAGGGCTTCCAGCTCCAGCTTCAGCTTGTAGCTCAGCTTGGGGGGCCGCCGGTCGCGGCGGTCTGCCTGGGCAGCGGATTGTGACCGGCCCGATGCGCTGCGGCGCGGATCGTCCCGCTCGGTGAGCGCGTGTCCGCGCCGGGCCCAGTCACTGTAGCCGCCCGCGTAGCGGGTCACGCCCCGACCCTGCTCGAAGGCGAGCACGCTGGTGACGGTGTTGTCGAGAAAATCACGGTCGTGGCTGACCAGGATCAGCGTGCCCTGGTACTCCACCAGGCGTTGCTCCAGGACCTCCAGCGTCTCGACATCCAGGTCGTTGGTGGGCTCGTCCAGCACCAGCAGGTTGCTCGGGCGGGCGAACAGCCGCGCCAGGATCACGCGGTTGCGCTCGCCCCCGGAGAGCACTCCCACTTTCGTCATGGCGCGGCGGGCGCTGAACAGGAAGCCCTTGAGGTAGCCGATGACGTGGCGGTCCTTGCCGTTGATACGGATGTAATCCCGGCCGTCGCCGACGATCTCCGCGACGGTCTTTTCCGGATCCAGGTGGCGGCGCATCTGGTCGAAGTAGGCGGTCTCGAGCCCGGTCCCGAGCTTGACCGTGCCGCGGTCGGGCTCGACCCGTCCCAGCATGATGCGCAGCAGGGTGCTCTTGCCGACGCCGTTGTTGCCCACGAGCCCGATGCGGTCCCCGCGCATGATCTTCAGATCGAGGCCGTCGAACAGCGTTTCGCCCCCGTAACCGTGGGTGACATTGTGCAGCTCGATGACCTTGCGCCCGGACGCCTCGGCCTCCTCGATGCTGATGCGCGCCTGCTGCTGCGGCTTCAGTCGCCGGGCCGCCTCCTCGCGCATGGCCTGCAGCGCACGCACCCGGCCCTCGTTGCGGGTACGCCGGGCCTTGATCCCCTGTCGGATCCAGGCCTCTTCCTCCGCCAGGCGCTTGTCGAACACCGCCATGCGGTGGGCCTCGGCCTCCAGCCATTCCTCCTTGCGGCGCAGGTAGTCGTCGTAGCCGCCGGGCCAGCTGGTCAGGCGCGTGCGGTCGAGCTCGACGATGCGCGTGGCCAGGCGGCGCAGGAAGGCGCGGTCGTGGGTGATGAACAGCACCGCGCCCTGGAAGCTGCGCACCCGGTCCTCCAGCCAGCGGATGGTGGCCAGGTCCAGGTGGTTGGTGGGCTCGTCCAGCAGCAGCAGCTCCGGGTTGGAGACCAGCGCCCGTGCCAGGCCCACGCGCCGTCGCCAGCCGCCCGAGAGATCGCGCAGGCGGCGCCCGGCCGGCAGGTCGAGCTCGGTCAGCACCGTGTCCACGCGCTGATCGAGGTTCCAGCCTCCCTCGGCGTCGATGCGTTGCTGCAGGGACTCGAGCTCCCGCAGGCCGCCGGCGTCGGGGCTGCCCGCCGCGAGCTCCCGGTATTGTGCGATCAGCCCGCCGAGGTGCGCCAGCCCGTCGCTGACGTACTCGCGGACCGTCTGGTCGAGGGAGGCGGGCAGGGACTGCGCCAGCTGGGCGATGCGCAGGTGGCGCTGCCGGCGGATCTCGCCCGCGTCCGGCTCCTGTTCGCCGGTGATCAGTCGCAGCAGGGTGGACTTGCCCGCGCCGTTGCGGCCGATCAGGCAGACCCGTTCGCCGCCCTCGATGGAGAGCGAGGCCTGGCGCAGGATCGGCTGGTCGCCGATGTCCAGCGAGACGTCGTCGACGGTCAGAAGGGTCATGGGAGTGGGATTATACGACCCCACGCAACAGCGGGGTGCGTGAATCCGTGTCGCGTGCCCTGCCCGGGCGGATACGCCCCGGGTCCCGCCCGGCGCGCGACAGGGGAAGACGGCGGCGCGGCGCCGGCCTGACGAACCTCAGGCCCGGCGGCGAAAGCGCTCCAGCGCGACCGGCAGGTGCTCCGCCCCGGCGTCGGGTACGGCGTCCCGGATCGGCGGCTGCAGGTAGTAGCCTTGGGCGTATTCGATGCCGGCCTCGAGGGTTGCCTCCAGGTCCGCCCAGGTCTCGACCCCCTTCATCACGGTGCGTATCCCCGCGCCGCGGAACGTGGCCGCCAGTCCGCCGAGCAGCGCCGCGGGGTCCGGCACCTGCAGGTGCGTGGGGAGCATGGAGCGCTCGAACTTCACGAAGTCGGGCCGCAGCATCCACACGCGCTCCAGGTTGGAGCAACCCACGTCGTAGCCGTTGGCCACGATCGCGCAGCCCCGCGCGCGGAAGGGCTCGACCGCCCGCGACACCGCGTCGAGATCCTCGACCTGGTCTTCCGCCAGCTCCAGGGCGACACCCTCCCACGACAGGCCCAGCGATTCGATGCAGTAGCTCAGGGTCTCGGCCTTGACCGGGTTGCTCAGCGTCTGGGGATGGGTCTTGACGAAGATGCGCCCGTTGCCTGCCGGGGCCAGCGCCGCGTAGTTCTCCAAGTGCAGGATACGCACCGCGTCGTCGACGTCGAGGGTCTCGTAGTAGTAGTCGCTCACCTGGAACAGCGAGTGCGGATCGATCTCCTCGTTGCTGCAGCGCAGCAGGGCCTCGTGACCCGCCAGCGTGCCGCCACCGAGCTCGTAGATGGGCTGGTAGGCGCTGCCGACCTGCACGCCCCGATAGGTCAGTACCCGGGCGTCGCCCGGTCCGCTGCGGAACAGCTCCTGGATGCGCCGGTAGCGATCGTCGCCTCCGACACCGATGCGATCCGGGGAAGACTGCAGGTGCGCTGCCATCGCGTGCCCTCCTGGCGAGGTCTGCGCCGTCGCCTCTATTTGAGTATACTTTCAGTATACTCCGGCTGCCGACAAAGGCAACTCGCGGACGCCGGGCCGGTCCGCCCCCCATCGTCCCGCATCACGCTGCCGCGGCGCCGGCCCGCGCCCTCTCAGGCCTTGCCCAGCTCGTCGAGCAGCTGCTTCCGGAGCTTGTATTTTTCCACCTTGTTGGTCGGAGTCAGCGGCAGGGCGTCCACGATCCGGATGTGGCGCGGCACCATGTAGCGCGGCATCACCCGCCGCGCGTGCTCGCGCACCTCCTCCCGGGTCAGCTTCTGTCCCTCGACCGGCTGCACGAAAATCGCGATGTCCTCTTCGCCGCCCTCGCGCGCCGGGACCGGCAGCGCCGCGGTGGCGCGCACCCGCGGATGGTCGTTGATCAGGTCCTCGATCTGGTAGGAGGACACGTTCTCCCCGCGCACCCGCAGAAAGCCGCCCATCCGGTCGACGAACCGGAAGCTGCCGTCGGGCTCCCGGACGCAGGCGTCGCCGGTGTGGAACCACAGGTTGCGGAAGGCCTTCAGCGTGGCCTCCGGCTTGTTGAAATAGCCCTGCAGCATCAGCCCGGGGAAGCGCGGGCGGAAGGCGAGCTCGCCAACCTCGCCGTCGGCACGGCGATTGTCGTCGGCATCCAGGATGGCGGCTTCCAGCAGCGGGTTCGGCTTGCCCATGAACCCCTTGGGCAGCTGCTTGCTGCCATCCACCACCGGGATGCCGTAGCGCTCGGCCACCTCCCGCGTCTCGTGCTTGGGCATGCCGCCGTACATCTCCGGCGGCGTGCCGGAGTGGTCGCCGAACTGGTCGATCAGCGCCGCAAAGCCGGCGCCGGTCTCGGTCTGGCCGAAGCCGACGCTCACGAAGTCGAAGCCGAAGCGCTGCGCCACCTCGTGGTGGTTGGACGGCAGCGGCTGCATGTGCACCTTCTTGAGCGTGTTGGCGCGGTCGCGGTCGGTCTTCGGTGCGCTCATCAGCCACGGCACCATGACATCCAGGAGGATGCAGCTGGTGGCGCCACATTCCGCGATGCGCTCCCAGAAGCGGTTGGGGCTGAAACGGTCCCACAGGCCGACGGTGATGCCCATCCAGCACGCCCGGGCCACGATCGAGAACGCCCCGCCCACGTGGTAGAGCGGCAGGTCGCAGTAGAGGACGTCGTCCCGGTCGCTCATGCGCCGCGTGAGCATGGTGTACTGGTTCATCCAGCGGTGCCCCTGCAGCACCCCCTTGGCGGGTCCCGTGGTACCGGAGGTGTAGACGATGTTGGCCGGATCGAAGGGCCCGAGCTCGATCTCCGGCGCCGCCCCCCCGGTGTCGCAGAGCTCGGCGAAGTCGTGCACCGGCGCCTCCCCGAAGGCCCCGGCGGGCGCCTCGCCGGCGTGGTCGTGGTCGCCCGGCGCGGGCCGGTGGAGCACGTAACGCGGCACGTCCAGCTCGCCGATCACCTCGCCGATCGCGGCCGCGTGGGCCACGTCCGTGATCAGGGCGGCGGGCGCCGTGTCGCGCAGCTGGTAGCTGAGCAGCTTGCCGCGGTAGTTGAAGTTGACCGGCGCGTAGATGGCGCCGGCGCGCCAGATGGCGAACATCGAGAGCGTCGCCAGAAGGGAATTGCGGGTGACGACGCTGACGCGCTCCCCCCGTGCCACGCCGGCGGCCGCCAGGCCAGCGGCCAGGCCGTCGGTACGGCGCTTGAACTCGGCGAAGCTCAGGCGCAGGCGGTCCTCTCCATAGTGGATGAATACCTTGTCGCCGTCCTCGCGGGCCCACTGGTCGAGCCTGTCCAGCACCACGTCGCCGTCGGCGACCATGTCCTCGAAGATCTGCTCCGGCGTCATGGGCGTCATAGCCGAGTTCCTCCGCTGCCCGGTCTACCAGGCGTCGATCAGCGGCCGCCTGCGGTCACCGCGAGCCGCCGGGGGGCGCGAGGCGAGCCCGCGCGCGATCCAGCGCCGCGACTCGACCGGGTCGATCACTTCGTCGATCTCCAGGTAGGAGGCCATGTTCAGCGCCTTGCCGTGCTCGTAGGCGGCCGCCACCATCCGCTCGAACAGGCGCTGGCGCTCGTCGGGGTCCTCCACCGCCTCCAGCTCCTTGCGGTACCCCAGGCGTACCGCCCCTTCCAGTCCCATGCCGCCGAACTCCCCCGTGGGCCAGGAGACGATGAAGAACGGCGCGTGGAAGCTGCCGCCAGCCATCGCCTGCGCGCCCAGGCCGTAGCCCTTGCGCAGCACGATGGTGTAGATGGGCACGCTCACGCTTGCCCCGGCCAGGAACATGCGCGAAGCGTGGCGAACCAGGGCGGTCTTCTCGGCCTCCGGGCCGACCATGATCCCGGGCGTGTCGCAAAGGGTCAGGATCGGGATGTCGAAGGCGTCGCACAGCTGCATGAAGCGTGCCGCCTTGTCCGCGCCGTCGGCGTCGATGGCGCCGGCCAGGTGCTGCGGATTGTTGGCGATCAGCCCCATCGGGTGTCCTTCGATGCGCACGAAGGCGGTGATCATCCCGGGAGCGAAGCGCCGGCGAAGCTCGGTCACCGAGCCGCTGTCGGCCAGGATGTCGATCACCCGGCGCACGTCGTAGACGCGCAGTCGGTTCTCCGGGATCGCGCGCCGCAGCCGGCGCTGGTCCGCGCAGTCCCAGTCCGTCACCGGCCCCTGGAAATACGACAGCAGCTGCTTCGCCGCCGCCACCGCCTCGGCCTCGTCCTCGACCACCAGGTCGAGCACGCCATTGTCCTCCTGCACGCTCACCGGTCCGACTTCCTCCGGCCGGAACACGCCCAGGCCGCCGCCCTCGATCATGGCCGGACCGCCCATGCCGATGGTGGTGTCGCGGGTGGCGACGATCACGTCGCTGCAGCCGGCGATGGCGGCGTTGCCGGCGAAGCAGCGGCCGGCGACGATGCTGATGCGCGGCACCAGGCCGCTCAGGCGCGCGTACTGCTTGAAGCTCGGCGTGTCGAGGCCGGCCACGGCGGCGGCGTCGGTGTCGCCCGGCCGGCCGCCACCGCCCTCGGCGAAGAACACGATCGGCAGCCGCCAGTCCTCGGCCAGCTGCAGCATGCGGTCGGTCTTCTTGTGGTTCATCTTGCCCTGGGTCCCGGCCAGCACGCTGTAGTCGTAGTGCAGCACCATGCAGCGCGAGCGGGACTCGTCGAACAGCGCGCCGTTGACCGTGCCCACCCCGGTGATCAGGCCGTCCGCGGGCGTATTGCGGATCAGGTCGTCCAGCGAGCGGCGGCTGCGCTGGGCGGCGATCGCAAGCGAGCCGTACTCGACGAAGCTGCCGGGATCGAGCAGCTCGGCCAGGTTCTCCCGTGCCGTGCGGTGGCCCACCTTGCGACGGCGCTGCACGGCTTCGGGGCGGCTCTCGTCCAGTCCCATCGCATGGCGATCGATCACCTCCTGCAGGTCCGGGCGGACGGCGTCGAGGTCGACGTCCTCCGCCTGCCCCCCTTCCGGCCCCGCGACGTCGGTCGGCTCGAGGAACAGCAGCGGCTGTGCCTCGAACACGTTGTCCCCGGCGGCGGCCGCGATCCGGCGCACGCTGCCTCCCTCGCCGGCAGCGACCACGTACTCCATTTTCATCGCCTCGACCACCGCGAGCTGCTGGCCGGGATGCACGAGATCGCCCTCGGCCACGTCGATGCTCACGACCCGGCCCTGCATCGGGGTGCGCACCGGCTCGGTGCCGGCGGGCGCCTCGGCCTCCGCCGCCGGGCCGGACGCCGCTTCCGCATCGGAGCCGCTGAAGTAGCGGCGGGCGTGCGCGTCGGGAGGCGTCAGCAGGGCGTCCAGGTTGTCCTCGACGAAACGCGTGTAAATGCGGTGCTCGACGAAATCTTCCCGGCCCAGCAGGTTGTACAGGAACGGGATGTTGGTGGCGACGCCTTCCACGCGGAACTCGCTCAGGGCCAGCCGGGCGCGGGCGACCACCTCGCGGTATTCGCCGTGCCCGTGGGCGATCAGCTTGGCCAGCAGCGAGTCGAACGCCGGGCTGGTGGTGTAGCCGGCGTAGCCGAAGGTGTCCACCCGCACGCCCGGGCCCGAGGGCGGCTCGAAGGCACTGAGGGTGCCCCCGGAAGGGCGCACCTCGCCGTCCCGGCCGATGGTCTCGAGGTTGACGCGCAGCTGGATGGCGTAGCCGGCCGGGGGCGGGACGTGCTCCTGCCGCAGCCCCAGGTCCGCCAGCGTCGCTCCCGCCGCCAGGCGAAGCTGGGTCTTGACCAGGTCGACCCCGGTGACCTCCTCGGTGACCGTGTGCTCCACCTGCAGGCGCGGGTTCGCTTCCATGAAGGCGAACGCCGGCGCCTCGTCGGGAGCGTCGGCGTCTACCAGGAATTCGAACGTGCCCAGGCTGGCGTAAGCGGTCTCGCCGGCCATGCGCAGCGCCGCGTCGGTGAGCTGACTGCGCAGCGGCGACGTCAGCGCCGGGCTGGGCGCGACCTCGACCAGCTTCTGGTGGCGCCGCTGGATGCTGCACTCGCGCTCGCCGAGGTGGACCACTTCGCCGGTGCCGTCCCCGACCACCTGCACCTCCACGTGGCGCGCGTGCCGGATGAGCCGCTCCACGTACAGGTCGCCGCTGCCGAAGGCGGCCTTCGCCTCCGATTCGCAGCGGCGGAAGGCGTCCTCCAGCTCCTCCGGGTCGCGCACCGCGCGGATGCCACGGCCGCCCCCGCCGGCAAGCGCCTTGACCATCACCGCCGCGCCCTCGCCCAGCCCTTCCAGGAACGCGTGCGCCTCCTCCAGGCTCGTGGGACCGTTGGTGCCCGGCAGCAGCGGCACGTCGCAGCGGCGCGCCAGCGCGCGCGCACGGGACTTGTCCCCGAACAGCTCGAGGGAGGCGGGTTCCGGACCGACGAACACGACGTCCGCGTCCGCGCAGGCGCGCGCGAAGCCCGCGTTCTCGCTGAGGAAGCCGTAGCCGGGATGGATCGCGTCGCAGCCGGCGTCCCGTGCCGCGTTCACGATCCTTTCGGCGTCCAGGTAGGCCGAGGGCCCGCTGCCGCCCAGCGCGACCGCCTCGTCCGCGACCGCCACGTGCCGCGATCGCTCGTCGTCGTCCGAGTGGACGGCCACGGTGCGGATGCCAAGCTCGGCGGCGGCACGGGCGATGCGGATGGCGATTTCCCCGCGGTTGGCGATCAGCAGCTTGCGAAGGCTCATCGGGAGTGGTGCTCGCTTCGGTCGTGTGCGGATATTGTTCTGCACGGGCGCGGCGCCGGCGCCCGGCCGGACGCGGCCGCTGTCATCCGTGGCGGGGGATGTTCGGGAGCATGACCTCGGGCTCCGTCCCGGAGGGTGCGCAGCGACCGATTCTACCCGTCCCGGGCGGCAGGGGACAGGGCGCGCGGGCCCTGGCCGGGTAATGGAAGGGCGGTGACTCCCTGGTGGGAGGCACCGCCCGGTGTCACGGGCCGGCGGTCCGGCTTCTCTCCGGGCTCCGCCGGCAGGCGGAGGCACCGCGCCCCACCGGCCTCAGTTCTTCGGTGGCGGCTTCACCGGCGGCAGGTTCAGGATGTACTTGGCGATGGTCTTGGCCTGCGCCTTGCTCAGGTTGGGATGCGAGGGCATGGGGATGTTGCCCGTCCACGGCACCCAGTAGCCCGTGCCGCCGTTGATGATGAAGTCCGCGACCGTCTCGACCGCGTCCTTCTTGCCCTTGAAGTGGTAGGCGACCCAGCCGAAGGCCGGGCCGACCAGCTTGGTCTTGTCCTGGTGGCAGGTGCGACAGCCATTGGAGTTGATCAGCTGCTTGGCGTTCTCGGTGGCATGAGCCGGCATGGCCATGGCGGCGGCCAGCGCGAGCGCAAGCACAGGGACGATGGCTTTCAGCATATCCGGTTCCTCGATATTGACGCATAGGACAGGACGCACCGGCGCCCTGCGGGAGCGGGGACGGGCTTGCGCCCGTCCCCGCGATCAGGCCCGGTCCGCGGCTACCAGAGTATCCACGCGGTCAGGTACAGCGTGTCGTTGTCCGACGCGCTGCGGCCACTGCCGTCGTAGTTGCTGCTGGCGCCGTCGAACTTGTTGTAGTGGATGTACTGGGCCATCAGCTGGACGTTGTAGTCCGGCAGCCAGGTCCACTGGGCGATGAAGCCGCTGCTGTCCGGCGAAAACGTCCGGCTCGACGAGTAGAGCGCCGGATTCGAGTTGCCCTTCGTCTGGAAGTAACCGACGGTCGGCCCGTAGCGCTCGTGCCAGTAGTACTGCGCGTTCACCTGCAGGGTGTTGAGGTGGTTGTCCGGGTGTCCCGGGTCGGTGGCGTGCAGGCTCTGCGACTCGTGCACCAGCATCGCGCGCGCGGTCAGCGACGAGTTGGACGGTGCCAGCAGCTGGTACTGGCTGTCCAGCGCGTAGTCGGTGTAGTCGTCCGTCGCGCCGGCCAGCGGCGCGCCACCGCCCGGATAGACATGCTGGGCGTAGCCGAAGGTGCCCACCTCGAACGAGTTGGTGTAGTTCGAAGGCGTGCTCCAGTCGTTCTGCCAAGCGAGGCGCCAGTACGGGGCTGCGCCGTTGATCACGTTGGACGCGCTGGAGTCGAGCGGCTGCGGCCCCCCGATCTGCGCCGACCGGTACAGGCCCAGCTCGGCGTAGATGCTGTTGTTGAACCAGGCGTAGGCGTTCAGCCCCGCGACCTGCCCGCCGAGATCCATGATCTGCGGTCCGTAGTCCGGACCGGGCGCGTTCGGCGAGCCCAGGAACGGATAGCCCCAGGCGGGGGTGCTGTTCCAGGGGTCGGTGACCGTGGGGTTGTTGTTCAGCGACACGCCCCAGACCACCGAGGTCTTGCCAATGGACGCATCGTTGGCGTAGCGGATGTCGGTGTTGTCCATGGTGAAGTGGTCGGACTGGGCGTCATAGGTGTACTGCAGGAAGGCACCCATGTTGCTGGAGATCTGCCCGGCGTAGAACAGGCTCAGCTGGTCGGGGAAGGCCACGGCGCCGTTCTGCGTGCCCGTCTGCGCCTTCCGGGTGAAGGTGTCCGACATCAGGATCATGGCGGACATCGGCGCGAACGGGCCGATGTTCTCCTTGGGCGTGTGCTGGGGCGTGGACGGCTTGAACGAATTGGCGCTCATCACGTAGCCGTGCAGCTTGAAGTACCGGCCGAACGGCTTGAGCTGCGGCGGCACCGTGTGGCAGGCGTTGCAGGACAGGCCGGTCTGGCGCGAGTAGCTGGGTACCGCCCATGCGCTCTGCGCGAACGACGCCAGCGCCAGGAGCAAAGCGCTCCCCAGCACCGGCAGCAGGCGTGCTCTGAAATCCATCGACTTTCCTCCTGGTTCGTTCCGGTAACGGCCCGGCCGGCCGCCTACCCGGACGATGGGTTGCGTTGTTGCGACGTTTCTTGCCCTTTTGGAAATCTGAACCTTCCCTGAACGGTGCCTACTGTAGTGGCGCGTTGTCCCCCCGCAGATGACCTGGATCAAGTCAAAAGACCCCTGTGCCGCGCCGTCCCGCGCCGGGGTGCCTGCATGAAAGCGAAGAATAGGAGACGTCCGCGGCAGACACAAGACAAGCCCGGCCCCGATCCGGGCATCGACCCGGGCTACATCCCGATCAGGTCCGCCTTGCGCACGGTGTTCTGCAATACCCGCACCGACGCGGCGTCGACCATGGTGCCCTCGACGGCGACCGCTCCCAGCCCCTTCTCCTCGGCCTCGGCGTAGGCCCGGCACAGGCGCCGGGCGCGGTCGACCTCTTCCCGGGTGGGCGAGAAGATCTCCTTGCCCGGGGCGATCTGGCTCGGATGGATGGCCCACTTGCCGGCAAAGCCCAGGGTCGCGGCGCGGGCGGCCTCGCGGCGGTAGCCGTCCGGGTCGCCGAAGTTGGCGTAGGGTCCGTCGATCGCGTCGATGCCCGCCGCCCGGGCCGCGATCGCGATCTTGTTGCGGGCGTAGTGCCAGAGGTCCCCGGGATAGCCCTCGCTGGTGCCGCCGATGTCCGTCACGCGGATGCCTTGCGAGGCCGAGTAGTCGCCTGGCCCGAAGATGATGGCCTCCAGCCGGTCGCTGGCCCGGGCGATGTTCTCGACGTCGATCATCGCCTCGACCTCCTCGATCAGCACCTCCAGGCCGATACGCCGGGTCAGGCCCAGGGCCTCCTCCATCTGGGAGAGCAGCACGTCCACCCACCACACGTCCCGGGCGGCCTTGATCTTGGGCACGATGATGATGTCCAGTGACTCGCCCGCGCCCTCGACGACCTCGATGATGTCGCGCCAGGCAAAGGGGGTCTCGAGGTTGTTGATCCGTACCGCGCGGGTCTTGTCGCCCCAGTCCAGCCCGTTCAGCGCCGCGACGATCCCGGCCCGGGCCCCGGCTTTCGCGTTCGGGGCCACCGAGTCCTCGAGGTCCAGGAATACCAGGTCGGCGTCGCTGCCCGCGGCCTTCGCCATCATCTTCTCGCTGCTGCCCGGGGTGGACAGTTCGGAACGACGCAGTCGCATGTCGGTTCTCCTAGGCAATCCGGTTGAATCGGTCGAATCCCTGCCAACGCAGGCAGACGGTGCGTTCCTCGCCGGGCTACGGCGTGGCCGGGTCGTCCCCGGACGCCGGCCCGACCACGCCGGCCTCGTGCATTGCGCGGATGTCCGCATCGCTGTAGCCGAGCCCGCGCAGGGTCTGGTCGGTGTCCTCGCCCAGCAGCGGCGCCCGCCGCTGCGCGCTGCCGGGCGTGCCGGTGAGCTTGATCGGGTTGCCGGCCACCGTGACCGCCGTGTCGCAGCCCGGGTGCTCGACCTGCACCAGCATCTCCCGGGCCGCCACGTGGGGGTCGCGGAAGATGTCTGCCACGGTGTTCACCGGACCGACCGGCACGCGCCCGCCGAGCACCTCCGTGATCTGCGCGCGGGTGCGCCCGCTGGTCCAGTCGGAGACGATGCGGCGCACCTCGCCGCCGTGCGCCAGCCGCTCTTGGTTGGTGGCGTAGCGCGGGTCGGTGCCGTGCTCCGGGCAGCCCATCAGGGTGCACAGCTCGCGCCACTGCACGTCGCGCGGCGCGGCGATCGTGACCCAGCCGTCGGCGGCCGGGAACATGTCGAAGGGGCACAGCAGCGGATGGGTAGTGCCCTGGGGGCCGGCGACCGTGCCCGTGTAGGAGTACTGGTAGACCGGGCGCTCGCACAGCGACAGGATGCCGTCGACCATGGACACGTCCACCATCTGGCCCTCGCCGGTCTCCCGCGCGTGGGCCAGGGCGGCCAGCAGTCCCACGGTGGCCAGCGTGCCGGGGAACACGTCGCCCACGCCGGGACCGACCTTGGTGGGGCGTTCGGCATCGGGCCCGGTGATCGCCATCAGGCCGCCCATGGCCTGGGACACGACGTCGTAGGCCGGCCAGCTGACGTAGGGGCTCTCGCCGGTACGGGGGTCGCCGAAGCCGCGGATGCAGGCGTAGACCAGGCGCGGGTTGAGCTCGTGCAGCGACTCCCAGGACAGGCCCAGCCGATCCATCACGCCCACCCGGTAGTTCTCCACCAGCACCTCGGCCTCGCCGACCAGCCGCCGCAGCACCTCCTTGCCCTGCTCCTGGCGCAGGTCCAGGGCGACGCTCTTCTTGTTGCGGTTGATGCTCTGGAAGTAACCGCCGTAGGCCCGCAGCCGGTCATCCTCGCGGAACGGGCCGCCGGGGCGCGTGTTGTCCCCGGAGAGCGATTCCACCTTGATCACCTCGGCCCCGAGCATGCCCAGCAGCAGCGTGCAATAGGGGCCAGCCAGCATCTGGGTGAGGTCGATCACCTTCAGCCCGGCCAGCGGCCCGCCTTCCGTCGTGCTCATCGGGCGGCCTCCCGGCGCCGCAGCAGCACCCGCCGCTCGCCCTCGAACACCAGCTTGCGATCCTGGTTGACGCCGTAGTGGCGGAAGCGCAGCTCGCCGGCACCGGGCCGGTCGCCGTCGCGCTTGTCCAGCACCTCGCTGTAGGCGTACAGCGTGTCGCCGTGGCGCACCGGCGCGAGGAAGCGCACCTTGTCGAGGCCCAGCTCCGCCACGGCCTGCTCGGCGGTGTCCTCGCTGGCCAGGCCGATCACCATCGCCGCCGTGATGCCGCCGAAGGTGATGCGGGTGGCGAAGGGCGTGCCGTTCATCGCGTCCTCGTTGAAGTGCGCCTGGGCGGTATTCATCACCAGGCCGGTCAGCAGCACGTTGTCCATCTCGGTCATGGTCTTGCCGCGGGCATGGGCGTACACGGCGCCCACCTCGAAGTCCTCGAAGCAGTTGTCGCGGCCGGTCAGTGCGGGGGGTTGCGCGTGGCTCATGGTCAGCGTCCCAGGATCTGGTCGGAGATGATCCGCTTCTGGATCTCCGAGGTGCCCTCGAAGATCCGGGTCAGGCGGGCGTCGCGCCAGTAGCGCTCGATCGCGAAGTCGGTGGTGTAGCCGGCGCCGCCGTGGATCTGCAGTCCCTCGCTGGTGACCTCCTCGGCCATGTCGCTGGCGTGGAGCTTGGCCATGGCATTGAGCGCCGGGTCCGAGCGACCGGCGTCGATTTCGCTGGCGGCGTGGTGCATGAGCTGGCGCGCGGTCTCGATCCGGGTCGCCATCTCCGCGATCTTGAAGCGGATCGCCTGGAACTTGCCGATGGGCTGGCCGAACTGCTCGCGCTGGCCGACGTACTCGATGGAGTCCTCCAGCGCCCCGCGGGCCAGCCCGATCGCGCGCGCGGCCGTGTGCACCCGCGCCACGCCGAGGTTCTGCGCGGCCAGGTAGAAGGCCTTGCCTTCCTCGCCCATCAGCGCGGAGGCGGGCACGCGGAAGTCGTCGAAGGCCAGCTCCCAGGTCTTCCAGCCGCGGTAGCCGATCTTGCGCACCGCGGTGGCGTTGATGCCCGGCGGGAAGCTGCCGCGCTCCTTGTCGATGTGGAACACGCTGATGCCGGCGTGGCGGCGCTTCGGGTCGACCTTCGGGTCGGTGCGGGCGAACAGGGTGATGTAATCAGCGCCGTCGGCGAAGGTGCACCACATCTTGGAGCCGTTGATCACGTATTCGTCGCCGTCGCGCCGCGCGCGGCAGGAGATATTGGCGACGTCGGAGCCGGCGTTGGGCTCGGACAGCGCGAAGGCGCCCAGGTACTCGCCGCGGGCGACCTTCGGCAGCAGCTCCTCGCGCCGGTCCCCGGGCAGCCCGCCCAGGGCGCTCGCGCGGGCGATGATGCTGGCCACGCTCATCCAGCCCCGTGCCAGCTCCTCGGCGATCAGGCAGTACTCGAACACGCCCAGGCCGAGGCCGCCGTACTCTTTCGGGATCATGATGCCGAAGAAGCCCATGTCCGCCATCTTCTCGCGCAGCGACATGGGCATGTCCCCGCCCTCGGGGTCGAGGCGGTTGGCCACCGGCAGTACCTCGTCCATGGTGAAGCGGCGCGCCGCGTCCCGGATCATGCGTCGCTCGTCGGTGAGGTATCCCTGCGGGGCGCCTTCGGTCTCGCTCATTTGCCGGTGTTTCCCTTGCGGATCATGTTCGTGCGGCGGAAATGGATTACCCGCGCGCCGCGCTGGTTGAAGCCCTCGGTGTGCCAGGTGACGATCCCGGCCTCGGGGTGGCTGGAGGACTCGCGCCGGTCGACCACCTCGCTGCGGGCCGTGAGCGTGTCGCCGGCGTATACCGGTGCCTCGTACTCCAGCGCCTCCGCGCCGAGAAACGCGCCGCCCCCCTCGCTGAGGTCCTCCACCGACAGCCCGAACACCGTCAGGAACACCAGCAGGGGGTTCAGCGGCGTGTCGGGATGGCCGTCGGCGCGGGCATACTCCCGGTTGAAGTACAGCGGGTTGTAGTGGAGCGTGAGGGAGTTGAACAGGCCGTTGTCGCTGTCGGTCAGCGTCCGGCCCCAGTGATGCCCGAAACGCCGCCCGACCTCGAAATCCTCGTACACGTGGCCCTTGGGCCAGGGCCGGGCACGGGCGATCAGGTCCTCCACGTCGGTGCTCATGGGCTCGCTGCCTCCGGGGTTCGGGCACGCGCCGCGTCCAGCAGCCGGCGCGCTCCCGGCAGCCGCTCGACGTCGGCCACCATCTCGATCAGGGTCTCGGCATGGGCCGGGCCGACCAGCGGCCGGGCCAGTTCGCGGAACTTGTCCGCGAGGCGCTGCCACTGGTGCGCCAGGTGCGCGTCCGGCACCGGCTGGTGCACGTCGACGCTCTCGCGCCGGGTCTCGCCGTCGCCGGACGTGACGATCACCTCGCTGTCGTGTCCCGGCGGCAGGTCGTCGGCGGGCTCCACCGCGATCCGCGCGCGCAACGCGTCGACGGACGGATCGCGCACCGCCGCGTCGGTGAACGCGTGGTAGCCGGTATCGTGCCCGGCGAGCGCCAGCGCCGCGCAGAAGCGCAGGCTGAACTTGCCCTGCAGGCCCGTCTCCGGCCGCTCGATGTTGCAGATGTCCAGGTGCCCGGGCGAGACGCGGATGCGGACCGATTCGATCACGCCGGGGTCGACCGGCCGCAGGCGCCGGCACGCCTCGATGGTCGAGTGGGTCTCGTAGCAGGCGGCGTGGTGCTTGAACAGCACCTTCTCCACCTGCCAGCCATCGCCGATCGCCGCGAGCGCGCGCTCGGGCTCGAAGCTGTCCGTCTGGGTCGCGGCGAAGCCCTGGTGCGCCTCCAGCACCGCGGGCTCGGCGGTGAAGCCGCGCTCCGCCAGGGTCGCCGCCTGCGCGCCGGAGGCCGCGGCGCGGCCCGCGTGCAGCGGCTTGCACATGGTGCCGAACATGCACTTGAGCCCGGCCGCGGCGGTGCCGGCGATGCCCAGCGCAACGGCGGTGCGCCCGGGGTCGAGCGCGAGCAGGTTGGCGCAGCCCGCGGCGGCGCCGAAGGTGCCGAGCGTGCCCGTGGCGTGGAAGCCCCGGCGATAGTGGCCGGGCGACACCGCCAGCCCCGCCAGGCACTCGACCTCGACCCCGGCCACGAACGCCGCGAGCAGGTCGCTGCCGTCCGCGCCGCGCGCCTCGCCGAGGGCGAGCACGGCAGGCCACACCGGGACCGACGGGTGCCCGGTCATGGCCACCGCGACGTCGTCGAAGTCGAGCGCGTGGGAGGCGGCGCCGTTGACCAGGGCGGCCTGCTGCACGCCGGTGCGTTCGCTGCTGCCGACCAGGGTGGCGCGTTCGCTGCCGCCCTCGCTCGCGGCTTCCTCCCGCAGGATGGCGCTCAGCGGCTCGCGGGAGCCGGCCAGGCTGCATCCCAGCCAGTCGAGCAGGCAGTGCCGGCCGCGCTCGACGACGGTTGCCGGCAGCTCGTCGATGCGGACGGCACTGGCGTGGTGGGCGAGTGCGGCGGTGAGCGACGGCGGGCCGTCCGCCCGGCTGCCGGATTTCCTGGTGGTCACCCTGGTTCCCCCTCCGCCGGGACGCTCACCTGTCGCCGCGTGGAAGCGGCCCGGGTTCCCGGCTTCTCTTGTCGCCGCGCAGGCCCGGCGCCCCTCGGCAGCCAAGCGAACGCTTGGTTCAGCGTGCCGCGCGACGACCGTACGCGCTGCCGGCCGCGGCGCGGCGGCGGATTGGTCCGATTGCATACCCGGGGTCGGGTGGTGTCAAGCCGGCCGGGGGCCCGGTCAGGTCGCGGTACGCGCGAACATCGGCAGCGTGACCCCTTCCTCGAGGTCCTCGAACACCACCGATACGCGCTCGCCGATGCGCACGCTGCCGACGTCGTCCGTGACGATGCCGCTGAGCATGCGCGGGCCCTCGTCCAGGTCGATCAGGGCGACCACGTAGGGCACCCGGTGCTCCAGCGCCGGCACCGCCGGGCGCCGCGCGACCGTGAAGGAGTGGATCTCGCCGGCGCCGCTGGCCGGGCGCAGCTCCACGCCCTCCCGGTGGCAGTGCGGGCACAGGACCCGCGGGTAGTAGAAATAGCGCGCGCAGTGCGGGCACCAGGGCAGCACGAACTCGTGCCGCGCCATCGCCGCCCACCACGCGCGGCTGTCGTCGTCGATCTCCGGGAGCGGTCGGTCCGCCATCGGTTTCTCCTCAGTCCAGGCCCAGCACGCAGGTGGCGGTGCTGGAGAGCATGCCCCCGGTGCCGTTGACCAGCGCGGTGCGGGCGTTCGGTACCTGCCGCTCGCCGCATTCGCCGCGCAGCTGGCGCACCGCCTCGATGATCAGGAAGATCCCGTACATGCCGGGGTGGGCGCAGGACAGGCCGCCGCCGTTGGTGTTGAGCGGGAAGTCGCCGCCGGGGGCGATGCGTCCGCCGGAGACGAAGGCGCCACCCTCGCCGCGTCCGCAGAAGCCGAGCGCCTCCAGCGTGACCAGCACCGTGATGGTGAACGAGTCGTAGACCTCGACCACGTCGATGTCGTCGTGGCGCACGCCGGCCATCTGCATCGCCCGCGGGCCCGTCTGCGCCGCCGTGGTGGTGGTGAGATCGGGCATCGAGAGGATGTTGAGATGGGTCTGGCCCTCGGCGTAGCCGCGCACGTGTACCGGCGTCACGTCCAGGTCCCGCGCCCGCTCCGCGGTGGTGACCACCACCGCGCCGCCGCCGTCGGTCACCAGGCAGGCGTCGAGGGCGTGCAGCGGATCGCTGATCATGGGACTGGCCAGCACGTCGTCCACGGTCAGCGGCTCGCGCCGCGTCGCGGCCGGGTTCAGGCCGGCCCAGCCCCGCGCGGCCACCGCGATCTCGGCCAGTTGCTCGCCGGTGGTGCCGAACTCGTGCATGTGGCGCATCGCCGCAAGCGCGTAACCGCCGAGCGGATTGTGCAGGCCCCAGGGCTCCTGGAACTGCATGTTCAGCACCGGCGGGCGCCCGCCCAGCTTGCGACTGCGGCTGCTCTTCTGGGTGCTCCCGTAGGTGATCACGGCGACATCGCAGTAGCCGGCCTCCACGGCCATGGCCGCGTGCGCCAGGTGCGCCTCGAAGGCGGCACCGCCGATGTTGGTGCCGTCGACGAAGCGGGGCCGGATGCCGAGGTACTCGCCGACGGTGACGGTGGCCATCGCACCGGGACCGGGCTGGCCCCACATGCCGGCGGTGAGCAGGCCGTCGACTTCCTCCATCTCCAGCCCGGCCTCGTCCAGGGCCCGGCGCACGGTGAGCGCCTGCACCTGCAGGTCGGTGCCGGCCTCGCGCAGGCGTCCGCGCTCCAGCGCGGCGTCCGCGACGCCGACGATCACAGGTTCTCGCGCCATCGCCGTCAGGCCGTCGGCCGGCCGGCGACGTACAGGGTCTGGCCGGTGACGTAGCCGGCCTCGTCGGAGGCGAGGTAGGCCACGGCGGCGGCGATGTCCTCGGGCACGCCCACGCGCTTGATGGCGTTGGCCTGGGCGGCCGTCTCCTTGAGCTGTTCGGGCGAGATGTTGCGCCGCGCGGCCAGCTGGCGCGTCATCGCGGTGTCGATGAAGCCCGGCGCCACGCTGTTGACGTTGATGTTGAACTTGCCCAGCTCCAGCGCGAGCACCCGCGCCATGCCCTGCAGGCCGGCCTTGGCCGAGCCGTAGTTCACCTGCCCGGGGTTGCCGAGCGCGGCGCGCGAGGACATCAGCACGATCTTGCCGTACTGCTGCTTGACCATGTACGTCTGCGCCGCGCGGCAGCAGTAGAAGCTGCCCTTGAGGTGGGTGTCGATCACCAGGTCCCAGTCCTCGTCGGACATCTTGAAGATCAGGTTGTCGCGCGTGACGCCGGCGTTGGAGACCAGCACGTCGAGGCTGCCGAACCGGTCGTTGACCCGCTGCATGCACTCCTCGACCTGGTCGCGGTCGGTCACGTTGCACTGCAGGGCCAGGGTGGTCTTGCCGCTGCCGTCGATGTCCTCGGCCACCTTGCGCGCGGCGTCCAGGTTCAGGTCGAGCAGGGCGACGCTGGCCCCCTCGGCGGCCAGCCGCCGCGAGATGGCCTCGCCGAGACCCTGGGCAGCCCCCGTTACCACTGCGGTCTTGCCTTCGTAGCGCATGTCGGTTCTCCCGTCGTCAGTTATTAAGTTGTTAAGTTATTAAGGTGTTAAGTGGCCGCCCTTCCCCGGTATATACCCGGGAAGGGCGGCGACCCGAGAGCTCGAAACGACACCCTTAACAACTTAATAACTTAACAACCTAAAACTTACGTTTGTTCATGACTCCCCTTCGGCACCGGATTCCGGTGCTGTGGCGCATGCTCCTGCTTGTAGACCATCACGTTCCGGTCGAAGGTGATCACCACCGTGCCGTCGGCCTTGTAGCCGGTGGTGCGGCAGCGCACGATGCCGACCGTCTTGCGGGAGTTGGACTCGCGCTTGTCCAGGATCTCGGTCTGGGCGTAGACGGTCTCGCCCTCGAACAGCGGGTTGGGCAGGCGCACGCTGTCCCAGCCCAGGTTGATGCCGTTGCGCGAGATGTCGTTGACCGTCAGGCCGGTGACCAGGGCGAGGGTGAAGGTGGAGTTCACCAGCGGCTTGCCGAAGTTCGTCTGCCCGGCGTAATGCTCGTCGAAGTGGATCGGGTTCGGGTTCACCGTGACCATGGTGAACCAGATATTGTCGTTCTGGGTCACCGTCCGCCCCAGGCGGTGCCGGTGGATGTCGCCGATCTGGAAGTCCTCGTAGAAGTTGCCGGGGTCGCCCTCGCGAATGCTCATGCCTGCTCGTCCTCGTCCGGGTACTGGATGGCGCCGGCCTCTGCCAGGCGCGTGACGTCTTCTTCGCCGTAGCCCAGCCCGGCCAGGATCGCGGCGGTGTGCTCGCCGGCCCGCGGGATCGGGTCCATGCGCGGCTCGACGCCCGCGGGCAGGCCGGGCGGCAGCAGCGCCGGCAGGGTGCCGCCCGGCATCGCCACCTCGCGCCAGCGGTCGCGTGCCACCAGCTGCGGGTGCCGCGCGAACTCCTCGATGGTGCGCAGCCGGGCGCGGGCGATGCCGATCGCCTCCAGCTTCGCCTCGGCGGTGTCGGTGTCCAGCGCCGCGAAGGCCCGGGCCACGATCGCCTCCAGCGCCTCCCGGTTGGCCACCCGCTGCGCGTTGCTGGCAAAGCGGTCATCGTCGGCGAGCGCCGCGTCACCCAGCAGGTCCGTGCAGAAGCGCCGCCACTCGCGCTCGTTCTGGATGCCGATCAGCAGCGTGCGACCGTCCCGGGTGGCGTAGGGCCCGTAGGGTGCGATGGTCGCGTGGCGGGCGCCGTTGCGTTTCGGTGCGCCCTGGCCGTCGCTGGCATAGTACATCGGCGCGCCCATCCATTCCCCCAGCGCCTCGAGCATGGAGATCTCGATCGCCCGGCCCGTGCCCTCGCGCTCGCGCTGGAACAGGGCCGCCAGGATGGCACTGTAGGCGTACATGCCGGCGGCGATGTCGGCCACCGAGATGCCCACCCTGGCCGGGGCGCCGGGGGACCCGGTCACGGAGACGACACCGCTCTCCGCCTGGATCAGCAGGTCGTAGGCCTTGCGGGTCGCGTAGGGTCCATCCGCCCCGTACCCGGAGATCGCGCAGCGCACCAGGCGCGGGTGGCGCCGGCCCAGCGCTTCCGGCCCCAGGCCCAGGCGCTCCGCGGCGCCGGGAGCCAGGTTCTGCACGAACACGTCGGCATCCGCCAGCAGCCGCTGCAGGATCTCCGCCGCCGCCTCGTGCTTGAGGTCCAGCACCAGCGACTCCTTGGAACGGTTGAGCCAGGCGAAGTAGCTGCTCTGACCCCGGGCGCGGGTGTCGTAGCGGCGCGCGAAGTCGCCGCCGCCGGTGCGCTCGACCTTGATCACCCGGGCGCCGAGGTCGGCGAGCTGGCGCGTCGCGAAGGGCGCGGCCACGGCCTGCTCCAGCGCCACCACCGTGATGCCGTCGAGCGGCCGCATCAATAGGACCTCGGCAGGCCGAGGACGTGCTGGGCGAGATAGGACAGCACCAGGTTGGTGGAGATCGGCGCCACCTGGTACAGGCGCGTCTCCCGGAACTTGCGTTCGACGTCGTACTCGCGGGCGAAGCCGAAGCCGCCGTGGGTCTGCAGGCAGGCGTTGGCGGCCTCCCAGGACGCATCGGCGGCCAGCAGCTTGGCCATGTTGGCCTCGGCGCCGCAGCGCTCGCCGGCGTCGTACAGCCCGGCCGCCCGCCAGCGCATCAGGTCGGCCGCACGGACGTGCGCGTAGGCCCGTGCGATGGGGAACTGGATCCCCTGGTTCGCGCCGATCGGTCGCCCGAAGACCTCGCGCCCGCCGGCATAACCGCTCGCCGTCTCGATGAACCAGTCGCCGTCGCCCACGCACTCGGCCGCGATCAGGATGCGCTCGGCATTCATGCCGTCGAGGATGTAGCGAAAGCCCCGGCCTTCCTCGCCGATGAGGTTCTCCGCCGGCACCTCCAGGTCGTCGAAGAACACCTGCGTGGTGTGGTGGTTGATCATGGTCTCGATGGGCCGGATTTCCACCCCCTTGCCCACCACCTCGCGCAGCTGCACCAGGAACAGCGACAGCCCCTCGGTGCGCTTGTGCACCCGGTCGAGCGGGGTGGTGCGCGCCAGCAGCAGCATCAGGTCGGAGTGCTGCGCCCGCGAGGTCCAGATCTTCTGCCCGTTGACCACGTAGGTCTCACCCCTGCGCACCGCCTGGGTGGAGATGCTGAGGGTGTCGGTACCGGCGTCCGGCTCGGTCACGCCGAACGCCTGCAGCCGCAGCTCGCCGGTGGCGATCCCCGGCAGGTAGGCCTGCTTCTGTGCCTCCGAGCCGTGCCGCAGCAGCGCCCCCATGATGTAGACCTGGGCGTGGCAGACCGCGGCGTTGCCCCCGGAACGGTTGATCTCCTCGAGGATGATCGAGGCCTCGGTGACGCCCAGACCCGAACCGCCGTACTCCTCGGGGATCAGCGCGGCCAGGTAGCCGGCGGCGGTGATCTCGTCAACGAAGGCTGTGGGATAGGCACCGTCCCGGTCCAGCTCCCGCCAGTAGGCGGGACCGTAGCGGTCGCATATTCTGCGCACCGCATCCCGAAGGTCGTTATGCATGTCTGAATATGTCGTGCTCATTGCTTCTCCCGGACTCGGGATGCGGGCGAGTTTTAAGTTTTAAGTTGTTAAGTTATTAAGTTGGGGAGAGAACTCGCTGCTGGTCGCCGGGTTGTGGCAACTCGAATGCCTCGGCTGGCGGGCCCCTTCGCGAGAATCCGGTTCGCCGGCCACATCGAGGCACCGGGGCGGGGACCGTTGCGTGCAGGCCGGCCGGGGCCGATACCCCGGCCTTTCCGCTTAAGAACTTAAAACTTAACAACTTAAAACTCTCGAGAATGCGTCACGACGCCTTCTCGAGCCATTCTTCCCGTACCTTGCGCTTCGCCAGCTTGCCCGTCGGCAGTCTTGGCAGCTCGTCCACGAAGTCGATCTTCTTCGGCAGCTTGTAGTGCGCCAGCGACTTCTCGGCGTAGTGCCAGAGCTCTTCGGCCAGCTCCGGGCCGGCCTCGACGCCTTCCATCGGCTGCACCACCGCCTGCACGAACTCGCCCCAGTCCTCGTCGGGCAGGCCGAACACGGCGACGTCGGCGACCTTGGGATGCTGGTGCAGCACCGCCTCGATCTCCGCCGGGTAGATGTTCACGCCGCCGGACAGGATCAGGTCGCTGCGCCGGTCCGACATGTAGAGCCAGCCGTCCTCGTCCATGTACCCGAGATCCCCGAGGGTGAGCATGTCGCCCAGGTAGGCGTTGCGGGTCTTCTCCGGGTCGCGGTGGTACTCCATCTTGCCGAATGGCGGCAGCATGTAGATCGTCCCGACTTCGCCGGGAGGCAGCTCGTTGCCCTCGGCGTCCAGCACCTTGACCTCGGACATCGGCCAGGCCCGGCCGACCGTGCCGGGGTGCTCCAGCCACTCCTTCGGCTTCACGTACGTGCCCCCGCCCTCGGTGCCGGCGTAGTACTCGTACAGCACCGGGCCCCACCACTCCATCATCCTGCGCTTGGTCTCGACCGGGCAGGGCGCCGCGGCGTGCACCACGCTGCGCAGGCTGGAGACGTCGTAGCGCCTGCGCTCGGCCTCGGGCAGCTTGAGCAGGCGGTGGAACATGGTCGGCACCATGTGGGTGTCGGTGCAACGGTAGCGGTCGATGCGCTCCAGCGCGCCCTCGGGCGTCCACTTGTCCATCAGCACCAGGGTCTCGCCGCGGTGCAGCGCGCCCATGCCGAAGCGCCCCGGCGCCGCGTGATAGAGCGGGCCCATGGCGATGTGCACGCCCTCGCCCATCTGGAAGTCGAACAGGTGCTGGAACAGCTGCATGCCCGGCGCGACGGCGTCCTCGGGCGAGTTGTCCTCCAGCGGCCGGCGCACCCCCTTGGGCCGGCCGGTGGTGCCCGAGGTGTACAGCATCAGCTCGCCGGCGGTGCGGTCCCCGGGATCGGTCTCCGGCTGGCCCTGCAGCAGGGACTCGTAGTCGGCGAAGCCCTCGATCCCGCCGCCCTCGGCGAAGCAGGCGCTTTCCGCCAGCCCTGCCTCCTTCGCGCCGTCGCGCGCCACCTGCGCGTAGCGCGGGTGGCTGATGAACAGCTTCGTGTCCGCGTTGTCCAGGATGTACCCGGTCTCCGGCGCGGTCAGGTGGTAGTTGATGGCGGTCATGTACAGTCCGATCTGCTGGGTGGCCATGAAGGTCTCCACCCACGCCGGCGTGTTCGGCAGCAGCACCGACACCGTGTCGCCCTTGTGCAGCCCGTGCGCCCGCAGGCCGTGGGCCAGGCGGTTGGCGCGAGCGGCCAGCTCGCCGAAGGTGATCCGGCGATGCTCGGCGGTGACGACGGCGAGACGGTCAGGGTCCTTCTTGGCCCACGCCCAGAATCCGAACGTGCTCATCCGGTCTCCTCCATAGCGACTGTGATTTCGTCCAGCGGGATATGATGCCGATCACTGTATCACCGGACGCGGGGCGGCACAGACGGCGACGGCCCTGCATGTCGCGTACACTGGAGACATGAGTGACCGGTCGAACCGGGGTGAACGCCGCCGGACAATCCGCATCCCGCGGGAGCAGCGCCTGTCGGTGTGCCGCTGCGGCGGCATCTGCAAGGACTACCCGCGCTGCCGCCACGAACCGGAGCGGCGATCCGCGCGGCGGCAGCCGGGCGGGGCAGAGGGACCCCGCTCCGGCTGAGGCGCCGCGACTCCCGCTCAGACCGCCTCGGCGGCAGCCAGCCCGGCCATGCCGGAGAGGCGATCCCGGACGATGCCCTGGGCCTCGGTGACGATGCGGCTGACCAGCTCGGAGCAGCTGGGGATGTCGTGGATCAGGCCCTGGATCTGGCCCGCCGACCAGATGCCGTAATCCGGATCCCCCTTCTCGTAGACCACCGCGCCCCGCTTGCCCGAGACCAGCGGCGCCAGGTCGTCGATGGTGGCGCCGCCCTTGCGCTCGATGGCGACCACTTCCTCGGCGACCTTGTTCTTCGCCACCCGCGAGGTGTTGCGCAGGGTGCGGAAGATCAGCTCCGTGGCGCGCTCGTCGTTGGCCACGATCTGCTGCTTGATCTTCTCGTGGATGGGCGACTCCCTGGTGCACATGAAGCGGGTGCCCATGTTGATCCCCTCGGCCCCCAGCGCCAGCGCCGCGACGAAGCCGCGCGCGTCACCGAAGCCGCCGGAGGCGATCAGGGGGATGTTCACCTTGTCGGCCGCCGCCGGGATCAGGATCAGCCCCGGCACGTCGTCCTCGCCGGGATGGCCGGCGCACTCGAAGCCGTCGATGGAGATCGCGTCCACGCCCAGCTTCTCCGCCTTGACCGCGTGGCGCACCGCCACGCACTTGTGCACGACCTTGATGCCGTGCTTCTTGAACTCGTCGATGTGCTCCTGGGGATTGTTGCCCGCGGTCTCGACGATCTGCACGCCCGACTCGATGATGGCCTGGCGGTACTCGGCGTACGGCGGCGGCTTGAGCGCCGGCAGGATGGTCAGGTTCACGCCGAAGGGCTTGTCGGTCATGCTCTTGCAGCGCTCGATCTCTTTCGACAGGTCTTCCGGGGTGGGCTGGGTGAGCGCGGTGATGAAGCCGAGCGCCCCGGCATTGGCCACCGCCGCCACCAGCTCCGCCCGGCCGACCCACTGCATGCCGCCCTGAACGATGGGATGCTCGATCCCGAACATTTCGGTAATGCGCGTCTTGAACACGTTGGTCTTCCTCGTCGTTTCGCTGGATTTCGTTGTGCCTGAATGTCCGTCGGGCGTGCCCGGCTACCGGCCGCCGGCACCCGGCCTCGATCCGCAAATGCGGTCGATTGTGCCACGAAATACCCGGTATTGGTCGAGCGCTCGTTCGGAAAATCGCCGGCGAGGGGCGGCCGGGCAGCCCGGCGGCGCTACTGCAGGGGAATCGACAGCCCGACGGCGAGGATGTCCGAGCCCGGATCGTAGTGAGTGATGACGTCGTCGTGGGAGATGTGCCGCGCCTCCAGGCGCAGCCGCATCCCGTCCGGCAGGCGTCGCGACAGCGCCAGGCAGAACGTCGCTTCCAGCCACGACCCCAGCTGCTTGCCCGCGCCGCGGCCGTAGGCACCGACGCCGAAGCCGGAGGTCGCGTCCCAGTGCCGGCCGAGATGCAGGCGGTACTGCAGGCCGCCGAAGCCGAACCGGCTGCCGTCCGTGGTGACCATGACCCCTCCGTAGGGTGCTCCCTGCAGGAACGGGTGGCCGCCGGGGAAATACTGCGCCGTGCCCATGGCGGCGACGTTGCGCCGCTGCGCCACGTCGAACCAGCCGGCGGCGACCTGCAGGCGTCGCGGCAGCGTGGCGTCGGGTGCCCGGGAAAGGGCTGCCTTGCCGGTGACCCAGGCCTCGGTCAGGATCACCGCGGCGGCGAAGGGGTCCGGGTTGAAGGCGCGGGCGGGGGTGGCGACAAGGCCGCCGAGCAGAACCAGGAATGCAACGAGCGTGCAGCGCTGGCTGGTACGGATGGCTCGCCTCCCCGTGTGTGTTGCAGGTGCGGCGAGTATATCAGCGTCGCGGGGGCAGGGGCGGGAGCCCCGGGGCCGCACGGGCGCCCGGGGCCTGCGCCGCGGTCAGCGGGCCTGCGCGTGGGCGTAGGCCGTCAGCGACAGCCCGTGGCCGCCCTGCAAGGTGCCGCCCGGGTTGCCGCCGACCGGCAGCTGCGACTTCACCTTGCACAGGCAGCCGGGCAGGTTGCCGGAACCGGGAGGTCCGGAGGTGGCGCCCCCGGACGAGCCCCCGTCCGAAACCAGCGGCAGGGCGTCGGTCACCCCGTCGAGCTGCGACCCGCCGCCGGACCCGCTGTTGTCGGCGACCGCCGGGAGCCGGTCGCTGAGCTGGTCCAGTGCGCCGGGGCCGGCCTGCCCGGGCTGGCTCGCCGCCGAAGTCGCCGCGTTCGGTGCCGCTCCGGACGACGGCTTCGGCAGGCCCGGAAGCGACGCCCCGGAGGAGGACGCGGGGCTCGGCGCGTTGCCCGTCGCCGACGCCAGCCCCTGGCTGCCGCTGTCGACGGCGCTGGCCAGGTGCGAAGCGCCCCGGCGCATCTGCGCGGCGAGCCGGTGCGAGCCGCCGGCAATGGCATTGCCCAGGGTGCTTCCGCCCTGGCTGCCGCGGCCGGCGGCCCGGCCGGAGCCGCTGCTCATGGCGGATGCGGCCTGGTGTCCGCCGCCGGCCACCGCCCCGCCGGGCGACGCGGCGGACGCCGACGGGGCGGAGCCCGGAGCCGCGCTGGTCAACGTGTTCGTGACCTTGTGGACGGTGTTCCCCAGGGTCTGGGCCGGTCCCGCCATCGCCGTGCCGCTCGCGAGACCGATGGCCGCGGCGATCACGATATGCCGTTTCTTCATGTGGAATCGCTCCTGTACTTGCGTGAATTCGCGGCAGCCGCGGCTGCCGCCACGTTCGTACAGTCGCTGGCCCGGTCGGGGCGTTCCGTGCCGCGGGACACTGGCGGATTGCCTGGGCATCAGCGACCGGTGTGCCGCCCGGGTCCGGCCGTCCGGCCCGGGCGAGGGCCCTGCAGCGGGCCCTGCTTTCGCCCCCGGCATCCGGGAACACGTGTCTTCGCCGTCGGGGGTTCCGCCGCGCGCACCCGTCAGGCGTCGTCCGCTTCGGGATCCACCAGCGCGGCGAAATCGGCAGCCCGCCCGGCGAGGACCCGCAGGGCCTCGTCTTCCATCTCGCGATAGCACCGCAATACCAGCTCGCCGGCATCCGTGAGCCGGGTACCGCCGCCCCGCGCGCCGCCCCGCGTCGTTTCCACCAGCGGGGAGCGGAACAGGCCGTTGAGGTCGTCCACCAGATCCCAGGCGCGGCGGTAGCTCATGCGCATGCGGCCGGCCGCGCGCGAGATCGAGCCGGAATCACGGATCGCCTCGAGGAGGTCGGCCTTGCCGGGCCCGATGACGCCGCGCCGGCCACGCGCGACGCGCAAGCGCACGTGGAACCGCAGCGAATCCGCTTGAATGCTCCGTGACACCATCACCGCCCCGTTGTCGTCACCGATATGTTCTGTGATATATATCGCCTGCTGGCCCCGAAACCAACTCCGAGGATTCAATCATGAGGTTACGCGCAGCGCGCAACGCCTGTCTCTGGCTGATCCTGGCCGCGGCCCTGCCGGGTGTTGTCGGCACCGCCCTGGCGAAGCCGACTCTCAGGGTCGCCTACGCCGGGTCCATGGGCACGGTGATGGATCGAGACCTGGGGCCGGCGTTCGCCAAGGCCCACGGCGTCGACTACCAGGGCATCGGGCACGGTGCCTACGGTCTCGCCCGCCTGCTCGCCTCGAAGCACATGCGCGCCGACGTGTTCGTCTCGGTCACGCCGGGGCCGATGCGCATCCTGATGAAGCGGGGCCTGGCGGACCAGGCGGTGCCCGTGGCCAGCACCCGCATGGTGATCGCGTACAACCCGGAGAGCCGGTTCGCCCCGGATTTGCGCGCCGCGGCCGCCGGGAAGAAGAAGTGGTACGAGGTCCTGCAGCAGAAGGGCCTGCGCTTCGGGCGCACGGACCCGGCCACCGACCCGCAAGGCCGCAATATCGTGTTCACCTTCCAGCTGGCGGAGCGCTACTACCACCGGCCGGGCCTGGTGAAGAAGATCCTCGGAGGGCCGGAGAACCCGAAGCAGATCTTCGCCGAGAGCGCGCTGATTACCCGGCTCGAGTCGGGCCAGATCGACGCTTCCTCCGGCTACCGCAGCGCGGTGGTCTCGCGCGGGCTGCCGTATGTCAGCCTGCCGCCGCAGATCGATCTGAGCCGCCCGGGCCTGCAGAAGAGCTGGTACAGCAAGGCCGGCTTCACCCTCAAGGGCAAGAATGGCAAAACCCGCGAGGTGCGCCCCCAGCCGCTGGTGTTCTACGCCGCCGTGCTGAACAATGCCGCCGACGCGAAGGCGGGACGGAAGTTCGTGAAATTCATGCAGAGCACGAAGGGGCGGGCGATGTTGAAGAAGGACGGGTATGGACCGCCGCATGGCAGCGTGCTGCGCTAGCGCAGCACGAGTGTTAAGTTTTAAGCATAAGAACGTCGCGGGCCTGGGCACGAGGCAGCGGCCCGGCGGCACGCGTTCGGCTCGGAAACCCTCCGCTCCGACGATGCACCGCGCCGTAAACGGGATTCGACGATGCTGCCACGGCCGGTCTGGAGTGGTCTTTCGGGGTCCCCTGGATGGCGCCGGGAAGCGTAAGCCCCCGCCATGAGCAGGCTCCGGCCCCACTGGACCCTGGTGCTCGCCCTGGGCTGGCTGGCTTTCCTGCTGCTGCCGGTCACGGCCCTGGTCACGCATACGCCCTGGGGGCACTTCAGGCTGGCCAGCGGGGACGTTGCGGCGCTGCGGACCTCGCTGGTCTATACGGCCGTGGCCATGGTCATCGTGGTGGCCTTCGGCACGCCGCTGGCGTGGGTGCTGGCACGGCGGCGGTTCCGGGGCCGCGCCTGGGTCGAGGGGCTGCTGCTGGTGCCCCTGCTCACGCCGCCGCTGGCCCTCGGCATCCTGCTGACCACGCTCTACGGACCCTACGGCTGGCTGGGCGGCTGGTTCGCCGGCCTGGGCCTGAGCCTGACCAATACGGCGCCGGCGTTCGTGCTGGCGCAGGTCTACGCGTCTGCCCCCTACTACGTGGTGGGTGCGCGCGCGGCGATCGAGGGGGTGTCCCCGGAGCTCGAGCAGCTCGGGCGCACGCTCGGCGATTCGCCCTGGCAGGTATTCCGGCGCGTCACGCTGCCGCTGTCCTGGCTCGGCCTGGCGGCGGCGCTGTCGATCGCCTGGGTGCGGGCCCTGGGCGAGTTCGGCGTGGTGCTGGTGATGGCGTACTACCCGCAGGGCATCCCGGTGAAGCTGTGGGTGAACCTGCAGGACTTCGGGCTGCCCTCCGTGTACCCGCTGCTGTGGCTGTTCTTCCTCGTGGGGCTGCCGCTGCCGCTGCTGCTGGGCCTGCTGGCCTGGCGGCGGCGGCCGCAGGCGCGGCCGGACGTGGCGGGGATCTGAGCGTGCGCGTCGACTACCGGATCGAACGCCCGGTGCGCATCGAGGCCCGCTTCGAGCTGCGCGGCCTCACCGCCCTGGCCGGGCGCAGCGGCGCGGGCAAGACCACGCTGCTGCGCGCGTTGTGCGGCCTGGTTCCGGCCTCCGGGGAGCCCTACGCGGGCCTGCCGCCCGAGCGCCGCCGGATCGGCTTCCTGCCCCAGGACAGCGCGCTGTTTCCGCACCTGACCGCGCTCGGCAACGTCGCCTACCCGCTGCGCGGACGGGACCGCCTGGAGCGGGCGCGGGGGCTGCTCGGCCGGGTCCATCTCGCCGGGCTGGGCGGGCATTACCCGGCGGAGCTCTCCGGCGGCCAGGCGCAACGGGTCGCGCTGGCCCGGGCGCTCGCCCGCGACCCGGAGCTGCTGCTGCTGGACGAGCCGACCAGCGCGCTCGAGCCCGGCCTGCGCGACGCCGTGTTCGAGGAGTTGCGCACGGTCATCGAGAAGGCGCGGCTGCCGGCCCTGGTGGCCACCCACGATCCGCACCTGGCCCAGCAGTGCGACTGGCTCGCCGTGCTGGACGGCGGCCGGATCGTGCAGGAGGGTCCGCCGGAGGACGTCTTCAGCCGGCCCGCCACCGAGTCGCTGGCGCGCCTGCTGGGGTTTCGCAATGTCTTCGCCGGCCACGTCACGCGCGCCGACCCGGACGGGGAGGCGCTCCTGGACACGGCCTGCGGCCCGGTCCGCGCCCGCTGGACCGGTGCTCGCCCGCCCGCGGGCGAGGTGAGCTGGGGCATCCGGAGCGAGGACGTGCAGCTGCTGCCTCCGCGCCAGGATCCGGCGGCCCGGCCCGCGGAGAACGTGGTCGAGGGCGTCCTGCGCAGCATCCGCCGCCAGGGGCTGGCCGTGGCGCTGCGCCTGGAGGGGCCGGTGACCCTGGACATGCTGCTGCCCCGGCACGTGCGCGAGGGCCTCGATCTCGCCGTCGAACAGCGCCTGGCCGTGCATTTGCCGCCCCGGTACGTCAGGATTCTGGATTCAACCGGGCGCAACAATCGTCCGGCAGACTGAACGCCACCCGGAAAGACGAACGGCCCGTACCCGCGTGCGGCCGCGAGAAGAATTAGGGGGGACCGTGTCCGACACCACGCTGCGTCAGCTGGCCATGCTGCGCGAGGTACCGCGCGCCCCGCGCAGGATTTCCACCGCCGAGCTGCAGGCCCGGCTGGAGTCCCAGGGCTTCGCGACCACCCTGCGCACCATCCAGCGGGACCTGGACCACCTTTCCTCGGTGTTCCCGCTGATCTCGGACGAGCGCGAGCGGCCCTACGGCTGGTCATGGCAGGCCGATGCCAGCATCGTGGATCTGCCGGCCATGTCGCCGGAGACCGCCCTCACCTTCCGCCTCGCCCGGCTGTTCCTGGAACCGCTGCTGCCGGCGCCGGCGATGGACTACCTGGCGCCGCACATGGAGCGGGCCGCGGAGGTGCTCGGCCAGGCCGCCACCCCGCTCGCGGACTGGCCGGACAAGGTGCGGGTGGTCTCGCGCACGCAGCGGCTGCTCGAGCCGAAGGTCGACGCGGCCGTGGTGCGCACCGTCTACCGTGCGCTGCTGGACGACCGCCGTTTCGAGGCCGTGTACCGGCCCCGCAACCATCCCCCGGAGCGGCGCGAGTACACGGTCAACCCGCTCGGGCTGGTGGTGCGCGACGGCGTGATCTACCTGGTCGCCAGCCTGTGGGACTACCAGGACGTGCTGCAGCTCGCGCTGCACCGGATCGAGCAGGCCCGGCCGCTGGAGGAGGCGGTGACCCGGCCGCCCGGCTTCGACCTGGGACGCTACATCGCGGAGAAGCATTTCGACTACCGTGTCGCCGATGAGCCCATCCGCCTGGAGGCGCTGTTCGACGACGAGGTCGCCTACCACCTGTACGAAACGCCCCTGAGCCGGGACCAGGAGCTGATGCCGCAGGGCGACGGCCGCACCCACCTGTCGGCCACCGTCGCCGACACCCTGCAGCTGCGCTGGTGGCTGCAGGGCTTCGGACGCTACGTCGAGGTCCTGGAACCGGCGGGACTGCGCGAGGAGTTCGCCGCGATCGTGCGGGCATTGGCGCAAAGGTATGAAAAATAAACAGTGCTAAGTTTTAAGTGGAAGGCGGCACGTTGGGGTGCCGTCGCCTGGTATGGGCGGGGCTCTTGCGGGGCTTGAAGCCCCGGGCTGAGGCAAGGGAACAAATCACCGCCTTCAGCAGCTCAGAGCTCAGTGAGCCGACAGTCCGGCTGCGAGCCACTCCGCCAGCGTTCTTGCCTCGTCCGCGGAGCCGGTCGCGGCCACGATCTGCATCCGGATGTCGCTGTCCGACAACGGCTCCCTGTCGTCCAGGCAGCCGCGTTCGGCGAGGAAATCGCCCAGCTCGTCCAGCTTTGCCGTGCGAAAGCCCTTGACGGCCCCGGCTTCCAGGCGATCGAGGAGTTCTCGCGCATCGCCGCCGACCTCGGCGTTCAGCTCGGTCACCCGCTCGAGGAAGGTATCGCTCACCGCGTCCGTCTTCTCCAGCACATCCCGGTCGACCGGGCGTCCGCGGCCGGTGCGCCAGGCCTCGAACCAGGCCTTCGCGGCGGCGTCGCGGGCCTTCAGGCGCTCGCGTTCGTCCGGATCCAGCAGGGTTTCCGCCGCCTGCGAGGCCAGCAGCGACTCGAGCTGGCCGAGGCGTTCGATCCCGTCCCGCAGCAGGCGGTGCAGCAGCGGCAGGTCGTCGCGCAGCAGATGGAACACATGCACGGAGGCGGGCTCGCCCCACGGATTCACCGGCGGGACGCCCAGCTCGATCGCGTACTGCTGCGCGGACCGGCCGTCCGGGACCGGGACGGGGGGCCGTTCGGGCAGTGCGATCGAGTCCGGCTCGCGTATTGCTCCGGCCAGGCGTCGCTCCTGCGCGAGGTCGATGCAGCGCACCTGCGGATCATGCGCCTTCCAGTATCCGATATCGGCCGGCTGGGCGGTGAGGTAGAACACCTGGCGGCCGTCGTCGGCCAGTGCCTGCATGCTCTCCGCCGCCGCCCGGAAGCGTTCGGGGTCGGCGGTCGTGAGCGCCTCGTCGAGCACCAGCGGCAGCGGCTCGTGGCCGCGCTCGGCTTCCAGCGCGAAGGCGACGCGCACCGCGAGCAGGAGCTGCATGCGGGTGCCGCTGGACAGCTCGGCGAGGCCGCGACGCTCGCCGCTGGCCGTCTCGACGGCCGCGAAGCGGGTCTGGCCGTCGCCGCTGAAGTCGAGCGTCCAGGCGTGGTGGGTGAAATGTGCGAACCAATCCTTGGCCCGCGTCAGCGCCCGCGGCTGGCTGCTCTGCACGTGCTGCTCCTCGACCTGCTCGAGCAGGAAGCTGCCGGCCGTGGCGAACAGGGCGTCCTCCAGTCGGTCTCGCAGAGCATCCTGCGCCGCCTGTGTCTGGGCGCGCGCCACTTCCAGGGCACGCTCCCGCCCCGCCAGCCGGACCGACTCGTTGATGGCACCGATCTCCTCGTTCAGCTCGCGGTAGCGCCCGGCCTGCTCCTGCAGGGATCCGTGCCGGCGGCGCAGGCTCTCCTCGTCATCGGCCTCGACCATCCTGAGCAAGTCTTCGTACTCCCCGAGACCCTCCCGCAGCACCGCCTCCTGGGCGCAAGCCCGGCGCAGCTCCTCCTGTTTGTCGCTCCATCCGGGGCGCAGCTCGAGGCGCCGGCGCAGGCCGGCCTCGTCACCCTCGGCGAGCCCGGCCTTTCGGAACAGCGCGACGATCGCATCGTCGACCTCGCGGAGCTCGCTCTCCAGGCGCGTGATGTCGCGGTCGGCTTGGGCGATGTCCTTCAACGCCTGCTTGCGCCGACCGAGGCGGTCGGCCAGGTGCTCCAGGCGCGCCAGAAGCGTCGCCGCGTCCGGGTCCGCGGTCTCCGGCGACTCGTCGTGGCCGGCGAGGAACTCCAGCGCGTCGGTGCGCAGGGGCCCGGCCTGGGACTCCAGGCGCTCGATCCTGGCTCCGAGGCAGTCGACGCGAACACGTGCCTCATCCCACGCCAGCGTCAGGCGCAGCCACCGGTCCAGCGGGCCGTCCTGGAGCAGCGGGTCATATGCGATCTCTCCGGCGAGCCTTTCCAGGCCCGCGACGATCTCCTGCTGCTCCGACTGCTTCCGCTCCAGCTCGCGTTCCACCTGCCCGCGTTCTTCCGCCAGCGTCTCCCGCCGGCGGGCCTCTCGCGCAAGGCGATCCAGCTCGTCCATCCGCGCGCGCACCGCCGCGGGGTCCCAGCTTTGCGGGCCGGGCTGCCCGCTCTGCGCGTAGCGCTCGCGTGCCTGGCGGCGTTCCCGCCCGCCGGGTGCACGGGCCAGCAGGGCCCAGGCACCCCAGCCGAACGGGACGAGCAGGGCCAGCAGTGCCCAGTGGATGGCCAGAGCCGCAACGACGATTCCTGTCAGCCCGGCTCCGAGCACCGAGATCATCGCCGTCTTGTGCAAGGCACCCCGGCCCGGGTAAGCCGGTGCGGCGAGCCAGCGCAGCAGCTCGGCCCGCGCCTGCTGCAGCACCTCGGGGGCGGGGCCCGTATCGGCCTGCCGGGGCAGCCGGTCGCGCTCGCGCTGCAGCGCGGCAATGGCCGCGTCCAGCTCGCGCTTCCCGCGCAGCCGGTCCTCGACGGCCTTCACCGTGGTGACGTCCAGGTGCACCGGCCGATCCGGCTCACCGCCGAGATCGCCCAAGGCGGCCTCCAGCGCGGCCCGTGCGTCGTCGAGCTCCGCGCGGCGCTGCTCCAGCGTCGTCTCGATCCGCTGCAGCTGCTGCAGCGCCTGGCGCTGGTCAGCAAGCGCGGCTTCGTCCAGTCCGGCCTCCACCAGCCCGGTATCCGTGAGCGCCTGCCGTGCCTGGTCGAGTGATTCGCGCGCCGACTGCAGCGCCTGGTCCCGCTCCTTCCGCTGGCTGCGCAGCTTTTCGAGCTCCTCCAGCTCGTCGCCGTGCAGCTTGTCCATGGCTTCCGGAAACTCGGCAAGCTCCCTCCTGAGGACGTCCAGGTCGCGCCGCGCCTTCAGCAGATCGAGGGCGCGCTGGCAGCGGTCGGCACCGGCACGGGCCTGTTCCGCCCGGTCCCGTTCGTCCCTCAGTCCCGCCAGGCGCGCTTCGTCACGCCGCAGCTGCTCCTGCTCCTGCTGCCGGCGGCGCAGGGTGCTTTCCGCCTCGCGCAGCGCCTGCGCCTCCTTGCGCGCGTGCCCCTGCTTGAGGCGGAACGGCTCGGCACCCCGGATCCCGCCGACCTCGTAGCCACCCGCGAGCTCGCGGGCGAGGCGGCCGGCGATCTCGGCGTCGGTCGCGTTCTCCTGCTCCAGCAGATCCTCGATGCGCAGGGTGAAGCAGGGCAGCAGGCGATGGTCGGGAAGGGGGGGCGGATCGGCGGGCTGCCCGTCGCGCTGCCAGGCAAGCTGCGACCCCTGCCGAACGGCGTACAGCTCGCCGCCTTCGGCGGCGAAGCTCGCCTCCACGAACAGCGGCGTCACCCCCTGCAGCTCCTCCCGGTACAGCACCGCGCGCAGCGCCCGCATCAGGCTGGACTTGCCGGACGCGTTCGGGCCCACGACGACGTTGATCCCCGGGGCCAGGTTTTCCAGCGGGAACCCGGACCGGATACCCGGCAGGCGGTGGATGTGCAGCGAGCGGATCTTCATCCGGCGTTGCCCCGTTGCGCCAGCAGCAGGTCCAGCGCCCGCAGGGCCGCCGCCTCGGCGATCTCGATCGTCCTCTGGCGGTCCGGCTCGTCCGCGCGCAGGGCGGAGAAGTTCCGCTCGCGGACGGTCCCCGCCAGGCTGCGCTGCAGGGCCGCGACCAGCTCCGGGTGTTCTTCCGACTGAGGGTCGCGCAGGATCAGCAGCTTGTGTGCCAGCAGGGCTGGCGGGTCCTTGCCGCGGGCGAGCTCCTCGAGGTCGATCTCGGGCAGGGCTTCGAGGCGCCACGCTTCCACGAAATAGAGGATGCCGTCGCGCCCGTCGGCGCGCTCGCGAGGGTCGTCGGCACGCAGCAGACGAGTGATCTCGTCGCGATGGCGGGTGCGGCCGGTCAGGCGCAGACGGCAGCCCACCGCCAGCGGCCGCACCTCCGCCGCCGAGATCTCCCCGTGCAGCTCGTCCAGTGCCGCCGTGATCCGCTGGTGCACGTCCTCGGGCCGCTCCAGCCCGTCCAGGCTGACTTCCCGGGCGACCCATCGCAGCGGTGCCAGCGGGATCTGGACGATACTCGGCTCGGCGGCGCCCGCCTCGAGCAGCCAGGGGCCATGCGCCCCCGGCTCGCCGGGGTCCAGGCCCGTGAGCGAACCGAGGTAGCCCATCGGGCGCGGGCCCGACATCGGGTCGGGCTTGTGGATGTGGCCCAGCAGCCAGGCGTCCACCGGTGCCGCCGCCAGCTCCGTCGAGCTGACCGGGGCATAGTGACTGCCGGAAGCATCGCGGTCGCAGTGCAGCAGACCGATGGTGGTGCCGGGCTCGCGGGCCGGCAGGTCCTGGCCGAGCGGACTGGTGGTTACGACGTCGCGGGGAAAGGACCAGCCCAGCACCCGGACTTCCGTGCCGTCACGCCCCCGGATGCGTTCCGCTTCCCATCGCCCGTCGCGTCCCAGCAGGCGAAACTCCTGCTTCAGCGCGTCAGCCAGCAGCGGCAGGACCTGCACGTCGTGGTTGCCGGCCACCCCGAGCACCTGCACGCCGGCCTGCGTGAGCTTCTCGATCCCGCCGCGGAGGTCGGCCAAGGCTTCGTAGAAGTCGTTCTCCTGCTCGACCACGTCGCCGGCGAGAAGCACCGCGTCGACCTGCAGGCGCAGCGCCTCGTCCACCGTGCGCTGCCAGGCGCCTGATGGCGACAGCTCGCGCACGTCCACGCGCTCGAGCACGTCCGGAGGCAGCCGCGACGGCCGCCGGCCCAGGTGGATGTCCCCGACGCAGAGTATTTTCATGTCGGCCGCTTTCCCGCCCCGTGTGACACCGGTTCGCCCCGCGCGAACGGACAATCTAGCAAAGGCCCGCGCCGCGGGTAAGATCGATCCGGGACCTGCCAGAATGAAGCGGGCGGGCGACAGAAGGCGTCGCGCCGCCGGGCCGCTTTTGCGGATCCCGTCAGCCCGGGCCGGCGGACCCGGTGTCGGGCTCCAGCTCCACGCGGGTTCTTGGAAGGTGCTGCGGATACTCGCGCTGCAGGAACTCGATCAGCTTTTCCCGCACGTGGCAGCGCAGGTCCCAGGCGCGGGAAGAGTCGGGTGCGCTCATCAGGGCCCGCAGCTGCACCGTGTGGCGGTCGGCATCGGTGACCTGCAGCCCCCAGGCCTTGCCGTCCCACATTCCGGATGCCTGGAGGATCCGGTGCAGCTCCTCGCGCGCCGCCTGCACCGGCAGGCGGTAGTCGGCGTAGACGAACACCGTGGCCAGCAGGTCCGCGGTCGTCCGCGTCCAGTTCTGGAACGGCTGCTCGATGAAGTAGGTGATCGGCAGCACCAGGCGGCGCAGGTCCCAGACACGCACCACGACATAGGTGGTGCCGATCTCCTCGATCCAGCCCCATTCGCCCTCGACCACCACGACGTCGTCGATGCGGATCGGCTCGGCAAGCGCGACCTGGATGCCGGCGATGAGATTGGACAGGGCCGGGCGCGCCGCGATCCCGATCACCAGCCCCGCGACCCCGGCGGAGGCGAACAGGGTCGTGCCCAGGCGCGCCACGCCGGGGAAGGTCATCAGCATCAGCGATACCACGATCACCACGATGACCACCACCGAGATCCGGCGCAGAAGCCGCAGCTGGGTATGCACCCGCCGTGCCTGCAGATTGTCGGGCCGGTCGGTGGGAAAGCGCCGCCCGATCGAGGTCGCCAGGGCATCCAGCGAACGGGTCGCGAGCCAGCCGACGGCGGCGATCAGCGCGAGGCTGGCGACATGGTGGGCAGCCCCCCGGACGGCGGTCGGAAGGGGCACCAGGGGCAGGCCGACGACCAGGACTACCAGGGGCGCGATCAGGCTCGCCGGCCCGTTGGTCCGCATCAGCCACGCGACGTCGGCTTCCCGGCGACGCAGCAGCAGGCGCAGGATCCGGACGACCGCCTGCTGCGCCGCGAGCGCGGCGACGGCCGTGCCGCCGAGCGTGACCAGAGCGACCGTCCAGCCGGGCAGCTCGCTCAGGATCCGGTGCATGCCCGACTACCCGGCCCCGCCGGACGCGGGGGCCGAGGCGGGCGACGGCCCGGCCTCGGGATCCGTGGACAGGATCGCCTCGACGGCCTTACGCGTTGCGTCCGGATCCAGCGACAGCCGCATCGCCAGCCCCAGCACGAGCAGGCTCCAGAGCGCGATGATCACGATCTCGGCGCCGAACGGGAGCACCCCGAGGCCGCCGCCCTGGCCTCCCAGCGCGCTCAGGAACCACATGCCGCCGAACCAGGGCAGCAGCCAGGAGATCTCCCGCCAGCCGAATTCCGAAGCCGGGTTGCGGGCCACCAGGTGGAAGTAGACCGCGTACACGACGAAGCCGACCGCGATCATCGAGAACAGCCAGGACACGGTGGTGAAGCCGGCCCAGAAGATGATCCAGTTGCTGGCGATGAAGGCCACGGGCGCGATGATGCCGGCGCCCGGCAGCAGGAACGGGCGCTCGGCGTCCGGCGCGTTGCGGCGCAGGCACAGCAGGGCGACGGGGCCGAGGCCGTAGGTCAGCACCGTGATCGAGGAGATGTAGGCGGCCATCCGGCTCCAGGCGGGGAACGGCAGCAGGAACAGGCAGCCCACCGCCCACATGATCAGCACCCCGACCCAGGGGATGCCGTAGGCGGTCAGGCGGGTCAGGTGCCTCGGGCCCGCGCCCAGCGCGCCATTGGCGTGCAGCACCCGGGAGCCGGCGGTAATGAAGATCAGCCCGGTGCCGGCGGGCGAGACGTAGGCGTCGGCGTAGAGCAGGATCGCCAGCCAGGTCAGCCCGAGGGTCGCGGCGAGCCCGGCGAACGGCCCGGTGCTGCCGGCGAACTGCAGGTGGTCCCAGCCGCCGGCGATGTCGCCCGGGGACACGGCCAGCACGAACGCCACCTGCAGGCCGATGTAGACCAGGGTCGCCAGGATCACCGAGCCGATCACCGCGAACGGCACCGACCGGCCCGGATCACGCGTCTCTCCCGCCAGGTCGATGGCGGTGCGGAATCCCAGGAAGCTGAACACGATCCCGGCCGCGGGCAGCGCCGTGAAGACGCCGGCCGTGCTGTAGCTTTCCGGCGCCGCCTGCAGGTTGCCCGGGTGCACGGAGGCGGCCAGCAGGGCGACCACGGTCAGTCCCGGGATGGCGAGCTTCCACCAGGTCACGGTGGCGTTGACGTTCATCAGCCAGCGCACCGCCAGCAGGTTGACCAGGGCGAACACCAGCATCAGGCCCACAGCCGCCGCGAACCCGGCGCCGGAGAGCACGCCGCCGGTGCCCGGCTGGATGAACCAGGGCAGGTAGTTGTTGGCGTAGGTGATCACGCCCTCGGCCTCGATCGCCGGGGTGGAGACGTAGGTCAGGAACAGCAGCCAGCCCCAGATGCGCCCGATGCCGGCGCCGTGGCTGGCGTGGCTCATGTGCACCACCGCGCCGCTGCGGGGGAACATGGTCGCCAGCTCGGCGAAGCACAGCGCCACGATCAGGATGATCGCCGCGCCCACGACCCAGCTGACGATGCTCCAGGGCCCGGCCAGCTTGGCGGCGTCGAAGGCGCCGAACAGCCAGCCGGAGCCGATCATGCTGGTGGTGCTGGCGAACAGCAGCCCGATGCGGCCCGCATCGCGCCGCAGCGTGCCCGAGCTGTCGCCGAAGAGCGTCGCCATGATGCCTTCCCACTATCGCCCGCGTCGCGGCGGGGGTCGCCGGCTTTCCCGGAGGTCCCCGAAGCCGGGCTTTCGAAGGCAGGATAACGGAGCCCCGGCAGCGGGGGAACTTACCAATCCGCTGGAAGATTGGTATCAATCGCGGCCGGGCCGGCATACTCGTCCCGGGTACCAGCCGGGAAGCGGGACCGGAGAAGCTCATGAAGGTGATCATCGTCGGCGGAGGGATCGGCGGCGCGGCCGCGGCCCTGGCGCTGCTGCACGAGGGCATCGGGGTCGAGCTGTACGAGCGCACCGGGGAAATCTCGGAGATCGGTGCCGGCCTGCAGATCGCCGCCAACGCCAGCCGCGTCCTGCGCCGCCTGGGCCTGGGGCAGGAGCTCGAGCGCGTCGGGGTGCCGGCGCGCCGGGTGAGCATGTGCGACCTGCGCACCGACCGCGAGCTGCACGTCACGCCACTGGGCGAGGCGGGCGCGGCGCGCTACGGCGACGGCTTCTACCAGGTGCACCGCCCGGACCTGCTGGAGATGCTGGCGGGCGCGCTGCCTCGCGGGATCGTGCACCTGAACGAGCGGGCCACCGGGTTTCGCCAGGACGAGGCCGGCGTCACGGTCGAGTTCGAGTCGGGGCACATTGCCCGCGGGGACGTCCTGGTCGGGGCGGACGGCATCCATTCGACCGTGCGCCGCCAGCTCCTCGGCGAGCAGGAGCTGGAATTCGCCCGGCTGGTCGCCTGGCGCGCGCTGATCCCGGTTGCCAGGGCGGCGTCGCTGGGCCTCGAGCCGGACTGCCACGTGTGGTGGGGCCCCGATCGCAGCGCCGTGGTGTACTGGGTCCGCGCCATGGAATTGCTTGCCAATCTTCCGGAAGGTATTGCCAGGCCTCAGAGCCGTCGTGCGCTTCGCCGGGTAGGCGCGGGAGCGAAGGCGCAGTGGTGCTGCGTCGAGCGAGCGCAACACCGCCGGCGGAGCGCACGGCGGCTCCCTGCGGGCGGCTCCCTGAGCCGCCGTGGACGGTGTTGCTCGTCGGTCGTGTAGCGCCACTACACTCCCTCCTCGCGCCTTGCCACAACGGCTCAGGGTGCCGCTGAGACCTGGCAATACCTTCCGGAAGATTGGTGACTTCGTCGGCATCGTGCCCTCGGAGGAGGCCCGCTCGGAGTCCTGGACCGCGCGCGGCGAGGTGGCCGCGGTACGCCGGTCCTATGCCGGCTGCACGTCCCGCCTGCAGCGGATCGTGGATCTCATCGAGGAGCCCTTCGTCACCGGCTACTATTATCGTTATCCGCTGTCCCGCTGGACCGAGGGGCGGGTCACCCTGCTCGGCGACTCGGCCCACCCGATGCATCCCTTCCTGGCGCAGGGCGCCTGCCAGTCGATCGAGGACGCGGCGGTCCTGGCCGGGGTGCTGGCGCGGCGGGGCGAGTCCGACCCCACCGGCGCGCTGCAGGAGTACGAGGCCCACCGGCTCGGCCGCACCGCGCGCGTGCAGACGGTGGCGCGCACCCACGAGCGCATGTGGCACATGACGGGCCTGGCCGAGATGGCCCGGCGCAACCGCCAGCTGCGCAGCACCATGGAGGTCGATCCGGCCGCCGAGACCATCTGGGGCTGGATCTTCCGCTACGATGCCTTGGAGCAGGCGAAGCAGCCGCCGGTGGCGCCGGAATCGTGCATGCGGCGCCCGGAGTCGCGGCGCGCCTTCCGCCTGTGGGCGAACCTGCTCACGCCAGCCGACCTCGATCGCGGCCACCACGGGATGCGCGACGCCTACGAGCGCTTCCTGCGGGAGAACTGCCCCGCGCCGGAGGACGCCGGCGTCCGGGCGTTCGACGCCGGCGGGGTCCCCTGCGTCCGCGTGCGGGCGGCCGGGAGCGCCGGACGCCCCGTGCTGCTGCATTTGCACGGAGGCGGCTACGTGGTCGGCTCCGCCGCGGGCTCGGCCGGTTTCGCGGCGCGGCTCTCCGCCGCCTGCGGCGGGACCTGCATCGCGGTGGACTACCGCCGGGCGCCGGAGCATCCGTACCCCGCGGCCGTGGAGGACGCGGTGGCGGCCTACCGGGACCTGCTGGAGCAGGGAACCGATCCCGCGCACGTCGTGATCACGGGAGAATCCGCCGGGGCCGGCCTGGCGCTGGCGGCCACCATCCGCCTGCGGGACCTGGGTCTGCCGCTTCCCGCCGGCACGGTGGCGATCTGCCCGATGGCCGACCTCGCGGTCACCGGCGGGTCGGTGGACCGGGCCGCGGGGCGGGATCCGATCTGCACCCGCGCCTTCCTCGTCCAGATGGGCACCGCCTACCTGCAGACCCACGACCCCAAGGAGCCCTTCGCCTCGCCGGTCTACGCGGCCTGGCATGACCTGCCGCCGCTGCTGGTGCAGGCGGCGGAGAACGAGGCGCTGCTGAGCGACGCCGAGCGGGTCGTGGCCGCCGCCCGCCGCGACGGCACCGAGGCCGAGCTGCAGACCTGGCCGGACAGCGTGCACGTGTTCCCGCTGTTCGATTTCCTGCCGGAGGCGGAGCAGGCCCTGCACAACATCGGGGAATTTGTGCGGGCACGCGTAGGCGCCTGAAGCGCTGTTCGCGCGAATGCCATTCGCCGGCCGGGTGTGACACGATCCCCGTCATGGGCCGCCGCCGTGGCGCCGACGGACTCGCCCGCGCCGGAGCGATCCACTGAATCCACACCCGAAACCAGCCACCGCTTCGCCGGAGGAGATACGCATGACCATACCCGCGGAAATTGCCAGCACCATCGTCGATCCCGGGGCCTACGCGCAGTGGGATCCCGTGCACGCGGCCTTCACCGAGCTGCGCCGCAGCGCGGACCTGGACGTGGCCGAGCCCGAGGGCTTCGACCCGTTCTGGGTGGTCACCCGCTACGATGACATCCACTACATCGAGCGCCAGAACGAGCTGTTCCACAACGGCGACCGCTCCGCGGTCCTCACGACCCGGGCCGCGGACGCCAAGGTCCGCGAGATCACCGGCGGCTCGCCGCACCTGGTGCGCTCGCTGGTGCAGATGGACAACCCGGATCACAAGAGCTACCGCCGGCTCACCCAGAACTGGTTCATGCCCCAGAGCCTGCGCGGCCTGGAGGGCCGCATCCGCGAGATCGCGCGGGAGTTCGTGGACCACATGTTCGCGCGCGCCCCGGAATGCGACTTCGCCCGGGACGTGGCGTTCCTCTACCCGCTGCGGGTGATCATGGAGGTGATCGGCGTGCCGGAGGGCGACGAGCCCCGCATGCTCAAGCTCACCCAGGAGCTCTTCGGCAGCGCCGACACCGACCTCAATCGCTCCGGGAAGGAAGAGGAGGACGCGGACCTGGCGGCGCTGGTCAACGAGGTGGTGACCGACTTCGTCGAGTACTTCGAGGCGATGACCGAGGACCGGCGTGCGCACCCGCGCGACGACCTCGCCAGCGTGATCGCCAACGGCACCATCGACGGCGAGCCGCTGGGCCATCTCGAGGCCATGTCCTACTACATCATCGCCGCGACCGCGGGCCACGACACCACCTCGGCTTCCACCGCCAGCGGCGCCTGGGCGCTGGCCGAACGGCCGGAGCAGCTGGCCCGGCTGAAGGCGGACATGAGCCGCCTGCCGGCCTTCATCGAGGAGACGGTCCGCTGGGAGACGCCGGTCAAGCACTTCATGCGCACCGCGACCGGCGACACCGGGATTCGGGGCCGCAAGATCGCGAAGGGCGACTGGCTGATGCTCTCCTACGTCTCCGGCAACCGCGACGAGGACCGCTTCGAGCGGCCGTTCGTGTTCGACGCCACGCGTTCGCCGAACAAGCACGTGGCCTTCGGCTACGGCCCGCACGTGTGCCTGGGCCAGCACCTGGCGAAGATGGAGATGCGCATCCTGTGGGAGGAGCTGCTGCCGCGGCTGGGCTCGCTCGAGCTTAGCGGCCAGCCGACCCGCTCGGCGGCGAGCTTCGTCTCCGGGCCCAAGTCGGTGCCGATCCGTTTCAACCCGGCCTGAGGCGGCAGGCCGGCGGCACCGGGCGCGCCCGAGGGAACGGGCCGGGGCCGGCCGACTCGCCCCCGGCCCGGGAGGGCCGGACTCAGAACAGGCGCTCGATGGCGAGCTCGCCCCACTTGCGGTGGTAGCTGTCGCCGGGGATGTTCGAGGCGTTGTCCTCGTAGCCGAGCTGGCAGGACGCGATCCACCAGGGCGAGAGGTGGTAGCGCAGGTATCCGACCAGGCGCGGCTCGCGGTCCACGCGGGTCCGGGTGAGGCCGCCGATGCGGTCCGGCGACCCGTACCGCGAGTACTGGTACGAGGCCCGGGCCTCGACCGACAGCTGCTGCATCAGCGGATGCTTCCATGACACGCCGACCGTGTCCCGCCGCGGCGAGAAGCTGTAGAAGTTGCTGCCGACGTAAAGGTCGCGGCGGGCGTTCCACTCGTGCTGGTACCAGGCGCGCCATCGCGACTTGCCCACCGAGCCCCGCAGCCCCGCGCGCAGCGTCTGCCGCCAGCCGCCGAGGTAGGCGTAGCCCGAGCCCCCGTGCAGGGTCGCGTAGGAGTAGCGCAGGGCCAGCCCGAGCCCGTGGGCCAGGTGGCGCCTGGCGTGCAGCGTGGCGGTGAGCGAGCGGTCGAGCTCGCCGCCGCCGAAATCCACCCGTCCGGCTTCCAGGCCGGCCCCCGTGCGCCAGGCGCCGACCGGCGTCGTGCCCTCGATCCCGCCCTGGTAGATCGAGAGGTTGTAGTGGGCCAGCCCGGAGTAGCGCCGCATGTCCGCCAGGCCTTTCGCGCGCAGGCCCCGGCTCCAGTTGCCGGCGAGCAGCCCCTGGCCCAGGACCAGCGCGGTGCCGTAGGCCGCCCCGCGGTGGCTCGCGTTGACCAGCTGCGTGCCGCTGGCGAGCACCGCGTTGTCGTCGTAGCCCGCGCCCGCACGGATCGCGGCGAACCAGCGCTTCGGCTTCGGCAGCTGCTTCAGCCTGGACGCGCTCATCTCCCGCAACCGCCGGGTCGTGGCGTGGCGCTCGGCGAGCGCGAACCAGTAGCGCGCGGCCCCGTCGTGTCCCTGCTTATGGGCCACCAGCCCCAGGTTGTAGTGGCTGACCGAGGCAAGGGACGGGTCCGTCGACGACTTCAGGAACGCCTTCCGCGCCAGGTCGTAGTTCCCCGTGCGATAGGCGCTGACGCCGATGTCGTAGTACAGGGCGGGGGTATGCATGCCGGCGTGCTCGGCTTGCAGAAAGTGCTGCAGCGCGTGTGCATAGCGGTGCTTGTGGAAGGCGGACAGGCCCGCCTGGAATTCGTCGGACGCGCTGCGGGCCGCATGCGCCGCCACGGGAATGGTGCACGCGAGCAGCAGGGCCGCCATCGCGGCTCGGGTGGTTTTCACTCTGTTCCCTTTCGCTTGATGCCGTATCCGGTCACGGCACGGACCGTGGCGCGGATCCTGGCGGTCCGGACAGGACGACGGCGAGGGCGGGCCCGCTCCGGACCCGCCCTCGCCGGCTTCAGAACGGGATCAATGGTCGCCCTGGGCCTGGTCGGCGACCTGCTGCCCCTGGCTGGCCTGCTCGGCGGCCTGCTGGCTGGCCTGGTCGGCCTGCTCCTGCGACTGCTCGGCTTGCTGCTGTGCCTGTTCGGCCTGGTCCACCGCGTCTTCCATCTGCTGGTGCGACTCCTCGGCCTGGTCGATCGCCTGGTCGGCCGTCTCGAGTCCCTGCTGGGCATTGCTGGAGGCGTTCGCGCTCGCCTGGGAGCCGCCCGGTACGTCGTCCAGGGTGTCCGCGGTCGACTCGCTGGTCTCCTGGGTGCTGTCGGTCTCATCGGCGGCCTGCGTGGCCTGGTCCTCCGTGGACGCCTCGGTGGCGTTCTGGTCTTCCTGGCTGTCCGTCGCGTTCGCCGCCTGGTTGACGATCTGCTGCTCGCTGGCCTGGGACGGCGTGACCGTGTTCATGGTGGACCCGGCGCTGCTGCCGGCGGCCATGGCGAGCAGGGGTGACAGGGCCAGCGCCGTGCCGGCGGCGAACGGGAGCATGATGTTCTTGAGCTTCATTTCGTGACCTCCGCGCACTTGGCCTTGCGGCCGTGGATTCGTGTGTCGACATCTATCGACACGACGGGCCGGCACGGAAGGTTCCGCGGAGGTCGTCTCGCACGAGACCGCGGCGGTCGACGCGTCGCGGCACCTCGGGGATGGAGCGGTGCTCCGGGGCCGCGGGCGCGGCTCAGCCCCGTTTCAGCAGGTCGCGGATCTCGGTGAGCAGCTGCTCTTCCTTCGACGGGGTCGGCGGGGCCGCCGGCGTTTCCTCCTCCTTGCGCTTGAGGGCGTTGATGCCCTTGACCAGCAGGAAGATCGCGAAGGCGACGATGGTGAAGTCGAAGATCGCCTGCACGAAGCGGCCGTAGTCACCAATCTTCCAGAAGGTATTGTCAGGCCTCAGAGCCGTCGTGCGCTGCGCCGGCCAGGCGCGCGAGCGAAGGCGCAGTGGTGCTGCGTCGAGCGAGCGCAACACCGCCGGCGGACCACACGGCGGCTCCCTGCGGGCGGCACCCTGAGCCGTCGTGGAAGGTGTTGCTCGTCGGTCGTGTAGCGCCACTACACTCCCTCCTCGCGCCTTGCCACAACGACTCAGGGTGCCGCTGAGACCTGACAATACCTTCTGGAAGATTGGTAAGCGTGACGGCGGCCGCCCCGCCGGCGGCGCCGTGCAGCGTCACCGCCAGGTCGGAAAAGTTGACCTTGCCGATCAGCATGCCCAGCGGCGGCATGATCAGGTCCGCGACCAGGGACGAGACGATCTTTCCGAACGCCGCCCCGATGATGATGCCGACCGCCATGTCGACCACGTTGCCCCGCATCGCGAAGGTCTTGAACTCGCTCATGATCCCCATGGCCCGATCCTCCATTGATCGTGTTGCCGCGCGGACGCGCCGGTCCCGCGGCGTTTCCTGGACCGGTTAGGAAATGTAGTCCACCGTCGGGCGTACGCCTTGTCGCACGTTATGCCGGTAGCCGGAAACGGGGTCGGAGACCAATTCTTGCTAATTTGGAAAGAAATGGTCTCTGACCCCATTTTTTCAGTGCCCGGCGAACGCGACGTCCAGCACCGGGTGCAGTTCGATCGCGTTGGGCGCCACGCCGGTCTGGCCGTGCGGGAAATCGAAAAAGCCCACCCCGGTGACCGTGACCGGCACGTGGGTATGGCGGTAGTGATCCTCGGCGCGGAAGCGGGCATTGAACTCCCGCCGCGCCCGGGCGATGCCGCGGGCCAGCGGGCTGCCGCTGCCGACGCAGGACGGGTCGGGGATCTCGGTGATCATGGTCTGGCCGGAGCGGCCCCGCAGGATCAGGTGATAGTCGCCGTCACGCTCGTGCTTGTAGGCGATCAGCGTCGCGTGCACCCGGTACACGGTGGTCTCCACCGGCGGGATCCGCCGGTCGCGGGGCAGGTGCACGGGCGCGGGCAGGGCATCGAGCTTCGCCACCGTGGTCGCGACCCCGTGCTGCAGGTCGATCCGGGACGCGTCCGGGTCGGTGCCCGTCTTGACCGGCCAGCGTTCCTTCCCGCAGGCATGCGAGACGCCCGGAAAGCCTGCGGCCGGCAAGGCCAGCAGGCACAGCAAGAGCGGCGCCGCACGGCCACGGCCGTGCGTGCGCATCCCCCCGTGAACAATCGTCATGATGCCGAACCCGGAACCGTGATCCGCCCCGCGGATCGATGAGCGCGACGTCCCTGTCGGCAACGATCGGAATCAGAAATGCGCTGCCGGCTCGCGAATCGACGCGGCACGGCCGGAAACCCGAAACCGGCTCACGGGGAGAAATCCATGCCCCGTGCGATACGATTTCCCTATGCTCTCCCCGGCAGCTCCAGCCGCCCCAGGTGCTCCGTGATCTCGTCCAGGATCGCCGGGTCGTCGATGGTCGCCGGGGTGCTCCACTGCTCGCCGTTGGCGATCTGGCGGATGGTCGCGCGCAGCACCTTGCCCGAGCGCGTCTTGGGCAGGCGGTCGACCACCACCGCCTGCCGGAACGCCGCCACCGGGCCGACCTGGTCGCGGATCATCGCCACCACCTCGCGCACGACGTCCCCGGCGGGCTGGGTCACCCCCGCCTTGAGCACCAGGATGCCGATTGGCACCTGGCCCTTGAGCTCGTCCGCGGCGCCGATCACCGCGCACTCGGCCACCGCCGGGTGGGAGGCGATCACCTCCTCCATCACGCCCGTGGACAGGCGGTGTCCGGCGACGTTGATGATGTCGTCGATGCGGCTCATGATCCAGAGGTAGCCGTCCGCGTCCCGGTAGCCCGCATCGCCGGTCAGGTAGTAGCCCGGGTAACGCTCCAGGTAGGCCTTCCGGAAGCGTTCCTGATCGCCCCACAGGCCCTGCAGCGAGCCGGGCGGCAGCGGCAGGCGCACCGCGATGTTGCCGATGGTCCCGTCCGGGACGTCGCTGCCGCGCGCGTCCAGGAAGTGCACGTCGTAGCCGGGCACCGCGCGGGTGGTCGAGCCGGGGCGCACCGGCAGCGCCTCGATCCCCATGCAGTTGGCGGTCACAGGCCAGACGGTCTCGGTCTGCCACCAGTGGTCGATCACCGGCACGCCCAGGATCTGCTGCGCCCACTCCAGGGTGTCCGGGTCGCAGTGCTCGCCGGCCAGGAACAGGGTGCGGAAGCGGGACAGGTCGTATTTGCCGACCAGCTCGCCGCGCGGGTCCTCGCGCTTAATCGCGCGGAAGGCGGTGGGGGCGGTGAACAGGCTCGCCACGCCGTGCTGCTCGATCACCCGCCAGAAGGCCCCGGCGTCCGGCGTGCCCACGGGCTTGCCCTCGTACAGCACGGTGGTGTTCCCGTGCAGCAGCGGCGCGTAGACGATGTAGGAGTGGCCCACCACCCAGCCGACGTCGGAGGCGGCCCAGTACACCTCGCCCGGCTCGACTCCGTAGACGTTGTGCATGGACCAGTGCAGGGCCACCGCGTGCCCGCCGTTGTCCCGCACCACGCCCTTGGGCCGGCCGGTGGTGCCGGAGGTGTAGAGGATGTAGAGCGGGTCGGTGGCCGCCACCGGCAGGCAGTCGCTGGCGTGCGCGCCCTCCATCTGCTCGTGCCAGTCGAGGTCACGCCCGGGCACGAGCTCCGCCCGGGCGGCCTCGCGCTGCAGGATCACGCAGCGCTCGACGTCGTGGCCGGCGAGCTCCAGTGCCCGGTCCAGCAGCGGCTTGTACTCCACCACCCGGCCGGGCTCGATGCCGCAGGAGGCCGAGACCACCAGCTTCGGGCCGGCGTCGTCGATGCGGCTGGCCAGCTCCTTCGCGGCGAAGCCGCCGAAGACCACCGAGTGCACCGCGCCGATGCGGGCGCAGGCCAGCATGGCGACCACGGTCTCCGGGACCATCGGCATGTAGATCACCACCCGGTCGCCGGACTCGACCCCCAGGCCCCGCAGCATCCCGGCGAACCGCGCCACCTCGTCGCGCAGCTCCCGGTAGGTCCGCACCGACACGCTCTCCGTCACGGGGCTGTCGTGGATCACCGCCGGCTGCCCGCCGCGGCCGTTCTCGACGTGGCGGTCGAGCGCGTTGTAACAGGTGTTCAGCCGCCCGCCCGCGAACCACCGGTAGAAGGGTTCCCGGCTGTCGTCCAGCACGCGGTCCCAGCGGCGCTCCCACGCCAGGGCCTCGGCGGCTTCCGCCCAGAAGCCCTCGGGATCGCGCAGCGAGCGGTCGTAGACTTCCCGGTACGTGGCCATGTCTCTCCTCCGCATGTTCTTTTGACACGGCGCCTCTCGTCCCCCCTGGGCGCTGCTCCCGATGATGCGCCCGAGCGGCCGGCGGGACAAACGGGGGGTGGCGGTCCTGACGCCAACCCGTATCACATATACTATTCGTACGGGGTCATGCTCATAACGAAACGATAAGTCGTCGGCCGGCGGTGCGGGGACACGGCCCGCGGGCGATGGCGGCAAGGGGTCGGCGCGGCATGGGGGACCAAGCTGCGGCCCGGGACGAGGCCGGGGCATACGACAAGGCCATCAGGAAGGCGATGCGCGCGCAGGCAGCCAGTCCGCGGGTGCGCTTTTCCGATCCGGCGCTGGAGCGGGAATTCCGCCGGGACTACGCTCACCGCTCGCTGCGGCAGGTGCGCATCAGCCTGGTGATCGGCGGCCTGCTCTACGCGCTGTTCGGCCTGCTCGATCCCTGGGTCATCCCGGACGCCACCAGCGAGGCGTGGTTGATCCGCTACGCGGTGGTCTGCCCGATCATCGTGGGCATCATGGTGCTCTCCTTCCGCCGGAGCTTCCCGCGCTACATGCAGGCCTCCATGGTCCTGATGGGCCTGGCCGCCGGCCTGGGCATCACGGCGATGATCATGCTGGCGGTGCCGCCGGGGAACTACCTCTATTACGCGGGCCTGCTGCTGGTGTGCACCTTCGTC
>DASQZJ010000018.1:0-24161 GCA_035638775.1 Gammaproteobacteria bacterium
GTACGTGCTGACCAAGGAAGAGGGCGGTCGTCACACGCCGTTTTTCGACGGCTATCGTCCGCAGTTTTATTTCCGGACGACGGACGTAACGGGCACGGTGCATCTGCCGGAGGGCACGGAGATGGTGATGCCGGGCGACAACGTGCAGATGAAGGTGGACCTGATCTCTCCGATTGCGATGGAGGACGGTCTGCGCTTTGCCGTGCGCGAGGGCGGCCGCACCGTCGGCGCCGGCGTCGTGTCCAAGATCATCGAGTGATGGCGATGGCTAACCAGCGAATCCGTATTCGGCTCAAGGCCTTCGACCACAGGCTGCTGGACAGGTCCGCGCGTGAGATCGTGGAAACCGCCAAGCGCACCGGGGCCCACGTGAAGGGTCCCATACCGCTTCCGACCCGCAAGGAGCGCTACACGCTCCTGATCTCACCGCACGTCAACAAGGACGCCCGCGACCAGTACGAGATGCGTACGCACAAGCGGCTGATGGACATCGTCGATCCCACCGACAAGACCGTCGATGCCCTGATGAAGCTCGACCTGGCCGCCGGAGTGGACGTCCAGCTCAAGCTCTACTGAAGCACGGCCGCGAGGGGGCGTGTCCGCCCCGCGGCAAGTAATCAGGTCCCCGGCGGCGCGGCCGCCGGGACGCAACCGACCGCCCGGGCGTCGGCGACGCTGCCGGGCGGGGTCGTTCGCGACCCCGTATCCGGCGCCGGGCAGGCAGTGCCGGTCAATCGAAATCGGTACGGTGCAGGAGTGCAGAACAATGGCAATCGGAGTCGTTGGTCGCAAGCGCGGCATGACGCGCGTGTTCACCGAGGACGGCGCATCCGTCCCGGTGACCGTGATCGAGGTGCTCCCCAACCGGGTGACGCAGCTTCGTACGCCCGAGAGCGACGGTTACAGCGCGGTCCAGGTGACCACCGGGACGCGCCGTCCGGGCCGGGTGAAGAAGCCCCAGGCCGGGCACTTCGCCAAGGCGGGAGTCGAGGCCGGCCGCGGGCACTGGGAGTTCCGCGTGGACGGCGAAGACGCCGCCGGACACGAATTGGGCGGCGAGATCCGGGTGGACATCTTCGAGGCGGGCCAGAAGGTCGACGTGTGCGGCCGCTCCATCGGCAAGGGCTACGCCGGCACGGTGAAGCGGCACAATTTCCGCACCCAGGACGCCACCCACGGCAACTCGCTGTCGCACCGGGCGCCCGGCTCCATCGGCCAGGCCCAGGACCCCGGGCGGGTATTCCCCGGCAAGAAGATGGCCGGGCAGCTCGGCAACGTCCGCACCACGATCCAGAACCTGGAGGTGGTGCGCGTCGACGCGGAGCGCAACCTGCTGCTGGTCAAGGGCGCCGTACCCGGTGCCAGGGGCGGCGACGTGCTGGTTCGTCCCGCGGTGAAGGCCGGCTGAGGGGGGCACAGGAATGGATCTCAAGCTCGTAGACGGCGGCAAGAAGGTGAGCGTGGCCGACAGCGCGTTCGGGGCGGAGTTCAATGAGCCCCTGATCCACCAGGTGGTCACGGCCTACCTGGCGGGAGGGCGCGCCGGCACCAAGGCGCAGAAGACGCGCAGCGAGGTCGCCGGGGGCGGCAGCAAGCCCTGGCGCCAGAAGGGCACCGGGCGGGCCCGCGCCGGCAGCATCCGCAGCCCGCTGTGGCGGGGCGGCGGCAAGACCTTCGCGGCGAAGCCGCGCAACCACGCCCAGAAGGTCAACCGCAAGATGTACCGCGGCGCGCTGCGCTCGATCCTGAGCGAGCTGGTGCGCCAGGACCGCCTGGTCCTGGTGGACGGACTCAAGCTCGAGGCGCCGAAGACGAAGCAGCTGGTGAGCCGGCTCGGCGAGCTCGGCGTCACCCGCGGGCTGATCGTGGTGGACCAGCTGGACGACAACCTGTTCCTGGCCTCGCGCAACCTGGCCGACGTGCACAGCTGCGACGTGGCGACGCTCAATCCGGTGGCGCTGGTCGGTGCCGACAAGGTCGTGATGTCGGTGGACGCGCTGCGGCGTATCGAGGGGTGGCTGGCATGAATCGCGAACGCCTGATGCAGATCCTCAAGGCCCCGCACGTCTCGGAAAAGAGCACGAACGTGGCCGACGCCCACAACCAGATCGTGTTCCGCGTGGCGCCGGATGCCACCAAGAGCGAGATCGCCCGGGCCGTCGAGCTGATGTTCGAGGTCGAGGTCAGCGGCGTGACCGTGGTCAACCTGCCGGCCAAGCGCAAGCGCTTCGGCCGCATCGAGGGCAGGCGCTCCGGCTGGCGCAAGGCCTACGTGCGGCTGGCCGAGGGCCACGAGATCGACTTCATGGGCGCCGACTAGGGCCGCCCGGCAGCAACGGACAAGAGCAGCGACCATGGCTATCAAGAAAGCGAAGCCGACTTCTCCGGGGCGCCGGTTCGTCGTTCAGATCAAGACGCCGGACCTCTACAAGGGGCGCCCGCACGGGCCCCTCACGGAGAAGCAGGGCAAGTCCGGCGGGCGCAACAACGCCGGACGGATCACGGTGCGCCACCGCGGCGGCGGGCACAAGCGCGTCTACCGCGCGATCGACTTCCGCCGCGACAAGGACGGCGTGCCCGCGCGGGTCGAGCGGCTGGAGTACGACCCGAACCGCAGTGCCAACATCGCACTGGTGCTTTACGGCGACGGCGAGCGGCGCTACATTCTTGCGCCCCGCGGCATCGCCGTGGGGGCCGCCGTGCAGTCGGGCACCGACGCGCCGATCCGGCCCGGCAACGCGCTGGATCTGCGCCACATCCCGGTCGGCACCACCGTGCACAACGTCGAGCTGCGCCCCGGCAAGGGCGGGCAGATCGCGCGCAGCGCCGGCAGCTATGCCCAGATCGTGGCGCGCGAGGGTCATTACGCGACCCTGCGCCTGCGCTCGGGCGAGATGCGCCGGGTGCACCTGGACTGCCGCGCCACGGTCGGCGAGGTCGGCAACGGCGAGCACAGCCTGCGCGAGCTCGGCAAGGCGGGCGCCACGCGCTGGCGGGGCCGCCGCCCGCACGTGCGCGGGGTCGCGATGAACCCGGTGGATCACCCGCACGGCGGCGGCGAGGGCCGCACCTCGGGCGGCCGGCACCCGGTCACGCCGTGGGGCGTGCCCACCAAGGGTTACAAGACCCGCAGCAACAAGCGCACGGAAAGCTTTATCCTGCGCCGTCGCCGCAACCGGAAGTAAAGGGCAGGGGTAGCGTTATGCCGCGTTCGATTCGCAAGGGTCCGTTCATCGACGAGCACCTGGCAAAGAAGGTCGCCGAGACCCAGGGTCAGCGGGTCAAGCGCCCGATCAAGACCTGGTCGCGGCGCTCGATGATCACGCCCGACATGGTGGGGCTGACCATCGCCGTGCACAACGGCCGGCAGCACGTGCCGGTGCTGGTGAGCGAGAACATGGTCGGGCACAAGCTCGGGGAATTCGCCGCGACGCGCACCTTCAAGGGGCACGCGGCGGATCGCAAGTCCAGATAGGGAGGCGGGGTCGTGGAAACCGCAGCAAAGCTCCGTTACGCGCGCATCTCGCCGCAGAAGTGCCGGCTGGTCGCCGACCAGGTCCGCGGTCTGCCGGTGGACCGGGCGCTGCAGCTTCTCAGCTTCAGCCCCAGGCGCGCCGCCCGGATCGTGCACAAGGTAGTGGAGTCGGCCATCGCCAACGCCGAGCACAACGAGGGTGCGGACGTGGACGAACTGAAGATCACGCGCATCTTCGTCGACGAGGGGCCGTCGATGAAGCGTTTCCAGGCCCGGGCCAAGGGCCGGGCCAACCGTATCCTAAAGCGGACCAGTCACATCACCGTGACGGTCTCCGACGACTAGCGCGAGAGAGTCTGGTATGGGTCACAAAGTACATCCCACCGGCATCCGGCTGGGCATCGTCAAGGACTGGACCTCGAAGTGGTACGCCGACAGCGGCGACTTCGCGGACTACCTGAACACGGACCTGGCGGTGCGGGACTACATCAAGCAGCGCCTGTCGCACGCGTCGGTCAGCCGCATCCAGATTGACCGGCCGGCGCGCAACGCCCGCATCACGATCCACACGGCGCGGCCGGGCATCGTGATCGGCAAGAAGGGCGAGGACATCGAGCGCCTGCGACGGCAGGTCTCCCGGATGATGGGCGTGCCCACGGCCATCAACATCGAGGAGATCCGCAAGCCGGAGCTGGACGCGACCCTCGCGGCCGAGAGCATCGCGCAGCAGCTGGAGAAGCGCATTATGTTCCGCCGGGCGATGCGCCGGGCGGTGGGCAACGCCATGCGCCTCGGCGCCCAGGGCATCAAGGTGCAGGTCAGCGGCCGGCTCAACGGCGCCGAGATCGCCCGCACCGAGTGGTACCGCGAGGGCCGGGTGCCGCTGCATACCCTGCGGGCCGACATCGACTACGGCTTCGCCCGGGCGCGCACGACCTACGGGATCATCGGCGTGAAGGTGTGGATCTTCAAGGGCGAGATCCTGGACAAGAATCCGCTCGACCCGGAGCCCGCGTCGGCCGAACAGACGACGAACTAGGAATCTGAGTCATGTTGCAGCCGAAAAGAACCAAGTTCCGCAAGCAGCAGAAGGGCCGCAACCGCGGCCTGGCGCAGCGGGGCGACCGCATCGCCTTCGGCGAGTACGCCCTGAAGGCGACCGAGCGCGGCCGCGTCACCGCCCGCCAGATCGAGGCGGCGCGGCGGGCGATCACGCGCCACGTCAAGCGCGGCGGCAAGATCTGGATCCGGGTGTTCCCGGACGTGCCCGTGACCAAGAAGCCGATCGAGGTCCGCATGGGCAAGGGCAAGGGCAACGTGGAGTACTGGGTCGCCAAGGTGCAGCCGGGGCGCATCCTCTACGAGATGGAGGGCGTCAGCGAGCCGATGGCCCGCGAAGCGCTGCGCCTGGCCTCGGCCAAGCTCCCGGTCAAGACCGTATTCGTGACGCGGACGGTGCTGTGATGGACGCAAACGAGCTTCGCAACAAATCCGACGCGGACCTGCGGGACGAGCTGCTCAAGCTGCGGCGGGAACAGTTCAACCTGCGGATGCAGCAGGCCACCGGGCAGATGGGCCGGCCGCACCTGATGCGCCGGGTCCGTCGTGACATCGCCCGCGTGAAGACGGTGCTGAACCAGAAGCGCAAGGCAGGTGAGGCCAAATGAGCGAGCAGAGCGAGAACGCCCGGACGCTTGTCGGGCGCGTCGTCAGCGACGGCATGGACAAGACCATCACGGTGATGGTGGAGCGTCGCGTGCAGCACCCCGTGTACGGCAAGTACATCCGCCGCTCGACGAAGCTGCATGCCCACGATCCGGAGAACACGGCCAGGCGCGGCGACTACGTGCGCATCCGGGAGTGCCGCCCGCTGTCCCGGACCAAGGCCTGGCGCCTGGTCGAGGTGGTGGAATCGGCGGTCGAGGCCTGAGCCGCGGGTCGATGCGGACGGGCATGCGGAATTCGGTCGGGCGGCACAGGAAAACGGGTTTACGGCCATGATACAGATGCAGACGGAATTGACGGCGGCGGACAACAGCGGCGCGCGGCGGCTGATGTGCATCAAGGTGCTGGGCGGTTCCGGACGCCGTTACGCCAACGTCGGGGACATCATCAAGGTGAGCGTCAAGGACGCCATCCCCCGCGGGCGCGTGAAGAAGGGCGAGGTCTACAACGCCGTCGTCGTGCGCACGGCCAAAGGGGTGCGCCGGCCCGACGGATCGCTGATCCGCTTCGACGGCAACGCCGCGGTGCTGCTCAACAACCAGTTGCAGCCCATCGGGACGCGCATCTTCGGCCCGGTGACCCGTGAGCTGCGCACCGAGCGCTTCATGCGGATCATCTCACTCGCGCCGGAAGTGCTGTAACCGGAACAGGGCGGAGCGGAACATGCGCAAGATCAAGACAGGCGACGACGTGATCGTCACGGCGGGCAGGGACAAGGGCCGCACCGGCCGCGTCCTGAAGGTGCTGCCGGACGACCGGGTGATCGTCGAGAACGCCAACCTGGTCAAGAAGCACACGCGGCCGGATCCGAATCGCGGCGTGGCCGGCGGCATCGTGGAGAAGGAAGCGCCCATGCACGTCTCCAACGTGATGCTGTACAACCCGCGCAGCAAGAAGGGTGACCGGGTCGGCCTCCGTACGCTGGACGACGGCCGCAAGGTGCGCTACTTCAAATCGGACAACGAGGTCGTGGACCTCTGACGGCAGGAACGGTCATGGCAAGGCTGCACGATTACTACCGCGACACCGTGATCCCGCAGTTGCAGGAACGCTTCGGCTACCGCAACGCGATGGAGGTGCCGCGGCTGAGCAAGATCACCATCAACATGGGCCTGGGCGAGGCCGTGGGCGACCGCAAGGTGGTCGACAATGCCATGGAGGACCTGGCGAAGATCACCGGGCAGAAGCCCGTGATGACGCGGGCCCGCAAGTCCGTCGCGGGTTTCAAGATCCGCGAGGGCTGGCCCATCGGCTGCAAGGTGACACTGCGCCGCGAGCGGATGTACGAGTTCCTGGACCGCCTGATCAGCGTGGCCATCCCGCGCGTCCGGGATTTCCGCGGTCTGTCGGGTCGCTCCTTCGACGGGCGCGGCAACTACACCATGGGCGTGCGCGAGCAGCTCATCTTCCCGGAGATCGACTTCGACCAGGTCGATGCGGTCCGCGGGATGGACATCACGATCACCACGACGGCAAGCGATGACGAGCACGGCCGCGCCCTGCTCGAGGGATTCAGCTTTCCGTTCCGGAACTGAAGGACAGCGCAATGGCTAAGGTTTCAATGGTACAGCGCGAGATCAAGCGCGAGCGCCTGGTGAAGAAGTACCAGGCGAAGCGCGAGGCGCTCAAGCAGAAGATCAAGGATCCGGAGACCAGCGAGGAGGAGCGCATGGAGGCGGTGCATGCCCTGGCGAACCTGCCGCGCAACTCGTCGCCGGTACGCCGGCGCAACCGGTGCCGCAAGACGGGCCGGCCGCACGGCTACTACCGCAAGTTCGGCCTGGGCCGCAACAAGCTGCGCGAGGCGGCCATGCGCGGTGACATCCCCGGTCTCGTCAAGTCGAGCTGGTAAGGCCGGGCCGGCAAGGGAAATTGGAAGGTTTCTGACAATGAGCATGACCGATCCCATTGCAGACATGCTGACCCGCATCCGCAACGGCCAGTCCGCGGCGAAGGCGAGCGTGAGCATGCCCTCCTCGAAGCTCAAGGTGGCCATCGCCGAGGTGCTCAAGAGCGAAGGCTACGTCTTCGACTACGCGGTGGAGGGCGACCATAAGCCGGTTCTGACCGTGACGCTGAAGTACTTCGAGGGGCGTCCGGTGATCGAGCGCGTCGACCGCGTGAGCCGGCCGGGCCTGCGGATCTACAGGGGCAAGACGGACCTGCCGCGGGTGATGGGCGGTCTGGGCATCGCCATCGTCTCCACGTCCAAGGGCGTCATGACCGACCGCGACGCGCGCGCCCAGGGACATGGCGGCGAAGTGCTCTGTTACGTAGCGTAAGGCGGATTCAAACCATGTCTCGAGTTGCCAACGAACCGGTCACGATCCCGAAGGGCGTCGAGGTTACCCTCAGCGGCCGTCACGTCGCGGTCAAGGGACCGCAGGGCGCCATGGAGCTGGACCTGAACGCCATGGTAACGGCGCGGCAGGACGACGAGGCGCTGCGCTTCTCGGCGCCCGGGCAGGACCGCAAGGCCGTGGCCATGGCCGGGACCATGCGCTCGCTGGTCGCGAACATGGTGCACGGGGTGACGCAGGGCTTCGAGCGCCGGCTGCAACTGGTGGGTGTCGGCTACCGCGCACAGCTCCAGGGCAAGAACCTGAACCTGTCGCTGGGCATGTCGCATCCCGTGTACTATCCGGTCCCCGAGGGGATCACCATCGAGGTGCCCTCCCAGACGGAGATCGTCGTCAAGGGCGTCGACAAGCAGCAGGTCGGGCAGGTGGCGGCGGAGATCCGCAGCCTGCGGCCGCCGGAGCCCTACAAGGGCAAGGGCGTGCGCTACGCCGATGAGCGGGTGGTCCTCAAAGAGGCCAAGAAGAAGTAGGTGGCTCATATGCTGGACAAGAAGGTACGACGTCTGCGCCGCGCCCGCCGGGCCCGCGCGAAGATCCGCGAGCTGGGCCAGCATCGCCTGTGCGTGCATCGCACGCCGCGGCACATCTATGCCCAGCTGATCACGCCCGACGGCTCGCGCGTGATCGCCGCGGCCTCCTCGCTGGAGAAGGACGTGCGCGAGAAGGTGAACTATCCCGGCAACGTCGGGGCCGCCGCCGAGGTGGGTCGGACGATCGCCGAGAAGGCGAAGGGCGCCGGCGTGACCTCGGTCGCGTTCGACCGCTCCGGGTTCCGCTATCACGGCCGGATCAAGGCGCTGGCCGATGCGGCGCGTGAAAACGGTCTGCAGTTCTAAGGGTTACGCACATGGCGACGAGTGAAACGCAACAGGCCGGCGACGAGCTTCTGGAGAAGCTCATCACCATCAATCGCGTGGCCAAGGTGGTCAAGGGCGGGCGCCAGTTCGGCTTCACCGCGCTGACCGTGGTCGGCGACGGCGACGGCCGGGTCGGCTTCGGCTACGGCAAGGCCCGCGAGGTGCCGGCCGCGATCCAGAAGGCGATGGAGAAGGCGCGCAAGAACATGCAGCGCGTGCATATCAGCGGCGGTACGCTGCAGCATCAGGTGACCGCCTGGCACGGCTCCAGCAAGGTGTTCATGCAGCCCGCCTCCGACGGCACGGGCGTGATCGCCGGCGGCGCCATGCGCGCGGTGTTCGAGGTCGCCGGCGTGCACAACGTGCTGGCCAAGAGCCTGGGCTCGCGCAACCCGATCAACGTCGTGCGGGCGACCATCAAGGGCCTGCAGGCCATGCACTCGCCCGAGTTCGTCGCGCGCAAGCGCGGCAAGTCGGTGGAAGAGGTCACGGGGTAGGTCATGGCCAGCAAAGGCAGTGCCAAGCAGATCCGGCTGACGCAGACCCGCAGTGCCATCGGGCGCCTGAAGAGCCACCAGGCGTGCCTGCGCGGCCTGGGGCTGCGCAGGCCGCACCACACGGTGGTGGTGGCGGACACGCCCGAGAACCAGGGCATGATCCGCAAGGTCGCCTACATGCTCAAGATCGAGGACGTCTGACCATGAGACTGAACGAGCTCAAGCCGGTACACGGCAGCAGGAAGACCACCACGCGTGTCGGCCGCGGCGTCGGCTCCGGGCTGGGCAAGACCGGCGGCCGTGGCCACAAGGGCCAGAAGTCCCGTTCCGGCGGCTACCACAAGGTCGGGTTCGAGGGCGGCCAGATGCCGTTGCAGCGGCGCGTGCCCAAGCGCGGCTTCCGCTCGCGCGGGCGCCGCTTCGCCGCCGAGGTTCGCCTGGACGAGCTCGCCCGCCTGGAGACGGACGTGGTCACGCCCGAAGCGCTGCGCGAGCACGGCGTGGTTCCGGCGCGGGCCAAGAGCATCAAGGTCATCCTGTCCGGGAAGCTCGAAAAGGCGGTGACGGTCCGGGGCGTGGGCGTGACCCGCGGCGCCCGCGCCGCCATCGAGGCCGCAGGTGGCAAGGTAGAGGATTAAGTGGCAAACGCACGATCCAACCAGGGGCTCACCCCGAACCTGGCGAAGATGACGGAGCTGCGCCAGCGGCTGCTGTTCCTGCTGGGAATGCTGGTGGTGTTCCGCATTGGCTCGTTCATTCCGGTGCCGGGGGTGAACCCGTCCGCCCTGGCGCGCCTGTTCCAGGAGAACGGCGGCACCATCCTGAGCATGTTCAACATGTTCTCGGGCGGCGCCCTGCAGCGCTTCAGCCTGTTCGCGCTGGGCGTGATGCCGTACATCTCGGCATCCATCATCATGCAGCTGCTGACGGTGGTGGTGCCGAGCCTGAGCGAGATGCAGAAAGAGGGCGAGGCGGGCCGGCGCAAGATTACGCAGTACACGCGCTACGGCACGGTCGCCCTGGCCACCTTCCAGGCCGTCGGTGCGTCCGTGGCGCTCGCGAACCAGCACGTGAACGCGATCCCGGCGGTCCAGTTCATCTTCATCTGCGCCGTGACGCTGGTTACCGGGACCATGTTCCTGATGTGGCTCGGCGAGCAGGCCACCGAGCGCGGCATCGGCAACGGCATCTCGATGCTGATCTACGCCGGCATCGTGGCCGGCCTGCCATCGGCGCTCGGCGGCACGCTGCAGCTGGTGCGCAACGGCGAGATGAACACCCTGACGGCGCTGGCGCTGTTCGCGGTGGTGATCGGCGTGACCGCCTTCGTGGTGTTCGTCGAGCGCGGCCAGCGGCGGATCACGATCCACTACGCCAAGCGCCAACAGGGCCGGCGCATGTACCAGGCGCAGAGCACGCACCTGCCGCTGAAGCTGAACATGTCGGGGGTGATCCCGCCGATCTTCGCCTCGAGCTTCATCCTGTTCCCCTCGACGCTGGGGAGCTGGTTCGGCAGCACCCAGCACATGCAGTGGCTGCAGCAGATCTCCCAGGCGCTGTCGCCGGGCCAGCCGCTGTACGTGATCCTGTATGCGCTGCTGATCGTGTTCTTCTGCTTCTTCTACACCGCGCTGGTGTTCAACTCGCGCGACACGGCAGACAACCTGAAGCGCTCGGGCGCCTTCATCCCCGGGATCCGCCCGGGCGAGCAGACGGCGCGCTACGTGGACCAGGTGCTCTCGCGGCTGACCATGGCCGGCGCCATCTACATCACGGCGGTGTGCCTGCTGCCCGAGTTCCTGATCCTGTACTGGAACGTGCCGTTCTACTTCGGCGGCACCTCGCTGCTGATCATCGTGGTGGTGCTGATGGACTTCATGTCCCAGGTCCAGGCACACGCGGTGTCGCACCAGTACGAAGGCCTTCTCAAGAAGGCGAACCTGAAATCCCACGGTCGGGCCGGGCTGCCGCGCTGAGTCGGCCGGGCGTCACAGAGCTTCGGAGAGAGTCATGAAGGTACGTGCATCCGTGAAACGCATCTGTCGCCACTGCAAGATCATCCGGCGACGGGGCACCGTGCGGGTGATCTGCTCGGACCCGCGCCACAAGCAGAGGCAGGGCTGACCCGATTGAATCGGAACCCGATATCGATTATATTGGCGCGTTTCGTGAGGGGCCTGTCCCGAGGCGAGCGCGCGGGGCCCGGCCGGGGCGGTGCCAGCGACCGCGCGGTGGCCCGGAAAACCCAGGGAGAGTGAGTCAATGGCCCGTATCGCAGGCGTCAACATCCCGCCGGCAAAGCACACCGTCATCGCGCTGACGTCGATCTACGGCATCGGGCGCAACCGCGCGCAGCAGATCTGCGCGGCGATCGGGATCGATCCCGCCATCAAGGTGAAGGACCTGAGCGAGCCCGAGCTCGAGCAGATCCGCGCGGCGGTGGGCCAGTACATCGTCGAGGGCGATCTGCGGCGCGAGATCAGCATGAACATCAAGCGGCTGATGGACCTGGGCTGTTACCGCGGCCTGCGCCATCGCCGCGGCCTGCCGGTGCGCGGGCAGCGCACCCGGACCAACGCCCGCACGCGCAAGGGCCCGCGCCGGCCCATCCGCCGCTGAAGCGGCCGCAACAGGTCGGTGCCGGGTCCGCCCCGGCTCCAGGTATCGGCTAGAACCAGGAACGCACCCAATGGCCAAGACGAGCACGCGCAAGCGCGTCAGGAAGAACATCACCGACGGCGTGGCCCATGTCCACGCCTCGTTCAACAACACCATCGTGACCATCACGGACCGCCAGGGCAACGCCATCTGCTGGGCGACGTCGGGCGGCTCGGGGTTCCGCGGCTCGCGCAAGAGCACGCCGTTCGCGGCCCAGGTCGCGGCCGAGCGCGCCGGAACGGCCGCCCAGGAGCACGGCGTCAAGAACCTCGACGTGCAGGTCAAGGGACCCGGCCCCGGGCGGGAGTCGGCCGTGCGCTCGCTCAACAACGTGGGGTTCAAGATCCTGAGCATTACCGACGTGACGCCGATTCCGCACAACGGCTGTCGCCCGCCGAAGAAGCGTCGGGTCTAGAGGCAGGGGTAATCAATGGCTAAGTACACCGGACCCAAGTGCAAGCTGTCCCGCCGGCAGGGCACCGACCTGCTGCTGAAGAGCCGCGGCTCCTCGCTGGAGGGCAAGTGCAAGATCAATTCGCCGCCGGGCGGCCCCGGCCGCCGCCGTACCCGGCTGTCCGACTACGGAATCCAGCTGCGCGAGAAGCAGAAGCTGCGCTGGATGTACGGGGTGCTCGAGCGCCAGTTCCGCAACTATTACAAGAAGGCCTCGCGCAGCAAGGGCGCTACCGGCGAGCGGCTGCTGCAGATGCTCGAGGCCCGGCTGGACAACGTCGTCTACCGCATGGGCTTTGCCGCCACGCGGGCGGAGGCGCGCCAGCTGGTGAGCCACAAGGCGATCATGGTCAACGGCAGGAAGGTCAACATCCCTTCCTGCCAGGTGCAGCCGGGCGACGTGGTCACGGTGACCGAGAAGGCCCGCAAGCAGGCACGCATCCAGGCGGCGCTCGAGACCGCGACCCAGATCGGGCTGCCCGAGTGGGTCACGGTCGACGAGAAGAATTACGAAGGGACTTTCAAGGCATTGCCCGAGCGCGGCGAACTGGCGCCGGACATCAACGAAAGCCTGGTCGTCGAGCTGTACTCCAAGTAAGAGGTAAGTCATGCAAGGCTCCGTTTCCGAATTTCTCAAGCCTCGCCTGGTCGACGTCCAGCAGATCTCCGACACCCGGGCGAAGGTGACCCTCGAGCCGCTGGAGCGTGGCTTCGGGCATACCCTGGGGAACGCACTGCGGCGCGTGCTGCTGTCCTCCATGCAGGGCGCGGCCGTGGTCGAGGCCGAGATCGAGGGCGTGCTGCACGAGTACACCAGCATCGAGGGCGTGCAGGAGGACGTGATCGAGATCCTGCTCAACCTCAAGCAGCTGGCGATCCGCATGCACGGCGCCAGCGGCGAGGCCGAGGCCCACATCTCCAAGGACGGCCCGGGCGTGGTGACCGCCGCCGACATCCAGGTCGGCCACGACATGGAGATCGTCAACCCGGACCTGGTGATCGCCCATCTCAACGAAGAGGGCGGCCTCAAGGCGAGCCTGAAGATGCGCACCGGCCGCGGCTACCAGCCGGTCACCCAGCGCGTGGGGCCCGAGGACGAGGCGCGCCCGATCGGCGTGCTGCAGCTGGACGCCTCCTTCAGCCCGGTGCGCCGCGTCACCTACAGCGTCGAGAGCGCCCGCGTCGAGCAGCGCACCGACCTCGACAAGCTGGTGATCGACATCGAGACCAACGGCACCCTGGACCCGGAGAGCGCGATCCGGCGCGCCGCCACCATCCTGCAGGACCAGCTCTCGTCCTTCGTCGACCTCGAGGGCCGGCAGGTCGAGCAGCCGCAGGAGAAGGAGCAGGAGATCGACCCGATCCTGCTGCGGCCGATCGACGATCTGGAGCTGACGGTGCGCTCGGCCAACTGCCTCAAGGCCGAGAACATCTTCTACATCGGCGACCTGATCCAGAAGACCGAGGTAGAGCTGCTCAAGGCGCCGAACCTCGGCAAGAAGTCGCTCACCGAGATCAAGGACGTGCTCGCCGCGCACGACCTGTCGCTGGGCATGAAACTGGAGAACTGGCCGCCGCCGGGCCTGGAACACCGGGCCGAGGGCAGCACCGGCACCAGCGGCGCCTGACGCCGCCCGACCAGACATCAGGGATAACGAGCCATGCGACACCGCAAGACCGGACGCCAACTGGGGCGCGACGCCAGCCATCGCCAGGCGATGCTGCGCAACATGACCGCCTCGCTGTTCCGCCACGAGGTGATCCGCACCACTCTGCCCAAGGCCAAGGAGCTGCGGCGGGTGGCCGAGCCCATGATCACGCTGGCCAAGAACGACGGCGTGGCCCGGCGCCGCCGTGCCTTCGACCGGCTGCGCGACCGCGAGGTCGTGACCAAGCTGTTCAACGAGCTCGGCCCGCGCTACCGCGAGCGCCCCGGCGGTTACCTGCGGATCCTCAAGTGCGGCTTCCGTCCGGGCGACAACGCCCCGATGGCGCTGGTGGAGCTGGTCGACCGCCCGGTCGGGGAGCAGGCCGAGGCGTCCTGAGCCGCGATCGTCCCCCGTGTTGCGCAAGGCCGGGCATTGCCCGGCCTTGCTGTTTCCGGGAACCGGCGCTCAGTCGCCGGGCAGAGGCTGCCAGTACGTGACGCCCCGCAGCGTTTGCTGCCGGTTGCCGATCCGGATCGGTATCCGCCAGTGGCGGAGTGGAACGGGTGCCGTGCCCGCGGCCGTCGGCGCCGCCGCCCGCAGGTAGCCCGCGCGGGGCTCGACCCAGGTGTAGCGGCCTCCGGTACTCACCTTCACCCAGTGGCGACCGCCGCTCACCGGGGCAACGCGGTCCGCGTGCCTGGCACTGTCCCGCCAGCTGCGACTGGCGACGTTGGCATAAACACCATGGGCGCTCAGCCGGAGAAACGGCTGACCCGATGCGCCGATCACGGTCACTACCTTGTCTCCCGTGTTGCGGACGCTGATGGCGGGGATGCGGGCGACCGACAGGCTCACCCGGACGCCGGGCGCCGGGTCCCAGGGCGAGGTCAGCTGTTCCTCGAAGGCGCCGCGCGGCGGAGGATGATAGCGGAAGCTTCCCCGGATCGCGCTGCGGGTTCCCCCGACACGGACCGGAATCGACCAGGAGCCGACCCGGCTCACATGGTGAGCGTGCTCGACCGCCTCGGGCACGTGGACGCGGCTCGTTGCCACCCGCGGATCGAACCAGCCCCAGGCGTGCCCCCGGCTGATCCGCACCCAGTGCGGTGCGGCCGATTCGCTCACGCCCGGAGGCAGGGGTACGCCGCGGAGCGGTGTGCGGCTTCGGAACCAGGCGGGCGCGTCCCGATCGGCGAACACGCCACGCGGGCCGATGCGGAGGAAGGCGCGCCCATCACGATCGAGGACCGTCACGGTCTTGCCGTTGCCGGTGGCGACCAGGACTTCCGGCGCGAGGCTCTGGCGCACCTGGACCCGGACGCCCTTCAGGAGCCCCGGAAGCGGGCCGCGACGCGCGTACACGTCGTTCAGCGCTCCGCCGTGCGCCAGGGCCGCCCCCGCCGGCACGCAGAGCAACGGCAGCAGGGGCCAGCGCGCCGCTGCGCCGGTCGGGGCCCGCCCCGCGCGACGGCGCGGCGACGCCTCAGCTGCCGGACAGATAGTCTTTACTCGCGGCATCCCGGTTTACCCGCACGCCGGCGGAGACGGAAGGGATGATCTTCCCGCTGCCATCCCCGGCGAAGCGGTTGATGAACAGCATGTAGTAGCCGGGCGGCGTGACTGCCGGGTTGGCCGGCAGGGTGACGGTCAGGGTCCCGTCCCCGTTGTCACGGAACGGCAGCACCACCGACCGCTGGTCCCCATCCACGATGTGCGTGGTGGCCGTTCGACGGATCAGCTCCACTTCGTGCAACTTGCCGGGGCTTCCGGGCATGTGATAGGCCACGGTGAACTTCTGGCCGTGATCCACGGCGTCCGGCGCCTGCGTGATGACCGGCCGCTCCTTGCTGAACACGTAGGGCGGACTGTAGACCTCGAAGCTCGGATCGCGGCCGTTGTCGGGCGAGAACCCGAACTTCGCGAGGTTCGCGTTGTACAGGTACGCCGTGCTGATGGGCGCGTGTCCGCCGATCAGCACGCGCCCGTCCGGGAGCAGTATCGCGGTGTTGTGATAGGTGCGCGCATGGTGCGAGTAGGCCATGGGCTGCCACTTGCCGCTGCCCGGATGGTTGGGATCGGCGAGCGTGAAGCGCTCGGATTGCCGCTTGGGAAACGTCAGGCCCGGCGTGGCGACGTCGTCCCGGTCCGCGCCGTTGAATGCCATCACCGAGTCGTCCGGGAGCAGCACCCCGTACGGAAACCAGCGCGGTCCGCCGGTGAGATCCCCGGTCACGTGCGAGCTGTACTTCATCCCGTTGATGGGATCGCTCGGGTCGGTGATGGTGACGGTGTCGATGCGGCTCAGGGTCGAGCCGACGTAGGTTCCCGGGCTCGGTGCCCCGACGGCCCCCAGCACCCCGCCCGCGATCAGGATGTTCACCCTGCGGTAGTGACCGTTCGCGTCGGGCCGCAGCGGCAGCATGATGGCGAAGGTCGAACCCCGGAAACCCGATCCCAGGGCCTGGTTGACCGCGCCGGGACTGAGCAGGGTGCCGGCGGCCTGCTGGACCTGTGCCACGCTCTGGATCGGCTTGCCCACCAGCGTGTCCAGGACCCCGGTAAGCTGGCGCGCGAGATCCCCTGCCTGGTTGTCGCTGGTGATGTTCATGGCCGACGTCAGCCGGTCCAGGTCCGCCTGGCTCAGCTGCAGCGGCAGCCCGGCATATCCCAGGTCGGTCCAGGTCTCACTGCGCGGGTCATAGGCGCCCACGAAGTTCCACAGTGACTGGTCGTAGGCCTGGCCGAAGGGATTGAACGACTGCCCCCCGCCGGCGTAGTAGACGTCCCCGTTGGGCAGCAGGTCCATGCGCGGGAACAGCGGCAGCGAACGCTGCGCGGAGCCCCCGGAGGTCCTGGCGTGGTTCACGTGCCAGTTGCCGGTATCGACGTCGTAGGTTTCCGTGTAGGTGACGTTGCGTCCGGAATCCAGGATGTCGTTGCGGCTCGCCTTGGGGTTGTTGTCCAGGTAGACCGGCTTGAGCAGCTTGGTTACGCCGCTGGCGATGAAGATGTTGCCGTTCGGCAGGGTCACCACCGTGGGATACCAGCGGCCGTAGGTCATGCTGCCGGTCTGGGTCCACTTCCCCGTCTTGTAGTGGTAGATGCGTGCATTGCGCAGGCCTTCCAGCTCCGCCACGCCGATGTCGGAGGGAATCCCCGGGAGCTTGACGCCGAGCACGGTCATGTCGCCGGTCAGCCCCTGGACCCGGGCGTGGAAGTCCGCGAGGACGTTGCGCGCCTCGGGAAACACCGAGTCTGCGGACGGCTCGGTGTAGTAGTCGGTGCCGCCCACGGCGATGATGTTGCCGTTGTAGAGCTGGGCGAGGTCGGAGCAGAACAGGGCCCCCTGGTTGGCGTAGTTCTTGTTCTCGGCATCGGTGAAGGCGGCGCCCGGCAGCAACGTCTTGCTCGTGTAATTGCCGTTCATGTTGGCGCCGCCCCGAACCGGCGAGGGACGCCGCCAGGAGAAGTGATCCTCGGGCCCCGCCGGGCCGAGACTCATGTCCCGCGTCTGGTCGTCCACGGACACCTTGCCGTATTCGGCGACGATGCTGAGCGCGACGTTTTCCGTACCTTCCAGGCCGTTGAAATACAGCAGCCGGTTGTCCGGCAGCAGCGCGATGCTGACCGCGGCAGGCTTGCACCGCTGCTTCCCGTCCGCATCCGTGACGCAGTTCTTGCTGGTGTGCACGACCTTTTCCTGCGTGCCGGTGGTGGAATCCGAGTAGCGGATGGTCGGCTCGGCCACGGGCGTGCTGAACTTTCCGAGCGTGCACTGCTTGCCGCTGCAGGTTTCCACGCGTCCCTTGAAAGAGGCCGGCCTGGGCGGCGGCGCCGGCTGAAGCATGGGATTGGCGGCGGCGTGCACCGTCCCGCCGGAGCCGGAGGTGTTCGCCGTCGCCGCGTTCCCGTTGTTCTGGCCGGACTTGCAGGACGCGAGTGCGAATGCCGCCGCCAGCGCGACGGCGACGATACGGAGCTTGCGTGACATTGTTCTGGCCTCCCCTCGGGGCCATCGGAGAGCGGCGGTGTCCAGAGGCAGGGAACGGGCGAGCTTTCCGTGGCCGGTCTGTTTGTCTCGCGAAGCCGCTCGCGCGACTTCAGCGTGGTCGCGGACCCCCACGGGGGTGGGTACGACCGGGACGCCCGACTGGATGCATGCCTTCGCGGCATTGTTATGTTGGCCGGGCAAGTGACCCCCCCACCCGGTGAGGGCGCAATCAACGCCACTCGGAATACATAGCGTATACCACGATAAACGATTTGTATAGAATGGTCGGACCAATGCCGGACGCCGAGCGTTGGCGAGGCTAGACGGGCAGGGATCCCGGCCTGCCGCGCCGCACGCTCCAGACCAGCAGCGCCGCCAGCAGCTGCGGCACGACCAGGAGAATCCACGCGGGCCGGTAGCCCAGCGCCTCGATCAGGGCACCGAAAGCGGGTGGCGCGAACATGGCGGCGACGTACAGCGACATCATGGACAGGCTCAGCATGGTGGCGGCGGCGGCGCCGGCGCGCTCGGCCAGCAGCGTGACGTACAGCCCGTTCCACCCCTGCAGGGTGGCACCGCCGGCCAGTGCCAGCAGGAACACCGCCGCCAGCGAACCCGTGCTCAGGGCCGACACGCACAGGCCGCCGGCGAGGCTGATCACGATCAGCGTGCCGGTCCGCCGGCCGGCCGCGAACCGGTCGGAGACCCAGCCCCAGGCCAGCCGCCCGACGACACCCCCGATCTGCACGCCGATCAGGCTGAGCGCGGCGGTGGACTTGGACACCCGGAAATCGTCCACCAGGTAGAGAGGCAGGTAGCTCATCAGGCTGAACTGTCCCACCACCAGCAGGGTGGCCATGCCGGTGATGCCGAGCAGGTCGCGACGACGCAGGAAGCTCGCCAGGTCACGGGCGAGCCCCGGCGCAGTGCGTCCGTCGCCGCGTCCGGGAGCCGGCAGCAGCGCGCACAGCAAACTGCCACTGAGAGCCACCGCCGCGCCGGCGAGCATGGCGCTGCGCCAGCCCCAGCGCGAGGCGAGCCAGGGCAGGGCCACCGCGGCCAGCAGTCCCCCCAGCGGCAGTCCGGCCTGCCTGACCCCCATGGCCAGGCCCCGACCGCGGCGGTCGAAGGCCCGGTAGACGGCACGGCTGCCGGCAATCTGGCTGGAAGGAAAGCCGACGCCGGCGAGCGCGAGGCCCAGCGCCAGCAGCACCCAGGAGGGCGACAGCACCAGCAGGGCGCAGGCGAACGCCACCGCCGCCGCGCCGACGCCCATCACCAGGCGCTCGCCCAAGCGCTCGGTCGCGCGGCCGGTGGGGTAGAACACCAGCAGCGCGCCCAGGTTGAAGGCGCCGATCACCGTGCCCACCTCGCCCAGCGAGAGGCCGAAGTCGGAACGCAGGAACGGCGCCAGCGCCGGGATGCCGAAGCGGACGAAGGTCAGTGCCGCCTGCTGCCAGGTCGCGACGGTGAGCACGCGCCAGCGGCTCGCCCGGATTGCAGGGGGGGACGAGGACATGCCCGGGATACTAACCCGGTCCGAGGGGGCACCTCATCCCGGCGTTGCGCGTGGGCCTGCCCGCGCCCCGATGGGCGGGCTTGCCGGTTGCGGGGCCGGCGTCAGTAGATGATGGTCTGGCCTTCCAGGCGTTCCGCGCAGAAGGGCCGCGGAAGCGTGTAGCCGCCCACTTTCTGGCCGTCCGGGCTGCCGCCGCAAAGCCGCTGCAGGGCCTCGATCGCCGCGGCGAGATCGTGCACCACCACGGCGCTCATGCCCAGCCCGTCGAAATCGTCCCGGACGCGGGCGCCGGGCACCTGTTCACAGAGCCTCTCGGCCAGGGTGTGTCGCATGATCTTCCCGCCTCCTCGATCGGTCGGCTCCCGCCTTCCCGGACGGTGTTCCTCTGCTGTACGTTACACGCCTGTCGGCGGGCGGCCGTGCCACGGATCGACCGAGCGGCGTCGCATGGCCGCCGGACGGCACCGGCGGCCGCTTCGGGATTCGCCTGCTATGCTTTGCGGGGGCCCGGTGCGCGACCGCGAGCCCCGGCGGGCGGAGCGCGGCGATCCGTGCGTCCGCGGACAACAAGCAATACCAATCGGAGGAGAACCATGCCCCTGAACGCGGAAACCCTGGTCTTTCTGCTGACCATCCTGCTGGGCTTCGCCCAGATCCTGATCCTGGTCGTGCTGGCGAACTCGGTCTACGGCCTGGGACCGCTGGTCGGTCCCAGGGACGATCTCCAGCCCAGCGACAACCAGTGGCTCGGGCGCATGCGCCGGGCCAACGAGAACTTCAAGGAGACCCTGCCGTGGGCCCTGGGCCTGCTGATCATGGTGCAGATCACGGGCCACAGCTCTGCCGTCACCGTCTCGGGGGCGTGGCTGTACTTCTGGGCGCGCGTCGCCTACGTGCCGCTGTACCTGTTCGGCATCCCCTGGCTGCGCACCCTGGCGTGGACCGCCTCGATGGTTGGGCTGGGGATGCTGCTGGTGCCGATCTTCGGCTGAGCCGCACGCCTGACCGGGGGCACGGGCGCGTCCCGCCGCCCCACCGCCTGTCGCCGGGGGCTCTGCCGCGACCGGGCCAGGCCCCCTGCCGCGGTGCCTGAGCCGGTGCGGCGCCCCCGTTTGGCGCCATGCGGGCACGGGACGGCAGGCAGTGCTCTGCCGTTTCGCGCGGAGCACCGGGAAGGGCGGGCCCGAGAAGACCCTTCAGTGCATTCCGCTCGCGGAGCGGCGCCGCGAGCGGGAGACCGTCGCCGCGACATCGTTCTCCGGGGAGGAACGGGCCGATTCCCGCAGGAAGGTTCGCACGTTCATCGAGAAGACGGAGCGGACCCTGGTCGGCTCACCGTGGCTGGCCGGAGACACGTCCTCGCGCCGACGCCAATAGCCAATCGGTGGCCTCGCCCGTCCCGCGGCAGGGGCGGCGCGGGGCGTGTCGCACAAGGGGTCGGCAGCCTTGCGCGTCTTCAACGAATGACGGTTGCCCCGGCGAGTTGACGCGCGGGCCGCCCCGGGCGAAGAATCGGTCCGGGCGCCGCCGGCCGGGGTCCCGGGAGGTCGGGATGCGGCGACCGAATGGAATCCGGGACGCGCCGCCGCGGCGGCGTGCGGCGCAGGGGATGACGTACATGCTCAATCCAGTGAAACAGGTGTCGAGTCCGGCCCCGGGGCCGGACTCGCCTGGTGCCGCGGAGGCGCGCGATGTCCGCTGATGCCGCCGGGACGCGCCCGGTGCGCCGGGTCGGGTTGCTCGGCTACGGGGAAGTCGGCCGGATCCTGGCCGAAGATCTGCCGCGCTCCGGTGTGGAAGTCCCGGTGGCATGCGACCTCAAGGTCGGGACCGCGCGGGAGGGACCGCTGGTCGAGCACGCCCGACGCAACGGCGTCCGGCTGGGACGTTCTCCCGACGTGTTCGAAGACGTGGACCTGATCTTCAGCGCGGTCACGGCAAGTGAGACCCTCGCCGCGGCGCGGACATGCTCCGGGCATGTCTCCGGCCGGTGGTTCGTGGACGTCAGCTCGGCGTCACCGGGTACGAAGGTGGCGGCCTCCGACGCCGTCGCCGGCGGTGGCGGCCGTTATGTCGAAACGGCGTTCATGTCGACGGTGGCCGCGCGGCGCCTCGCCGTGCCACTGCTGCTCGGCGGCCCCTTCGCCGAGGCAGGCGTGCCGGTGTTGCGGGCGCTGGGGTTCGAATCGGTACGAGTCGCATCCGCCAGACCCGGTGTCGCCGCGGCGACCAAGCTGTGCCGAAGCGTGATGATCAAGGGCCTGGAGGCGCTCACGCTGGAGTGCTACTCGGCCGCGCGCGCCTGGGGAGTGGACGAGGCGGTGCTCGGCTCCCTGGCGGACACGTTCCCGGAGATCGATCGCGAGCGGCGCGGGCGGTACCTGTTCCAGCGCACGATGCAGCACGGCAGGCGCCGTGCCGACGAGATGCGCGAAGCCGCCCGTACCGTGGCGGAGGTCGGGCTGCCCGGCTGGATGTGCCAGGCAAGTGCCCGCTGGCAGGACTGGATCGCCGCGAGGACCCTGGAGGACGAGCTGGATGCCTTGCTGGAGCGCAGCGGTGACTGGCGCAGCGTGGCCGACGCCATGCTCGGCCACTGGCCGGCAGGCGACGGCAGCGAAGACTGACGGGGACGCCCCGGTGGCCGGTCGGCGTTCGCCGGCCGATATGGGGTCAGCGCGTGTTGCGGATTCCGGGAGCCGTCCCGGCGGTGCGGTCTTTGGCCGCCGGCCGGGACGGTAGTATCGTCGGAGCTGTTGGCGACGGTCTGAAGGACGCGTCCCGTGTGCGTCGGACGCCGGCGGATCATCCGCCCCCGATGCCCGGCCCGTCGCAGGCCGCCGTTCATGGCCCGCGGGGAGCTCCCGGGCGAGGGGGCCTCCTCGCGACGAGCAACGCGGAGGGTCAGCCATGGCGAAGCGGAAGGTACTGATCGCCGGTGCCTCCGGCCTGGTGGGGTATGCCGCAGCGCGTCGACTCGCGGCGCGCGACGACGCCGAGGTCGTCGCCGTATCGCGGCGCGCCCCCCTGCGTGCCGAGGGCGTCCGGCACCTACCGGTGGACCTCACCGATCGCGAGCGGTGCGCGGAGGCGTTCGGGGCGATGCCGGGGATCACCCACCTGGTCTACGCGGCCGTCCACGAGCGGCCGGGGCTGGTTGCCGGGTGGCTGGAAGAGGAACAGGTCCGGACCAACGAGTCCATGCTGCGCAACCTGTTCGAGCCGCTGGAGCGGGCCTCGGGCGGCACCCTCCGGCACGTCACGCTGCTGCAGGGAACCAAGGCCTACGGCGCCCACGTGCGGCCCATCGAGATCCCGGCCCGGGAGGACCGTTCCGAGCATCGCGGGCATCCCAACTTCTACTGGCGCCAGGAGGAGTACATCCGCGGGAAGCAGGCCGGCAGGGACTGGCGCTGGACCATCTTCCGTCCGCAGATCATCTTCGGCATGTCCACCGGCAGCGCGATGAACCTGATCCCGGCGATCGGCACCTACGGCGCGATCCTGCGTGAGCAGGGGCGTCCGCTGCTGTACCCGGGCGGCCCCGGCAACGTGCTGGAGGCGGTCGATGCGGACCTGCTGGCGCGCGCCATCGACTGGGCCGGCGAGGCGCCGGAGGCGGCCGACCGCATCTTCAACGTCACCAACGGCGACGTCTTCACCTGGCGCGGCGTGTGGCCGGCGATCGCCGACGCGCTGGGCATGGAGCCGGGGCCGGACAAGCCACTCCCGCTGGGTGAATGGATGCCGCAGTACGGGCCGGAGTGGGACGCGATTCGCGGGAAATACGGCCTCGCGGCGCCGTCACTGGCCGACTTCGTCGGCAAGGGCTTCGACTACGCGGACTTCTGCATGGCCTGCGGCGCCGGAAGCGAGGCGCCGCCGCCGGCCATCGTCTCCACCATCCGCCTGCGGCGGGCCGGCTTCCACGAGGTCATGGACACCGAGGACATGCTGGTGAAGTGGATCCGCGAGTTCCAGCGCGAGCGGTTGCTTCCGGCGGCGTGATCGATCCGGTTCCCGCCGCCCGGAGGGAGCGGACAGGAATCGGCGGATCCCGATTTCCGTAAGAATTTCGCCCTGACGGGCGAGCCACTTCTTCTTGCTTGTCCAAGAAGAAGGACACCCCGCGATGGCGTCGGCCTGCGGCCGATCCCCTGCGATGCTCGCCGCCGCCGGGCGCTGCGGAACTCGCCATTCAAAGCTGTGCTTTGAATGGCTCAGACAGTCCTCGCGCTTTTCCGTCGGCGGCTTGCGCTTCTCGGCGCCATCAAGGGGACCCCGAAAGGCCATTCTAGGCCGGCGGCGGCAGCCTCTTCGGGTCCCGCTGACGCAGCCGAGCATCGCAGGAGCGGAAGGTTTCCGGCCCGAAGGGGCGCCGCAGGGACGCGGCGCGCCGATCATCGCGGCAGGGATGCCGCGTTGATCGACCCCCCCTTCCGATCCGAGAAGCGCAGGGAAGTCCCGTCCGCGGTCGCAGACGGCGGACGGGACCAAGTCGCCGGGTGTCCTTTCTTTTCGCCTTTTGCGAAGGCCCATCCATGGCCTTCGCCCTTCGGGCCGCCGTCGCGGACGCTCCGGCGTCCTGATTCGCTCCCAGCGAATCGGTCTTTGGACAAGCAAAGAGAAGGGCCCGGTTCGCCGTCAGGCGAAACGGAATTCCGGCGCTGGAGCAGGGTATTCCGTATTCCCCTTGCCCTCGGAGGGTATCCTGTCCCCGGATTTGTCCGGAGGGACTGCCGGAGAGCGAAAAGAAAACGCCCGGCACCGCGCGGTGCCGGGCGTCCTTTCAAGCTGGCTTGGGGATTAGATCAGAACGCGACCTGGGTCCAGATTCCGATCTCGTCGGACTTGCCCGTCGAGCCGGCCGGCTGACCGTAGAAGTCCCCGACGTAGCCGCCGTCGACCTTCTCGTGCTTCCATACGAACGCGACCTGCACGTTGCTGATCGGCTCGTACTGGATGCCGGCGTTGTAG
>DASQZJ010000019.1:0-13556 GCA_035638775.1 Gammaproteobacteria bacterium
CCCAGCATGTGCTTGCGCGTGCCGCGACGATCCGCCTTGTCCAGCCGGCCTTCGAAGCCCTTGCCTTCCTGCGCCCGCGCGGCCGGAGGGTCGACGTTCAGGCCGGTCACCGGAATGGTGAGCCGGAAGCCGGAATCCGCCAGCCGGTGATGGAGGTAGATGCAGCCGTGGATGTCGGAGCTCGTGATCACGTGGTTGTGGCCGACATCGGCCAGCGGCCCCGCGCGATAGACCCGGATGCGGATCTGCGACTCGCTCCGGTCGACGCGATAGACCGTCGCATCCCTCTCCGGCAGCGGCGGTGGCGGCTTCGCCGCACCGGCCGCCGGGCCGCTGAGCGGCGGGGCACCGGCGCATCCGCCCAGCAACAGGGCTGCCGCGACCACCGCCGTGGCGGAGGGATGTAGGATGAGGCCAGCGCGATGCGGCATGAAGCTCTCCCGCGTCTGCGTGCCCGGATGCCTGCGGACCCGGCGATGCAATGGCGAAACGACAAGGAGCGGTACGGTGCGGTGGCTCGGTTGTTCCACTGGGGCATCGCCGCGCTCATTCTGGCGCAGTATCCGCTGGGGATCTACGGTGCCAGGCTGCCGCCCGGGTTCGAGCAGCTGGTGGTGCTCGCCCGGCACAAGTCCATCGGCATCAGCGTCTTCGTCCTGGCCGGGTTGCGCCTGGCGTGGCGGCGGGCCGACCCGCCGCCGCCCCTGCCGCCGGGCATGCGCCGGTGGCAGCGCCGCGCCGCGGGTGCCAGTCATGCCCTGCTGTACCTGCTGTTGTTCGGCCTGCCGGTGAGCGGATGGCTGTTCTCGTCCGCTTCCGGGGTTTCCGTGAGCTGGTTCGGCCTGGTGGCGCTGCCGGACCTGGTCGCGCCGTCGCGTTCCCTGGCGCATGTCCTGCTGCGGGTCCACGTGGCCATGGCGGTGCTGATGGGCCTGGTCCTGGTCCTGCACGCGGGCGCGGCCCTGTGGCACCATTTCTCGCGGCGCGATCCGGTGCTCGTGCGCATGCTGCCGGGCCGTGCCCGCAACAGGAGTGCCCGTCGATGACGCGCCTGGCGGTCGCATTGCTTCTCGTGCTGTCCCTTCCGGCATTCGCCGCGACCGGCCCCGGGAAGGCCGGTGCATGCTGGAAGCTGCAGCCGGCGCGCAGCACCCTCAGCTTCACCGGCAAGCAGGCGGGCGCCCCGGCGCACGGGCACTTCCGCAAGTACTCGGCGCACTTCTGCTTCGACCCGGCGCAGGCCCGGGGCGAGATCGAGGCGAAGGTGCGGCTGAATTCCGTCGATACGTCCAACAGTACCCGGGACGGGATCCTGAGGGGCCCGGAGTTCTTCGACGTCTCCGACTACCCGGTCGCGACCTACAAGGCGAGCCGCTTCCAGGCGCTCGGCGATCACCGGTTCCGTGGCCACGGCACGCTGACGCTGCACGGACACAGCAGGCCGGTACCGGTGACCTTCACGTTCCGGCAGCAGGGCAAGCGGGCGCACGCGCAGGGCGAGGCGTCGCTCGACCGGCGGGCATTCGATATCGGCCAGGGCCGCTGGGGGAGCACGCGCTGGGTCGGAGCGCGGGTACACGTGCGCTTCGACCTGGCGCTGACGCGCGCCGGGAGCGCGCGCGGCGCGGGCCACTGAGCGGTTCCGGCGAGCTGCCGGGACGACGGGGTCGCGGCGGTCCGCTAGAGCCCGGCGGCGATCCCGCGGGCGGGCTTTCCGGCCGGTGCCTCCGGGGCGGCCGCGAGCCGATGCCGGCCGACGGCGCCGTTGCGCGCGACGCGGCCCGTGGACAGGTCGAAGTTCACCTGTTCCAGGAACTGCGCGATCCGGGGTCGCTCGGGCGCCGCGACGAACGGCACCTGCTCGCTCTCGCCGGAAAGATAACGGATCACCAGGCGGTCGCCCTGCAGGCGCAGCTCGCGGCATCCGCTGTAGCGGATCTCCGAGACCCGGTTGTCCGCCGGCAACAGGCCGGTTCCGGGCACCACCAGGATGCGACGATTGGTGAACAGCAGCAGGTGCCGGCGCAGGCAGCCGGCGATGCGGCCCGGCGTGAGGCCCCCGCCGCAGGCCACCGGAGCGGCCGCGGACGTGACCCAGAGGGCGCGCTCGCCCAGCTCGATGCTCGGCCCGAGCGCGGGCAGGCGCCGGAGGAGCCTGCGCTGGCGCACCGCGATCCGGGGCCGGGGGATCCCCCGCTGGTCGGAGAACGCGGATGAACGGTCGAGCCAGGCGGGAACGCTCTTGTCGCGCGGCGCGTGCATAGGGGAGCCCCGTGTGGCGTTTTCGCTCATGGGTACCGGGCATCCATCTCCGGTACAATACCCGGGCCGGCCCGGGTGGCCCGAGCGCGCACGACCTTCCGACGAACGGCGCATGATCCCGTGCCGGGAGCCCGGAGCGGGCGGCACCGGGTCCGGTCCGGCCCCGGGCACGCACTCACCCGCACGGAGGCCCGATCATGTCCCTTGTCGAAAGCTTCCGCCTGATGGCGCGCTACAACCAGTGGATGAACGAGCGCGTCTACGACGCGGCGGCCGCGCTCGATGACGCCGCCCTGCGCCGGGACCAGGGCGCCTTCTTCGGCTCGGTCCTTGCCACCCTGAATCATCTGCTCGTGGCGGACACCATCTGGCTCAAGCGCTTCGCCGGCCACCCGCGCGGCTACGAGGCCCTGGCGTACCTGCGGGAGGTCCCGAACCCGCCCGCGCTGGACGCGATCCTGCACGAGGACCTGGCGTCCCTGCGCCAGGCCCGGCGGGAGATGGACCGGACCATACTCGGCTGGACCGCGGGGCTGACCGGGCCGGACCTGGAGACGGACCTCGAGTATGCGAACACCAAGGGACAGACCTTCTCCAGGCCCCTTGGCGCCCTGGCGCTTCACTTCTTCAACCACCAGACGCATCACCGCGGCCAGGTGACCACGCTGCTCACGCAGAACGGCGTCGACGTAGGTGTCACCGATCTCGTCGTCCTGGTCCCGGCGTGAGGGCGCCGCACCGCCTGCGAACGCCCGGGTTACTGCCGTAGAATGCACCCATGGACGCGACCCTGCCCGTCAGCCTGGTGGTGATCACGTACAACGAGGCCGCGAACATCGGGCGCTGTCTCGACAGCGTGCCGTTCGCGGCGGAGAAGATCGTGGTCGACTCCGGCAGCACTGATGCCACGGCCACCGTCGCCCGCGAGCACGGGGCGGAAGTGGTGCACCAGGACTGGCTGGGCTTCGGACCGCAGCGCAACTTTGCCACCACCCGCTGCCGGCATGACTGGATCCTGGTGCTCGACGCCGACGAGTTCCTTTCCCCGGAGCTTGCCGCCGAGCTGCAGCGGCGCCTGCCCGCGCTGATGGAGTCGCCGGTGGCGGCTGTCTACCTGCGTCGCCGGACCCTGTTCATGGGGCAGCCGATGCGCTGGTATCGGCCCATGGTGGGGGAGCGCAAGGCCCGGCTCTACCACCGCGGACGTGCCCGCTGGACCGACGTGCGGGTGCACGAGACCCTGACGTTCGAGGGCCCGGGCGTCACGCTGGATGCGACCTTCAACCACGTGCACAATCCGACGCTGGTGCACAAGAGCCTCAAGGTGCTGCGCTACTCCGAACTGAAGTGCCGCGACTGGTACGAGCGCCGGCGGCGGCCGCGCATGTGGGCGGTGCCCGCCGTCTACCTGGCTGCCTTCGTCAAGGACTACCTGTTGCGCCTGGGCTGTCTGGACGGCTGGCGCGGCTTGATCATCTCGCATACCCAGGCGAACTACGCCGTGTACAAGCGCATGCGCTACTACGAGATGTGCCGCAACCCGGATTCGATCGGGCAGGCCGACGAGTTCCTCTCGCGGCACGGGCTGGACCGCTGAGCCGCGCAGCGCCGGCCGGAGGATGCGCCCGGGCCCGGACGGAACCGGCTAGACGGTGGTGATCCCGCTGGCCTGCGCTTCAGTGACCCCGTGAGGCGTCGGCCGGCCGTGCTCGTCGACACTGACGAAGACGATCCGGTCGATACGGATGATGGTGTCCCTGGTGAACTTGTTGCGCACCTCGCAGCGGACGGTGATGGATGTCTCTCCCAGGCGCACGGCCTCGGTCCCGATCTCGATCACGTCGCCCAGCCTGGCCGAGCTGACGAAATCGATCTCGGACATGTACTTGGTCACGAGATTGCGCTTGCCGAGCTGGCAGTTGGCGTAGATCGCGGCTTCCTCGTCGATCCAGGCGAGCACCGCGCCTCCGAAGAGGGTCCCGTGGGCATTGAGATCCTGGGGCTTGATCAGCTTGCGGCTGAAGAACTTCATGGTGCAGCTTCCGTCGATTGGGGCAGGAGGACAAGCCGACAACGGTCCTAATTGTAGGCGCCCGACGGCGCGCGTGCGGAACGCCCGACCATCGGCAGGGACGGGCGCCGTGCATGACGGCGGCGAAACTCTGGTATAGTGCCCGCTCCGCTGGCTCCGGTCGCCAGCGGCCATTCGTGGATTTCCCCTCAGGGCCGCCCTCGAAATCGACCCCTTTCCAGCCTGGACCGGACCCCGCCGCGCGGCCTTCGTCGTGGGCGGGCAGGCACGCCAGGAGCTTTACCGATACATGTCATTCAATGATCTCGGCCTCTCGGCCGCGCTGCTTCGCGCTGTCCGCGAGCAGGGTTACGACACGCCGACTCCGGTGCAGCGACAGGCCATCCCGGCCATCCTCGCCGGAGGCGACGTCATGGCCGCCGCCCAGACGGGCACCGGCAAGACCGCGGCCTTCACTCTTCCCCTCCTTCAGCAGTTGATGCAGCAGGGTCCGTCCGCCGGACGTCCGGTACGCGTCCTGGTGCTGACCCCGACGCGCGAACTGGCGGCACAGGTGCAGGAGAGCGTGCGCACCTATGGCCGCCACCTGCCGCTGAAGTCGTCGGTCATTTTCGGCGGCGTCGGGATGCAGCCGCAGGTAGACGGTCTGCGCCGCGGCGTGGACATCGTGGTGGCCACGCCGGGCCGCCTGCTCGACCATCTGGGCCGGGGCACGATCGACCTGGCCGCTGTCCGGACGCTGGTGCTGGACGAGGCCGACCGGATGCTGGACATGGGCTTCATCCACGACATCCGCAAGGTGATCGCGGCGTTGCCGGTGCGGCGGCAGACGCTGCTGTTCTCGGCAACCTTCTCCGAGGAGATCCGGGCGCTGGCCGGGCGCATGCTGAATGCCCCGGTCCGCATCGAGGTCGCGCCGCGCAATACCGCGGCGGAGACGGTGACCCAGGTCGTCCATCCGGTCAGCCGCGGCGGCAAGCGGGCGTTGCTGAGCAATCTGATCCGGGAAGGCGAATGGGGCCAGGTGCTGGTGTTCACGCGCACCAAGCACGGCGCCAACAGGCTCGCGACGCAGCTGGAGCGGGACGGGCTGACCTCGGTTGCGATTCACGGCAACAAGAGCCAGGGCGCACGCACGCGGGCGCTGGGCGATTTCAAGGGCGGGCGCGTGCGCGTGCTGGTGGCGACCGACATTGCGGCGCGCGGCCTGGACATCGACGAGCTGCCGCACGTGGTCAATTACGACCTGCCCAACGTGCCCGAGGACTACGTTCACCGCATCGGCCGTACCGGGCGGGCCGGGCGCGGCGGACAGGCGGTCTCCCTGGTATGCGCGGACGACCAGGACATGCTTCGTGGCATCGAAAAGCTGCTCAGGACCACGATTGACCGGCACGTGATCCCCGGTTTCGAGCCCGATCCCGCGGAACGGGCGCAGCCCGTCGTCAACGGCGGGGCTGCGCGCCGCTCGGGGCAGCGGCAAGCCGGGCGCTCGCGCAGGCAGGACTCGTCCCGGCGCCAGGCCGCCGGGAGACGTTGAGCGGCCGGCCGGAGCCCGGCGGGGCTCCGGCGTCCCCCGCTCAGGCTCGTGCGGCTTCCGGGTGCGTGCTCCCGTGCATCCGCCGAAGCGCCGCTCCGTTGCGCAACGTCTGGAGGCACGCCGCGGCCAGCTCCCTGCCCTTGATCGCGAAGTGCTCCCGGAAGAACGTGGCGTGATCGGCGTGACCGTGGAAGTGGTGCGGGGTGAGGACGGCGGAAAGGACCGGCACGTCCGTGGCGAGCTGGACCTCCATCAGGCCCCGAATCACGGCATCGGCCACGAACTCGTGCCGGTAGATGCCGCCGTCGACGACCAGGCCGCAGCAGGCGATTGCCGCATACCGCCCCGTGGCGGCGAGACGCTTCGCCTGCAGGGGAATCTCGAACGCCCCCGGCACGTCGAACACGTCCACGCTGTCCGGCGCCTGCCCGGCCCCCTGCAGCGCGGGAAGGAAGGCGAGCCGGCACTGTCCGACGATCTCGGCGTGCCAGCCGGCCTGGATGAAGGCGATGCGTTCTTCCGCCGGCGCTGCGCTGGTCGGGGGGTATTGCTGATTCATGACTGCTCCCCTGGCGAAGTGGAACCGGAATCAGGGCGTACAGGAACAGCGATCCGCGCCGGACGGCGCCTGCGGAGGGCTTCCCGTTCTCTTCCATCCGGACTGTCACCGTCGGCTTCGGACTCTCACCGAATCTGCTGACCCCGTGGCGGGCACGGGCGCTCGCGGGCTGATGCGATCGTTCGCAATCACCGCCGGTGGGGACTTTCACCCCGCCCCGAGAACGTCGGCGGCCGGCGCGGAGCCGGCCGCCGCGCTCAATACTAGGGGGCGGGGACGATCCGGGCAAGCCGGGTCGCGCCTGCCGGCGTGTCGGTCGCCGTTCGGCGTACTCCGCGGGAGTCCGTTCGCAGCCGTGCTCCTGCCCTGTCCGGCGCGCCGGGCTAGCAGGCGATCAGCGTCGGCACCGTCATGTGGCGCATCATCTCCCGGGTGACGCCGCCCAGGACCAGCTCGCGCAGGCGCGAGTGGCCGTAGGCGCCCATGCACAGGAGATCGGCATCCTTGTCGGCCACTGCCGACAGCAGGGTTTCCGCGACGCTGAGCCCGCCCCCGTAGATCGTGCTGATGCCGGCGTCGATGCCGTGACGTTCCAGGTAGCCGGCGAGGCCGGTGCCGGGCCGTTCCTCGCCGGTGGCGGGCGAGCCCCTGCCGCCGTCCACGACCACGATCTGCACCGAGTCCGCCTCCGCGAGCAGCGGCAGCGATGCCGTCACGGCCCGGACGGCCTCGTTGGAGCCATCCCACGCGACCAGCACCCGCTTGCCGGGTCGCCGGGCGTGTCCGGCATAGGGCAGGACCAGCACCGGTCGGCCGGACAGCACGGCGACCTCCGCCGGCGAATCGAAGCCGACGCGACTCTCCGGCCGGCCCGGGTCGTGCTGCCCCATGACCACCAGGTCCGAGTACCGGGCGTGCCGCGCCACGCTCGGCGCCAGCTCACCCCAGTGAAACTGCCATTCGAGCTGACTGACGCCCCGGCGGGCGGCGGCGGTCTGGAGCTCCGCCTCGAGCTTTGCCGCCTGCTCGCGCGCCTGTTTCTGTTCGCGCTCCATCGCGTCCCCGCCGCCCCACACCGGAAGCGCCATGCCGGCGCTCTCGGCGAACGCGGTGGGCACGTACACGTGCAGCCCCGTGAGCCAGGCGGAGAAGCGTCCGGCCAGGTCCAGGGCGGTCTCCATGACGTGCGCGTGCTGGGTGTCCTGGTCGATGCAGGCTAGCAGGCTCTTGTAGCTCATGGTCGAGCACCTCGCAGGCCATTGCGCGCACGCTCAGGATAGCCTGCTCCGGCCATGCACCGCGACAAGTGACGCAGATCATGACCGCGCCGCATCGTCCCGCGCTGCTTTCGACGCTAGACTGCAGCCATGCCCTGCAACCGGTTCCCGCCATTGGCGGTCCGCTGGCGCCGGTGCATGTCGGGGGCGGCATGCGAATGAGCGGATCCGCGGCGGGCGGTCGCCGGCTTGGAACGGACCGTCAATCGATCGGGCGCGGTGCAGTCGTGCTCCACCAAGGCGAGAACGCGCAATGATCCTGGAAACCGCCGTCCTGAACATCCGCCCGGGCCAGGCCGCCGAGTTCGAGGCAGCCTTCCGGCAGGCTCGCGGAATCATCCCCTCCATGCCCGGCTACGTGTCGCACGAGCTGCAGCGCTGTCTCGAGCGCGCGGACGAATGTTTGCTGCTCGTGCGCTGGGAATCCCTGCAAGCGCACGAGGAGGGGTTTCGCAGATCACCGCAATACCGGGAGTGGAAGCGCCTGCTGCACCATTTCTACGATCCGTTCCCCGTGGTTTCGCATTACGAGGCGGTGACCGGAACGGGGACCTGAACGGGCATCGGCGCTGTTTTCCCGGAACGGCGGCCGTGCAATCCTGCCTGCAAATCGTCCGGGTTCAACCGGGGGGAGTCGCTCATGGACGGGAACATCGAGACCACGTTCGTCGAGGCCAACGGCCTGACCTTCGAAGTCGAGACCTGCGGCAGCGGCGACCGGCTGGCCCTGTGCCTGCACGGCTTCCCGGAGCTGGCGCATTCCTGGCGTCACCAGCTTCCCCTGCTGGCGCGCCTCGGCTACACGGCCTGGGCGCCCAACCTGCGCGGCTACGGGCGCAGCAGCCGCCCGGCCCGGCGGGCGGACTATGCGCTGGAGCATCTGCTCGCCGACGTCGCCGGGCTGATCGATGCGGCCGGCAAGTCCTCCACGCTGCTGCTGGGGCACGACTGGGGCGGGATGCTCGCGTGGATGTTCGCGCTGCGCCGGATGCGGCCGCTGGAGCGGCTGATCGTGATGAACATCCCGCATCCGCTGCTGTTCGTGCGCGGCCTCGACCGCTGGTCGCAGCGCCTCAAGTCCTGGTACATCCTCTGGTTCCAGGTGCCCAGGCTGCCCGAGCTGCTGCTGGGGATGGGGCGGGCGCGGCCGATCGCCGAAATCCTGCGCCGCTCCGCCGTCGATCCCGCCCGCTTCCCCGACGAGGTGCTGGAGGTGTACCGCGAAGCCGCCCGCCAGCCCGGCGCGATTACCGCGATGCTCAACTGGTACCGCGCGAACTTCGACCTGACCGGCGGGCGCCTGACGGAGCAGGACCGGGAGGCACTGGAAACACGGCTGCAAACACCGACCCTCATGATCTGGGGGGAGCAGGACATCGCACTGGCGAAGTACCTGACCTATGGCACGGGCGAGCTGGTCGAGGACTTCACGCTGCGCTACCTCCCCCGGGTGGGTCACTTCGTGCAGCAGGAGGCGCCGGAGACGGTGAACGCGATCATCGAGGGGTGGCTGAGCGGCAGCCGGATGCCCGGGACGGAGCATACCGATACGCGCGGGGAGCCGGACCGATGAGATTCCGCGGGGTACACCACGTCGAGTTTTCCGTGCTCGACTACGAGAACTCGGTGCGGTTCTACGACCGCATGTTCGGCTGGCTGGGCTACCGGAGTTTCTGGACGCTGAACGTGGGTTACACGTCGACCTACTACATGGCCCGGTTTCCCCTGCCGCACAGCTACATCGGGATCCAGCCCGCGGCGGAGGGCGGCCGGCTGGACCATGCCGCCCATGCCGCCGGCATCCACCACATCGCGATATGGGCCCGCAACCGCCGGGAGGTGGACCGTTTCCACGCGCGGTTCCTGTTGCCCGAGGGACTGACCGTGACCGACGCCCCGGCCGAGTACCCGATCTACGCTCCGGGCTACTACGCGGTGTTCTTCCTGGATCCCACCGGGATTCGCTGGGAGTTGGCGGCCATGCCCCGGATTCCCCGGCCGGGCGACGTGCTCAAGACCCTCCGGGCGGCGCGCCAGCTCTGGCGGGAGCACCCCGAATGGAAGCGGCACCCGGCGAAGGAGATGATGCGCACGCTGCCTTCCGGCGACCGTTCCCGCTGAGCGGCCGGCTGCCTCCCGCCGCGCCCGCCGTCGGCCCGCCCACCTTCGGCGGAGCGGATCGGCCCGTTGCCGTGACGCCGGTCATCGGGGCACGGCGGGCGCGGCGTCAGACTGGCCGGGATGGTTGCAGGCAACGCGCAATGCTGGAAAGTCTGACGCACCCGGGCGGCCTTGCCGTGGGCTTCTGGCTCGGCACCGTCTCGATCGTGACGTTGGCGGCCGCCCTCCTGGCCGTGCCCTGGTTGCTGGCGCGGCTTCCCCGCGACTATTTCCTTGCGGGCCGGCGGCCGCGGGGTGCCGCCCGGGGGCGGCGCCTGGCAGCGCGGCCGCTGGCCCTCGCCAGGAACGCGGCCGGCGTCGTGCTCGTCGCGCTCGGTTGCGTCATGCTGCTGACGCCGGGACAGGGACTGCTGGCGGTGATTGCCGGGCTCGCGCTGGTGGATTTCCCGGGCAGGTACCGGCTGCAAAGGCGGATGGCGCGCGTCCCCGGGATCCTGCGCGCGATCAATGCCATGCGTGCCTGGCGCGGGCAGCCGCCGATGCTGCCGCCGGAGGAGAACGGATGCGGGCAGTGACCGGCCCGCGGCTCGACCCGGGGGCACGATACTAACTATACTAGGTTTAGAGTTGCACGGATTGGTGCATCCCGAGCACGCCGTCCGTGCGAGTCGGCAATCCATGGATTATCGAGGTGACAGGCCATGAGCACGGTCGCGCCCATGCAGCACGAGATCGTGCCGCGCAAGGATCTGCAGTTCCGGCTGGACTCGGAGGACATACCCCGCTACTGGCTGGGCGGGGACCCTTACCGCACGCGGTTCTTCGATGCCATGTCGACGCTCTTCCCGGAGGGCGAGAAATACTTCATCGAGTGCGTGCGCGACTACCGTGACCAGGTGACCGATCCGGTGCAGCAGGAACAGGTCCGGGACTTCATCTTCCAGGAGGCGCAGCACGGGCGCGTGCACACGCTGTTCAACAATCGCCTCAAGGATCAGGGCATCGACGTCGACAGCCTGCTGGACGAGCAGAAGCGGGTCCTCGGCTGGTACCGGCGCAAGATGCCGAAGGCCTGGAACCTCGCCCAGACCGCGGCCGCGGAGCACATGACCGCGCTCATGGCGCACTTTTTCCTCGAGCACCGCGAGGAGCTCGCGGACGGCGACCCGCGCGTGCGGGCGATCTACTTCTGGCACGCGGTCGAGGAGATCGAGCACAAGGCCGTGGCCTTCGAGGTGCTGACGAAGGTCGCAAAGGCGAGCTACTTCACGCGCGTGCTGGCGATGCTGTGGGAGTCTCTGAACTTCCCGTTCCACACCTTCCTGATCATGCGCTACATGTTCAACGTGGACGGACTCAAGGGCTGGCGGCGCGTGAAGACCGTGCTGAGGGGCATGTGGTGGCTGTACGGCCCGCGCGGCATCTACATGCGTATGATGCCCCACTACCTCGCCTACTACCTGCCCGGCTACCATCCCTGGAAGCGCGGCGGGATGGACGCCTACGGCGAGTGGCGTCGGGCCTATGACCGCCACGAGGGCGATCCGGTCACCGCGGCCGAGGAGTTCCTCCGCGCCGCCTGAGCCGGCGCCGCGCCGTGCCTGCCCCGCGCGTCCCCCGGGTTCCCGTGGCGCACGCGATCGGAATTCGATCGCAGGAAACAGGTGGTCCTCGAATCGGCAGGCGGTACCCTGTTCCCTGATGCGAGCCGATGCGGCTGCCGGGGAGGGAGCGGGATGATCGCGGAAGCCGAGATGTGGGAGATGGTGCTGCGGCGTGACCCGCACGCGGACGGGATGTTCGTCTACGGCGTGCGCACCACCGGGATCTTCTGTCGCCCGACCTGTCCCTCGCGCCGTCCCGCGCGCGGCAACGTCCGCTTCTTCGCCACGCCCGCTGCGGCGTGCCAGGCCGGATTCCGGGCCTGCCTGCGCTGCCGGCCCGCCGCTGCCTCGCCGGCGACAGGGCAACTTGCGCTGGTCCGCGCCGCCTGCCAGCGCCTTCGGTCCGGCGGCCCGGAACCTTCGCTGGCGGAGCTGGCGGGGCAGGCGAACATGAGCCCGGGGCACTTCCAGCGTGTCTTTCGACGCTTCGTCGGGGTCAGCCCCAAGCAGTACGCGATCGCCTGCCGCGAGGCGCGCTTCGGTGACGTGCTGCGCACGGAGGCGCGGGTCACCGACGCCGTCTACGCGGCGGGCTACAACTCGCCCGGCGTTGCCTACGCAGCGTTCGGCCCGGGAATGCCTCCCTCCGCCCAGCGCGACGGGGCCCCGGGGAGGGACGTTCGCTATGCCCTGGCGTCCACCGACCTCGGCTGGATCGCGGTGGCCGCGACCGCGAAGGGCGTGTGCGCGATCGACCTGGGGGACAGTGCGGACGCGTTGCGGGCCGGGCTCCGGCGGCGCTTCCGGAACGCCCGGCTGAGCGAGGACAGTGACGGACTGGGGGCGCTGGTGAAGGCGGTGGCAGGATTCGTCGAGCGTCCGGCGGCCGGGCTCGAGCTGCCGCTCGACATCCAGGGAACGGCATTCCAGCGGCGGGTGTGGCAGGCGTTGCGGAGCATCCCCGTCGGCGGGACGCGCAGCTACGGCGAGATCGCGAAGGAGATCGGCGCGCCCAGGGCGGCCAGGGCCGTCGCCTCCGCCTGCGCACACAATCCGATCGCGCTCGCCGTTCCCTGCCATCGCGTGGTGCGCGCGGACGGCGAGACAGGAGGCTATCGCTGGGGAGGGGAGCGCAAGCGGCGCCTGCTCCGGCGCGAGAAGGGGTAGCGAAAGCCGCTGTCCGGCATCAGACTGCGGCCGCTGCATACCGGCCACAGGGAGACAGCGCATATGTCCGTATCGGTGGAAGTGGTGACCAGCGTGACGCCGGAGGTGGAGGAAGCGATGGCACGCCTCGTGCCGCAGCTCTCCTCGTCGAACCCGGCTCCCGATCCCGCAACGCTGCGCGAGATCGTCTGCTCCCCCTGCACGCTGCTGCTCGCGGCGCGGGACGGTGAGCGCATCGTCGGCTCGCTGACCCTGGCGATGTTCCGCCTGCCGACCGGCATGCGCGCGTGGATCGAGGACGTCGTGGTCGACGCCGACGCGCGCGGGCGGGGTGTGGGCGAAGCGCTCTCGCGGCGGGCGCTGGAGCTGGCAAGCGCCGAGGGCGCGGTGACCGTCGACCTGACCTCGAGGCCCTCGCGGGAGGCGGCCAACCGGCTGTATCAGCGGATCGGCTTCGAGAAGCGCGAAACGAATGTGTATCGCTACCGGTTCGGCTGACCGGGCGGGACGCTCGCGGGTTCACTGCAGGGGCCGGAAGCTCGAGGGGGCGTCGTTGCGGGTTTCGGGATTGGCAAGAGGGGCCCGGACGGCATCCTGCGTTTCCTGCCTTGTTGCATGCGCCGATGCATCGGGCCAGCCCGGATCGGCCCGACGGCCCGGCGCCTGTTTCCGGAAGCCCGAAACCCGGAACCCGACCCCCGCGGCCTGCCCCTGGTGCCCCGGTCCCGCCTTAGCCGCGTTCCGTTTCCGCTCTATCCGGGCTACGGTACGGGCTGGCCAAATCACGGGAGTCCCGGATGAGACACGACCAGTCCCTGCGCGATCGATTGTCCCGGAACCTCTCGGCTCACCCGCGCCTGCGCGGCGACGACGGTGATCTCCGCCACGCCGCCGTCGCGGTCGCCGTGATCGACGACCAGCGCGGCCGTGCCTGCTACCTGCTGACGCGCCGCGCGCCGACGCTGCGGGCGCACTCGGGGCAGTGGGCGTTGCC
>DASQZJ010000020.1:0-139906 GCA_035638775.1 Gammaproteobacteria bacterium
GAGAGCACGAACATCAGTGTGGCCGTAACGCCGTCGCGGTCGTCGACCGAGACGTGCTCGATGTTGGATTCCATGCGGGAGACCTCGGCCGCGAGCGTTGCCAGCACGCCGCGCTGGTTGACCACGTCGAGACGGATCTCCGCCGGGAACTCGCGGTCGATATCCTGCTCCCACTGCACCTCGATCCACTTTTCCGGATGCTTGCGGAATCCGCTCAAATTGCGGCAGGTCTCGGTATGGATGACGATGCCGCGGCCCGCGCTCATGTATCCGAGGATGCGGTCTCCCGGAATGGGATGACAGCAGCGGGCGAAGCTGACCACCATGCCCTCGGTACCCTTGATCGCCAGCGGCGCCCGGGTCCCGGCCGAGGCCCCGCCGTCCGCGTCGGTATCCAGGCCCGCGGCTTGCGCCAGCCTGCGCGCCACCAGCGGGGCCATGCGCCGTCCCAGCCCCACTTCCTGAAGCAGGTGCGGCACCCCCGACAGGCCGAGCTCGCGGGCCACCTCCTGCAGGTGACGCGCGGAGAGCTCGTCGTAGGTCAGGCCGAACGGAGCAAGCGCGCGGTCCAGCATGCGCCGCCCCAGCGTGCCGGCCTCGTTCTCGCGCAGGTCCTTGAGGTAGTGCCGGATGTTGGCCCGTGCCCGGGCGCTCACGACGAAATTGAGCCAGGCGGGGTTGGGCCGGGCGGAGGGTGCGGTGATGACCTCGACCGTCTGCCCGCTGAGCAGGTGGCTGCTCAGCGGCGCCAGGCGACGATCGACCTTGGCGGCCACGCACGAGTTGCCCACGTCCGTGTGCACGGCGTAGGCGAAGTCCACGGGCGTGGCCCCCCGCGGCAGCCGCAGGATGCGTCCCTTGGGCGTGAACACGTAGATTTCGTCCGGGAACAGGTCGACCTTGACGTTCTCCAGGAACTCCAGCGAATTGCCCGCCTGCTTCTGCATCTCGAGGATGTTGTGCAGCCACTCCCGGGCCCGCGTGGTGGGCCCGGCGCTGCCGTCGCCCTCCTTGTACATCCAGTGCGCTGCGACCCCCGCCTCGGCCACGTAGTCCATCTCGCGGGTGCGGATCTGCACCTCGATCGGTACGCCGTGCGGACCGGCCAGGACCGTGTGCAGGGACTGGTAGCCATTGGTCTTGGGGATCGCGACATAGTCCTTGAAGCGTCCCGGCACCGGCTTGTACACGTTGTGCACCACGCCCAGCGCCCGGTAACAGGTGTCCACCTTGTCGACGATCACCCGGAAGGCGTAGACGTCGAGGACTTCCGAGAAGGAAAGCTCCTTGTTGCGCATCTTCCGGTAAAGGCTGTAGAGGTGCTTCTCGCGCCCGATCACCTCGGCGTCGATGTGCTCGCGCTGGATCGCGGCGCGCAGGTGCTCCTCGATCTGGCCCTTGATCTCCCGGCGATTGCCCCGCGCCCGCTTCAGGGCCCGCATCAGGATGTTGTAGCGCATGGGATACAGCGCGGCGAAGCCGAGGTCCTCCAGCTCCAGCCGGATGCTGTTCATGCCGAGACGGTTGGCGATGGGCGCGTAGATGTCCAGGGTTTCGCGGGCGATGCGACGGCGTTTCTCCCGCGGCATCACCCCAAGGGTGCGCATGTTGTGGAGGCGGTCAGCGAGCTTGATCAGGATGACCCGGATGTCCTGGACCATCGCCAGCATCATCTTGCGGAAGTTCTCCGCCTGGGCCTCCGCCTTCGACCGGAAGTTGATCTGGGTAAGCTTGCTGACGCCGTCGACCAGCTCGGCGATTTCCTCGCCGAACTCACCGGCGATGCGCTCCTTGGCGACGCCGGTATCCTCGATGACGTCATGCAGGATGGCCGCGGCAACGCTCTGATAGTCCATGCGCACCTCGGCCAGGATGCGCGCCACGGCGATGGGGTGGTAGATGTACGGCTCGCCCGAAAGGCGCCGCTGGCCCTTGTGGGCCCGGGCGCCGAAGTGGTAGGCGCGCTCCACGAGCGCGACCTGCTCCGGCTTCATGTAGGTCCGCAACAGCTCCAGCAGCTCTTCCGGACCATCGGGCTTTCGGGACGGGGCCAGGGCCCCCGTGAGCGTCTCAGTGGAAAGTGTGGCCGCCATACACGTACCGGATTCCCGGCGTCACTGCGCCATCGGCGGCGGCTCCCCGGTGTCGGCTTCGGCATCCGGCGGTGCCGATTCCTCGGCCTCGCCTTGCTCCCCGAGCTCCGGGGGTCGGTCGCTTTCGTCCAGGATCGCGGGGGTTACCTGTCCCTCGGCGATCTCCCGCAGGGCCATGACGGTCGGCTTGTCGTTCTCCCACGGCAGATCGGGCTCCGCGCCCCAGGTCAGCTGCCGCGCCCGACGCGTCGCCACCAGCACCAGCTGGAAGCGGTTTTCAACATTGTCGAGGCAGTCCTCGACGGTGATGCGCGCCATCGCGTTACTCCGGAATCGAAATTGTCGCCATCATGGCTACAAGTGTATGGAAAAAGAAAGGTTTACGCCAGTTCCGGCTCACTTGCAAGCGTACCGCCACGCGGCCGCGGCGATTCAGCCGCCGGCGCCGTCCGGCGCCGGCTGCCCGAGCAGCTCCGTGATCAGCCCCGCATGCCGGGCACGCTGCGCCGGGACGCGCATGCGGCGGGCCACGAAGATGGACCGCAACTGGTCCGCCGCGGTCGCGAAGTCGTCGTTGACCACCAGGTAGTCGAACTCGCCGTAATGGGACATGTCGGTGACCGCATCCGACAGGCGCCGGGCGATGACCGCCTCGCTGTCCTGCCCCCGGTCACGGAGACGGCGCTCGAGTTCCGCCCGCGAGGGCGGCAGGATGAAGATGCTCAGGCACTCCGGCATGGCGGAGCGCACCTGGCGTGCCCCCTGCCAGTCGATCTCGAGGATCACGTCGTCACCGGCGCGCAGGAGAGCCTCGACCTGTCGCCGTCCGGTACCGTAGTAATGGTCGAACACGCGGGCGTGCTCCAGGAAATCACCCGCCTCGACGCGACGCTCGAACTCGACGCGGTCGAGAAAATGGTAGTCCTCGCCGTCGCGCTCGCCCGGCCGCCGCGGCCGGGTGGTGCATGAGATGGAAAAGCGCAGGTGGGGAAGCGACTCCAGCAGGGCCCGCACCAGGCTCGTCTTGCCGGCGCCCGAGGGCGCGGTCATCACGAACAGGCTTCCGGTGGCAGCCACGGCGCCACGCTCACTCGACATTCTGCACCTGCTCCCGCATCTGCTCGACCAGAACCTTGATCTCCACCGCCACCCGGGTGGTCTCGGCGTCCTGGGACTTGGAGGCGAGCGTGTTCGCTTCGCGGTTGAACTCCTGCATCAGGAAATCGAGCCGCCGACCGACCGGCTCCTTGCGCTCCAGAGCCGCGCGAACTTCCTGGATATGGCTGTCGAGGCGGTCCAGCTCCTCCGCCACGTCCATCTTCTGCGCGACCATCGCCATCTCCTGCTCCAGGCGGCCCGGGTCGGCATCCACGCCCAGCTCGGCGAGCCGGGTCTCCAGCCGTTCGCGGATGGCCTCGCGCACCCCGGGCAGCCGGTCGCGAATCGCCTGGGCGTGTTCACCGATCCCGTCCAGCCGGGTCGACAGCATCTCCGCGATGCGCTCGCCCTCGGCGGCCCGTCCCTTTGCCAGGCTCTCGAGAGCCACTCCCAGCAAGCGGAGCGCTTCCTCCATCAGGGGCTCCACGTCCCGCTCGGGCTCTTCGACCACGCCCGGCCAGCGCAGGAGCTCCACCGGGCTCACCGGAGCCGCGTCGCGCAGCGCGCCCGATACGCGTTCGCAGGCCTGGCCCAGCTTGGCCACCAGGGCATCGTTGATGGTGAGCGGGGTGTCCTCGCGCACCAGCGGCTGGAACCGCAGCTGGCACTCCACCTTCCCGCGCCCGAGCCGGGTGGAGACGGCCTCGCGGACCTGCGGCTCGAGTGCCCGGAAGTCCTCGGGAAGGCGCTGATGCACGTCGAGATAGCGGTGGTTGACCGAGCGCAGCTCCCAGCAGAGCTCGCCCCACCGGGTCCGGGACGTCTCACGGGCAAAACCGGTCATGCTGTAGATCATCGGCCACTCCGGTCGAGACTGGTGAGCGCTGCGGGCGATCCCGGCGCGAGCGCCGTATCATACTAACCCGGTCAGGGATAATGCGAACCATGGCCGTCCCCGGACCGTCGGCGGCGCGCATCCACCGAACCGGTGGCAAGCTTCACGGGGGCACGGTCATGCCCCGGCGGCTGCCTGTGCCGTCATGCCAAGGCGCGAGAGAGCGCGCAATGGCGCCGCATGGCCGCCGTGCGACACCGTCCGTGGCGGCGCCCGCGGAACCGCCGTGCGCTGCGTCCGCCGGCGGCTGCGAGACCTGACATCGGCTTCGGGAAGATTGGTAACATCCCTGTTTCGAGCGAGCGGCGCGCCGGGCCGCCGATCACACCCTGCAATTCGACACGAGCCCCTGAAAGGAGCCTGCATGCGACCCAGCCGACGAGCCAGCGACGAAATGCGCGCGGTGCGCCTCACCCGCGGCTACACCAAGCACGCGGAGGGATCGGTGCTGACGGCCTTCGGCGACACCCGGGTCCTGTGCAACGCGAGCGTGCTGGAACGGGTGCCGCCCTTCCTGCGCGGCAGCGGCAAGGGCTGGGTGACGGCCGAATACGGGATGCTGCCGCGGGCCACCGGACGCCGCATGGACCGCGAGGCGGCGCGCGGACGCCAGGGCGGACGCACGCAGGAGATCCAGCGCCTGATCGGGCGTTCGCTGCGCGCGGTGGTCGACCTGGAGGAACTCGGCGAACGCACCATCACCCTGGACTGCGATGTTATCCAGGCCGACGGCGGCACCCGCACGGCGGCGATCACCGGCGCCTGGGTGGCGCTCGCCGACGCCGTCGCGCACCTGCTGGACCAGCGCATACTGCGCGCCAGCCCGCTGCACGGCCAGGTCGCCGCCGTATCCGTGGGCATCTACCGGGGCGAGCCGGTGCTGGACCTCGATTACGCGGAGGACTCCGAGGCGGAAACCGACATGAACGTGGTCGCCAACGACGCCGGGGCCTTCGTCGAGATCCAGGGGACAGCCGAGGGGCACGCGTTCCGCGACGACGAGCTGCAGCAGATGCTGGCGCTGGCGCACAAGGGCATCGACGAACTGATCGGGGCCCAGCAGGCATGCCGGGCGGAGCCGGGGTGAGCATGCTGCCCCGCCGGATCGTGCTGGCGACCGGTAATCCGGGCAAAGTCCGCGAGGTGCAGGCACGCCTGGCGAATCTCGGCGTGGACGTGATTCCGCAATCGGAGCTCGGCGTGAGCGGCGCCGCCGAGCCCGCCGCAACGTTCGTCGAGAATGCGCTGCTCAAGGCGCGCCACGCGGCCCGGGAGACGGGCCTGCCGGCTCTCGCCGACGACTCCGGGCTGGAGGTCCCGGCCCTGCACGGGGAACCGGGCGTGCGCTCGGCCCGCTACGCGGGCGAGGACGCCGGCGACCGGGACAATATCGAGGCCCTGCTCGCGGCCATGCGGGGACTCTCCGGCAGCCGCCGCGCAGCGCGCTTTCACTGCCTGCTGCTGTTCCTGCGCCACGCCGGCGATCCCGTCCCGGCGATCTGTGACGGTGCCTGGGAAGGCCGGATCCTGGAGCAGCCCCGGGGCCGCGGCGGCTTCGGCTACGACCCCGTGTTCCTGGTGCCGGAGCTCGGGCGCACCGCGGCCGAGCTTTCCCCGCAGGAGAAGAACCGTATCAGCCATCGCGGGCAGGCGCTGGACTGCATGGTGGCGCAGCTCCGGCGCCTGGCCGCCTGAGAGGGCACGGTGATCCGGCCGCTCGAGCTCCCGCCGTTGTCGCTCTACGTGCACCTGCCCTGGTGCGTGCGCAAGTGTCCCTACTGCGATTTCAACTCGCACCCGGCCGGTGACGCAGCGGTGCCGGAACGGGGCTACGTGGAAGCCCTGCTCGCGGACCTCGAGCAGGACGCCGCGGAGGCGGCCGGGCGGGAGATCGTGTCCGTGTTCATCGGCGGCGGCACCCCGAGCCTGTTCCGGCCCGGGAGCATCGCGCGGCTGCTGGAGGGCGTCTCCGCGCGAATCCCGCTGGCGCCGGACGCCGAGATCACCCTGGAGGCCAACCCCGGCACGGTCGAGCGCGGCCGCTTCGCGGGCTTCCGCGACGCCGGCGTGAACCGGCTGTCCGTGGGCGTGCAGAGCTTCGACGACGCCCTGCTGCGTTCGATCGGCCGGATCCACGACGCCCGCCAGGCCCGGCTCGCCCTGGAGGCGGGGGCGGCGGCCGGCTTCTCGCGGATCAACGTCGACCTGATGTATGGCCTGCCCGGACAGACCCCCGCGCAGGCCCTGGCAGACGTCCGGCTCGCGTGCGGTCTGGCGGGGGGACACGTGTCCCACTACCAGCTTACGCTGGAGCCGGGCACGCCGTTTCACCATCGCCCGCCCCGCCTGCCGGGCGACGACAGCGCCTGGCGGATGCAGCACGAGTGCGGGGAGGTACTGGCGGATGCCGGCTTCGCGCACTACGAAACCTCGGCCTGGGCACGCCCCGGCCAGGCGTGCCGCCACAACCTCAACTACTGGCGCTTCGGCGATTACCTGGGCATCGGTGCCGGGGCCCATGCCAAGCTGACGAGCCCCGCACGGAATGCCATTGTCCGCCGCTGGAAGCTGCGCGGGCCGAACGCCTACATGTGCGCCGCCGCAGGGCCCGGACGCATCGCGGACGAGACACCGGTGGCGTCGTCCGGGCGCGCCCTGGAGTACCTGATGAACGCGCTGCGCCTCGCGGAAGGGGCCGACCTTGCCGCCCTGGAGCGCCGTACCGGCGTCCCCGCGGCGACCCTGTCCGGCCCGATCGCGACAGCCGCGCAGCGGGGACTGGTCACGCGGGAGGGCGAGCTCCTGCGGCCGACGGAAACGGGGCGGCGCTTTCTCGACGACCTGTTGCTGCTGTTCGTGCCGGAGACGGCCGATGCTTGAGCCTCTGCCCTTCGCCTGCCCGTGTTGCGGCGCACCGGTCGACACCGTGGTCGACTGCAGCATCGCGGAGCAGGACTACATCGAGGACTGCCCGGTGTGCTGCCGTCCACTGAGGTTGCGGGTGCGCCTCGACGAACAGGCGCTGCCGGTGCTGGTGCAAGTGGCGCCGGAATGACCCTGCCGTGCGCCGCACAAGCCCCTGTTGCGCGGCTTATGCACAAGAAACCGCATCTTTCGCGACGATCCGGGCGGATCCGCGGGCATGCCCGCACGAAAAACACAAGAGATTGTTTTTGATGGCAATCCCCCGGAGCGACCAAGGATTGGACAATGCGGCAAAGTGCCAGACGGCTCGGGCGGTTAGGCAGGACGCTCCCACTTTTTCCACAGGCTTATCCACAGCAACTGTGGACAAACCCCGGCGGGTGCCGGTGCGCAGGGAGCCGGTCCCGCGCCGCGCTTGCCCGGCCAGCCGATTCCCCGTATCATTCACGCCCACTTTCACGGGACGACACACGGGTCGGTTCCCGGGCAAAAGCCAGAGGTAGTCGCCCAATGCAACCGGACATTCACCCGGAATACGCCGAAGTGACGGTGACTTGCAGCTGCGGCAACAGCTTCGTCACCCGCTCTACCATGGGGCACGACTTCCAGGTCGAAGTCTGCGCCATGTGTCACCCTTTCTACACCGGCAAGCAGAAGATCGTCGATACGGGCGGCCGCGTCGACAAGTTCCGCCGCAAGTACGGACTCAAGGGCAAGCAGGCCTGAGACACGGCCGGTCCGGGCAAACTGCGACAGGGAAAGGGGGCGTCCATACTCGGGCGCCTTTTTCGTTGCACCGCCGGGGCCGGGCCAAATTGCCGCCCGCCGGCGCCTGCACATATACTTTCCGATTGCGCGCGGCGCGGTCCTCTCTTCGCCACGGCAGGGCGTTCACCTCCAACCCTTTCGGGTTCCACAGCCGGGATGCAGTGATGACGGAAGACAAGCTCACCAGAGACGCGCTCGACTATCACGAAAAGCCGCGCCCCGGGAAGCTCAGCATCGCGATCACCAAGCCGTTCACGACCTTCGAGGAGCTCTCGCTGGCCTACACCCCCGGGGTGGCGGCCCCGGTACGGGCCATCGTCAAGAACCGGGACGACGCGTTCCGCTACACCTCCAAGGGCAACCTGGTGGCGGTCATCACCGATGGCAGCGCGGTCCTCGGGCTGGGCAACACCGGTGCGCTGGCCGGCAAGCCGGTGATGGAGGGCAAGGCCGTCCTGTTCAAGAAGTTCGCCGACATCGACGTGTTCGACATCGAGGTCGACGCCGAGGACAAGGACGCCTTCATCGACACCGTGGCCCGGATCGCCGGCACCTTCGGCGGCATCAATCTCGAGGACATCGCCGCCCCGCACTGCTTCGAGATCGAGCGTGCGCTGATGGAGCGCCTCGACATCCCGGTCTTCCACGACGACCAGCACGGCACCGCGATCATCGTCGCCGCCGGATTGCTCAACGCGCTGGAGCTGCAGGACAAGCGCATCGAGGACGTGCGCATCGTCTGCCTGGGCGCCGGGGCCGCCGGCATCGCCTCCATGAACCTGCTGATGGCGCTCGGCGCGCGGCAGGAGAACATGCTGATGGTCGATCGCCAGGGGGTCATCCACAGCAAGCGGGACAACCTCGCGGCCACCAAGCTGCCGTTCGCGATCGAGAGCGATCGTCGCAGCCTGATGGATGCCATGGAGGATGCGGACGTCTTCATCGGGGTTTCGGGACCGAACCTGATCACGTCGGAGATGATCAAGATCATGGCACGGAAGCCCATCGTCTTCGCACTATCGAACCCGGACCCGGAGATACGCCCGGAAGTCGCCCTGCAGGCGCGCAAGGACATCATCATGGCCACCGGCCGCAGCGATTACCCGAACCAGATCAACAACGTCCTCGGTTTCCCCTACATCTTCCGGGGCGCCCTGGACGTGCGCGCCAAGCGCATCAACCGCGAGATGCACGTCGCCGCGGTGCAGGCGCTGCGCGCGCTCGCGCGCGATCCCGTCCCCGGGGAAGTGCTCAAGGCCTACCATCTGGAGAAGATGAGCTTCGGGCCCCGATACATCATTCCGACGCCTCTGGATCCCCGCCTGATCGACTATGTGCCCCCGGCAGTCGCCAAGGCGGCGGTCGAATCCGGCGTCGCCCGGACCGGATACCCCTCGCACTATCCGGAGGTGCCCGTCGACATCAGTCCGGAACAGTGACGCCAAGCGCATTCAGGAGCAGTCTCATGAGCGACAAGAAGTTCATTCTCACGCAGCCGGAGAACGACGCCCGCTCGGACCTGCCGGTCCGCGAGGGCACGGCTGGCCCCGCCACCATGGAAATCGGCAGCCTGTTCAAGGAGCAGGGGGTCTTCACCTACGATCCCGGGTTCGCCTCGACCGCAAGCTGTCAGAGCTCGGTCACCTTCATCGATGGCGGCGAGGGCGTGCTGCTCTACCGCGGCTACCCCATCGGCCAGCTCGCGGAAAAGAGCACCTTCCTGGAGGTTGCGTATCTGATCCTCTACGGCGACCTCCCCACCCGGGACCAGCTGGACCGCTTCAAGGAGTCCATCCGGTCCCACACCATGATCCACGAGGCCCTCAAGACCTTCTTCCAGGGCTTCCACTACGATGCCCACCCGATGGCGATGATGACGGGCGTGGTGGGCTCGCTGTCGGCCTTCTACCACGACTCCAGCGACATCCACGACCCGGAGCAGCAGGAGATCTTCGCCCACCGCATGATCGCGAAGATGCCGACCATCGCCGCGTGCGCGCACAAGCACTCGATCGGGCAGCCGTTCGTGTACCCGCGCAACGACCTGGGCTACGCCGCCAACCTGCTGCACATGCTGTTCGCGGTGCCCGCGGAGGAATACGAGGTCGACCCGGTCGCGGCGCAGGCACTGGACATGCTGTTCATCCTGCACGCCGATCATGAGCAGAACGCCAGCACTTCCACGGTCCGCCTGGCCGGCAGCTCCGGAACCAACCCCTATGCAGCGATCGCCGCGGGCATTGCCTGCCTTTGGGGACCCGCGCACGGCGGCGCCAACGAGGCGGTGCTGAACATGCTGGAGGAGGTCGGCGACGTCAAGCAGATCCCCCGCTTCATCGAGAAGGCCAAGGACAAGGACGACCCGTTCCGCCTGATGGGGTTCGGCCACCGCGTATACAAGAACTACGATCCGCGCGCCACCGTGATCCGGGGCATGTGCCACAAGATCCTCAAGCGCCTCGGCAAGGAGAACGACCGGCTGTTCGAGCTGGCGCTGGAGCTGGAGCAGGTCGCGCTCAACGACGACTACTTCAAGGAAAAGAAGCTCTATCCGAACGTCGACTTCTATTCCGGGGTGATCTACAAGGCACTGGGACTCAACCCGGACATGTTCACGGTCATGTTCGCCATCGCCCGCACCGTGGGATGGGTGGCGCACTGGCAGGAAATGACCAACGACCCCGAGCGGCGCATCGGTCGCCCGCGCCAGCTCTACACCGGCGCTCCCCAGCGCGACTACGTGGAGATCGACAAGCGCGGATGAGCCGGGCCTCAGCCGCCCGGTCCTCCGAGCCGGAGGCCGGGCCGGCTCAGCCCGCCTCCGCGAGCAACGCCTCCACCTGGGCGAGCGCCGCTCGCCGCATGGGCTTGCCGTCCACCGGGCTCAGCGGCGCCTGCCGAAGCTCGGCATCCGGAAACACGACCGCCTCGATCCCGACGCCGCCCGCATGGAACCGGTAGACCGGGTAGTCCCGGTACCGGTCGGCCTTCACGCGCAGCCTGCGTTCGTCGGTGTCGAAGGGAACGTCGTTTTCCAGCAGATGCAGCACGACCTGCTCCGGCGTGTCCGCGAACAGGTGCAGGGAAACGCGGGAATCGCGCGTCGCGTTCCCGCTCAGCACCGAGCCCACCAGCCGTGGGCGGAACGGCTCGAAGAATCGCATCGCCTCGCATGCCGCCCGGCGCAGGGCGGTGAGCTCGAGCGGCTGGGTATCCGCCCGGAACAGCCGGAGGTACTCGTCCAGCGCCGCCTCGATTTCCGTGTTGCGCGGCATGTGCGGCGAGTTGCGACTCACCCCGAGACCTTCGGCGGCCTTGTTCTTGGCCACCCGGTAGTCCCGGATTCCCTGCTCCGCCATGATCCGGGCCGCCGCCTGGGCGAGCAGCACCCGCTGGCGGCTGGGCTTCCTGGTTCGAGCGCTCATGTCGTTGCCGGTCTCCGCCGCGAGGTCACCGATCTTCGGGAAGGTATTGTCCGGTCCCAGAGCCGTCGTGCCCGCCGGCCGCCTTCCGCGGTCGGCCCCGGAGCGTACCCAGCACACGGAAATGCTGCAAGCGCTTCCACGCGGATCCAGCGTACGCCGAGCGGCGAACGGGCCCGGTTTTCCCGCGGCGGACTTGCGCGCCTTGCCCCTGGACGGCGGTAACGAGCGGGGATAAAACTGGGCACAGGATGCAGCCACGGCGACCGGGGTCACGACACGCCGGGCGGCCAGGGCGAGGCCGGGAAATCCCGCCGTGACAGTCATGTCCGGCAAAGCGACGGGTCCGGACGGGCGCTTCCGGGCGCCGGAACCGATCGTCCGCGGCCGGAACGTCGACCCGTCACGCCGTTGCGACCGTTTGTCGTTGAACGCTTGACTGTGGTATTTAAGGTCGTAAAGCATGTTTAGCGGCCAAGTGCCGCGATACAAAGGAAAAAATAACGTGTTGTTCCGCCGCAGACACCGTCCCCTGATTGGACTCGACATCAGCTCGACCGCGGTCAAGCTCGTGGAGCTTTCCGGGACCCGCGAGAAGATGCGTGTCGACGCCTATGCCGCCGTGGGTCTGCCGCCGAACTGCGTGGTGGAGAAGCAGGTGGCGGAACCCGAGGCGGTGGGCGATGCGATCCGCCGTGCGGTCAAGCTCGCCGGGACGCGCAACAAGCAGGCGGTTGCAGCGGTCGGCGGGGCGTCGGTCATCACCAAGGTGATCACGATGCCGGCGGGCCTGAAGGACCAGGAGATGGAGGAGCAGATCCGGGTCGAGGCCGACCAGCACATTCCCTACCCGCTGGAAGACGTGGGCCTGGATTTCGAGGTGCTGGGCCCGACCGAGGACGAGGACTCCATGGTCGACGTGCTCCTGGCCGCATGCCGGGCAGACGATATCGAGAGCCGGGTCGCGGCGATCGAGCTCGGCGGGCTGGAATGCAGGATCATGGACATCGACGCCTTCGCCCTGGAGAACGCCTGCCAGCTGCTCACGCACCAGATGATCAACGAGGGCCGCGACCAGACGGTGGCGGTGATCGACATCGGCGCGACCACGACCACCATGAACGTGCTGCACGACGGCAAGATCGTCTACACGCGTGACCAGGCCTTCGGCGGCAAGCAGCTGACCGAGGACATCATGAACCACTACGGCCTGTCGTTCGAGGAGGCGGGCAAGGCCAAGAAGCAGGGCGGGCTGCCCGACAACTACGAATCCGAGATCCTCAAGCCGTTCACCGGGGACACGATCCAGCAGATCAATCGTGCCCTGCAGTTCTTCTTCTCCTCCAACAGCGACATCGACCGCGTCGACCAGATCCTGCTCGCGGGCGGCTGCGCCAACATCGAGGGCCTGGAGCGATCGGTCCAGGACGAGCTCGAGATCCCCGCGGAGATCGCGGCGCCGTTCGCGGCCATGAACATCGCCGCCCGGGCCAAGCCCAAGCAGCTCAAGGCGGACGGGCCGGCGCTGATGGCAGCCTGCGGTCTGTCCATGAGGAGTTTCGACTGATGGCCCATATCAACCTCCTGCCATGGCGTGAAGCGCGCCGCCAGGAGCGCCAGCGGCACTTCATGGTGACCCTGGGGCTGGCGGCGGTCCTGACCATCGGCATCATCTACTGGGCCCATTCCCTGGTACAGGGCGCGATCAACTATCAGAACCAGCGCAATCACCTGCTGCACCAGCAGATCACGATGATGGACAAGCAGATCGCGAAGATCCGGAACCTGCAGCAGACCAAGCAGCAGCTGCTGGCGCGCATGAAGATCATCGAGCAGCTGCAGCAGAAGCGTTCCGACGTGGTGCACCTGTTCGACCAGCTGGTCGCGACGATCCCGGACGGGGTCTATCTCAACTCGCTGCATCAGAACGATGACGAGATCACCCTCAAGGGCGTCGCGGAGTCCAACGCCCGCGTGTCCACGTACATGAAGCAGCTGGACGCCTCCCCCTGGTTCTCGGATCCGCAGCTCACGGTCATCGAGACGAAGACGGAGAAAGGCAACCGGGTAAGCGACTTCACCCTTCGCATCAAGCAGACCTCGCCCGAATCCGCCAAGAAGAAGACGAGCAAGTCATGAACCTGCGCGATCTCAACAACATCGACGTCGGCGACCTGATCCAGGACCTGCGTAGCCTGGACTTCAACGACATCGGCAGCTGGTCCGGCTTCGCCCGTGGCTTCGTGATCGGGATCAGCTGCCTGGTGATCGCGTTCCTCGGCTACTACATGGTCATCCGCGGCGAGCTGAACGACCTGCATCGGGCCCAGGCAAAGGAGCAGCAGCTGCGCCAGACCTTCGAGGCGAAGCAGCGCCGCGTCGCCAACCTGGATGCGTACGAGACGCAGATCAAGAAGATGCGCGCCTCCTTCGGCAGCATGCTGCGCCAGCTCCCCAGCCAGACGGAGATCGCCGATCTGCTGCAGGACATCTCCCGGACCCGGGTCGCGACCGGCCTGCAGGAAGAGCTGTTCAAGCCGCTCGCCGAGAAGCCGAAGGAGTTCTACGCGGAGGTGCCGATCAAGATCCGCGTGACCGGCACCTTCCACGAGATGGCCAAGTTCGCCAGCGGCATCGCCGGCCTGCCGCGCATCGTCACCCTCAACGGGATCTCGCTGACCAAGAAGAAGAAGGATCAGCCGGGCCAGCTGGTGATGAACGCGACCGCGATGACCTATCGCTACATCGGCAAGAACGGCAACCACAAGGGAGGCAAGCACAAATGAATGCTTCCCGCCGCCCCCGCGCACGCCGCACGATGCTCCGGCTGCTGCTGCTCGCGCTGCTGGCGCTGCCGGTGCTGGCCGGCCTGACCGGTTGCTCGCGCAACATGTCCGACCTGAAGGCATACATCAAGCGGGTCAAGTCGCGGCACTCCGGTCACGTGCAGCCGATCCCGAAGATGAAGCCGTACAAGCAATACACCTACGTGGCCAAGGGCCGGTCGCCGTTCGAGCCGCCGGTCCGACGGACGGGCAGCAAGTCGAAGAACGCCTCTTCGGTGCCGCCCCCGGACCGCAACCGTCCGCCCCAGCCGCTCGAAAAGTTCCCGCTGGACGCCCTCCACATGGTCGGCACGATCCAGGTGGGGGGCGTGACATGGGCCCTGGTCCGCGACAGCAACGGCACGGTGCACAGGGTCAGGAAGGGCGATTACATGGGCCAGAACTACGGCAAGATCATCGCGATCACGAGCAGCAAGATCAGTCTCGTCGAGAAGGTGCCCGATGGCGTCGGAGGCTGGAAGGACCGCAAGGCGTCGGTCGCGCTCAGCCAGAAATAAAGGGGAAGAAGCATGCCAGCCGCCAGCTACCAGAGTTCTGTCACCCGGCTGCCGCGTCCCGGCAGGGCGCGGACGCGCCGGTGGTCCGCCGCCCGCATCGCGCTCCTGGCCATGCTCGCGCTGCTGTGGGCGGCGCCGTCTCTCGCGCAGGGCCAGGCCGCGCCCTCCAACGCACTCAAGAGCATCAATTTCGTGCCGATGCCCGGCAACCGGCTGCAGATCGTGCTCACGCTGGCCAAGCCCGCGCCCAAGCCGGTCACGTTCGCGGTCGACAATCCGGCCCGCATCGCGCTGGACCTTCCCGGCACGCGCAACGAACTGAGCAAGCGCTCGCAGCAGATCAACACGGGCGTGGCGGAGAGCGTCAACACCGCCGAGGCGCGCGGACGCACCCGGGTGGTCGTCAACCTGTCCGAGCTCGTGCCCTACCAGACGCGGGTCAAGGGCAACCAGGTGATCCTCGCGCTCAACACCACCGCCGGCTCCGCCGCAGCCGCACCGGCGACGGGCAACGGCGGAGGCAGCGGCGCGACGGGCCAGGGGGGCAGCGGACAGCAGCAGGCACAGGCTTCCGGCGAGTCGTCGACGATCACCAACGTGGACTTCCGGCGCGGTGACAACGGCCAGGGCCGTGTGATCGTGCATCTGAGCAATCCGAACACCCTGGTGAACGTGACCGACCGGGGCAACAAGACGGTGGTCACGTTCCAGAACACGCGGCTGCCAAAGAAGTACGTGCGGCGCATGGACGTGACCGATTTCGCGACCCCGGTCAAGACCGTGGACGCGCAACCGAAAGGCGACAACGCACAACTGGTGATCACGCCCACCAAGTCGCAGTACGAGCGCCTCGCGTACCAGGCGAACAACACCTACACGATCGAGTTCTCGCCGCCCAGCAAGGCGCAGCAGCAGGCGCAGCAGAAGCCCAAGTACAGCGGCAAGCGCATCTCCCTCAACTTCCAGAACGTCGACGTGCGCGCGGTGCTCCAGATCCTGGCCGACGTCGCCAACATCAACATGGTGGTGAGCGACAACGTCAAGGGCACGCTGGCGCTGCGCCTGCAGAACGTGCCCTGGGACCAGGCGCTGCACATCATCCTGCAGAGCAAGGGCCTGGCCCAGCGGCGTGAGGGAAACGTGATGTTCGTCGCACCGGCGGACCAGATCGCCGCGCGGGAGAAGCAGCAGTTGCAGAACCAGCAGCAGCTGGACAAGCTCGAGCCGCTCGAGTCCCGCTTCATCCAGATCAACTACGCCAAGGCCTCGGACCTGGCGCAGATCATCAAGTCCAAGCAGAACTCGCTGCTGTCCTCGCGCGGTACCGTCACCGTGGATAAGCGCACCAACACGCTGCTGGTGCGCGACACCGCCGACCACCTGGAGCAGATCCGCAAGCTCGTCAACCGCCTGGACATCCCGGTCAAGCAGGTCCTGATCGAGTCGCGCATCGTGGTGGCGACCAGCGACTTCACCCACGACCTCGGGGTGAAGTTCGGCGCCACGGGTATCACCAGCAACGGTCCCCAGGGCATCGTCGCCACCAGCGGCAGCCTGACCGGCACGGACACCGCGGTCAGCTCGGCGCTGACCAGCCGCCAGAACACCGGGCGGGTGAGCCAGGTGCAGATCCCGGCCAACTCCTCCGACCGCCTCAACGTCAACCTGGGCGCCAGCAACCCGGCGGGCACCCTGGCGCTGGCGGTGCTGGGCAAGGATTACCTGCTCGACCTGGAGCTGTCCGCCCTGCAGGCCGAGGGCAAGGGCGAGGTGATCTCGAGCCCGCGGGTGGTCACCGCCAACCAGAACAAGGCGGTGATCAACCAGGGCGTGCAGATCCCCTACCAGCAGGCGTCCTCCAGCGGCGCGACCTCGGTCTCGTTCAAGAAGGCCGTGCTCAGCCTGGGCGTGACACCCCAGATCACCCCGGACAACCGCATCGTGATGGACCTCGACGTCAAGGACGACACCGTCGGGCAGCAGGTGCCCAGCGGCAACGGCGGCTTCATCCCCAGCATCGATACGCGCGAGGTGCAGACGCAGGTGCTGGTCAACAACGGCGACACCGTGGTGCTCGGCGGCATCTACGAGCAGAACCGGACCAACCAGGTGAACAAGGTGCCGCTGCTGGGCGACATCCCGGTGCTCGGTCACCTGTTCCGGGAGGACCGCCGCGAGAACCACAAGAAGGAGCTGCTGGTGTTCATCACGCCCAAGATCCTGAAGAACGGGCTCACCACCGCGGCCGAAAACCAGTAACGGCGCTGCCGGGGCCGGGCCGGGCGCCGGCCCGGCGGCCCCGCGCGGGGCGCGCATGCTATGCTGGCCACCCCGGCGCCGGATACATCCCTGATCGATGCCAGAGACCGTGAACGGGCGAGGCAAGCGCATATTCCTGGTCGGGCCCATGGGCGCGGGCAAGACGACCGTGGGGCGCCGCCTGGCGGAGGCGACCGGCTACCGCTTCCTCGACACCGACCAGGAGGTGGAACGCCGCACCGGGGTGGACATCTCGTTCATCTTCGACATGGAAGGCGAGGAGGGCTTCCGGCGGCGCGAGCGGAAGGTGCTGGACGAGCTGAGCCGGCTCGACGGGATCGTCCTGTCGACCGGCGGCGGCGCCATCCTCGATCCGGACAACCGGGCGATGCTCAATGAGCGCGGGATCGTCGTCTACCTCGAGACCACGGTCGACGAGCAGATGCGGCGCACCCGCTTCGACCGGCGCCGTCCCCTGCTGCAGACCGCCGATCCCCGGGCCCGCCTGACCGCCCTGCTGTCCGAGCGTGCGCCGCTGTACGAATCGGTCGCCGACCTGACGATTCACACCGACGGGCGTCGCGCCCGCTCCGTGGCCCGCCAGATCCAGCGCGAGCTCGGCCTGCCCGGCGCCGACTGACCCGGAAGGAGCTTCCGGAAGCGGCTGGCCAGCCCCCGGAGGGGCAGGCATACTAGGCGTTTCAGCCGGTCCTTCCCGAGCGAACATTCATGAAAGTCCTGGAAGTCGATCTCGGCCAGCGCAGCTACCCCATCTACATCGGCACCGGCCTGCTCGGCGCCGCGGACGTCTGGTCGCGACACCTTCCGGGGCGCCAGGTGCTGGTGATCACCAACGAAACCGTCGCGCCGCTCTACCTCGACCGGGTGACCGCGGCGCTTTCCGGGTTCACGGTGGATACGCTGATCCTCCCCGACGGCGAGGAGCACAAGACGCTGGCGACCGCGAGCCGGGTGTTCGACAGGCTCATGGAGCTGCGCTACGACCGCGACTGCACCCTGATCGCGCTCGGCGGGGGCGTCGTCGGCGACCTGACCGGCTTCGCCGCCGCCTGCTACCTGCGCGGCGTGCACTTCCTGCAAATGCCGACCACCCTGCTGGCCCAGGTCGACTCATCGGTCGGCGGCAAGACCGGGGTCAATCATCCGCTCGGCAAGAACATGATCGGCGCCTTTCACCAGCCGCGCTGCGTGGTCGCCGACATCGGCACGCTGGACACGCTGGGCGATCGCGAGCTCCGGGCCGGCCTCGCCGAGGTGATCAAGTACGGCCTGATCGCGGACGCGGCCTTCCTGGAGTGGCTGGAAGGCCGGCTCGACGGGTTGCTCGCGCGCGAGCCCGAAGCACTGGCGGAGGCGGTGCGAACGTCCTGCCGCATCAAGGCCGAGATCGTGGCCCGCGACGAGCGCGAGCAGGGCCTGCGGGCACTGCTCAATTTCGGGCACACTTTCGGCCACGCGATCGAGACCGGTCTCGGTTACGGCACCCTCCTCCACGGCGAGGCCGTGGCCGTCGGCATGCTGATGGCCGCCGAGCTGTCGCGGCGCCTGGGCGACATCGACGGAGCCGACTGCGGCCGCGTCCGGCGCCTGATCGAGCGCGCCGGGCTCCCGACCGCGGCGCCCGCGGAGCTCGACGCCGAACGCTTCCTCACGCTGATGGCCTCCGACAAGAAGGTGCGCGGCGGTCGCCTGCGGCTGGTCCTGCTCGCCGCCCCGGGCCGGGCCGAGGTCCGCGACGACTTCGATCCCGGCGAGCTGCGGGCCGTCCTCGAAACCTTTCCGCGAGCCGCCTGCCGCAAATGAGCGCGCACACGGCAACCGGGCGCGACCCGTTCCTGGCGCCCTGGGCCACGGACGCCGGCGGCAGTCGTGGACGGCGCTTCCCCGAGGACCCGCCGGCGCACCGCACGGAGTTCCAGCGCGACCGCGACCGGATCGTCCATTCGGCGGCGTTCCGCCGCCTGGAATACAAGACCCAGGTGTTCGTCAACCACGAGGGCGACCTGTTCCGGACGCGGCTGACCCATTCGCTCGAGGTCGCCCAGATCGCCCGCACCGTGGCGCGCGCGCTCCGGCTCAACGAGGACCTGACCGAGGCGATCTGCCTGGCACACGATCTCGGCCACACCCCCTTCGGACACGCCGGCCAGGAAGCGCTGCACGCGTGCATGCGCGGGCACGGCGGCTTCGAGCACAACCTGCAGTCCCTGCGGGTCGTGGACGAGCTCGAGCACAAGTACGCCGACTTCCGCGGGCTCAACCTCACGTTCGAGGCCCGCGAGGGCATTCTCAAGCACTGCTCCCGCGACAAGGCCCGCGAGCTGGGCGAGCTTGGCCGACGCTTTCTCGAACGCCGGCAGCCGTCGCTGGAGGCGCAGCTGGCCAACGTCGCGGACGAGATCGCCTACAACAATCACGACGTGGACGACGGGCTGCGCGCGGGCCTGCTCTCGATCGAGCAGCTGCGGGACATCGCGCTGTTCGAGTCGCACCATGCCGAGGTCAGAGAGCGGTACCCGCGGCTGGCCGGACGCCCGCTGATCCACGAGACCATTCGCCGCATGATCAACGGCCTGGTGGTCGACCTGATCGAGCACAGCGACGAGCGGATACGCAAGCACGCGCCCGCCGATCCCGAAGCGGTGCGGGCGGCCGACGGCGCCATGATCGGCTTCAGCGACGCCGTCGCCGGGCGCAACCGGGAGCTGAAGCGGTTCCTGCGCCGGGAGCTGTACCAGCACTACCGGGTGCACCGCATGACCTGCAAGGCGCAGCGCATCGTGCGGGACCTGTACGCGGCTTTCGCCGACGACCCCCGCCTGCTCCCGCCCCAGGCGAGGGAGCAGGCCCTGGCACTGGCGGAGCGCCACGGTGATGACGGCCGGGCCCGGGCGGTGGCCGACTACATCGCCGGCATGACGGATCGTTTCGCGATCGCCGAGCACGAGCGACTGTTCCTGCCCCGCTCGCGGACCTGAGGGGTCCGCGCACGCCCTTCGCCCGATTGATCGCAACCGGCTGGATGGCTATACTTGACGGCCGCTTTGCGACCGCCGAGGCCGTTCGCGAATGAGCCACGGAGCCCACGGCAGCGCGTTTCTGGCGCGACCGGCGACGGCGCGGACAGACCTCCCTGGACAGGATCCCCATCCGGCCGTGACACGCGCGGACGCACCAGGCGGGCACCACGAGCCGGCAGGGGGTGCCGGCGAACGGCCCACCGCCAGATACGACGGGTCACCCTGATGAGAGAGCTTGAGAACACCCTGTACCGGCCGGAGTTCGAGAAGGACAACTGCGGCTTCGGCCTGATCGCCCAGATGGACGACCAGCCCAGCCACTGGCTGGTCCAGACGGCGATCAAGGCCCTGGTGCGCCTGACCCACCGCGGCGCCGTGGCCGCTGACGGCAAGACCGGCGACGGCTGCGGACTGCTGATCAAGAAGCCGGACGCGTTCCTGCGCGCCGCCGCCGAAGAGGCGGGCGTTACGCTCGCCGAGCGTTACGCGTCGGGCCTGGTATTCCTGTCGTCCGGCGAGGACGCTGCCGCACGTGCTCGCGCCGAACTGGAAGACCGGCTCCGCGCCCAGGGCCTGGAGGTCGCGGGCTGGCGCGCCGTGCCCACGGATCCCTCGGCCTGCGGGGAGCAGGCGCTGCGCACCCTGCCGCAGATCGAGCAGATCTATGTCAACGCCACCGGGGAGATGGACGACGAGCGCTTCCAGCGCCACCTCTTCCTGGCGCGACGCAAGGCGGAGAACGCGCTGGCGGACGATCCCGCGTTCTACGTGCCCAGCCTCTCGGTGGACGTGTTCTCGTACAAGGGCCTGGTGATGCCCTCGTACCTGCCGGTGTTCTACCGGGACCTGAGCGACGAGCGCATGCAGTCCTCGCTGTGCGTGTTCCACCAGCGCTTCTCCACCAACACCATGCCGCAGTGGAGCCTGTCGCAGCCGTTCCGCTACCTGGCCCACAACGGCGAGATCAACACCATCCGCGGCAACCGCAACTGGTCGATGGCGCGCAGCAGCAAGCTGTCCACGCCGCTGCTGCCGGACCTGACGGAGATCCATCCGATCGTCTCGCTGGAGGGCTCGGACTCCTGCAGCCTGGACAACATGCTCGAGGTGCTGCTGGCCGGCGGCATGGACATCTTCCGCGCGATGCGTCTGCTGATTCCGCCGGCGTGGCAGAACGTGGACACCATGGACCCGGACCTGCGGGCGTTCTACGAGTACAACTCGATGCACATGGAGCCGTGGGACGGGCCGGCCGGCATCGTGCTCACCGACGGCCGCCACGCCGCCTGCTGCATGGACCGCAACGGGCTGCGCCCGGCGCGCTACGTGGTCACCCGCGACCGGGTGATCACGCTGGCCTCGGAGATCGGCGTGTACGATTACGCGCCCGGGGACGTGGTGACCAAGGGCCGGCTCAAGCCGGGCCAGATGCTGGCAGTGGACACCCACACCGGCGAGGTCCTGCACTCGGAGGACATCGACGAGCGGCTCAAGGCACGCCAGCCGTACAAGAAGTGGCTGAGCCGGCATGTGCAGCACATCGAGTCCACGCTGGACGAGGATGCCCAGGCGGCGCGGCACATGGACAGCGAGACGCTGCTTCGGTACCAGAAGCTGTTCGGCGTGAGCTTCGAGGAGCGTGACCAGATCATGCGGGTGCTCGCCGAGGCCGGGCAGGAAGGCATCGGGTCGATGGGCGACGACACCCCGTTCCCGGTGCTGTCGAAGAAGCCGCGTGCGCTGTACGACAACTTCCGCCAGCAGTTCGCCCAGGTCACCAATCCGCCCATCGACCCGATCCGCGAACAGATCGTGATGTCGCTGGAAACCTGCCTGGGCGTCGAGCAGAACCTGTTCGAGGAGACCGAGGAGCACGCCGAGCGGCTGATCATCGATTCGCCGGTGCTCTCGGAGGGCAAGTTCCGTCAGTTGCTGGAGCTGGACGAGCCCGGCTATCGCCACCGGGTATTCGACCTCAACTACCCCCGGAAGATGTCGCTGCAGGAGGCGCTCGACGAGCTGTGCACGCAAGCCGAGCAGGCGGTACGGGACGGCAGCGTCATCCTGGTGCTCAGCGACCGGGTCATCGACCGCGCGACGCTGCCGCTGCACGCCCTGCTGGCGACCGGTGCCGTGCACCACCACCTGGTGGCGCGCGGCCTGCGCGGCGACGCCAACCTGGTGATCGAGACCGCGACCGCGCGCGACCCGCATCACTTCGCGGTGCTGCTGGGCTACGGCGCCACGGCGATCTTCCCCTACCTCGCCTACCAGTGCCTGTACGACATGGTCGACACCGGCGAGGTCAAGGGTATCGAGCCGGGGGTGCTCGCCAGCAACTTTCGCAAGGGCATCAACAAGGGCCTGTACAAGATCATCTCCAAGATGGGGATATCGACCATCGCGAGCTACCGCGGGGCCCAGCTGTTCGAGGTCGTCGGCCTGCACGACGAGGTGGTGAAGCGCTGCTTCACCGGCACCGTCAGCCGGGTCCAGGGGGCCCGTTTCCCCGATCTCAAGCAGGACATCGAGTCCCTCGCCGACGCCGCCTGGAACCCCCGCGTGCCGCTGGACCAGGGCGGACTGCTCAAGTTCGTGTTCGGCGGCGAGTACCATGCCTTCAACCCGGACGTGGTCGCGACCCTGCACGCGGCGGTGCAATCCGGCGATTACGGGACGTACAAGCGCTTCTCCCAGCTCGTGGACGATCGCCCGGTGACGGTGCTGCGCGACCTGTTCCGGCTGCGCGCCGACACCGATCCGATCCCGCTCGACGAGGTCGAGCCGGAGGAAAGCATCCTGCCGCGCTTCGACAGCGCCGGCATGTCGCTGGGCGCGCTTTCGCCGGACGCGCACGAGGCGATCGCCACCGCCATGAACCGCATGGGCGGGCGCTCCAACTCGGGCGAGGGCGGCGAGGACTCCGCCCGCTTCGGCACCGAGCGCATGTCCAAGATCAAGCAGGTGGCCTCGGGACGCTTCGGCGTGACGCCGCACTACCTGGTCAACGCGGAAGTGCTGCAGATCAAGATCGCCCAGGGCGCCAAGCCGGGCGAAGGCGGGCAGCTGCCCGGCCACAAGGTCAACCAGATGATCGCGCGGCTGCGCTTCTCCAAGCCGGGCGTGGCCCTGATCTCGCCGCCGCCGCACCACGACATCTACTCCATCGAGGACCTGGCGCAGCTGATCTTCGACCTCAAGCAGGTCAACCCGAAGGCGCTGGTGTCGGTCAAGCTGGTGTCCGAGCCGGGCGTGGGCACGGTGGCGGCCGGGGTGGCCAAGGCCTATGCCGACCTGATCACCATCTCCGGCTACGACGGTGGCACCGGCGCGAGCCCGCTGACCTCGGTGAAATACGCCGGCAGCCCCTGGGAGCTGGGCCTGTCGGAGACCCACCAGACGCTGCGCGCCAATGACCTGCGCGACAAGGTCCGGTTGCAGACCGACGGCGGGCTGAAGACCGGGCTGGACGTGATCAAGGCGGCGATCCTGGGCGCCGAGAGCTTCGGCTTCGGCACCGCGCCGATGGTGGCGCTGGGCTGCAAGTACCTGCGCGTGTGCCACCTCAACAACTGCCCCACGGGGGTCGCGACCCAGAACAACATCCTGCGCTTCAAGCACTTCATCGGCCTGCCCGAGATGGTGGAGAACTACTTCCATTTCGTCGCGGCCGAGACCCGGGAGTGGATGGCGTGGCTCGGGGTACGCCGCATGACCGACCTGATCGGGCGCACCGACCTGCTGGAGATCCTGCCCGGTGACACCGAGCGCATGCGCAGCCTGGACCTGACGCCGGTCCTGTCGGCGGACCGGCTCGCCGGCAAGCCGCAGTTCTGCGTCGAGCCGCACAACAAGCCCTTCGACAAGGGCGAGCTGGCCGAGCAGATGGTGGCCGACATGCTGGATGCCATCGAGCATCGCCGGGGCGGCACGTTTCACTACGAGGTCCGGAACAACAACCGCTCCATCGGTGCGCGCGTCTCCGGCGAGATCGCGCTCCGGCACGGCAACTACGGCATGAGCGACGCGCCCCTGGAAGTGCGCCTGACCGGCACCGCCGGACAGAGCTTCGGGGTATGGAATGCCGGCGGCCTGCACCTGTACCTGGAAGGCGACGCCAACGACTACGTCGGCAAGGGCATGAGCGCCGGGCGGATCGTGATCCACCCCGCCCCCGGCAGCAGCTTCGCCAGCCAGGACACGGTGATCATGGGCAACACCTGCCTCTACGGCGCCACCGGCGGCGAGCTGTTCGCGGCCGGCCAGGCCGGGGAGCGCTTCGCCGTGCGCAACTCGGGGGCCATCGCGGTGGTCGAGGGGATCGGCGACCACGGCTGCGAGTACATGACCGGGGGCGTGGTGACGGTGCTCGGCGGCACCGGCGTGAACTTCGGCGCGGGCATGACCGGCGGCTTCGCCTTCGTGCTCGATATCGAGCGCAACTTCGTCGACCGCTACAACCACGAGCTGATCGACATCCACCGCGTGAGCACTGAGCCGATGGAGGCCCAGCGCAACTACCTCAAGGGGCTGATCCGCCGGCACGTGGCCGAGACCGGAAGCGCCTGGGGACAGCACATCCTGGACAACTTCGCCGACTACGTGGGCAAGTTCTGGCTGGCCAAACCCAAGGCCGCGGATCTCGCCTCCCTGCTCGATACGCTGCGCCGGGCCGCCTGAGCGCGCCCGGCGGCCGGTTCCGGAACACAGCCGCAAAGAAGCCATGACCGACCCACTGCACTTTCTCGACATGCCCCGGCGGGACCCGGAGAAGCAGCCCGCCGAGATCCGGATCAAGCGCTGGAACGAGATCTACGGGCAGTTCGATCCCGACACCGCCGCCTCCCAGGCGGGCCGCTGCATCTCCTGCGGCAACCCGTACTGCGAGTGGAAGTGCCCGGTTCACAACTACATCCCCAACTGGCTCAAGCTGGTCTCCGAGGGCAACCTGTTCGAGGCGGCGGAGCTGTCGCACAAGACCAACTCGCTGCCCGAGGTGTGCGGCCGCGTGTGCCCGCAGGACCGCCTGTGCGAAGGCGCCTGCACCATGAACGACGGCTTCGGGGCGATCACCATTGGCGCGGTCGAGAAGTACATCACCGACGAGGCCGTGCGGCAGGGCTGGCGGCCCGACCTCAGCGCGGTCGAGGAGACCGGGCATCGCGTGGCGGTAATCGGGGCGGGCCCGGCCGGCCTGGCAGCCGCGGACGTGCTGGCACGCAACGGTGTCCGCGCGGTGGTCTACGACCGCTACCCGGAGATCGGCGGCCTGCTGACCTTCGGCATCCCGCCGTTCAAGCTGGAGAAGGAGATCGTGCGCACGCGCCGGCGGCTGCTCGAGGAGATGGGCGTGGAGTTCGTGCTGGACACCGAGGTCGGCCGCGACGTCGCCTTCGACCGCCTGGTGGCCGACTACGACGCGGTGTTCCTCGGCATGGGCGCCTATACCGCGATGCGCGGCGGCTTCCCCGGAGAGGACCTGCAGGGCGTACACGAGGCGCTGCCCTACCTGGTGTCCAACATCCACAAGGTGATGGAGATCCCGGGCGGCCCGGCCGAGCACATCAGCATGTCGGGCCGGCGGGTGATCGTGCTGGGCGGCGGCGACACGGCCATGGACTGCAACCGCACGGCCCTGCGCCAGGGCGCTTCCAGCGTCGTCTGCGCCTACCGGCGCGACGAGGACAACATGCCGGGCTCGCGCCGCGAGGTGCTCAACGCGCGGGAGGAAGGCGTGCAGTTCCTGTTCAACCGCCAGCCGGTCGAGATCGTGGGCGACCGCCGGGTCGAGGGCGTCAAGTTCGTCACCACGAAGCTGGGCGATCCCGACGAACGCGGACGCCGTCGCCCGGTGCCGGTTCCCGGCTCGGAGGAAGTAGTCCCCGCCGACCGCGTGATCATCGCCTTCGGCTTCCGGCCCAGCCCCGCGGACTGGTTCCGCGACTTCGAGATCTACTGCGACGAGGGTGGCCGCGTGGTCGCCAGCCAGGCGCAGTACCGCTTCCAGACCAACAATCCGAAAGTGTTCGCGGGCGGCGACATGGTGCGCGGCTCCGACCTGGTGGTCACGGCGGTGTTCGAGGGGCGGCAGGCCGCCGAGGGCATCATGCGCTATCTCGAGGTCTAGGAATGCCCGCTGCATCCGGCGCCCGGCCCGCGATCGATCCCCGTGAGCGCCTGATCCTGGCGCTGGACGTGCCCGACGCCGACAGCGCCCGCGCCCTGGTGAAGACGCTGGGCGACAGCGTGCGCTTCTACAAGCTGGGGCTGGAGCTGTTCATGGCGGGGGGCTGTTTCGAGCTGCTGGACTGGCTGATCGGCCGGGGCAAGCAGGTGTTCGTCGACCTGAAGTTCTTCGACGTGCCCGCCACCGTCGCCGCCGCGGTGCGTGCGCTGCGCGGGCGGGGCGCGCGCTTCGCCACGGTCCACGGCAACCAGTCGATCATGGAGGCGGCGGCGCAGGCTGCCGGCGACGGCCTCGGCATCCTCGCGGTGACTGTCCTGACCAGCCTCGACCGGGGCGACCTGGACGACCTTGGCTTCGCCTGCGATGTCGAGTCGCTGGTTCTCTCGCGCGCCCGGCGTGCGCTCGCCGCCGGCTGCGAAGGCGTGGTGTCGTCGGGCCTGGAGGCGGCCCGGCTGCGCGCCGAGCTGGGACCGCGCCTGATGGTGGTCACCCCGGGAATCCGTCCGGTGGAGAATCGCCCGGTGGACGACCAGAAGCGGGTCATGACACCCGGGCAGGCGTTCGCTGCGGGGGCCGACTACATCGTCGTCGGGCGCCCGGTCCGCAACGCCCCGGACCCGCGCGCGGCCGCCGAAGCCATCCAGGGCGCCATCGCCCGCCACTTCGCCCCCGGGAAGGATCGCCCGTGAAGGCTCCGGGACCACGCAACGACCGCCTGCTGCGCGCGCTGCTGCGCCAGCCCGTCGACCGTACTCCGGTGTGGATGATGCGGCAAGCGGGGCGCTACCTGCCGGAATACCGGGAAGTGCGTGAACGGGTGCCGGACTTCATGACCCTGTGCCGCACTCCCGAGCTGGCCTGCGAGGTTACGCTGCAGCCGCTGCGCCGGTTCGATCTCGACGCCGCGATCCTGTTCTCCGACATCCTGACCGTGCCGGACGCCATGGGGCTGGGGCTGCACTTCGTGCCCGGGGAGGGGCCGCGCTTCGAGCGCCCGGTGCGCAGCCGCGCGGACGTCGACGCCCTGCACCGCCCCGACCCGGCGCGCGAGCTGGCATACGTGCCCGAGGCGGTGCGCACGATCCACCGCGAGCTGGACGGGAGGGTGCCGCTGATCGGCTTCGCCGGCAGCCCGTGGACGCTTGCAACCTACATGGTGGAAGGACGCTCGAGCCGGGACTTCGCGCGCATCAAGGGCATGCTCTACGACGACCCCGACGCGCTGCACCGGCTGCTCGCGCTGCTGGCGGATTCCCTGGTCGACTATCTCGGCGCCCAGATCGAGGCCGGCGCCGACGCATTGCAGATCTTCGACACCTGGGGCGGCACGCTCAGCACTCCGGCCTATCGCGCGTTCTCGCTCGACTACATGGCACGCATCCTGGATCGCCTGCCGCGCGAGCGCGACGGCCGGCGCATCCCCGTGATCCTGTTCACCAAGGGCGGGGGCGCCTGGCTTGAAGAGATTGCCGCTGCCGGCTGCGATGCGGTGGGCCTGGACTGGAGCATCGAGCTGGGCACGGCCCGGGCCCGGATCGGGGATCGCGTCGCCCTGCAGGGAAACATGGACCCGGCCGTCCTGCGCGCCCGTCCGGACGTGATCCGCGACGAGGTCGCGCGTCTGCTGCGCAGCTACGGGGCCGGCAACGGCCACGTCTTCAACCTCGGGCACGGCATCACGCCGGACGTTCCGCCGGAGCATGCCGCGGCCATGGTCGACGCGGTGCGCGAGCTGAGCCCCGGCTGGCACCGCGCGCGCACGTGACCGCAGGCCGCCGGGGATGCCCCGGTGCCCGACTCAGGCGACGGCGGACAGGCGTTCGCCGATCTGGCGCAGCCCGTGATCGATATCGTCCCCGAGCGCGACACCGCCGGCCTGCGTGATCGCCGCCCCGTGGCGCACCGAGAAGCCGCCGCCGACGAACACCGGACGTCCCGCGGCACCGATCAGGCGGGCGAGGCGTTCGCCCCGCTCCTCCCAGTCCAGGCGCTCGGAACCCGAGAGCACGATGGCCGCGCTGCGCGAGCGGCGTGCCGCCTCGGCCAGCTCGTCCAGGGGCATGTCCGCTCCCAGCAGCACCGGGCGAAAACCCTGCTCCAGCGCCCGCAGCGTGAACAGGACCAGCCCGACCTCGTGCAGCTCGCCTTCCATGCACGCGGCCAGCAGCCGTGGGCGCTCCCGGTCGGCTCCGACATGATGCAGCCGCGCGCCGAGCTTGTTGCGCAGGTAGACCCCGAAGAAGTGTTCCTCGGCCACGGTCCCCTCGCCCGTTTCCCAGCGCCGGCCCAGCCGTTCCAGCAGCGGCACCACGAGGCGCTTGAACGCCAGGTCCACGGGGTAGAGCGACAGCACCTGGTTGTACACGGCCTCGAGCGCGGCATCGTCGAAAGCGATCACCGCATCCAGCATTTCGCCCAGGTACTGCTGCCAGGGCCCGGCCGGGTCGCCCGCGGCGGCCTCCTCGGCCTCCAGCACCCGGCGCGCCTGGCTGATCGAGATCCCCCGTTCGAGCAGCTGGAGCACCCGCCGGATGCGCTCGATGTCGGCGCGGCTGTACAGGCGATGGCCCTTGGGCGTACGCCGGGGCTGGACAAGACCGTAACGGCGCTCCCACGCCCGCAGCGTGACCGCGTTGACTCCGGTAAGCGCCGATACCGTCCGAATCGGGTACAGTTCCCCGTCGGAAGCTTTCGTTTCCGGTTCCATCGTTCTGTCAGTGCCCTCCCCCGAGGGTCATCGAACCTGCAAGTGACACATTTTTGAATTATACAATTCCTGTACACCAATGCCAGCAGCCCCCGCCTCGCCGCTTGCGTCGCAAGCCGCCCGGCGGGAAGATGGAACCATCGACCAAACGGCCCCGAGCGCGTCCCCGGAGAGATGAACAGCACCGCGACGACTGCCAGCACGCGTGGGATCACGTTCGACCTCGACGACACCCTGTGGGAGGTGGAAGGCGTGTTGCGCCTGGCCGACGCGCGGCTGCACGCCTGGCTGGCGCGCAACCAGCCCCGGGCGGCTTCGCGCTTCCCGCCGACCGAACTGCGCTCGATGATGGCGGCGATCGCCGTGGAGCGCCCCGCACGGGCTCACGACTTCAGCTACCTGCGCCGGGCGGCGCTCTCCCGCGCGGCACGCCTGGCGGGGGAGGAGGAGGACCTCTCCGACGAGGCGTTCCGGATATTTCTGCGGGCACGCAACGAGGTCGTCCTCTATGACGACGTACGCCCGGTGCTGGACCGGCTGCGCCGCCGCTACCCCATGGCCAGCATCACCAACGGCAATGCCGACGTGCGCCTGATCGGGCTGGAGAGCTACTTCACGGCCGCCATATCCGCCACGGACGTCGGCCATGCCAAGCCCCATCCCGCGCCGTTTCGAGCCGCCTGCGCCGCCCTGGGTCGTCCGCCCGCCGAGGTGGTGCACGTCGGGGACGATCCCGAGTCCGACGTCGCCGGCGCGGCCTCGGCCGGACTGCGCACGGTCTGGGTGAACCGGAAAGGACGGGCGTGGCCCGGGGGCCCGCCCCCCGACCTCGAGATCCGGTCCCTGTCCGAGCTGGAGACCGCGCTGGCGGCGCTGTGAAGCGTGCCGGCAGGCGGGCGGCAGTTCAGCCGTCGCGAGTGCTGCCGCCGCCGCACCGAGGCTGTCGGGAATACGCCGGTGGAAGAGGATTGGATGCAGGGCCGCGCCCGCTGGCGGGCGGTCAGCCGCGAGCGAGGGTCGCCTGGTACAGCACCGGTCCCGTGGGGCGTCCGGTGGGGGAGCCGCCCGGCGGCTCGAGGCTCACGGCGATGCCGACCGCGCCCCGTCGCCCGGCCAGCCATGACCGCGGCAGCGGGTGCCGGCTGCTTCCGGAGGACGGCAGCAGGCCGAGCGATCGCGGCGGCGCATTCTTCGCCAGCAGCCACAGCTGGTAGGAATGCCTGCCCGGGGACGGCACCCTGCCCACCGCGCGCACCGACAGGGTCCCGCGCCGCACGTCCGCGGTGACCAGCCACAGGGCGCGACCGTGCCCCCCGGTCACGACCGCCGCATAGGAGGGCGCCGCCGGCGGTCCCGGCAGCAGGCTCGCGGAGAAATACCCGAGCAGCACGGCGGCAAGGAGCGAGGCGGCCATCGCCCAGGCCCGCCATGCCCCGGCGACACCGCGGGACGTGCCGGTGGCCCGCCGGATACGCCGCCAGACGCGGCGCGGCGGCCGTACCGGCGCCACGCGCGCCGCCATCGGGCCAAGGCGTTCCTCCCAGGCGCGGACATGGGCGCGCAGCACCGGGTGCGCTTCGAGCAGGCGTTCGAAGCGCCGGCGGGCGGGCCCCCGCAGGGTTCCCAGCACGTACTCCGCGGCCAGGCGGTCGGCCAGTCGTTCCCCGGTGTAGTTCATGCTTCCAGGCACCCCCTGAGGCTCTCCAGCGCCCGCCGGATCCAGCTCTTGACGGTACCGAGCGGGCGCCCGAGCCGCTCCGCGATCTCGCTGTGGCTCAGCCCCTCGAAGAATGCCAGCGCCAGGCTGTGCCGGTAATCGTCGCCGAGCAGCTCGAGACACTCCCCGAGGCGCGCGCTGGACTGGTCCAGGGCCACCTCGCCGAACGGGTCGGCGCGTCCCGGGAGTTCGTCCGGCTCGACCGCCGAAAGCGGCCGCCGCGAGCTCTTGCGCAATGCGTCGATCGCCCGGTTGCGGGCGATGCTCGTCAGCCAGGTGGTGGCGGAGCCGCGGCTGGAACGGAAGTCGCCCGCGCGGTTCCAGACCGTGACGAACACCTCCTGCAGCACGTCCTCGGCCAGGTCGCGCCGGCCCAGCATGCGCAGCAGCAGGCCGAACAGGCGCGGCGACCCGAACCGGTAGAGACTCCGGAAGGCCTCGCGGTCGCCACCCGCACACGCCGCCAGCAGGGCATCGAGCTGTCTCTCGTCGGACCCGGTGCGGTCGTTCACCCGCCGTCTCCCCCGGTCGTTGCGCGGCGCCCGCCGCTCGCCCGGCCCCGATCCAGCAGGGGCACGAGCCGCGGCCAGACCGCCGACAGCATCAGCGGCTGCCCCCGGGCATTGGGGTGGATGCCGTCGCTCTGCATCAGCGCCGGGTCCAGGTCGTCGCCCTTCTCCAGCCTGGCCAGCAGGAACGGCACCAGCGGCACCGACATGCGTCGCGCCAGGTCCGGGTAGACCTGGTGGAAACCATGCGTGTAGGCGCCCCCGTAGTTCGGCGGCAACCGCATTCCCAACAGGAGTACGCGGCCCCCCCCCTTCCTGGATGCACGGATGATGGCCGCGAGGTTGGAGCGCATGGCCTGGAGCGACAGGCCCCGCAAGCCGTCGTTGCCGCCCAGCTCGACGATCACGATCGCCGGACGGTACCGCCCCAGCAGGGGCGGCAGCCGTTCCAGGGCGCCGCGGGTGGTGTCGCCGCTGATGCTGGCGTTCACGACGCGGTAATGGTATCCATCGCGTTCCAGGCGGGTCCGCAGCAGGCTGACCCAGCCGCTGTCCAGCGGTATCCCGTGTGCCGCACTCAGGCTGTCCCCAAGGACCAGGATGACGGGTGCCTGCGATCCGCCCGCGAACGCCGGCAGCGGCAGCAACACGACCAGGCACACCAGGAGCGCTTTCATGGTCGACACGAGCGGGACACCCATGATCCGGGGGGAAAGGCTGAGCAAGGAGGTTAGCAGCCCCGAAGGCCGGCTGACCATTCTCGACGACGTCAGCCTGGAGATCGCCTCCGGAGAGGCCGTCGCGATCGTGGGACCGTCCGGGTCCGGGAAATCGACCCTGCTCGGACTGCTGGCGGGCCTGGACCTTCCGACCCGCGGCCGGGTATTCCTGGCCGGTACCGAGCTGACCGCGCTGGACGAGGACGGCCGCGCCGCGGCGCGCGCGGCCCACGTGGGCTTCGTGTTCCAGAACTTCCAGCTGCTGCCCGCGCTGACCGCGCTGGAGAACGTCATGCTGCCGTTCGAGCTGGCGGGAATCGAAGACAGCCGGGACCGTGCCCGGCAGCTGCTCACGCGCGTGGGCCTGGAGCGGCGGGGGGCGCACTACCCGCGCCAGCTTTCCGGGGGCGAGCAGCAGCGCGTGGCGCTGGCGCGGGCATTCGCCCGCGAGCCCGACGTGCTGTTCGCGGACGAGCCCACGGGCAACCTCGACCGTCTGACCGGGGAGCATGTCGTGGAGCTGCTGTTCTCCCTCAATGCCTCGCGCCGCACCACGCTGGTGCTGGTGACGCACGAGGAGCATCTCGCCGGCCGCTGTCACCGCGAACTGATCCTGGACGGCGGGCGCTTGTCCATCGCCGGCGCCGGGGCGCCGGGATGAGCGGGACCGGGCGGTTCGCCGCCCGCCTTCTGGCGCGGGACTGGCGGTCCGGCGAGCTGCGCCTGCTGGCGCTGGCGGTGATGCTCGCGGTCGCCGCCATCTCCGCAGTGGGTTTCTTCACGCAGCGCGTGCGCCTGGGCCTCGAGTCGCAGTCGGGGGAGGTGCTCGGCGGCGATCTCGTGGCGCTTTCCAGCCATCCGGTCGATCCGGCGCTGGCACGGGCGGCGCGCCGGGCCGGCCTGCGCACTGCCCGCACGCTCAGCTTCCCCAGCATGGCCGCGCACGGCGACCGGCATACACTCGCCACGATCCGTGCGGTCGGTGCCGGCTGGCCGCTGAAAGGGGCGGTCGGCGTCGCGGCCAGACCCTTCGGCCCGGTTACCCGGCTCCGCCACGGTCCGGCACCGGGCCACGCCTGGCTCGATCCGCGGCTGATGAGCCTTCTGCGCCTGGAGCCCGGTGACTCCGTCACGGTCGGAAATGCCACGCTCATGGTCACGCGGGCGCTCGCCTACGAGCCGGACCGCAGCGCCAGCTTCGTCAGCCTCGCCCCGCACCTGATGATCAACCTCGCCGATCTCGCGAAGACCGGCCTGGTGCGGCCGGCGAGCCGGGTTCGCTACCGCCTGCTGGTGGCGGGCCCGCCGCCGGCGGTACGGAGCTTCCGCCGGGCCGTCGAGCCGCGCCTGGATCCGGCGACCCGGTTGCAGGACGCCAGCGACGTGCGGCCGCAGCTGGGGACGGCGCTGCGCCGCGGGCGCCAGTTCCTGGCACTGGCGGCGCTGGTCAGCGCAATCCTCTCCGGCGTGGCCATCGCCGCAGCCTCGCGCCAGCACATGCGGCGCCGGCTGGACAGCGCGGCGGTGCTGCGCTGCCTGGGCATGCCCGCAAGGCGGGTGGCGCAGGTCTACGCGGTCGAGCTCGGCGTGCTGGGCCTGCTGGCGAGCCTGGTCGGCTGCGGCGCCGGTTACCTGGGCCAGTACGGCCTGGCGCGCCTGCTCGCGAGCCTGCTCGGCACCCGGCTTCCGGCCGCCGGCTGGAGCCCCGCGCTGCCGGGACTCGGTGCCGGGATCGTGCTGCTGCTCGGCTTCGCCTTGCCGCCCCTGCTCCACGTTTCCCGCGTACCGCCGGCGCGCGTGCTCCGCCGCGAGCTGGGCAATCCGGGACCGCCGGGCCTGTTGACCTGGGTGGCCGCCGTGCTCGCGGTGGGTGCCCTGCTCTGGTGGCACACGGCCGATGCGGCCCTGACGCTGCGCCTGTTCGGTGGAATCGCCGGTACCGCGGCCGTGCTGGGCGTCGCCGGGCTGGCACTGATCGCGGCGCTCGGAGGGCTGCGCCGTCGTGTCGGCATCAGCTGGCGATTCGGCATCGCCGCCATCGCCCGGCGCCGCGGCGAAAGCGTGATCCAGCTGGTCGCGTTCGGCCTGGGGATCATGGTGCTGCTGCTCCTGAGCCTGGTGCGGGCGGACCTGCTGGCCGGATGGCGCTCGAGCGTGCCGTCGCACGCGCCGAACGAGTTCCTGATCAACATCCAGAAGAACCAGCGCCGGCCCCTGCGATCCTTCCTGCGCGCCCGCGGCATCAGCCCGCCCCGGCTGCACCCGATGGTCAGGGCCCGACTGGTGGCACACAACGGCGGGAAGATCACGCCGGACACCTACCGCGATCCCCGCGCGCGCCACCTGGCCGAGCGTGAATTCAACCTCTCCTGGACGGCGCGGCTGCAGCGCGGCAACCGGATCGTCGCCGGGCACTGGTGGACCGCGGCCGACCGGGGCAAGCCGCTGCTTTCGGTCGAGCAGGGACTTGCCCGGCGGCTCGGGCTCCACGTCGGCGATAGCCTGCGCTTCTACGTCGCGGGGCAGTACCTGACCCTGCGCATCGCCAGCCTGCGCAAGGTGGAATGGGATTCCTTCCGGGTGAACTTCTTCACCGTCACGCCGCCGGGGATGCTGGACGGCTTCCCGGCCACCTGGATCACCAGCTTCTACCTGCCGCCCGGGCGCGGGCAGCTGCTCGGCGACCTGATGAAACGCTTCCCCGACGTCAGTGTCATAGACGTGAACGCGATCCTGGACCAGGTGCGGACGGTGATGCGACGGGTCAGCATGGCAGTGCAGTACGTGTTCGGATTTACCCTGGCGGCCGGAGTCCTGGTGCTGCTGACATCGGTTCAGGCCAGCCGGCACGAGCGGTTGTACGAGAGCGCCATGCTGCGCACGCTCGGTGCCTCGCGCCGCACCGTGCTGGCGGGCGTGGCGGCGGAATTCCTGGTGCTCGGGGCGCTGGCCGGGCTGATCGGCGGGCTGGCGGCCGTGGCCGCCGGCCAGGTCCTGGCGAGCCAGCTGTTCCATTTCGCCTACCGCCCCGACCCGCTCGTGCCACTGGTCGGCGTCGTCGCCGGGGCGCTCGGCATCGGCGCGACCGGCGTGCTGGCCACGCGTTCCGTGCTGCGCCAGCCGCCGGCTACGACGCTCCGGGAGCACGGACAATCGACATGAGAGGCGACCTGTCACGCGGCGGCACGCCGCTCCGCCTGCTGACACTGGACGGCGGCGGCATCCGCGGCCTGATCACCGCGGTCTGGCTGCACCGGCTGCTCGAGATCCTCGGGCGACCACTCGCCGCCGGCTTCGACGTGGTCGCCGGCACCTCCACCGGGAGCATCCTGGCGGCGGCGCTCGGAACCGGCCGGTCCACCGACGATGTCATCGCCCATTACCAGCGCCACGGCCGGGACGTGTTTCCCCGGGGGCCCGGGCGCCTGCTGGGACGCCTGCGCCGCGTGTTCACGGAGGGACTGCCACCGGCGCGTTACGACAGCAGCGGCCTGCAACGGGTGCTGCAGGAGGTCTTCGGCGACGCCCGCCTGGGGGAGGTGATCCGGCGTACCCTGATCACCTGCTACGAGCCGGCCCGCCGGCGCCCCGTGGTGCTGGACAGCGACGACGGGGCCTGCCGCGACCTCCGGCTGCGGGACGCCTGCATGGCCTCCTCCGCCCTGCCCGGCCTGTTCCCCCCGTACGCCCTGGAGCTCGCGGCCGGAAGCACCCTGGAGCTGGTGGACGGCGGCGAGTTCGATTACAACCCCCTGGCGCAGGCGCTGCTGGTGCTGCTCGTCGCGAACCCCGAGTGCTGCCGGGACGGCCTGGTGGTGGGCTCGCTCGGCACCGGCATCAGCCGGGACGCCCCGGCGGGGGAACGCGCCGCAGAGGCACCGTCCGGCGAGGGCGACCTGCGCTGGCTGGAGCCGGCGCTGGCGCGCCTGTCCGGCGGACCGCTCGCGCCCGCCGTGCGCGACTGCCTTCGACGCGCCCGCTACCACCGCCTGCAGGTCGAGCTGGAGCCGGACCTGGCGGATCCCGACGGGGTCGACAGCGACACCATGCGGCGCCTGCTGCAGGTGGCACAGGCCTGGATCGACGACGGCGGACGGGAGCGGCTTTCCCGGCTCGCCGGTGACCTGTTGTCAGCGGCGCCGGTGACGGACGGCTGAACGCAGTCGGGCGAACGCCGCCAGCGCCTCCTCCCGGCTGGCGCGCAGATCGACCACCGGCGCCGGATAGTCGCGCCCGATGATCACGCCGCAGGCCCGCTGCTCCCGCGCACTCAGGGTCCACGGGGCGTGCAGCCGGGGCGCCGGCACCCCGGCCAGCTCGGGCAGCCAGCGCCGGACGTAGGTGCCGGCCGGATCGAAGCGTTCTCCCTGACGCACCGGGTTGAACACCCGGAAGTACGGGGCGGCATCGGCGCCGCAGCCGCCGGCCCACTGCCAGCCAAGGGTGTTGTCCGCGAGGTCCGCGTCCACCAGCGTGTCCCAGAACCAGCGTGCTCCTTCCTGCCACGGCGCACGGATGTTCTTCACCAGCAACGATGCCGCGACCATGCGCACGCGGTTGTGCATCCACCCGCACTGCCAGAGTTCGCGCATGCCCGCGTCGACCAGCGGAAACCCGGTCTCGGCCCGCCGCCACGCGGCCAGCAGGGCACCATGACCGCCCCGCCAGGGGAAATCGCGGAATCCCGCATCCAGGGGCTCGTCCGGCGTGCGCGGCCAGTGGTGCAGGACATGGTGCGCGAATTCGCGCCAAAGGAGCTGGCGCCGGAACGCGGACGCGCCGTCGCCGTTTCCCCGGGTCCGCCACCACAGGCGGCGCGGCGAAAGCTCCCCGAAATGCAGGTGCGGCGAGAGGCGCGACGTGCCCGGGGAGCCCGGCGGGTCGCGGCTCTCCCGGTAGGCGTGCAAACCGTCCCGGGTGAACGCCCGCAGCCGGGCCAGCGCGCCCGCCTCACCGGGCAGCCAGGCCCCGCACAGGCCCCCGGCCCGGTCCGGGCGCGGCAGCAGGTCGAGCGCCCCGAGACGGCCGGCCTCGGGAAGCGGCTCGGGGGCCGGCAGCCGTCGCGGCGCACCCAGCGGCCGCACGCCGGGGCCCTGCGTGGCCAGCCGACGGGCGAACGGCGTGAACACGCGGTAGCCGTTCCCGGCGGTGGTCCGTACGGCGTCGGGTTCATGCAGCAGGGTCCCGCGGTGCGCGCGCACCTCGATGCCGGCGTTGCCCAGCAGCCGCTCCACGCGTTCCTGCTGCCCGCGCGCGGCGGGCTCGTGCAGGCGGTTGTGCACGACCAGGCCGGCACCGGTCCGGCGTGCGAGCCGTGCCAGCACCTCGGCGGTCGCACCCCGGCGAATCACCAGCTCACCGCCGCGGGCCCGGCAGGCCGCCCGCAGCGCCTCGAGGCTGTGATGCAGCCACCAGCGGGAAGCGGCGCCGGCGGCCCATTCCCCTTCCTCGTCCGGCGCGTGAACGTAGACCGGCAACACCAGGCCGGTGCTGCGCAGTGCGTCCTCCAGCGCCGGGTTGTCGTGCAGGCGCAGGTCCCGCCGGACCCACCAGATCGCCGGCCCCAAGCCTCAGCCCTCGACCCGGTTGCGCGCCCGCCCGTCGCGCCAGGCCCGGATGTTCGCGGCCACCGCGTCCACCGCCCGCTGGCGGGCCTGGCTCGAGGCCCAGGCCACGTGGGGCGTCACCAGCAGGTTGTCGAGCCGTGCCGAAGCGAGGGGATCGCTCGCGGGCGGGGGCTCCTCGGGAAGAACGTCGATCCCGGCTCCACCCAGCCGGCCGTCGCGCAGCCAGCACAGCAGCGCGGCGCCGTCGACAAGGGCGCCACGCGCGGTGTTGATCAGGATCGCGCCGGGCTTCATCCGGGCAAGCTCGCGCTCGCCGATCAGGCCGCGGGTGGCCGGCGTCAGGGGACAGTGGAGGGACAGCACATCGCAGCGTTGCAGCAGCGCCTCCAGGGGCAGCCGTTCCGGCCGGTCGTCGCGACCCCCGGGCCGGCGTGCCACCAGCACTTCCATCCCGAAGGCCCGTGCGGCCGCGCCCACGGCGCCACCCAGGGTGCCGTGGCCCACGATGCCCAGGCAACGGCCATGCAGCTCGGCAAAAGGGTAGTCGAGCAGGCTGAACTGCCCCGCCCGCGCCCAGTCGCCGCGGCGCACCGCGGCCGTGTGCTCGGGCAGGCGCCGGCTCAGCGCCAGTAGCAGCGCGAACACCTGCTCCACCACCGAGGCGGTGCAGTAGTCGCGGATGTTGCTCACGGCGATGCCCTGCTCGGCGGCGGTGGCGAGATCCACGTTGTCCGTGCCGGTCGCCGCCAGGCAGATCAGGCGCAGCCGGGACGCCGAACGCAGCACCCCGGCGTCCAGGCGCTGCTTGTTGGTCACGACCACGGCCGCGTCGCCGATCGCCTCCACCAGGCCCCCTTCCGGCCGGGCGTACATTCGCCACCGGGGCAGCGCCTCGCGGAGCGGCGACAGGTCCAGGTCGCCGTGGTCGACCGTGGCCAGGTCCAGGAATACGCCTTCCAAGGGGTCACTCCCGGTTGACGACGAATCCCGCGCGCGGGAAGTGCACGACCACTTCGCCCACCCGCGGGTCCTCGCGGCGGATGGCGACCTCGTGGAACGAACAGCACACCAGCTCGCCGCTCACCGGGTCGCGGCCGTAGTCGTCGGGCGTCACGTTCACGCGCTCTCCGGCGCGGAAGCCGCAGGAGAACTCTTGCGACGGCGGCTCGGGGGACGCTTCCCGCGCCACGCGCAGCGCCTCCAGCGAGGACAGCTCGCGGCGCCGCCCGTGACCGATCCCGGACAGGCGGTCCAGCCAGGCGGTCACCGCGGTCAGCGGCTCCAGGATATCCGCCGCGGGATAGGACTCCTTCAGCGAGTCGGGGCGCCCGAGCATGATGCTGTTGCGGGCGAACCAGAGATTCATGCTCGCGTGGATGTCGACGATCCCGGGTGCGTCCCCCTGCAGGAACGATCGGCCATCGGCCAGCTGTTCGGCGAGCCAGCCGAGCTGCACCGCCCATTGCTCGCGCGTGCGAGGCAGGCTCTCCCGCATCGCCGCCGGGTCGAAGCGGCGCCCCATCAGGGCCTCCCGATCGCGCACGAAGGCGGTCGGCACGGCATCGGCGAGGCAGGCGAAGATCATGGTCGTGGTCAGCGGAAACAGGATCCGGTCCGCCCAGGCACCGATCATCCATTCGAGCCCGGGGTCCGTGTCCGCGCCGTCGTCGGGATGGCGGCGCCGGATTTCCCGGAGGATGATGCGGGTGTCGCAGTAGATGTCGGCGCCGATCTGCATCACGGGCGTGCGGCGGTAGCCGCCGGTCAACGGCATGAGATCCGGCTTGGGCATGATCACCGGTATCTGCACCGAGCGCCATGCCAGGCCCTTCATGCCCAGCAGCAGCCGGATCTTCTCGGAGTACGGCGAGCCGTCGTAATGATGCAGAATGATCTCGTGCCCGGGTGCATTCATGCTCTGCGGATGCCTCGCTCGACGTGGCCGCCGGATCCGTGCAGGCGACCAACCCGGTCAGGGCTGCTGGTACTCTACCGGACAGGGAAACAGCCATCCAGATGACATGCTACGCGACTTCCTGATCTACGGAGCTTACGGCTACACCGGGCGCCTGGTGACGGGGCGGGCCGTACGCGAGCGCCTGTCCCCGGTGCTCGCCGGCCGCGACCGGGAGCAGCTGGCTGCGCTGGCGACCGAGCACGACCTCGAGCACCGCACCTTTGCGCTGGACGACCCGGACGCCCTGGACAGCGGCCTGCGCGGCATCAGCGCCGTCATTCACTGCGCGGGACCGTTCTCGCGAACCTCCGGGCCCATGCTGCAGGCGTGCCTGCGCAACCGCGTGCACTACCTGGATATCACCGGGGAGTTCGCGGTTCTCGAGGCCCTGGCGGCGAGAGACACCGACGCCCGGCAGGCCGGGATCATGCTGCTGCCGGGCTGCGGCTTCGACGTGGTGCCCAGCGACTGCCTCGCCGCCCATCTCGGGCAGCGCCTGCCCCGGGCCGCGCGGCTCGCCCTGGCCTTCCGGGGGCTGGACCGGATCTCGCGCGGCACCGCGCTCACCACCCTGGAGAGCCTGTCGAGCCCGGGCAGCGTCCGCCGCGACGGACGCATCACGGCCGTGCCACCGGCCTGGCACACCCGCCGGATCGACTTCGGTGACGGCGCCGTGACGGCGGCCACCATACCCTGGGGCGACGTCGCTACTGCCTGGTACAGCACGGGCATTCCGGACATCGAGGTGTACGCGGCGCTGCCGGTGGCGGCGATCCGGGCTCTGAGGCTCAGCCGCCACCTGGGCTGGCTGCTGGGCTCCGCTCCCGTGCAGGCCCTGCTGCGCAGGCGGGTGCGGGCCGGCCCCGCGGGTCCGGACGCCGCGCAACGTCAGCGCAGCCCCGCCTTCCTGTGGGGCGAGGCGGCCGACCATGCCGGGAACGCCGTTCGCGCGCGCCTGCGCACCCCCAACGGCTACACGCTCACCGCAATGACGGCGGTCGAGATCGCCCGCCGGGTGGTCGAGGGCGGCGCCCGTCCGGGCTTCCACACGCCGTCCCGGGCATTCGGCGCCGACTTCATCCTGGAATTCGAGGGTACGGCCCGGGAGGAGCTTTGAGCGACGTCTCCCATGTGGAGTGGCGCTGCACGGATCTCGACGCGGCGACACGCTTCCTGGCCAGGCTCTTCGGCTGGCGCTTCCGTCCTCTCGGGCACCGCTTCGCCGAGCACGTGCCGCCCGACGGGCCCCGGATCGGGCTGCTCCAGGTGGACGAGCTGGCGCCTGCCGGAGCCTGCCAGGCCTACGTCCGGGTCGACGACCTCGAGGGCTGCCTGGCACGCGCGACCCCGGCCGGAGCCGAAGTGGAGTGCCCGATCCGGGTGATCCCGGACTACGGACGCTATGCACGGATCCGCATCCCCGGCGGAGCGGTGATCGGCCTGTTCCAGTGGTCCTGACCCTCCTGCACGATTCCGCGCCCGGCGCGTTTTTGCTAATCTGGCCGATTGCGAAAGGATTTTCCTGCTGCGACGGAACCCGTCGCGCCGGGACCCGACCGGCCACGGGTCCGCTTGCCCCGGGCCCGCATTTCACATCCGATCACAAGGAGCTTCACCATGAGCAAACCCGTACGCGTCGCCATCACCGGTGCCGCCGGTCAGATCGGCTATCAGCTGGCATTCCGCATCGCCGCCGGGGACATGCTGGGACCGGACCAGCCGATCAGCCTGCAGCTGCTCGAGATCACCCCGGCGCTGGACGCGCTCAAGGGCGTGGTGATGGAGCTCAACGACTGCGCGTTCCCCCTGGTGCATGAGGTCCGGGCGACCGACCGGGCCGAAGAGGCCTTCGACGGCGCCGAGGTGGCCCTGCTGGTCGGCGCCAAGCCGCGCGGTCCCGGGATGGAGCGCTCGGACCTGCTGCAGGCGAACGCCAAGATCTTTTCGGTGCAGGGCAAGGCGCTGGACCAGCACGCCAGCCGCGACGTGCGGGTCCTGGTGGTGGGCAATCCCGCCAACACGAACGCCCTGATCACCAGTGCCAACGCTTCCGGCCTGGATCGGCGGCAGATCACCGCCATGACGCGCCTGGACCACAACCGCGCCCTGGCCCAGCTGGCACTCAAGAGCGGCACGCACGTCACCGACATCCGGCGCATGACCATCTGGGGCAACCACTCGTCGACCCAGTACCCCGATGTCAGCCACGCCCTGATCGGGGGCAAGTCCGCCGCGGATCAGCTCGACACGGGCTGGGTGCGCGACGAGTTCATTCCCACGGTGCAGAAACGCGGCGCCGCCATCATCAAGGCCCGCGGCGCCTCCTCGGCGGCCTCGGCGGCTTCCTCGGCGATCGACCACGTGCACGACTGGATGCTGGGCACCGCGGAGGGCGACTGGGTCAGCATGGCCGTGCCCTCGGACGGCAGCTACGGCATCGCGGAAGGCGTGATCTACTCGTATCCGGTTACCTGCCGCAACGGTCAGTACGAGATCGTGCAGGACCTCCCGATCGACGACTTCAGCCGCGAACGGATGGACGCCACCGCCGCCGAGCTGCACGAGGAGCGGGAGGCCGTCGCCGGGCTGCTGTAGCGACCGCCGGATTCACCGCGGCCCGCGGCAGCGGCGGGATCGACGGGGGCGGTCGCCGCGGCGCCGGCCCTCCCCCTTCTCGACCCGGTGCGGCGGGCCGGTATACGCTGACGGCGAACGCGCGGGACGGGAAGCCACATGGACTGCATTCACATCGGCGAGCAGGGACCACCGCGGCGGCTCGACGGGCTCGAGGCGCTGCCGGCCGGGGGCATGGTCTGGCTGGACTTCGTGCGCGACGAGGCCCGCGAATGGGCCGCGCTGGTGGAACGGCTGACGGGCGTGCGCATCCACGAGCAGCATGTCCAGGACAGCTTTCACCCCACGCACCCGTCCTTCTTCGACTCCATCACCGGCTACGAGATGGTGATCTTCCAGGGCCTGTCGCCGGAGACCGATGACCAGCGCATGGTCACCCGCTCGACGGCGTTCTTCCTGCTCGAGCGCATGCTGGTCACGATTCACGCCGCCGACAGCCGCTCCGCCCAGATCGTGCGCCAGCGGGTGCTGGACGCCGTCGGTCGCACCCCGCGCCGACCGGCAGAGCTGATGCACATGATGCTCAGCGCCATGGTCGACCGCTTCCTGGAAATCCGTGAGCCGCAGCGCGCGGCGCTCGACGAGCAGCAGGAAGCGCTGCTGGACCCGGCCAATCCCTTCCAGGACTGGACCGCCCTGGTCGCCTTCCGCAGCAACGCCAACCGGCTGCTGCTGCTGTGCGAGGAGCAAACCGACGCGGTGGAGTCCTGGCGGGAGAACACGGCGGTCGAGCTCGGTCACCACCTCGAGGTCCGGTTCAACGATCTGCTGGAGCACATCCGCCGGGTCTCCAGCCACGCGACCCTGCTGCACCACGACACCGAGGCAGTGATCCAGCTGCACTTCTCCGCCGTGGCCCACCGCACCAACGAGGTGGTGCGGGTGCTCACCGTCGTGTCGGCGATCTTCCTGCCGCTGACCCTGATCGCCGGCATCTTCGGCATGAATTTCCAGAACATGCCGGAGCTGCACACCCACTACGGCTACTATGCCTCGCTCGGCGGCATGCTGGTGCTGGCCGTCGTGCTGCTGGGCGTGTTTCGCTGGAAGCGCTACATCTGAAGGAAGCCCGGCCCGGCGCGCACGCGGCTGATCACCGAAGACCGACTTCGGAGGTGTCCCGCGGTCGGCGGCTCCGAAAGATGCGGCCGGCGCTTCCCGGAGCTTCCCGAACCTGCGGCCTCGATCCGTTTTGCCTCCCGCGCGGACCGGTGCTTAAATCAGCACAGGGGGAACCATACGCCCGGCGGAGACAGCCCCCGCGGGCCACAGGGGAGGCCGACATGAAGCTTGCCGAGATTCTCAATCGCAAGGGATGGGGCACCGTCACCACGGAAGAATCGATCAACGTGGAGACCGCGGTGCGGATCATGTGCGACAACCGTGTCGGGGCCGCGGTAATCATGTCGCGTGACGGCGGCATCGCCGGCATCGTGACCGAGCGCGATATCCTGCGCCACTTCGCCGAGAAGGGTGCGGCGCTCGGCGAGATGGGCGTACGCTCGGTGATGTCCCGCAACCCGCGCACGGGCACGCCCGATACCCGGGTCGAGGACGCCATGCAGACCATGACCGAGCACCGTTTCCGCCACCTGCCGGTGCTCGACGGGGAGGGGCGCCTGGTCGGGCTGGTTTCGCTGGGAGACCTGGTCAAGGCGCGCCTGGAAGAGAAAGCCACGGAAGCCGAGAACCTGCGCGAGTACATCGCGCATTCGTGACGCGTCCGCTGGACGCACCGGTCCGCCGGTGCGTCCGGGCGGCGCGCCGCAGCGATTTCCCCGACGCCAACGCTCCCGCACCGGGGCCACCCCGGTACCTGCCGCTCGTCCCCGCGAGACGTGGCATTACCTCGGACCGGCTTAGTATGATCGGGTCAGCCGTCCGCCTACCGAGGCCAGCGCCATGCAGGCAATCCAGCTCCAGTCCTTCGGCCCGCCCGCCGAGGCCGTCGCGTGTGTCGACCTGCCGAATCCGGACCCGCCCGGCCCGGGCGAGGCCCTGATCGAGGTCGAGGCCTGCCCGATCAATCCGGCCGACCTGTTGACCCTGAGCGGTGACTACGGCCGCCTGCCGGCGCTGCCGGCGATCGTGGGCGCGGAAGGCGTGGGACGGGTGCGCGAGACCGGCCCGGACGTGGACACGGTTCACGCCGGAGACCGCGTGCTGCTGCCGCGCGGGGAGGGAGCCTGGCGCAGCCTGATGAAGGCTCCCGCGCGGGACCTGTTCCCGCTGCCGGCGGATGCGGACCCGGAGCAGCTGGCGATGCTGACGGTCAATCCGCCCACCGCCTATCTCCTGCTGCATTCGGTCAGCGCGCTCTCGCCCGGCGCCTGGGTGATGCAGAATGCCGCCAACTCGGGAGTGGGCCGCTGCGTGATCCGCCTGGCCCGGCGGGTCGGCCTGCACACGATCAACCTGGTGCGCCGGGAAGCGCTGGTCGACGAGCTGCGTGCGCTGGGGGCGGACGCGGTCGTGCTCGACGGCGAGGACCTGCCGGCGCGGGTGGATGCCCTGGAGGGGGTTTCTCCGCCCGCGCTCGGCCTGGACGCCGTGGGGGGCGGCGCCACGGACCGCCTCGCCGCCTGCCTGGCCGCGCGCGGGAGCCTGGTCAGCTACGGCCTGATGAGCGGCGAGCCGTGCCGCATCGACCCGAAGCACCTGATCTTCCGCGGCCTCACGGTGCGCGGCTTTTGGCTGGCCGACTGGTTCCGCCACGCGCCGCGACAGAGCCGGATGTCGCTCTACCGGGAGCTGCTGCGCGGCGTCGCTGCCGGCGACCTGGGTGCTCCGGTGGAGGCGCGCTATCCGCTGGAGCGCATCCGGGAGGCCGTCGCGCATGCCGCCCGCCCGGGCCGCAACGGAAAGATCCTGCTGGTGCCGTCCGCCTCCGGCGCATGACGGCCGCGAACGATTCAGTCACGAACCGGGAATCATCATGAGTGAACGAGACCGACCGGTCACGCCGCGCCCCGCCGCGACGGTGGTGCTGGTCCGCGACGGCGCCGACGGCGTCGAGGTATTCATGTTGCAGCGCGATCCCGCGCTCACGTTCGGCGGCGGGGCCCACGTGTTCCCGGGCGGGTCGGTGGATCGCGCCGACCGCTCGGCGCGGCTGCAACGCCTGGTGCACGACCGTGACGAGGCGCGTGCCAGTCGCCGGCTGGGCCTCGGTTCCGGCGGACTGGCGTACTGGATCGCGGGGATCCGGGAGTGCTTCGAGGAGGCCGCGGTGCTGTTCGCGCGCGACGCGCAGGGCAGGCTGCTGGGCAGCGGAACGGCCCACGACGACGAGCTGGAGGCAGCCCGCCAGCGCCTGATCGCCGGCGAGGACGAGTTCGCCGAGTTCTGCGAGAGCCGGCAGCTCGCGCTGGCGGCTTCCGAGCTCTGCTACCTGAGCCACTGGATCACTCCCGAGGCCGTGCCCAAGCGTTTCGACACGCGCTTCTTCATCGCGGTGGCCCCGCCCGGCCAGGCGGCGCGTGCCTGCCAGCAGGAGACCGTGGCGCACACCTGGGTCAGCCCCGAGGCGGCGATCGAGCGCAGCCGGGCCGGCGAGATGGAGCTGATGTTCCCCACCCGCAAGACGCTCGAGTCGCTCTCCGGCTACCGCTCGGCGGCGGAGCTGGTGGACGAGGTGCGCAGCCGCAGCCACGTTCCCGCCATCCAGCCGCGCGTGGTCCGCGGCAGCGGCGGCATCCGGGTGCTGCTGCCGGGCGAACCCGGTTATGATGATCCGCAATGAGACCGCAGCAGTCAGGTGCACGGCAATCGGGGCACCGGGCCCCGGAGGAGAAATGACATGCCGTTCGACAACGGCCCCGGATACCGCAACATCCAGGTCGCCCCGCTCACCGGTGCGCTGGGCGCCGAGATCCGCGGCGTGGACCTCTCGACGCCGCCCGACGAAGCGACCATGGCCGAGATCCACGCCGCCTTCCTCGAGCACCACGTGATCCTCTTCCGCGACCAGCGGCTCACCCCGGAGCAGCAGATGGCCTTCGGGCGCCGCTTCGGCGAGCTGGACACGCACCCGTTCGTGGAGGGACGCGAGGATTACCCGGAGGTGCTCGAGATCGTCACCGAGCCCGACGACCGGGCCAACTTCGGCGGCGGCTGGCACACCGACGTGACGTTCCTCCCGGAGCCCGACCTGGGGTCGATCCTGTACGCCGTGGAAGTCCCGCCGTACGGCGGCGACACGCTGTTCGCCAACCAGCAGGCGGCCTGGGAGGCGCTGTCCGGGACCATGAAGGAGATGCTCGACGGCCTGGTCGGCCTGCACTCGGCAAGCATGCAGTACAGCGGGGCCGGCTACTCGACCCGGTCGAAATCCATGCGCACGAAGAACTCCGACCGGGCCGGCGAGGTGGTCGAGCACCCGGTGGTCCGGACGCATCCCGAGACCGGGCGCAAGGGGCTTTACGTGAACCCCGGTTTCACCACCGGGATCCGGGGGATGCATCGGGACGAGTCGCAGGCACTGCTGGCCTTCCTGTTCCGCCACGCCGTGCGCGAGCCCTTCACCTGCCGCCTCCGCTGGGAGCCGGGCTCGCTGGCGATGTGGGACAACCGCTGCGTGCAGCACTATGCCCTGCACGACTACAGGGGGCACCGTCGCCACATGCGGCGCATCACGGTCAAGGGCGACCGGCCCTGCTGACAGGGCGCTCCCGGCGTCCGCGTGCGCAGCGGTCCCGAACACTCTACACTCGCATACACGGGGGGCAACCATTCCGCACGGCGGATAGGAGACCTCATGAGCGAGATCACCGGCGGCGAGCTTCTCGCCCGCTGCCTGGCGCAGGAAGGCGTGCGACTGGTCTTCGGGCTGCCCTGTCCCGAGATCGACCCCTTCCTGGCGGCGCTGGATGGTCACGGGATGCGCCAGGTTCCGGTGCGTCACGAGTCGGCCGGGGCGCACATGGCCGAGGGCCTGTACAAGACCAGCGGCGATGTCGCCGTCGTGCTGGGCAACCCCGGGCCCGGCTCGGCAAACCTCATCCCGGGCGTCATCAATGCCCGTCACGAGGGCGTCCCCCTGCTCGCGATCACGTCGCAGCATCGCATGGGCATCGTTTACCCGTCGCCGCCCTCCACCTTCCAGGGACAGGATCAGCTCGACGTCTACCGCGCCGCGGTCAAGTGGGGCGCGCCGGTGTTCGCCCGGGAGCGCATCCCGGAACTGGTCAGGGCAGCCTTCCGCGAAATGTGGAGCGGTCGTCCCGGCCCGGTTCAGCTCGAGATCCCGGCGCCGGTGCTGTACGAAACCGGCGACGAGTCCGCAATCCGGATGCTCCCGCCGCACCGCTACCGCGCGCGGCCGCAGGGACCGTCACCGGAAGCGGTCGCTGACGCGGTCGAACTCCTCGCGTCGGCACGTACTCCCGCGATCATCGCGGGTGCGGGCGTCGATCGCGGTGAAGCCGGCGACGCCCTTTTGCGTGTAGCCGAGCGCCTGGGATGCCCGATCATGTCGACCATGGCCGGACGTTCCTCGGTGCCACGGGATCATCCCCAGTACGTATTCGGCTTTGGCCCGGCCGGCGACAGCGTCCGGCGCGAGGCCGACGTAGTGCTGGTGGCCGGCTCCCGCCTGGGAAACCTGGACCTTCCATTCGACAAGTACTGGGGAGACCCGGAACGGCAGAAGCTGATCCAGATCGACGTGGACCCGCGCAATATCGGCGTGACGCGCCCGGTGGACCTCGCCATCGTGGCCGACGCCCGACTGACCCTGGAGGCGCTGGAGGCCGCCCTGGATCAAGCAGGTGTGCGGCACGCCCCGGGGCCGTCGCTGCGAAGATACCGCGAGGCGGATCTCGCCTGGCAACAGGAACTGCGCGGGGCCGTGGAAGGCTGGCAGGGACCTGGCGTCCACCCGGCCCACGCGATGCAGGTGATCGGCGAGCTGTTCGGGCCCGAGGCGATCTACGTCGCCGACGGTGGCAACACTTCGCTGTGGGCGCACGCCACGCTGCCTCCGACGCGAGCCCGTTCCTACGTCAACATCCTGGAGCTGGGCATGCTCGGCCTGGGCGTGCCGGCCTCGCTGGGAGCGAAGCTGGGGAATCCCGATCGGGAGGTGGTGTGCGTGACCGGTGACGGCGCGGCCGGCTTCTACTTCATGGAGCTCCAGTCCGCCGCGCGCGAGGGGCTCGACGTGCGCGTGGTGGTATTCGCCGACGGCTCGTGGACCATGGAGGAGCTGAACGAGCGGGCGCTTTACCAGCGCACGTTCGGCACCGCCATGGGCACGGTGCGCTGGGACGAGGTCGCCGCGGGGCTGGGCTGCGAGGGCATCCGCGTGGACCGGATCGAGGACCTGGAAGAGGCGCTCACCCGCGCCCGCGCCGCCCGCGGACCCGCCGTGGTGTGCGTGAACACCAGCCGGGACGCGAATCTCGGGATCCCCGCCGACATGCTGACGCGGTTCTTCGAGGTCTACCAGGGCCCGGGCGACTGAGCCGGACGAATCGCACTCGCACCGGGATCCCCTGCCCGGCAACGGTCGGGGGCGCCATCGAAGTCCGGCGGTCGATCCTTCATCCGGTGCACGGTTTCATGCGTACAGCGGCACAGCCGCGATGATGATGTCCGAGCCGTCACCGGCGGCGCACCGGATGCATCGGGATCCGGAGAGCGGGCGATGGACGGATTTGCACGCGCGGTCATCGGCATCACCGAGCGGGGCCTGGTGCCCGAGGCGCTGGTCCGGGCCGGCATCCGGCAGCTGCTGGCCCAGCGGCTGCGGACGCTGCCGGCCAGTGACGGACCGCACGCGGAGGCCCACCTGCGTGCCTTCAGCGTGTCGATGGCCTATCGCCTGCGAACCGCCCAGGCGCGACATCGATCTGTGGTACGGAGTCCGCGGCCGCTGGCTGGGCCCGCGCTCGAAGGTGCAGGGCGGACACACGCTCGTGTACGAGCCGGCGGCGGCGGCTGAGTCGGTCCTGCCCCGAGCCGCCCGCGTCAGGCCGTCAGTGCCTCCGGCCGGATCGGCAGGCTGCGGACCCTCTTGCCGGTGGCGGCGAAAACCGCATTGGCCACGGCGGGGGCGATCGGCGGAGTGGCAATCTCGCCCACTCCCCCCGGTGCCGCGTTGCTCTGGACGATCCAGGTATCGACCCGCGGCATCTGGTCCATCCTCAGAACCTGGTAGGAGTCAAAGTTGTCCTGTTTCGCACGGCCATCCTCGATGGTGATCTCGCTGCCCGGCAGGATCGCCGCGCTCAGACCGTAGACCACTGCGCTCTCGACCTGCGCCCGGATCGTGTCCGGGTTGACCACGTGGCCGCAGTCCACGGCACAGACCACGCGGTGGACCGTCAACTTGCCTTTCCCGCTCACGGAGACCTCGGCCACCTCGGCAACGTAGCTGCCGAAGCACTCGTGCACGGCCACACCCTGGTAATGCCGCGGAGCCAGCGACGCGCCCCAGCCCGCCTTGCGCGCCGCCAGATCGAGCACGCCCAGCCGCCGTGGATGCCCGCGGAGGAGGTGACGGCGGTAGGCGACCGGATCCTCGCCGGCGCGGTGGGCCAGTTCGTCCACGAAACTCTCCACCGCGAACGCGGTGTGGGAGTGTCCCACCGAGCGCCAGAACCCCACCGGCACGAATGCGTCCTCGTCCATGACGTACTCGACGCGGATGTTCGGGTAGGCATAGGGAACGTCGCGCGCGCCTTCGACCGCCGCGTTGTCGACCCGGTGCTCGGTCACCAGGCCGGCAGTGCCCGAGGCCATCCGCTTGATCACGCGCGGCACCCAGTGCGGAAGCACGGCAGGCACGAACGCCGGCATGGCGCGGGCGCTGATCGACGGCCCGACCACCCGGTGCATCCAGGCGACCGCCCGGCCGGAGGCATCCAGGCCGGCCCGCAGCCGGTGCCGCATGGCAGGGCGATAGAAGTCGTGCCGGGTGTCGTCCTCGCGCGTCCAGATGACCTTTACCGGCGCGCCGACCCGCTGCGACAGCTGCACCGCCTCAGCCACGAAATCGAGCTCCGAGCGCCGTCCGAAACCGCCGCCGAGCTGCGTCGTGTGCACGCGGACCCGAGCGTAGGGCAGGCCGGTGATCGCCACCGCGACGTCCTGGCTGCCGCCCTGGTTCTGGGTGGGCACCCAGACGTCGCAGCCGTCGGCGCGGACGTGCGCCGTGGCGTTCATGGGCTCCATGGTCGCGTGCGCCAGGAACGGCACCTGGTAGCTCACATCCAGTACCTGTGCCGCGGTGTCGAGCACGTGCGGAGCGTCGCCCACGTCACGCACCTGCGCTCCCTGCTGCTGCGCCAGACGCCGGTAACGCGCCGCGATCCCGGCCGAGTCCCGCCCGGCGTTGGGCTGGTCCCACCGGATACTGAGGGCGCGGCGCCCCTGCTGTGCCTGCCAGAACGAATCGGCCACCACCGCCACGCCGGTGGTGATCTGCACGACATGCCGGACGCCGGCGACCTGCATCGCCGCATCGGCATTGAAGCTGCGCACCGCAGCGCCGAAGCCCGGTCCGCGCTCCACGGTCGCGATCAGCAACCCGGGGACGTGGATGTCCAGGCCGAACACCGCACTGCCGTCCACCTTGGACGGGACGTCCACCCGCGGATACGGCGTCCCGATCAGGCGGAAATCGCCCGGCTCCTTCAGCCGCACCTTCTCCGGCACCGGCAGGCGCGCCGCAGCCGCGGCGAGGTCACGATAGGCCAGGCTGTCCCCGGTGGCCGGGTTGAATACGCGGCCGCTGCGCGCACGCAACCCGTCCGCGTCGACCTTCCAGTGCCGCGCGGCGGCGGTGATCAGCATCGCCCGCGCGGTTGCGCCCGCCTCCCGCAGCGGAAGCCAGCTGGTGCGCACCGAGGTGCTGCCGCCGGTCGCCTGCAGCCCCAGCGCCGGGTTGTCGTACGCGCGCTGCGCCGGAGCGAACTCGACATCGACCTTGTCCAGGTCGACCTCGAGCTCCTCGGCCACCAGCATGGGCAGCGCGGTCATCACGCCCTGTCCCATCTCGGAATGCGCCACGATGATGGTCACGCCGTCGTCCGGCGCGATCCGGATCCAGGCATTGGGTGCGAACCCCCCGTTGGCGGTGGCGGTGGAGGCGCTGTCGCCGGCGCAGCCATCCAGGCTGAAACCGACCAGCATCAGCCCGCCGGCGACGGCGGACACCTTGAGGAAATGCCGGCGGGAGCGATCGACGGGCCGGGCGCCCATGTCAGGCTTCCCGCTGCATGGCGGCCGCGGCACGGTGAATCGCCCGGCGGATCCGCTGGTAGGTCCCGCAACGACAGAGGTTCGCGGCCATGGCGGCGTCGATCTGCGCGTCCGTGGGTCGCGGAGTCCGGCCAAGCAGGGCCGCCGCGCTCATCAGCTGCCCGGACTGGCAGTAGCCGCACTGCGGCACCTGCTCGTCGATCCAGGCCTGTTGCAGGGGGTGCAGTCGGTGCGGTCCGGCCAGGCCCTCTATGGTGGTGACCTCGTGACCGTCCGCGACCCGCGTTGGCGTCACGCAGGAGCGGACGGCGACGCCGTCGAGGTGGACGGTGCAGGCGCCGCACTCGCCGATGCCGCAGCCGAACTTGGTGCCGGTCAGGCCCAGCGCCTCGCGAATGGTCCACAGCAGCGGCGTATCGTCGCTCACCGCGGGGCTCACGGTCTTGCCGTTGAGTCGAAACCTGGCCATCGGGAAACTGCCTCCAGTGATGTTCGTCCCGAAACCCCGCCGGCGGCGCCGCGGGCCTGCCTGTCCCTGTTTGTGCCGGGAGTGTAGTCAACCGTGTGCGGCATTTCACGCCCGCGTCCGTCCCGGCACCGAACCGAAGTTGACCCCGCCCCGGACGGGATGTACAAGCTTTGATCATGGCGTACACGAGCATGGAATCGTCGACATCCGGGAGCGAGAACGCCGCCCCGCCCCTCCCCGGACACCGGCATGGCCCGCGCGGTACCGGAGGAAGGTCCGACCCGGCATGGGCTGGCTGATCCCGGAGAGCGACCCGCGGCAGGCGGTGCGAGTCCGTCGCCTGCTCATGGGCGCCGGATCCTATCTCCTGCCCGCGGCCGGCATGGCATACGCCCTGTTGCGGGGTACCGGGGGGCCGCCGTTGCGGCCATCCGGGGCCGCGCTGTGGCTGGGCACAGTGGTGACGGCCAACCTGGCGTTCTTCACCCTCATCCGCAGCGGCCTCAGCAAGCGCTTCCACGACCCGGCCCTGACCATCCCCCAGATGACGGTCGCGGTGCTCCTGGTGACCTGGATGCTGTACTTCGCCGGCAGCGCGCGCGGCGCCATGAGCATGCTCTACCTGGTGACGTTCACCTTCGGCCTGTTCCGCCTCACGACCCGCGACTTCCTCTGGCTGTCCGGCTTCACCCTGTTGTGCTACGGGGTCATGATCGCCACCCTGCTGCCGCGGCATCCGGCATCCGCGGAGGTCGAGGGCCTGCTCGTGGATCTCGTGGTGGTGGCGACGGTGCTGCCCTGGTTCGCACTCGTCGGCGGCTACATCAGCCGCCTGCGGGAACGGCTCAACCGGGCCAACAACCGGCTCGAGGAAGCCCTGGACACCATCGGGCGGCTGGCGATCTACGACGAGCTGACCCAGGTATACAATCGCCGCCACCTGCTCGAGATCCTGGATCGGCAGAAGGAACTGGCCGATCGCGGCGGCTGGCGCTTCGCCGTGGCGCTGATCGATCTCGATCACTTCAAGCAGGTCAACGACACCCTGGGCCACCTGGCCGGCGACGACGTTCTCGCGGGGGTCGCCGCTGCGGTCAACGGCACGCTCCGCAGCGTGGACGCCATGGCCCGCTACGGCGGGGAGGAGTTCGTCCTGGTGCTGAGCAATACCGACCTCGACGGCGCGCGCCGGGCAGCCGACCGGGTCCACCGGCGCATCGCCCGGGCATCCTTCGAGGAGCTCGGCGTGCGACAGCGCATCACCGTGTCCATCGGCGTTACCGCCTACGCGCCTCCGGAGGAGCTCGCCGCCCTGCTCGCCCGCGCCGACCGCGCCCTCTACGAAGCAAAGGCGGCCGGGCGCAACTGCACCCGCACCGCGGACCCGCCCGTGTGGCCACGCGCCGCCGCCCGGGGCCCGGCGGCCGGCGGCGAAGACGGCTCCACCCCCTGACCCGGGCTTGCGCGAGACGACGCAACTGGCTAGTGTCCAGCCGTCGGGGCGGCCGGGCGCTGCCGGTCGCCGGATCCGCGTACATGGCCGCGATGCGCACGACCCCCCCGCCCCGATCCATTCACGGGGGGCCGAGGAGCGGACGTGAGCAGACTCTTCATTACGGGTACCGGTCTTTACACACCGCCGCAGGCGATCTCCAACGAGGAGCTGGTGGCGGCCTACAACGACTACGCGCGCCTGTTCAACGAATCCGGCGCCGATGCCATTGCCCGCGGGGACCGCGCGGCTGCGGAGCTGTCCAGTCCGGCCTTCATCGAGAAGGCCTCGGGCATCCGCAGCCGGCACGTGCTCGACGCCGGCGGCATCCTGGACCCGGAGAGGATGCGCCCGCGGCTGCCGCGACGCGGCGAGGACGAGCTCTCGATCCAGGCGGAGATGTCGGTGACCGCGGCGCGGGAGGCGCTGCAGCGAGCGCGGCGCACGCCCGCCGAGGTCGACGCCGTGGTGGTCGCCTGCTCCAACCTGCAGCGGCCCTATCCGGCGGTTGCCATCGAGGTGCAGCAGGCCCTGGGGATCGACGGCTTCGCCTACGACATGAACGTGGCCTGTTCGTCCGCCACCTTCGGCATCCAGAACGCGGCCGACAGCGTCGCCCTCGGGCATGCCCGGGCGGTGCTGGTGGTCAACCCCGAGATCTGCTCCGGGCACCTGAACTTCCGCGACCGCGACAGCCACTTCATCTTCGGCGATGCGTGTACCGCGATCCTGGTCGAATCCGCGCCGGCGGAGGGATCCGACGCCTTCGAGATCCTGGGAACCCGGCTCAGGACGGTATTCTCGAACAACATCCGCAACGACTTCGGCTTTCTCAATCCCGCCGAGCAGCCGCCCCGGGAAGCCGGCGAGCTCCTGTTCCGCCAGAACGGCCGCCGCGTGTTCCGCGAGGTCGTGCCGATGGTGGAGTCCCTGATCCTGGCGCACCTGGACACGCTGGGCATAGAGGCGGGCACCCTGCGCCGCCTGTGGCTGCACCAGGCCAACCTCAACATGAACCTGATGATCGGCAAGCGGGTGCTCGGGCACGGGCCCTCGCAGGACGAGGCACCGGTGATCCTGGATGAGTACGCCAATACCAGCTCGGCCGGCTCGATCATCGCCTTTCACCGGCATCACGACGATCTGCAGCCGGGCGACACCGGCGTGATCTGCTCCTTCGGAGCCGGCTATTCCGCCGGCAGCGTGGTGGTACGCCGGCACCCGGCGCGGGAATGACACCCGAGCCGGACAGCGCCCACACCTTCCGCGAGATCGACCGGGCCCTGGCGCTGCCCAAGAGCAGCGCATTCCGCGAATTCCGGAAGCTGCGGGATGAGCTGGTCGAGAACCGCGACTTCCGGGTGCTGGACGCGGCCCGCGACGCGCCGCTGATCGAGCGGCTGCGACGGGAGGGCCGCATCTATGCGGCGAGCGTCAACGTGGTCCTGCTTTCCGGCGGAGCCGCTGCGCGCATCCGGCGTGCACTGGCCGGGCGGGCAGGCACAGAACCGGGGAACCGCGATGAGCGAGAGTGAGATCGAGCTGATCGACATTGGCGCCAACCTGACGCACAAGGCCTTTGCCCGGGACCTGGACGCGGTCCTCGGGCGTGCCCGGGAGGCGGGGCTGAGCCAGATCCTGGTCACCGGCTCGGGGCTGGCGGCGAGCCGCGCCGCGATCGGGCTGGCTCGAACACACCCCGGCCGGCTGTTCGCGACGGCGGGGGTGCATCCGCACGAGGCGGGCGAGCATGGCGCGGCCGAGCTGAGCGCGATCGCCGACCTAGCGCGCGCGACCGAAGTGCACGCGGTGGGCGAGCTGGGCCTGGACTTCAACCGCAACTACTCCCCGCATCCCGACCAGGAGCGGGTCTTCGCGGCCCAGCTGGAGATGGCCGTGGATCTGGACAAGCCGCTGTTCCTGCACCAGCGCGATGCCCATGCGCGCTTCCTCGAGATCCTCGACCCGTTCATCGGGCGCGTTCCGGGTGCGGTGGTGCACTGCTTCACCGCCGGCACCTACGAGCTCGACGCCTATCTCGAGCGCGGGCTGCACGTGGGCATCACCGGCTGGTTCTGCGACGAGCGGCGGGGGAGCCACCTGCGCGAGCTGGTGTCCCGGATACCGGCCGACCGGCTGATGCTGGAGACCGACGCGCCCTATCTCCTGCCGCGGGACCTTCGGCCGCGGCCGAAGGAGCGGCGCAACGAGCCGGCCTATCTCCGGCATATCCTGGAAGCGGTCGCCGCCGCCCGGGAAGAGCGCCCGGAGACGCTCGCGGCGGCGACGACGGCCACCGCGCGGCGCCTGTTTCGGCTGCCCCCGCCGTGACGGTGGTTGGGCCGGCGGGCGGCGCCGGGGTATGATGTTCCCGTTTTCGGGGGAAGAACATGAAAGGTCAGCCGGAGACCCGCGCCCGAGTCGTCGCCGCGCTCGTCGCGGCCGCGATCGTGATCGCGGCCGTATGGACGCTTCCTGCCCTCGCTGACATCTACCGCTGGCACGACGCCAGCGGCGGGCTGCACTTCGGCGACAACCCCCCTGCCGGGGTCGACGCCACCCGCATCACCCCGCAGAGCAACAGCATCGACACGGGCAATCCGCAGGCGACCGAGAAGCGCCTGCAGAAGCAGATCGGGCAGCAGGACCGGCAGCAGCAGAAGGCCCATGAGGCCGCTCGGCAGCAGCAGCGCAAGCAGCAGCAGTGCCGGCAGCTGCACCAGCGGCTGACCGCCCTGGAGAACCATCCGCGGATCCTGCTGCACGAGAAGAACGGGAACACACGGCGCCTGACCGAGGAACAGCGCCAGGCGCGCATCAAGCGGCTGCGCAAGGAGATCAGCGCCAACTGCCCGGGTTCGTAGAAACCGTCGAGGAGAGAGCATCCATGCCGGACGCGACCGCGACCACCGACAGGCTGCAGCAACTGCGAGAGGTCACCACGGTCGTCGCCGATACGGGCGATATCGAGTCGATCCGCGGCTACCGACCGACCGACGCGACCACCAATCCCTCGCTCATTCTCAAGGCTTCCGGCGACACGCGCACCGAGCGCCTGCTCGCGGACGCGATCGAATGGGGCCGCACGCGCGGCAGCTCCGACGCGGAGCGACGCGACGCCGCTCTGACCCGGCTGTCGGTGAACTTCGGCTGCGAGATCCTGGAGCTGATTCCGGGACGCGTATCCACGGAGGTCGATGCCCGGCTTTCCTTCGATGCCCGCGCCAGCGTGGACAAGGCGCGCGCGCTCATCGCGCTGTACGAGGCCGAAGGCATCAGCCGCGAGCGCGTGCTGATCAAGCTCGCCTCGACGTGGGAGGGCATCCGGGCCGCGCGAGATCTGGAGCGCGACGGAATCCACTGCAACATGACCCTGATGTTCACCCTGTGCCAGGCGGCCGCCAGTGCCGAGGCGGGCGCGACGCTGATCTCGCCGTTCGTCGGGCGCATCACCGACTGGCACAAGAAGGCGCGCGGCGTCGAGCACTTCCCGGCCGCCGAGGATCCCGGCGTACGCTCGGTTCAGCAGATCTACGGCTATTGCAAGAAGTTCGGCTACGACACCCAGGTCATGGGGGCCAGCTTCCGCAACGTCGACCAGGTCCTCGAGCTGGCCGGCTGCGACCTGCTGACGATCTCGCCGGAGCTGCTGGAAGAGCTGAGCGGCAGCAGTGGCGACGTGACCCGCAAGCTCACCCCCGAGGCGGCGGTGAACAGCGATATCGAGCCCATGCGCCTGGACGAGCCCGCGTTCCGCTGGCAGCTCAACGAGGACCCGATGGCCACGGAGAAGCTGGCCGAAGGAATCCGGCGCTTCGCCGCGGACGCGATCAAGCTGGAGAGCCTGCTGGTCGAGAAGGGGCTGTAGCCCGTGTCACGGGGCGTCCCCGCCCGTCAGGCGGCGTACTCCTCGATGCGCCGGCGGCCCCCGTGCTTGGCACGGTACAGCGCCTGATCGGTGCGCACCACCAGCTCCAGCGGATCGACGGCGTCATCACCTTCCAGGCAGGCCATGCCGACGCTCACGGTGACCTCGCCGGCGACCGGTGAATCCGCGTGCGGCAGCTCCAGCGCACGGACGTTCTGCAGGATCCGGCGGGCCACCTCGAGGGCGCCCCGGCGACCGGCTTCCGGCAGCAGCACCGCGAACTCCTCCCCGCCGTAGCGGGCCGCCAGGTCGCTGGTGCGCCGGGTCGCCGACTGGATCGCCCACGCCACCCGGCGCAGACACTCATCGCCGGCCACGTGCCCGTAGCAGTCGTTGTAGGCCTTGAAGTGGTCGATGTCGACCATCAGCAGGGCGAGCCCTTCATCGGGCGCCGGCGAGCTGCCGCCCGGCATGGCCCGGCGCTCCCGCGCGGCCTGCCACTCCCGTTCCAGCGCCTCGTCGAAGTGGCGGCGATTGGCGACGCCCGTGAGGGCGTCCAGCAGCGAGAGCTGCTGCAGCGAACGGTTCGCGCGGTCCAGCGCCCGGCTCTTGCGGGCGAGCTCTTCATTCTGCTGCTGGATCAGCTCGTTCTGCGACTGCTGCTGGCGGTAGAGCCGGACGATCGCCTTCCTCTGGCGCACGTTGATTTCGTTCAGCAGCGCCATGATCACGATGAGCGCGCCCCAGCATACCTGGAACATCGCCAGCTCCGGCGGCGTGAGCGTGTGCGGATTTTGCGGTGCGAACGCGTAGAGCACGTCGATGAACACCGTCATCGCCGCGCCCATCACCAGGGGCGGTCGCATGCCCGCCTGCTGCAGGCCCATGAAGCTGATTACCGCCGGCGCCCCGATGGTGATGACGAACACGGTCAGCAGCGTGAAGCCGTCGAGGTAGTACAGCATCAGTGGCAGCATCGCGTGCAGACCGGCGAAGAACAGGCCCACGGCCCGGAATGACCAGCCGGTGCGGCGGTACAGGGGCGTGCGGAAATACAGGTAGTTGACCGCGATCACGCCCGCGGCCAGGACGAACATCCAGCGGAGGTCGGCCGGGGTCGTGCGGGACAGGCCCAGCCGGTGCGTCACCTCGACCAGCAGGGCCAGCACCAGCCAGAACACGCTGCCGGTGAGCGCGGTGCGGATCGCCAGACGGCGCTTGCGCCCGATCGAATTTTCGCCTGACTCGGTATGTGCCATCAGCCAATTTCCCGCCGCCGCCCGGGGGCCCGGATTCCATCGACGGAGTCGGTTCTCGTTCTTGTCCGTTCTGCTTCCCTGGCTGTGCGGGTTCATTTTGCGACGGACGGAACGGGCGCCGGCTGGCAAACCGACGAACGGTAGGTGCGCATCGACGACCCTGCCGTCGCCGGCGGGCACGGTCGGCACCGGTCACCGCTTCCCCGCGCGGGGACCTGGTTCAGCGCAGCTCGCGCGAGCTCTTGCCGAGCACCTGGCGGGCGACGATGAGCTGCTGGATCTGCTGCGTGCCTTCGAAGATGTCCAGGATCTTGGAATCCCGCGCCCACTTCTCCAGCAGCTCCTGCTCGCCGTAGCCCACGCCGGCGCACAGCTCGACACAGCGCAGCGCGATGGCGTTGCCCATGCGCCCGGCCTTGGCCTTGGAGATGGAAGCCTGGAGCGAGTTGGCCTTGCCGTTGTCCGCCATCCAGGCCGCCTGCAGGGTCAGGAGTCGCGCCGCCTCCCAGTCCGCCTCCATGCGGTACAGCTCGGCCTCCAGGGCCGAGGACGCGTTCGGTGCACGGCTGTAGTCGGCGCTGACGCCCTCGTCCCGAAGCAGCTCGCGGGTGCGTTCCAGCGCCGCGCGCGCCACCCCGACCGCCATCGCCGCGACCACCGGCCGGGTGTTGTCGAAGGTCTGCATCACGCCGCCGAAACCGCTCTTGCTGACCTCGGAGCTGCCAAGGATGTTGTCCTTCGGGATACGGCAGTCGGTGAAGCTGATCGCGGCGGTGTCGGAAGCCCGGATGCCGAGCTTCTTCTCCAGGCGCACCATCTCCATGCCCGGGGTCCCCTTCTCGACCACGAAGGACTTGATCCCGGCCTTGCCGGCGGAGCGGTCGACGGTCGCCCAGACGACGACGGCCTCGCAGCGGTCTCCCGCCGTGACGAAGATCTTCTCGCCGTTGAGCACCCACTCGTCGCCATCGAGCTTCGCGGTCGTCTGGATCGCGGCCGAGTCGGATCCCGCGCCTGGCTCCGTGATCGCCATCGCGGCCCACTTGTCGCCGAAGCGCTGCTTCTGCTCGGGCGTGGCGACCGCGGCGATGGCGGCGTTGCCCAGGCCGCGCCCCGGGATCGTGAGGGTCAGGCCGGTGTCGCCCCAGCAAAGCTCGGTCATGGCAACCACGGAGGACATGTTGCTGCCGTTGCGCACGCCTTCCGACGGGTTGCTCGAGCCGCCGCCCATGACGCCGGAGTCGCCCGCGGCGTCGCGCATCATGTCCAGTTCCTTGGGATATTCGTGCTCGGCCCGATCGTACTTGCGCGAGATGGGCCGGAACAGCGCCTCCGACACCTGGCGCATGGTGCTCTGAACGTTCTGCAGCTTCTCGGGTAGGTCCAGGTTGATCATGACGGGAAACCTCTCGTTCGGCGGGTCAGACGCAGAAGCAGCCTTCCAGCATCGCTGCGCCGCGCAGGTTGCGGTACCAGAGTTCCACCGGATGCTCCTGGGTAAAGCCGTGGCCACCGAGCAGCTGCACCCCGTTGGTGCCGATCTCCATGGCTTTTCGGGTGCACTGCACCCAGGCAAGAAAGGCCTCGCGATGGAAGTCCAGCCCCTGCTCCGCGCGGCTCGCCGCACGCCAGGTGAGCAGCCGCATGCCGTCCAGCTCGATGGCGATGTCGGCGATCATGAACGCCACCGCCTGCTTGTGGCTGATCGGCTCGCCGAAGGCCTTGCGTTCGTTGGCGTAATCGCGGGTGTACTCCAGCACCGCCTGGCAGGTCCCGACCGCGGCGGCGGAGAGACCCAGGCGGCAGAGATCCAGCAGCCGCGCGTAATCGAAGGGCTCGCCCTCGCCCAGCAGCGCGGACGCCGGGAGCCGGCAGCCGTCGAGCACCACGCGCCCCGGCTCCAGTCCGCGCAGGCCCATGTAGCGTTCCGCCTCCACGCTGACGCCCTCGCTACCCGCCGGCACCAGGAACCCGCGGGGCCCCTCGCCTTCGAGATCCGCGATCACGACGGTCAGCTCCGCGCGCCGTGCCAGGGGGACCAGGGACTTGGTGCCCTCGAGCACGAATCCCGCGCCGTCCCGCCGCGCCCGGGTGGCCAGGGAACCGGCGTCGAAGCCGGGCCGCGGCTCGGCCAGCGCGACGGTGGCCGCATGGAAGCTCTCCTCCGCGAACCGCGGCAGCCAGTCGTCCTTCTGCGAGGCCGACCCCTGGTCCAGCAGCAGGTTCGCCACGCCCAGCGGAGCCAGCGCCGCCAGCGCCAATCCCATGTCGCCGCGGGCGAGATCCTCGGCGATCAGGACATTGGATACCGGTGACCGCTCCAGGCCGGCACCACCGTACTCCTCGGGCAAGACCACGCTGGCGACGCCGAGCCCGGCGCTGCCGTCCAGGAATGCATCCGGAACAGCGCCGGATTCGTCGACCCTGCGCGCGAGCGGCGCGATCTCGCTCGCCGCGAAACGCTGCATGGTCTCACGCGTGAGTTGCTGCTCATCGGTCAGCGTCAGGTCGAACAGTGCCGTTTGCGTGCCATCGCTCATGGCTTCCTCCATTGACATGTCGCGCCGTCCCCGGCCCGGGCGCCCGTCCCGCATCCCCTTGCGGTGCCGGTCCGCGGACGGGACCGGGCTGGCCAGCAGCCCCGCAAAAGGCGAGAATCCGCTGTGCCGCAGCATGCGGCTCCGGACAATTTCCCCTCTCGATTCGGCCAGCCGCCTATGACCCGATACACAGCCAAGTCCACCTTCACGCACGACGAACCGCCCCGTACCGGCGTGCTGCTCACCAACCTCGGCACGCCCGACGCACCCACGCCGCCGGCCCTGCGGCGCTACCTGGGCGAGTTTCTCGCCGACCCGCGCGTGGTCGAGATGCCGCGCTGGATCTGGCTGCCGATCCTCCACGGCATCATCCTGCGTACCCGGCCCACGCGCTCCGCGCGCGCCTACCGACGCATCTGGGACGACGACGGCTCGCCCCTGCTGAGCATCTCGCGCCGCCAGCGCGCCGGGCTGGCGGAACGCCTGGGCGGCGACAGCCCGGCCGCGCCGCTGGTCGAGCTGGGCATGCGCTACGGTCGTCCCGCGATCGCCGACGCGTTGCGGCGGTTGCGCGAGGGCGGCGTCAGACGGCTGCTCGTGTTCCCCCTCTATCCCCAGTATTCGGCGTCCACGGTCGGTTCCACGTTCGACGCGGTGACCGCCGAGCTGCGCACGTGGCGGTGGGTCCCCGAACTGCGCATGATAACCCATTACCACGATCACCCGGCCTACATCGAGGCCCTTGCCGCGAGCGTCCGCGACTACTGGGACGCCCACGGACGGGGCGACCGGCTGCTGTTCTCGTTCCACGGGCTGCCCCGCCAGTACCTGGTCCAGGGCGACCCCTACCACTGCCAGTGCCAGAGCACCGCGCGCCTCGTGGCGGCGCGCCTCGGGCTCGACGACGACCACTGGCTGGTCGGTTTCCAGTCCCGTTTCGGTCCGGCCCAGTGGCTGCAGCCCTATACCGATGAAACCGTTCGCCGGCTCGGCCGCGAGGGCATCAACCGCCTCGACGTTGTCTGCCCCGGCTTCGCGGCCGACTGCCTCGAGACCCTGGAAGAGATCCGCCTGCAGAACGCCGAATTCTTCCGCGAAGCCGGTGGCAGTGAGCTATGTTACATCGAATGCCTGAATGATCGCCACGATCATCTCGATGCGCTGCGCCAGATTGCCGTCCGGCAGATGCTCGGCTGGGACGGAGCCGGCGACTCCGGCAGTGCCACGGATCGCGCAGCCCGGCTTCGCCGCGCCCGCGATATGGGCGCGGATTCCTGACCCTTCGCACCGCTCGTCGGGAATATTGCACGTTTCGACGATACATGCCGGAATGGCGGAACATCTGCGCCCGCGCATGACTAGCATCCCCTGCGTATACGAATAGTTTACAAATCCGCTTGCGGGGGAAGTCATGACTCGTCTCTTCACCAGCCCCTCAAGGGCGCGAGCCGCCATCGCGTTCTCCACCACCCTGTTGCTGTTCGTCGCGTCTCCGGCCGGTGCCGTGCCCTTCGGCACCTTCACGCCCCGCGCCCAGGCCATGGGCGGGGCGGCGGTCGCCTCCGCCGCCCCGGACGACGGGGCATTCGCCAACCCTGCACTGCTCGCCACCCGCCGGCCCGACGGGCATTTCTCCTTCGGCGGGCCGATGATCACGGCGCGTGTATCGGGCCGTCGGCACTTCCTGCACGACCTCGACCGGGTCCAGAGCGACTATGCCCGGGCCCGGAGAGTCGTCGCCGCCTGTGTCGCTCCCTACCGCTGCAACGGCGGCGCGCGCCAGGCGGCCGTGGCCGCGCTGCAGCGACTCCAGCAGAGCCTGGTGCAGATCAACGGCGACCGGGTCACCGGCGACGCGACCGGCGCCGTGACCATCGGGCTGCCCGGCAACGGCTTCGGCGGCGCCCTGTTCGCCGACAGCCGACTGGCCGGCGGCGGCCGGGCCGACTACTCCAGTCGCGACCGGAGCCATCTCGAGAGCGCCATCGGCAGCATCAGGAACAGCGGCTCGGCGAATCTCGATCCGTCCATGACGCTATCCTCCAGCGGCCGGTTCCGCGGTGCACTGATCAGCGAGGCCGGCATCGCGCTGGCGCACCGCTTCGGGAGGATCCTCGCGGCGGGAATCGCGCCCAAGGTCCAGCGGGTGGAAACCATCGACTATACTCAGCGCGTGGATCAGGCCAGCATCGACTATCGCAAGGGCACGGCGAGCAGCCATAACCTCAACGTCGATGCCGGAATCGCTGCCCGGATCGACGACACGTGGCGAGTGGGCCTCGTCGGCCGGGACCTGGTGGCGCAGGACTACCCCACCGTGGCGGGCCACACCGTCCGAATCCGGCCCAGCTACCGGCTGGGGATTGCGCGCAACGGGAGCTGGTTCACGCTGGCCGCGGACTACGATCTCAACACCGGCAATCCGGTCGGCGGTCTCGGCGCCCGCACGCGGTTTCTCAGCGTGGGCGCCGAGCTGGATCTGGACGATACCCTCAAGCTCCGGCTGGGGGTACGCGACAACCGGGCCGCCCCCGCGGGCACGCGCGCCACGGTGGCGAGCGCGGGGATCGGACTGCGGATCCTGGACGCGCACGTGGATGCCTCGGTCATCGGCAATGGCAACGAACTCGGCGCCGGGCTCCAGGCGGGGGTCGCCTTCTGATCCGGAACCCGGAGGATACCGGAGCCGTCTATGAATGGAGCGAACTTTCCAAGCCACGGGATTCCCTGCCGATGAACAACCTGGCCAAGAGCCGCCTGAGCCCCTATATCAGCCTGCTGGCCGCGATCGCCCTGACCGGCTGCGCTGGCGTACCGGTCAACACGGACTTCGAGCACGGTGCGCCATTCGCCCGGCTGCACACCTTCACCTGGCGTGCCCCGGCGAGCCGGACGGGGAAATCCACCCCGGTCTGGGACAACGAGATCTTCGGCCAGCGCGTCGCGCGGGCCGTGCGCGCCGACCTGACGTCGCAGGGCTACAAGTCCGTGCACCCCCCCCGGGCGGACTTCATCGTGACCTACAGTACCGCGCAGCGTGAGCGCATGCGCGGCTCGTCGGTCGGCTTCGGCTACTGGACCGGGCCCTGGTTCCTCGATCAGAGCGTCGCGTTCCAGTCCTACCAGGAGAACACCCTGATCCTCGACGTCATCGACGCCCGTACCGGCCAGCTGATCTGGCGCGGCTGGTCCTCCGGCATCATCGACGAGGACCACATGGATACGAAAACGGTCACGCGGGTGGTGGACGCCATCCTGAAGGAGTTCCCGCCGCACTGAGACCCCGTCCGTCCCCGCCCGGCACACCGCATTGCCCGGGCAACCACCGTCGCGAGGGTCTAAACTGGCTTCGCGGGCACCGAGCGACGGGCCGGTGCGCTCCGGCGGGAGAGAACAGTGACAGGGAAGGCTTTGGCAGTGGCGGCAGCGACGCTGCTCGCCGCGGGCGCGGCGCACGCGGATGTCCACATCCGGCTCCGCGACACGCATCGCGATTCCCCGCCCACCACGGTGGACATGTACGTCCACGCCGGGCAGGTACGCATCGACCAGTCCGACGACAGGAGCGGATACACGCTCTACGATTCCCGCACGGGCACCCTGACGATGGTGATGCCGCAGCGGCACCAGTACATCCGGCTCACACGTGAATCGGCGAACCGGGCGCGCGCGCAGATGCAGCAGCAGATGCAGGCGCAGCTGGCGAACGTACCGCCGGGGCAGCGGGACATGGTCCGGAAGATGCTGGAAAAGCAGCGCACAACCGCTGCCACGGCGGCCGTCCCGCCGAAGGTGTCGGATACCGGGCGCAACGACACGGTGAGCGGTGTTCGTTGTCGCCTCTACCGCGTCGAGCCGCACGGCGGATCTCCCCGGGAGATCTGCATGGCCGGCCGCGCCGCGCTGGGCATCAGCCGGGACGACCTGCACGCGATCCGCTCGATGGCGAGCGAGGGACAGGAGATCGCCCGCCGCCTGGGAGGGGAGACCAGCAAGGATCTCACGTTCGACCCGGCGCAAATGCCGGGATTCCCGGTGCTGGAGCGTCCCGCAGGCAGCGCGGCCACCGGTACCTCACGGCTTCAAACCGTCGAGCACGGCGGGCTGGATCCCGGCATGTTCCGGATACCCGGTGGCTACACAGAACGCTCGCTGATGGAGCAGTAGGTGTTCAGGCCGCGCGCAGGCGCTGGTGCAGCGGGCTGGTACGGGGAAAGTGCGCGCGCAGGAAAGCCATCTGGTCGGCCAGCACCCGCCGGCCCTGCAGGTACACGTACTCCGCGTGGGTCGGCACGAAGGGGATGGCGAGCAGCTGCATCCCCGCCTCCTCGGGCGTACGACCCGCCTTGTGGTTGTTGCAGCGCTTGCAGGCGGTCACCACGTTGGACCAGATGTCCCGCCCGCCCTGGCTCAGCGGGGTGACGTGATCCCGCGAGAGCTCGGCGTCGGGATGCCGGTGGCCACAATACAGGCACAGATTGGCGTCACGCTTGAACAGCGTGCGGTTGGTCAGCGGCGGGGTGTAGTCCTCGCGGTTGAGGTTGAGGAGCTGGTTGCTCCCGTAGGTCGCGATGATCGAGTTGACGTCGATGATGCTGCGCCGGCCGGTGCGGGCGTTGATGCCGCCGTGGACCTGGTAGAGCAGGGAACCGCAGGTGTACGCGACCTGCTCGAGGTGGTAGAGCCTGACGGCCTGCTGGTAGTCGACCCACTCCAGCGGCATGCCACTCGCATCCGTGCGCAGAACCTGCTGTCTGAAGTCGTACACCGCGACACCTCGCGAGCTCAACGTTTCGCGCCGGGCCGCGCCACCCGGCCAACCCTTATATCTCAGAAACCCCGGGATAATGCAAACCCGTGGCCCGCGACGCCTGCGGCCGGCGCGGCGTATGGCCTTCGCCAAATCGAGAGGTTAAACTTACGCATTTGATTCGACTTGCGGGCCGACCTCTCCGGTCTTGCAAGCCCGCCATACAACACACAATCTCGGGGTCGGATTGCGCCCGCCGGCGCTGCCTTTCGGCCGAATCCTTGAGCGACCGATATGCCGGGAGGGCCCGCACCGGGGCCTCTCCGCGAACAACTGCAAGCAGGCTGGGAGAAAACCATGCCCATAAAAATTGCCGTACCGACGGAGATCACGGAAGGGGAGCGCCGCGTGGCGATGGTCCCTGACGTCACCGCCAAGGTGGTGGCGCTGGGGACCGAGATCCTCGTCCAGCGCGGCGCGGGGAAAGCGATGCACATTCCGGACGAGTCCTACGAGAACGTCACGTTCGTCGACGACGCCGCGAGCCTCTACGGCCAGGCGGACGTCGTGCTGAAAGTTCAGCCGCCGACCGTGGACGAGATCGACCGGATGCGCGAAGGCGCCGTCGTCATCGGCTTCATGGCGGCCCACAACCGCCTGGACGAGGTCCGGCACATGCGGGACCGGCGCATTACCGCGTTCTCGGTGGAGCTGATCCCCCGCATCACCCGCGCGCAGGCCATGGACGCGCTGTCCTCACAGGCCTCCTGCTCGGGCTACAAGTGCGCCCTGATGGCGGCCACCATGCTGGACCGCTTCTTCCCCATGCTGACCACCGCCGCCGGGACCATCCGGCCCGCCAAGGTGCTGGTCGTGGGCGCCGGCGTCGCCGGGCTGCAGGCAATCGCCACGGCGCGCCGTCTCGGTGCCCAGGTGGAGGCCTACGACGTGCGCCCCGCGGCCAAGGAGCAGGTGCAGTCGCTGGGCGCCAAGTTCCTGGAGCTGGACGTGCAGGCCGAGGCCGAGGGCGGCTACGCGCGCGAGCTCACCGAGGAGGAGCGGGCGCAGCAGCAGCAGATGCTGGCCGATCACGTCGCCAGGGCGGACGCCGTCATCACCACCGCGGCAGTGCCCGGCCGGCGGGCGCCGCAGATCATCAGCAAGGCGATGGTCGAGGGGATGAAGCCGGGCGCGGTGGTCATCGACCTGGCCGCCGAGACCGGTGGCAACTGCGAGGTGACCGAGGCGGGCAAGACCGTCGAGCACGGCAACGCGGTGGTGCACGGCCCGGTCAACGTGCCCAGCATGATGGCCGAGCACGCCAGCGAGATGTATTCCAAGAACCTGCAGAACTTCCTGGGGCTGCTGATCAAGGAAGAGAAGCTGGAGCTGGACTGGGAGGACGAAATCCTCGCCAAGAGCGTGGTGACCCATGACGGCGAGATCCGCCACGAGCCCACCCGGGAGCTGGCCGAAGGAGACAAGAAATGATCGAAGGTTTCACCGCCCTGTACATCTTCATGCTCGCGGCCTTCACCGGCTACGAGATCATCGCCCGCGTGCCGTCGATCCTCCATACGCCGCTGATGTCAGGCTCGAACTTCATCCACGGCATCGTGCTGGTCGGCGCCATGGTGGCCCTGGGCCAGGCCCACTCGCCGTTCGGTCTCGCGGTCGGCTTCATCGGGGTGCTGCTGGCCGCGGGTAACGCCGCCGGCGGCTACGTGGTCACCGAGCGCATGCTCGAGATGTTCAAGAGCAGCAAGGAGGACTGACAACAATGGGAAACATCCTTGCATGGCCCTACCTGGGCACGGTGATCAACGCCTCGTATTTCGTCACCGCGTACCTGTTCATCATGGGGCTCAAGCGCATGAGCTCCCCCAAGACGGCGCGCGGCGGCATCCTCTGGGCCGGCGCCGGCATGCTCGTGGCGACGCTGTTCAGCTTCGTCAACCCGGCCATGGGACAGCACGTCCCGGCGGTGAACTATGTTCTGATGATCATCGCCATGGCGGTCGGCGGCGGCCTCGCCTGGTACAGCGGCCGACGCGTCGCCATGACCTCGATGCCGCAGATGATCGCCCTCTACAACGGCATGGGCGGCGGCGCGGCCGCGTGTATCGCGGCGGTCGAGCTGTTCGGGGCGGAGCATCACCAGCGGAGCGTGCTGGCGCTCGCCGTGCTGGGCGCGATCATCGGCGCGGTCTCCTTCAGCGGCAGCCTGATCGCCTTCGGCAAGCTGCAGGGACTGATCCGCAAGTCGCTGCGCTCGAAGGTGCTGCAGATCGTCAACCTGCTGATCTTCATCGCCGTGGTGGCGATGGCGATCAGCGTGGTGGTCGCCGGCAACAGCGACAACATGCCGCTGCTGACGGCATTCTTCCTGGCCGCGCTGGTGGTCGGCATCCTTACCACGCTGCCCATCGGCGGCGCCGACATGCCCGTGGTGATCTCCCTGTACAACGCCCTGACGGGGCTGGCGGTCGCGTTCGAGGGCTTCGTGCTGCAGAACGCCGCGATGATCATCGCCGGCACCGTGGTCGGCGCCGCCGGCGGCATGCTCACCCAGCTGATGGCCAAGTCCATGAACCGGCCCCTGACCAACGTGCTGTTCGCCGGATTCGGCGCCGACGAGGGCGCCCAGGCGGTCGGCGGCGAGGGCGGCGCGCTCAAACCCATCGACGTCACCGATGCCGCGGTGATGATGGCCTTCGCCAACAAGGTGATCATCGTGCCCGGTTACGGCATGGCCGTGGCTCAGGCGCAGCACAAGGTCTGGGAGCTGGTGCAGATGCTGATGGACCGCGACGTCACGGTGAAGTTCGCGATCCACCCGGTCGCCGGGCGCATGCCGGGGCACATGAACGTGCTGCTGGCCGAGGCGGGAGTGCCCTACGACCTGATCTACGACCTCGAGGACATCAACGCCGAGTTCGCCACGGCGGACGTGGCGCTGGTCATCGGGGCCAACGACGTGGTCAACCCGGTCGCCAAGACGGACCCCAACAGCCCGATCTACGGCATGCCGATCCTCAACGTGGACCAGGCCAAGAACGTGATCGTGGTCAAGCGCGGCCAGGGCACGGGCTTCTCCGGCATCGAGAACGCCCTGTTCACGCTGGACAATACCCGCATGCTCTACGGCGACGGCCAGAAGGTCGCCAGCGACCTGGTCGCGGCTGTCAAGGAATACTGAGCCTGCGCCGGGGCGGCCGGGCCTGCGCCCGGCCGCCCGTTACCGGCCAGCGACGCCTTTGGGGGCTTGACAAGACCGTTCTCCCGGTTCTGTCCGGCGCAGTTATGCACATGCTGTACAAGTCCCGGCAAAGCGTATCGCCATATACGCCGCATACCTCCCGCCGGTTCTCGAATAACGTCATAACGAGTTGATCAAGAAGAGGTTTTTTGTTTCGGCCAATTTGTAACCACTTTGTCACAAGCCCTGACCTGACGGGCACTTGGGGCGATTTCCACCGGTTCGTCCACAAAGTTATCCACAGATACTGTGGATAATCCGATTTTGACCGTCCCCACGCGACCCGTTGCCCTGCCGGCGCCGGGCGAGCGGCACGTGAGCGCGCCTCCGGGCGGCTCGCCTGGCGCCGGACGGGTGAGTACAGTATCCGGATGCCATCCCGGGAGCCCATACTGCGCGTCGCTCTCGCCGCGCCCCTGTACCGCTGCTTCGACTATCTGCCGCCCGCGCGCGCGGACGGGTCGGTGCCGGAGCCGGGAACGCGCGTGCGCGTGCCCTTCGGCCGCAGCCGGGCGGTCGGCGTCCTGGTAGAGGTCGCGCACCGAAGCCGGGTCCCGGTCGAAAGTCTCAAACGGGCCCTGGCGGTCCTCGACGAACGCCCGGTGCTGGACGCGGACGTGCTCGCAATGGCGCGCTGGGCCGCCGAATACTATCGTCACCCTCCCGGCGAGGTGCTCGCGGCGGCCCTGCCGGTGGCCCTGCGCCGCGGTGAGCCGGCCCGGATGCGGCTCCCGGTGCACTGGGCCCTGACGGCCGCTGGCCGCGCGCTCGGGCCCGGAGAGCCGGTCCGCGCGCCACGCCAGGCGCGCCTCGTGCAACGCCTGCGGGAAGCGCCCGGGGGACTCTCGGCAACCGCCATCCACGAGGAACCCGGAAACTGGCGCCACGCGCTGCACGCACTGCGCCGGAAGGGGCTGGTGGCGTCGGTCCCGGGGCCCCGGCACGAGCCGGGCACCGGGTGCGGGAACCCGGAGGCGCCGCCGGCGCCGGGCCCGGGCCAGCACGCCGCGATCGACGCGATCCGCGAGGCCCTGGGCCAGTTCGCCTGTTTCCTCCTGGAAGGTGTTACCGGCAGCGGCAAGACCGAGGTATACCTGCGCTGCGTGGAGCGCGTCCTGGAGCGCGGCGGGCAGGCACTGATCCTGGTCCCGGAGATCGGCCTGACGCCACAGCTGATCGACCGTTTCCGGCGCCGCTTCGGCGTGCCGATGTCGGTGCTGCACTCGGGGCTGACCGACCGCGAGCGCCTCGATGCCTGGCTGCGTGCCCGCGAGGGGCGGGCCGGGATCGTGATCGGGACCCGTTCGGCGGTGTTCGTGCCGCTGGCGCGACCCGGGCTGATCGTGGTGGACGAGGAGCACGACCTGTCGTTCAAGCAGCAGGAGGGCTTTCGCTACTCCGCCCGCGACCTCGCGGTGTGGCGTGCCCGGCACTGCGGCATCCCCGCCGTGCTGGGGTCGGCCACACCGTCACTGGAGAGCCTCGCCAATGCCCGGACCGGCCGCTACCGTCGCCTGAGCCTGCCGCACCGGGCCGGGCGCGCCGCGGAGCCGGAGCTGCGCCTCCTGGACGTGCGCGCGGTGCCACTGGAGGAGGGCCTGTCCCCACGCCTGCTGCAGGCGGTGCAGCGGCACCTCGATCAGGGCACGCAGGTGCTGGTCTTCCTCAACCGCCGCGGCTTCGCGCCGACGCTGCTGTGCCACGCCTGCGGCTGGGTGTCGCGCTGCGAACGCTGCGACGCGCGGCTGACTCTCCACCGTCGCACGGGCGGCTCGCGCCTGCTCTGTCATCACTGCGGTGCCACCCGCCCCGCACTGCACGCCTGTCCCGAGTGCGGCGGCGAGCTGGTCGCGCTGGGCCAGGGCACCGAGCGCGTCGCCTCCGCCCTGGAGGAGCGCTTCCCGGGCGCCGGGGTGCTGCGCATCGATCGCGACAGCACGCAGCGGCGAGGCTCCATGCAGGAGCTGCTGGAGGAGGCGCACACCGGCCGCAGCCGGATCCTCCTGGGCACGCAGATGCTGGCCAAGGGCCACCACTTTCCGGAAGTCACCCTGGCAGCGATCGTCGACGCCGACCAGGGCCTGTTCGGCGCCGATTTCCGTGCGCCCGAGCGCATGGCACAGCTGATCACCCAGGTCGCGGGGCGTGCCGGGCGCGCCGGCCGGCCCGGCGAGGTGCTGATCCAGACGCACCACCCGGAGCACCCCCTGTTGCGCACGCTGCTGCGTGAAGGCTACGGCGCATTCGCGCGCATGGCGCTGGAAGAGCGGCGCGCGGCGACGCTGCCCCCGTACAGCCGGCTGGCGTTGCTGCGCGCCGAGGCACCGCGCCGGGAGCCGCCGCCACGCTTTCTCGAGGCGGCACTGGAGCTGGCGCGGCAGCACGCGGCAGACGACGTCTTCCTGCTGGGACCGGTACCGGCTCCGATGGAACGGCGCGCGGGACGCTATCGCTACCAGCTGCTGGTGCAGGCCCCCGACCACCAGCGGATGCAGGGGCTGCTGAGGCCCTGGGTGCCGAAGCTGGCCGAGCACCCCCTCGCCCGGCGGGTGCGCTGGTCGATCGACGTGGATCCGGCGGAGATGTACTAGCCGGGCCGCCGCTATCGGCGGCCCGGAGTTTTAAGTGTTAAGTTTTAAGCTTTAAGAGCGCTGGGCTGCTTCTTCTGAATCTTCTGCGTTTGGCAGGCGCAGGCGGGCTTTCAGGGCTGGACGCAACCCGGACGGCGGATTCATGGCAGGAGGAGCGGTCGCGCTCTTGACTTAAGACTTAACACTTAAAACTTGACACTTTCCGCCAACAGACCCGGGGAGGCACCAATGCCTGATGACAAGATCGTGCGTGACGATAACGACTGGCGTGGACGGCTCACGCCCGAGCAGTACCGGGTGACGCGCCAGGGTGCAACCGAGCGGCCGTTCACGGGAAAGTACAACGATTGCAGGGAGGACGGCACCTACCGCTGCGTGTGCTGCGGCCAGCCGCTGTTTCGATCGGAGCACAAGTTCGACTCCGGCAGCGGCTGGCCCAGCTTCTACCGGCCGGTGGAGCGCGCCGCCGTGGCGACCCGGGACGACCAGAGCCTGGGCATGCACCGCACCGAGGTCCTGTGTCCACGCTGCGACGCCCATCTGGGTCACGTGTTCCCGGACGGTCCCGAGCCCACCGGCCTGCGCTACTGCATCAACTCCGCGGCGCTCGACCTGGACTCCGGGCGGGACGGCTGAGCCGTTCCAGGGACGGGCGGGAACAGGTAGAATGCCGCTCTTTCCCTCCCGCCCGGACGCATTTGGGGGCCCGCCTTGAAGGCAGCACTGGAGCAACTCGTCCGCGAGGCGTTGTCGCGGCTCGGTGAGGACGTCCTGTCCACCGGGCAGGTACCCGCGCGGGTGGCGATCGAGCGTGCCCGGGACAGCCGCCACGGCGACTTCGCCACCAACGTGGCAATGACCCTCGCGCGCGCCGCGCGCCGCAACCCGCGCGAGCTTGCCGGCCTCATCGTCGAGGCGGTGCCCGCCTCGCCCGAGGTGGACCGGGTGGAGATCGCCGGCCCCGGCTTCATCAATTTCTTCCTGACGCCGGCCGCCTACCACGCGGAGCTGCGACGCGTGTTCAAGCAGGGCGATCGCTACGGCCGACAGGACCTGGGCGGCGGCCGGCGGGTGCAGGTCGAGTTCGTTTCGGCGAATCCGACCGGTCCGCTGCACGTCGGCCACGGACGGGGAGCGGCCTATGGCGCGAGCGTGGCCAGTCTGCTCGCCGCTGTCGGCTACGACGTGCACCGCGAGTACTACGTCAACGATGCCGGCCGCCAGATGGACATCCTCGCGCTGAGCGTGTGGTTGCGCTACCTCGAGCGCTGCGGCGTGCGCGTCGACTTCCCGGAGGGGGCCTACCAGGGTCACTACGTACGGGACATCGCCGAGGAGCTGTACCGCGGCCACGGCGAGACCCTGCGTCGGGCCGGGACGGACCTGTACCGGGGCCTGCCGGAGAACAGCGACGCCGACACCCGGATCGATGCGCTGATCCGCCGGGCCGGCGAACTGCTCGGTGACGAGGCCTATGCGGTGGTGCACAACGCCGGCATCGACGCGATCCTGGCCGACATCCGCGAGGACCTGGAAGAGTTCGGCGTGGTCTACGACGAATGGTTCTCGGAGCGCTCCCTGGTGGATTCGGGCGCGGTCGACGATGCCCTGACACGCCTGGAGGAGGCGGGCTACCTGTACCGGTGGAACGGCGCGACCTGGTTCCGGTCCACCGATTTCGGGGACGAGAAGGACCGCGTGGTGGTGCGGGAGAATGGCGTCGCCACCTACTTCGCCTCCGATCTCGCCTATCACCTGGACAAGCGGCGGCGCGGCTTTGCGCACATCATCGACATCTGGGGCGCCGACCACCACGGCTACGTGCCGCGCGTGCGCGCGGGCTTCCAGGCCCTGGGCGGCGACCCGGACATGCTGGACGTGCTGCTGGTGCAGTTCGCGGTGCTCTACCGCGGCGGGCGCAAGGTATCGATGTCCACGCGCTCCGGCGAATTCGAGACCCTGCGGGATCTGCGCCGCGAGGTGGGCAACGATGCCGCCCGCTTCTTCTACATCATGCGCTCCAACGAGCAGCACCTGGATTTCGACATGGACCTGGCGCGGTCCCAGACCAGCGACAACCCGGTCTACTACGTCCAGTACGCGCACGCGCGCATCTGCAGCGTGATGCGCCAGCTGCGGGAGAAGCGGCTCGGCTTCGACCAGGCCCGCGGGCTCGGGCGGCTGGAGCTGCTGCGGGAGAACCACGAGCAGGCGTTGATGACGGCCGTGTCCCGCTATCCCGAGGTGGTGGAATCCGCCGCGTCCGGACATGCGCCGCACCAGCTGGCCCACTACCTGCGCGAGCTGGCCAACGCCCTGCATACCTACTACAACGCGCACACTTTCCTGGTCGACGACGACGAGCTGCGCGACGCCCGCCTGTGCCTGATTCTCGCGACCCGCCAGGTGCTGCGCAATGGCTGCGGCCTGCTGGGAATCGGCACGCCGGAGACCATGTAGGCCGATGGCGCGCGACTACAAGAACGCCCGCCGCCCGCCCCGCCGCAAGAAACGCAGGTCCGGATTTCCGCCGTGGGCATGGCTGCTCGCGGGCCTGACGCTGGGCGGTGCGCTGGCCGTGATCGCCTTCCTGCTGGTCCCGGGCGCCGCTCCGCACCATCCGGCCTCGTCGCGACCGGCGTCGCACCCGTCCCCCCGCGCTTCCGCCGGCACCACCGGGAAGACTGCGGCGTCCGGGCACACCACCCCCCGGAAACAGACGAAGGCCGCCAAGCCGCGCTTCAACTTCTACAAGCTGCTGCCCAACTTCAAGATCGTGATCCCCCGGCGGGAGCACGAGGCGGAGCCGCAACCGTCGCAGGGCGGCAAGGTGGTCAAGCCGGGGCGTTACTACCTGCAGGCCGGCGCGTTCCGCCACTACTCGGACGCCGACCAGCTCAAGGCCAAGCTGGCGCTGCTCGGGATCGAGGCGTCGATCCAGAAGGTGACCATCGACAGCCAGGGAGAGGGCAAGGACACCTGGCACCGCGTGCGTATCGGACCGTTCACCGACCTGTCGCGCCTGAACACCACCCGTGCCCGACTGCGCAAGCACGGCATCCAGGCGCTGGTGATCCGGTTGCAGGACGGCGGCTGACGCGGCGCCGGCGGATCCTCACACCGCCTGCAGCCGAGCGTAGGCCAGCACAAGCCACTTGCTGCCCGCGCCCTCGAACTGCACCTGCACCCGGGCCTGCGGACCCTGGCCCTCGTAGCTCAGGATCACCCCCTCGCCGAACTTCGGATGCTGCACGCGCTGGCCGAGCCCCAGTCCGTCGGGCAGCTCCGGCTCGGCCCGGAGCACTGCGTGGCCGCCCACCGCGCGGGTCACCTGCAGGCGCGGGCGCACGTCCTCCAGCAATTCGGCCGGAAGCTCGCCGATGAAGCGGGACGCGACCGTGTAGCTCTCCCTGCCGTAGAGCCGCCGCTTCTCCGCGTAGGTGAGATAGAGCTGCTCCATCGCGCGGGTCATCCCCACATAGCACAGGCGCCGCTCCTCCTCCAGTCCCTCCGCGTCCTCCAGGGAACGCTGGTGCGGGAACAGGCCATCCTCCATGCCGCACATGAACACTACCGGGAACTCCAGCCCCTTGGCGGAGTGCAGCGTCATCAGCTGCACGCAGTCGTCCCATTCGTCCGCCTGGCCTTCGCCGGCCTCCAGCGCCGCGTGCGAGAGGAACGAAGCCAGCGGACCGATGTCCTCCATGTCCTCCGCGTAGAAGCCCCGTGCCGCGTTGACCAGCTCCTGCAGGTTCTCGATGCGGGCCTCGCCGCGCTCACCCTTCTCCTTCTCGAAGTGCTCGATCAGGCCGCTGCGCGTGAGAACGGCATCGACCTTCTCGTGCAGCTCCAGGCCGCCGATCTCGATCCCCAGCCGGTCGACCAGGCGCAGGAACCCCTGCAGTGCGTTGCCGGCCCGGGAGCTCAGCGCGGCCTCGTCGACCAGCGCGGCCGCCGCCTGCCAAAGCGACAGGTCCCGCTCGCGCGCGAGCTGGCGGACCTGTTCCATGGTGCGATTGCCGATGCCCCGGGTGGGCAGGTTGACCACCCGCTCGAACGAGGCGTCATCGTGGCGATTCTCCGTCAGTCGCAGGTAGGCGAGCGCGTCCTTGATCTCGGCGCGCTCGAAGAACCGCAGCCCGCCGTAGACCCGGTAGGGAATGCCGGCAGCGATCAGGTTCTCCTCGAACACGCGCGACTGCGCGTTGGAGCGGTAGAGCACCGCGATCTCGCGCCGTGCCCGCCCGTGCTCCGTCTCGCGGCGGATCCGGTCGATCACGAACTGGGCCTCGTCGAACTCGTTGAAGGCAGCGTACAGCCGGATGGGCTCGCCTTCCCCGTCCTCGGTCCAGAGCCGTTTGCCCATGCGGGCCCGGTTGTGGGTGATCAGGTGATTGGCGGCCTCCAGGATGGTTCCGGTGGAGCGGTAGTTCTGCTCCAGGCGCACCGTGAGCGTGTCCGGGAAGTCCTTCACGAAGCGTTGCAGGTTCTCCACGCGCGCGCCCCGCCAGCTGTAGATCGACTGGTCGTCGTCGCCCACCGCGAACACCGCGCTGCGGTCGCCGGCGAGCAGGCGCATCCACGCGTACTGCAGGGTGTTGGTGTCCTGGAACTCGTCAACCAGGATGTGTCGGAACCGCTCCCGGTAGTGCCGGCGCAGGTCGTCGTTGTCCCGGATCAGCTCGTGGGCGCGCAGCAGCAGCTCGGCAAAATCGACCAGCCCGCCGCGCCGGCACGCCTCCTCGTAGGCGGTGTAGACGCGCACCATCTGCCGATGGACCGGGTCGCCCGTGTCCTGGAGGTGCCAGGGCCGCAGCCCCTCGTCCTTGCGGGCATTGATGAACCATTGCATCTGGCGTGGCGGCCAGCGGCTCTCGTCGAGCTCCAGTGCGCGCAGCACCCGGCGTACCACCCGGCGCTGGTCCTCGGCATCCAGGATCTGGAAGGTCTCGGGCAGGTTCGCCTCCCGCCAGTGCAGCCGCAGCAGGCGGTGCGCAAGGCCATGGAAGGTCCCCACCCACATCGCCCGGGCGGGGATGCCGAGCAGCTGCTCGGTCCGCCCGCGCATCTCGCCCGCCGCCTTGTTGGTGAAGGTCACCGCCATGATGGAGTGCGGCGAGACGTTCTCCACCTGCACCAGCCAGGCGATACGATGCACCAGCACGCGCGTCTTGCCGCTGCCGGCGCCGGCGAGCACCAGCACCGGTCCGGGCGGAGCGGTCACCGCTTCGCGCTGACGCTCGTTCAGCGGGTCGAGAATGTGCGAAATGTCTTCCATTGAAATATTTTACTAGGCGGGTCGGGGCGGGAGCCAGAGCGGACCGGACCGTCGAAGGGGAGCGCGGCGGCGCGGGTGCCGGAACCGCGACAGCCCCGGCGAAACCAATATACTGGCTGCCGCCTCCGCGCCGAGTCCCCTGGCCGGCCGAGAGGCGCCCGGTCCCAACCGACAAGGAACATCCCGATGTGCGGCATTGCCGGTATCCTGCGCAACCGTCCCGGCCCGGAGCTCGCGTCCCTGGCGCGCGCCATGGCGGACACGCTGTCTCATCGCGGACCCGACGATGCCGGCTGCTGGAGCGACGAGGAGGCCGGCGTCGGGCTCGGGCACCGGCGCCTGTCGATCATCGACCTGTCCCCCCACGGGCACCAGCCGATGATGTCGGCCTCGGGGCGTTACGTCATCGCGTTCAACGGCGAGATCTACAACCACCGCGAGCTGCGGGGGGCGCTCGCCGCCGGGGGCGTGAGCTTCCGGGGTCATTCCGACACCGAGGTGCTGCTGGAAATGATCGCCTCCGTCGGGCTCGAGGCGGCCTTGCAGCGGTCCGTCGGCATGTTCGCGCTGGCCGTGTGGGACCGGGCGGAACAGACGTTGCATCTCGCCCGCGACCGCCTCGGGCAGAAGCCGCTGTACTACGGCTGGGCGGGCGGCGACCTCGTGTTCGGCTCGGAGCTCCGCAGCCTCCGCGCGCACCCGGATTTCAGCGCCGAGGTGGATCGTGGGGTCCTCGCGCTGTTCCTGCGCTACAGCTACGTCCCCGCGCCCCATTCCATCTTCTCCGGCGTGTACAAGCTGATGCCGGGCACGGTGCTGACCCTGGACGCCCGGACCGCCGCCCCCGGCGCGTCCGGCATCGACCCGTGGGCCTCCCCCCGGCCCTACTGGTCGCTGGCGGACGTGGCGCGCCGGGGCCAGGGAGATCCCTTCCCGGGCGACGCCGACCGGGCGACGGACGCGCTGGAGCAGGTCCTGGGCGAGTCGGTCGAGGCGCGTATGGTGGCCGACGTACCCCTGGGCGCCTTTCTCTCCGGCGGGATCGACTCGACCACCGTGGTGGCGCTGATGCAGGCGCGCAGCGCGGCGCCGGTACACACCTTCACCCTGGGCTTCGAGCATCGCGAGGAAGACGAGGCCGACGCGGCCCGGGCGGTCGCCCGTCACCTGGGGACCGAGCACACCGAGCTGCGCATCGGACGGGAGGAGGTGCTGGCGACCGTCCCCGAGATGCCGCGGGTCTTCGACGAGCCCTTCGCCGACTCCTCGCAGATCCCCACCTACCTGCTGGCGCGGCTGGCCCGCCGGAGCGTCACCGTCGCCCTGTCGGGAGACGGCGGCGACGAGCTCTTCCTGGGCTATCGACGCTACCTGCGCGGGCTGCGGATCTGGCGCGCGCTGCAGCGCATCCCCCGACCACTGCGACTGGGCCTCGCGGGGGTCCTTGCGGCGGGAACGCGCGGACGGCACCCGGAGGATCGCTGGCGCAACCTTTCGGGAGAGCTCCGCAGCACCAGCGTGGATGCGATGTATCGCCAGCGGCTGTCGCGCTGGCAGCATCCCCGGAACGCGGTCATCGGAGCGGTCGAGCCCCGGTGCCTGTTCACCGGCCCGGCGCCCGCACCGGACATCGAGGGTGCGGCCGAGCGCATGATGCTGCTCGACCTTCTGGCCTGGCTTCCCGACGACATCCTGGCCAAGGTCGACCGGGCCTCCATGGCCGTATCCCTGGAGGCGCGCAATCCGCTGCTGGACCACCGGGTGGTGGAGCTGGCGTGGCGCCTGCCCCTGTCGCTGAAGCTGCGCGAAGGGCAGACCAAGTACCTGCTGCGACGCGTGCTCCACCGCCACGTGCCGCCGCAGCTGGTGGACCGGCCGAAGACCGGCTTCGGCGCGCCGATTCGCGCGTGGCTCCGGGGGCCCCTCCGGGAATGGGCCGAGGCCCAGCTCTCCCGGACCCGGCTGGAACAGGAGGGGTATTTCGACGCGGGCATCATACGCGGGATGTGGACGGACACGCTGGCGGGCCGGGGCCGCTGGCACAACCACCTCTGGCCGGTGCTGATGTTCCAGGCCTGGCTGGAAGCCGGCGGGACCACCGGTACGCGTCCCGCGCGCGACTGACGTGCGAGCGCCACACCGCCATCGACGCGCACGCGCTCTGCCGGATGTGGCATTACCTCTGACCGGATCAGTAGAGTGGGCGAAAACCGGGCAACAGCCACCGGCGGGCCGGGCCCGGCCACGCCGGGGCTTTTCCTTTCGATACCATCCCGAGGAGACGCTGTCATGACCGACGACCTACAGGCCGCCCTGGCCAGCTCCCGGCGCATGTCACACGGCGAGCAGCTCGCCCGTGCCGCGCGCAAGCATCCCGACAAGGTGGCGTTCCGCTTCCGTGACCGGCAGCTGACCTTCTCGCAGCTGGACGAGCGGGTCACGCGTCTCGCCCACGCCCTGCAGGACCGGGGGGTGCAGTACGGCGACCGCGTGGCCATCCTGATGATGAACTGCCTGGAAGCGGTCGAGTCGCTGCTGGCCTGCTGCCGGCTGGGGGCGCTCGGCGTGCCGATCAACTTCCGCCTGGTTGCCGACGAGGTGACCTACCTGATCGAGGACTCCGGCTCGAAGGTGATCCTGGTCGACGACACCCTGGCGGAGCTGGCCGGCAGGGTGCGTGAACGCGTGCCGGCGCTGGCGCACTGCCTGGTCACCTCCGGGGACCCGGCGCGGGCCGGCAACGGCGCGGAGCCCTACCACGAAGCCGTCGACGCGGCCTCCGCGGAGCCGATGAACATCGACGTGCCGGAACACGACCCGGCGTTCATCATGTACACCTCGGGCACCACGGGGCGGCCCAAGGGCGCCGTGCTCACCCACTTCAACCTGCTGATGAACAGCTTCAACATGATGACTGCGCAGGGGGTGGGCGGCGACGACGAGGTCTGGCTGTCGGGTTTGCCGCTGTTCCATATCGCCGGCGTGGGGGGGATCCTTCCCTACATCATGCTGGCGGGCAAGACCGTGCTGATGCCGTCCGGCCACTTCGATCCGGAGGAGGTGGTGGACCTGCTCGAGAAGGAGCAGATCACCGGCTGCTACTTCGTGCCCAGCCAGTGGCAGCAGATCTGCGCGGTGCCGGGAATCGAGAAGCGCGACCTCAAGCTGCGCCGCATCTCCTGGGGCGCCTCGCCGGCGACGCCGTCGGTGCTGAAGGCCATGGCCGAGACCTTCCCCGGCGTGCCCAACATCAACGCCTTCGGCCAGACCGAGGCGAGCCCGGTCACGTGCCTGCTGCTGGGCGATGATGCCATCCGCAAGATGGGCTCGATCGGCAAGCCCATCGCCAACATCGAGCTGCGCCTGGTGGACGACCACATGAACGAGGTCCCGCGGGGCGAGGTGGGCGAGATCGTCTACCGCGGCCCGACCATCTTCCCGGGCTACTGGAACCGCCCGGACGCCAACGAGGAAGCGTTCCGCGGCGGCTGGTTCCACTCCGGCGACATGGCGCGCGAGGACGAGGAAGGCTTCCTCTACGTGGTGGACCGCAAGAAGGACATGATCATCTCCGGCGGCGAGAACATCTACTGTGCCGAGGTGGAGGCCTGCATCGACGGGCACCCGAAGGTGCGGGAAGTCGCGGTGATCGGCGTCCCGCACGAGAAGTGGGTGGAGACGCCGATGGCCCTGATCGTGCCGGTGGACGCCGGCGACCCGCCCAGCGGCGAGGAGATCATCGACTACTGCCGGGAGCACATCGCCTCGTACAAGAAACCCACGCGCGTGGAGATCGTCGACGAACTGCCGCGCAACGCCAGCGGCAAGGTGATGAAGTTCAGACTGCGCGAGAGCTACGGCGGCAAGCGCTGAAGGCCCCCCACGGCGGACCGGACAGGGATGTCCGGCCGCTCACGCGGTCTCGTCGAGGCCGGCGTTGTTCTGCTCCAGCACCCGGTCGGCGCGGTAGCTGGAACGCACCAGCGGGCCGGAGACCACTTCCGTGAAGCCCTTCTCCAGGCCCCACTCGCGGTACTTGCGAAAGTCCTCCGGCGGCACGAAGCGCTCCACCGGCAGGTGATTGACGGTCGGGCGCAGGTACTGGCCGAAGGTGAGAACATCCAGGCCGATCTCCCGCAGGTCGTCCATGGTCTCCAGGATCTCGTCCTCGGTTTCGCCCAGGCCCAGCATCAGGCTGGTCTTGGTCAGGATGTCCGGGCGGGCACGCTTGGCATGCGCCAGCACCGCCAGGGTCTGCTCGTAGCTGGCACGGGGATCGCGCACCGGGTGGGTCAGCCGGCGCACCGTCTCCACGTTCTGGGCGAAGACGTCGATGCCCGATGCCAGCACGATGTCCACGTTGTCCACCTCGCCGCGGAAGTCGGGGGTCAGAACCTCCACCGCGGTTTCCGGGTTCACGCGCTTGATCTCGCGCACGCATGCGGCGTAATGCGCCGCCCCGCCGTCCGGCAGGTCGTCCCGGTCGACCGAGGTGAGCACCACGTACCGCAGCCGCATCAGGCGCACGCTTTCCGCGGTGTGGGCCGGCTCGTCGGGGTCCAGCCAGCCGTGCGGGTTGCCGGTGTCGACCGCGCAGAAGCGGCACGCGCGTGTGCACACGGAGCCCATGAGCATGATGGTCGCGGTGCCGTTGTTCCAGCACTCGCCCATGTTCGGACACATGGACTCCTCGCACACCGTGCTCAGGCGATGTTCGCGCACCGTCCGCTTGACCTCGGTGTAGCGTTTGCCGCTCGGGACGCGCACGCGCAGCCAGTCCGGCTTGTCGCCGCGCGGCACCGGCGCCGGGTCGCGCCGGCGCTTGACGCCGTTCTTGATGGCGCTGAATCCCTGCGGGGTGCGGAACTTTCCGCCACTGCGGGTGACCACGGGAATGCCCTTGAACGAATTGGAATCCATTGGCGATTGATCCGGAATGATCGTGACTGTGTCCACCTGGGGGCTATTGTACTACCGGGCGCAAGCCGCCTGCAGGCGACGGTCAGGCATGCTTCTCCAGCAGGAACAGCACCATGTGGCTGAGATTGACCACCCGGACCCGTTCGAATCCGGCCTCGCGCGCGTGCTTCTCCACCACCGCGGGCGCCAGGCGATGCGCGATCGGCGGGCCGTCCTCCTCTTCGCGGTAGGGCCATTCCAGCACCGCCACGCGCCTTGTGCCGACCCGTCGCGTCTCGCGCAGCGCGGCCACCGGGTCGTCGGTCTCGTGCAGCACGTGCCCCAGGAACACCAGCTCGAAGCTCCCGTCGGGCCACGGCAGCGCCTCCGCCGGTGCCTCACGGAACTCGGCCTCCGGCAGGTACTGGCGGGCCGCCTCCAGCATCTGCGGATTGACGTCCGAGCCGGCGACTGCCAACCCGCGGGAGGCGAAGCGCTCGGCGAACAGTGCGCTGCCCGTCCCCACGTCCAGGACGCGGGATGCGTCAAGGCCCTCCAGACAGAAGTTGAGCACCGCATCGACGTCCATGAGCGCGACGCGACGGGGATCCCGCAGACGCTCGACGGGCTTGTCGAAACGACGTTCGTGCATCGATCGGATCTCCTTCGGCCCTGCGGCGCGCGGACAGGCCGGCGCCGGCGATTCACCAGTCCGACAGTGTACCCTGTCAGGCCCTGCGTGACCCGAACGCTGGGCGACGGCGACGCCGATCTCCCCTCGCGTCGCCCCGCTGCGCGGTACACTGGTACCGACCCGAACCCGGGTCGGCGAGCTCGCGAGGAGGACCGCCATGCTTTTGCAAGGCTCATGTCACTGCGGGGCGGTCCGGTTCCGCGTGAAATCGGCCATGCCCTGTCCGTACCAGGCCTGCTACTGCAGCATCTGTCGCAAGACCGCGGGCGGTGGCGGCTACGCGATCAACCTGGGCGCCGATGCGCACACCCTGGAAGTCGAGGGCGAGGAGCACCTCACGGTGTACCGTGCGCAGATCGAGGAACCCGATGGCAGCAGCCGCCTGAGCGAAGGGCGCAGGCACTTCTGCAGCCGCTGCGGCAGTGCACTCTGGCTGTTCGACCCCACCTGGCCGGACCTGGTGCATCCGTTCGCCTCGGCGATCGACACGCCGCTGCCCCGCCCGCCTGAGCACGTGCGCCTGATGCTGGATTACGCGGCACCCTGGTGCGAGATTCCACCGGAGGGCCCCACCGAGCGGCATTTTCCGGTCTACCCGGAGGAGTCTCTCGAGCAGTGGCACCGGCGCCACGGACTCTACGACGGCTGATGTGCGCCGCAGCATGACCATCCACGACAGCAGCACGGGAGGACGCCCATGAGCGGACGCGATGCCGCGGCCGGCCAGCGGATGCGGCAGATGCTCGGCCCGAAGGGGTGGCTCGACGACGCCGGATCGATGGCCCCCTACCTGCGCGAATGGCGCGGCCTGTACCACGGCCGCGCGGCGGGCGTGGCGCGTCCCGCCGACACCGGACAGGTCGCCGAGGTGGTGCGTCTGTGCCGCGATACCGGACTCAAGATCGTGCCGCAGGGCGGCAATACCGGCCTGTGCGGCGGCGCCTCCACCCACGAGGACGCCAGCGAGATCATCCTCAGCCTGGGCCGCATGAACCGGATCCGGGAGATCGACGCCCCGAACTACACCATTACCGCGGAGGCCGGATGCGTCCTGCAGCAGGTCCAGGATGCGGCGCGCGGGAAGGACCGGCTGTTCCCGCTCAGCCTGGCCGCGCAGGGCAGCTGCCAGATCGGCGGGAACCTGTCGACCAATGCCGGCGGCACCAATGTCCTGCGCTACGGCAACACGCGTGACCTCGCCCTGGGCCTGGAGGTGGTGCTGCCCGACGGGCGCGTCTGGGACGGACTCACCGGGCTGCGCAAGGACAACTCCGGCTACGATCTCAAGGACCTGTTCATCGGCGCCGAGGGCTCCCTGGGCGTGATCACGGCCGCCGTGCTCAAGCTCTATCCCCTGCCCCGGGACGTCCAGGTCGCGCTGGTCGCGCTCGAGGACCTGTGCTCCACCGTGGACCTGCTCGGGCGCCTGCGCGATGCCAGCGGCGAGGCCGTGACCGGCTTCGAGCTGATCGGGCGCAACGCCCTCGAGTTCGCCACGCGCCACGTCGAGGGCTGCCGGGACCCGCTGGATCGGGCGCACCCCTGGTACGTGCTGGTCGAGCTGTCCAGCTCCCGCCCGGACAGCGGTCTGCGCGACGTGCTGGAACAGGCCCTCGGACAGGCGCTGGAGGACGGCCGCATCACCGACGCGGCGCTGGCTGAAAGCGAGGCCCGCGGTCGGGAGCTGTGGCAACTGCGCGAGAGCATCCCCGAGGGGCAGCGGCGCGAGGGAGCGAGCATCAAGCACGACGTCTCGGTGCCCGTCTCGCGCGTGCCGGAGCTCATCCGCCGCGCCACCGCGGAGGTCGAACGCGTGCTGCCCGGGATCCGCGCGTGCCCGTTCGGCCATTTCGGCGACGGCAACATCCATTTCAATCTCACGCAGCCACCGGACATGGATCCCGAGCGCTTCCTGGCGCGCTGGGACGAGTTCAACCGCATCGTGCACGACGTGGTCGCCGACCTCGGGGGCAGTTTCTCCGCCGAGCACGGCATCGGGCGGCTGAAGCTGGGTGAGCTGACGCACTACAAGCCGGCCGTGGCCGTGGACCTGATGCGCGCGCTGAAAGGCGCGCTGGATCCCGACGATCTGCTCAATCCCGGCAAGGTCGTGCCGCCGGCCGACCCGGATCACCGCTGAGCCAAACCGGAGGAAACGCGGAATGGATTACACGGACATCCCCGGCACCCCGTTCAAGCCTTCGCGCATCGGCCTGGGCACCTGGGCCATCGGCGGCTGGATGTGGGGAGGCACCGACGAGGAGCAGTCGATCCGCACCATCTTCGCCGCCCTCAACAAGGGGGTGACCCTGATCGACACGGCGCCGGCCTACGGGTTCGGGCGTTCCGAGGACATCGTCGGTCGCGCCCTGGCCGAGTACGGCGGGCGCGACCGGGTGCTGCTGGCCACCAAGGCGGGCCTGGAGTGGGACGGGGACGGAAACGTCCGGCGCAATGCCGGCCGCGAGCGCATCATGCGGGAGATCGACGACTCCCTGCGGCGCCTGCGCACGGACCACATCGACCTGTACCAGGTGCACTGGCCGGACCCGCGCGTGCCGGTGGAGGAAACCGCGGGGGCCATGGAGGAACTGCTCCGGGAGGGCAAGATCGGCGCGATCGGGGTGAGCAATTTCAGCCCCGCGCAGATCGATGCGTTCCGCGCGGTGGCGCCGGTGCACGTCGTCCAGCCCCCCTACAACCTGTTCGAGCGCGGCATCGAGGACGATGTCCTGCCGTATTGCCGGGACGCCGGCATTGCGACGCTCACGTACGGCGCCCTCTGCCGGGGCATGCTCAGTGGACGCATGAGCGCCAGCCGTCGCTTCGAGGGCGACGACCTGCGCAACACCGATCCCAAGTTCCGGCCGCGCCGGTTCGAGCAGTATCTCGCCGCCGTGGGCGCCCTGGAGCGACTGGCCCGCGACCGCTTCGGCCGGAGCCTGCTGGGGCTCGCCGTGCGTTGGGTGCTGGACCAGCCCGGGGTCTCCGTCGCCCTCTGGGGCGGGCGCCGCCCGGACCAGATGGATCCCCTCGAGGAGGCGACCGGCTGGAACCTCGACGTCGAGACGCGCCAGGAGATCGACCGCATTATCGCCGCCCACGTCACCGATCCGGTCGGACCGGAATTCATGGCACCACCGGCTCGCGAGACGGCCTGAGACAGGTCCGTCGCGTGCGGGATGGGGCGATGATACACTCTCCGGGCCACGTCCGGGGGGAGCGGCTCCGGACCGCGCCCGCGGGGCGGGCGCACCCAGAATAAACGACCTGTTCCCGCCATCAGAGGCGGCTCGTCACCGGGGACAATGGCGAGCCGATCGCCGGACCAGCGCGACAGCGCGGGGCCGCGCGGCTCAGCCGTGCGCGTGCACGCGGCCGCGCCCCCGCCGGGCGTTGCCGGAGTGGCGGGGATGCGCGTCGGGGCACGCAGGGGAAGGAGCGCAATGCGCACCGCAAGCGACGAGGACGCAGGGCTCCGGCTGGCCCTGCTGGCCGTCTTGGTCGGGATCATCGCCGGTGGCGGTGCGGTGATTTTCCGATCCATGATCGGGCTGTTCCACAACCTCTTTCTCACCGGCACCCTCTCCTGGCACTACGACGCCAACGTGCACACCCCGGCCGGTCCGCTGGGTCCCTGGATCATTCTCGTGCCCGTCGGCGCGGCGCTCGTGGTCGCCTTCCTGGTGAAGAATTTCGCGCCCGAAGCGAAAGGCCACGGCGTCCCCGAGGTGATGGACGCGATCTATTACAACCGCGGGGTAATCCGCCCCATCGTGGCGCTGATCAAGTCCCTCGCCTCCGCCATCTCCATCGGCAGCGGCGGCTCGGTCGGACGCGAGGGGCCGATGATCCAGATCGGCTCCTCGTTCGGCTCCACCGTCGGGCAGTGGATCCGGATGCCCGACTGGCAGCGCATCACGCTGGTGGGCTGCGGCGCCGCCGGCGGGCTCTCGGCAACCTTCAACACGCCGCTCGCGGGGCTGCTGTTCGCGATCGAGCTGATCGTGCCCGAGACCAGCGCGCGTACCCTGATACCGATCGCGATCGCCACCGGCTCCGCCACCTTCATCAGCCGCCTGGCCTTCGGCAACAACCCCTCGTTTCACGTGCCGCAGCTGGTGGTGCCGCCGGAGGAGGTGTTCTCGCCCGGGCTGCTGCTGGTGTACCTGTTCTTCGGCCTGGCGCTGGGGCTGGTGGCCTGGCTCTACATCCGGGCGATCTACTGGTGCGAGGACCTGTTCGACGGCATGCCCGGAAACTACTACACGCGGCACGCGCTGGGCATGCTGCTGGTCGGCGTGATGATGTACCTGTTCATGCGCCACTTCGGCCACTACTACGTCGAGGGCGTGGGCTACGCCACGGTGCAGCAGGCGCTGGAAGGCGTGCTCACCGATCCCTACCTGCTGGTGCTGATCTTCCTGGGCAAGCTGGCGGCCACCTCCCTGACGCTCGGCTCCGGGGCCTCGGGCGGCATCTTCTCGCCCTCGCTGTACCTGGGCGCGGCCCTCGGGAGCCTGTACAGCCTGGCGGTCAACGCCGTGGCCCCGGGCCTGCACATCGCCACCGTGAACCTGGCCATCGTGGGCATGGCGGGTGTCGTCGGCGGGGCCACCGGCGCGGTGCTGACCGCAATCGTCATGACCTTCGAGATGACGCGTGACTACCACGTGATCATCCCGCTGATCCTGACGGTGTCCATGGCCTACGGCATCCGCCGGATGCTCCTGCGCGACAGCATCTACACGTTCAAGCTCACCCGGCGCCGGCACTACATCCCCGACTCGCTGCACACCAACCTGTACATGATGCGGCGCACCCTGGACGTGCTCGACACCCCGGTGCACCAGATCGAGGCGGACCAGCCGCTGTCCAGCCTGCGCACCGCCATGCGCTCCCGCCGGCGCATCCCGCACCTGATCGTGACCCGCGAGGGGACGTTGCGCGGGATCCTCAGCGCCGAGCGCCACGCCGCCCTGCTGGTCAACCCCGGCGGCGACACGGAACGGGCGGTGGAATCCTTCGCCGCACGCGAGTACACCGTGGTGCGGCAGAACGATCTGATCTTCGACGTGGTGGCCAAGCTGCGCGCGGCCGGCAACGACATCGCGGTGGTCACCGCCGACGGCACGCTGGATCGGCCGGAGGACGTGCTCGGCATCATCACCCTGGGAGACATCGCCCGCAACAGTAATTTCCTGCGCCAGATGCAGCGGCAGCGGTCCTGATTCACCGATCCGGTCCGTCTTCCCCCGGCTCCGTCCCGGACCGGCTCATCAGCCGGCGGGCGTGCGCCCCGGTGGCGGTCGCGAATACCGGCGCACCCACGATCAGGTACCAGTAGAATGTCACGAAGCGCCAGGCCAGCATCGCGGTCGCGGTCGTGCGCGGATCGAGGTACGGGTGCAGGAGCGCGCTAAGGCCGGCCTCGACGCCGCCGCCGCCCCCGGGGATGAAGGTCATCAGCCCGCCGAACAGCACCAGTCCCTGGCCGACGAACAGGTATGCCCAGGGCACCGGATGTCCCATGAAGTAGAGCAGAACCGGCAGGATGCTGTAGCGCACGGTCCAGTGGCAGAAGCACAGCGCGTACAGCAGCAACAGCCTGCCGCGCCCCATCCGGAACAACAGCCGCACGCTCGCCCGGAAGTTCACCAGCGAACGTGCCAGGCGGAACCGGAAACGCCGCAGCCGGTGATGGTGGCCGAGCAGCCGCCCCGCCCGGATCGCCAGCGGCCGGTAGTAGCGGGTCAGGGCCACGAGCGCCACCACCCCCCCGCCCAGTGCGACCGCGACCAGGATCACCAGGCGCCCGGCATCGGCACCGTTCTCGCCGAACGCGTACAGCGCCAGGGCCCCCGGCAGGGCCGTGAGAAAGAACACGACATCCATCACGAAGTCCACGGCCAGCACCCCCGCGGCGGGACCGAGCGGGAAGCCGTGGCGGGAGAGCAGGAACAGGAACGTCGGCGCGGCGCCGCTGGCCGCGGGGGTGGCCAGCCCGGCGAACTCGGTCGAAACCACCGTGGTCATCGCGCCGCGTCCCGCGAACGGGATCTCCAGCGCCCGGCCGAGCACCATCAGCCGTGCCGCGTTGAACAGCCAGCCGACCAGCACCATGCCCAGCAGCAGCAGCATCACCCAGGGAGAGAGACGGCCGAGCCGGTAGACGCTTTGCAGGCCGCCGTAGAGCAGCGGCACGCTCAGACTCAGGGTGAGGCTGAGCAGGATCAGGATCAGCCAGTGCCGGCGCAAGCCACCGCCTCGGTCCAGTGCTGCTTGGTGAAGGGCCGGCGTCCGTCGCCCAGGGCGCGCACGACCAGGTCGTGCCAGTGCGACACGACCGCCTCGTGCCGGGCATCCACCGGGTGCAGGGACATCCGGAGCAGGCCCGCCCGCCGCTGGCGCCGGAACAGCGACTCGTTCCAGCGCCGCGACGCGTCGCGGCGCCAGGCGCTGCGGGCACTGTAGACCAGGCTGCGGGCAGGCGTCTCCCGCCAGCCCGGCAGGCAGAAGTGACTGCGCATGGTGGTCGTGTACCGGAACGGCAGCGAGGCGACCTCCCCGCGCGCCGCGCGTCCCAGGAGCCAGGCGGGCGCCACGAAGCCGCTCACCGGCCAGCCGAGACCGTGCATCAGCGCCAGCCCCCGCTCCATGCGCTGGCGCGCGGCCCCGGCGGACAGGGCGTCGAATTCGCCTTCGCTCGCAGTGTACACGCGCCGCCGGAACCATCCGAGCGGGCCCAGGGGCCGGGCGGCATCGTCCAGATGATAATAGCCGTGCAGCGCGACCTCGTCGCCGCGCGCCAGGCGCGCATCGATCGCCCGGAGGAAGGCGGGGTCCCGGTCGATGCGGCCGCGCCCGTGGTAATCCGGGACCACCAGCAGAGTGACGCGGACCCCGCCGATGGCGTCGAGCATCCGCAGCAGGCTGGCGCATTCGGGCCAGGTCGCCGGCGCGACGTCGTGTACCGACACGCATAGCGCGCGGGCGTGCTCAGCCGGCCGCATGGGCCTCCAGCTCCGGCTCCTCCTCGAGCGGAGAGCGCACGCCCGCCAGCTCGGCATAGGCGGCGATCTGCCGACGCAGGACCTGGCCCCAGGTGTAGCGCCGGCGGACCCGCTCCAGGGCCGCGCGGCCGAGCATGTCCGCACCCCGCTCGAAGACCGCGCCGATCGCTTCGACCAGTGAGTCCAGGTCGCCGCTGCGGGCGATCTGCCCGACGTCCTCGTCCACCAGCTCGGCCACGGCGCCGGAATCCACACCCACCACCGGCAGCCCGCAGGCCATCGCCTCCAGCACCACCAGCCCGAAGGTCTCCCGGCCGCCGGCGTGCACCAGCAGGTCGCAGCTCGCAACCAGCCTTGCGACGTCCCTGCCGGCCGCCTGGTAGGGAAGCACCGAAACGTTCGGGGGCAAGGGCGGCAACGGCCCGCCGCCGCCCACGAGCAGCAGTTGGTAGCGCGGGCCCAGGCGCCGCACCGCCGCCGCCAGCAACGGGATGTTCTTCTCGCGCGCGAAACGGCCGGCGAACACCAGCAGCCGCGTGTCCGGATGCAGGCCCAGCTCCCGCCGCAACCCCGGATCGCGCCGGCGGGGGTTGAACAGCTCCGTGTCGACGCCCAGCGGCTGATGCCGCACGTGATGCAGCCCCAGCGACTCGAGCTTGTCGGCGATCATGCGGCTGGGTGCCAGCACCAGGTCGAAGCGCTCGTACAGCCGCCGCACGTACTCGCCGACAGCCGGCTCGACCCAGTTGCCAAGGCGCACCCCGAGCAGCCGCACCAGGTCCGAGTGATAGAACCCCACCACCGGGACGCCGCGGTTCCGTCCTGCGCGCAACGCCACCCATGCCAGCTGGTATGGATCACCGGCCTCGATCAGGTCGGGCGCGAGCGCCTCGAGGTGAGCGCGCCAGCGGGGCAGGTTGAGCGGCAGCCGGTAGCCGTGCCCGAACGGCAGCGGAGCGCTGGCCAGGCATTCCAGCCCCGCGCCATCATGCCGGTCGGTACGACCGGGCACGAGCAGCGTATGGCGCAAGGCACGGCATGGTTCCAGCCACTGGTGCTTGGCGAGAAGGTAACGCTTTACGCCGCCGCTTACCGGCGCATAGAACATCGTGGTGTCGACGATATGCATGTTCCCGAGGATCCGCTCCTGCGCTTCGCGTGCGGGACTCGCGGCCGTTCCGTTCCTGTTCGGCGATGTCCGGGATGCCGCGGCCCGGCCGACGCCCGCGCGCGGACCTCCGGCAGCCGGTCCCGGACGACGCGCTTGCTCCCGAATTTTACACGTCCCGGCGTGAATGAAAATTGAACGAGCGGTGCCGGCCGGCGGCCGCACGCAGATTCGATCGCCGGCAGCACCACGGGTTCCCGCAACCGGGGCCCGATGCCGCTCCGGGGTGAGGCATCGCCCCGACCGGGTTAGTATGATGTTCTGACAACTTCCGCAACCGGCGCGCATGCTACCGGAAGGTGGCGCCGGGCGACACCGCCGGGCCCGCCGGCGAAGAACGGAACGCCGCCGGGAGGCCGCCGCTATCATCGGGTACCGCCCGCGGGCCGCGCCGGCGCGGCCCGAAGCAAGGAGCCAAAGATGTCCAATGCCGAAATCGACGCCGTTCGAGAGCTGCTGGCGGCGCGTGCCGAGTCCCGTGGCGAGTCGCTGGAGGAGATGCGCTCGGGAATCGACGCCCTCGCCGAGGTATTCCCCACGCCGAAGGACGTGAGCCTGGAGCCGGTCCACGCGGGCGGCGTGCCCGGCGAATGGATCCGTGCGCCGGGAGCCGCGCCGGAACGCGCCCTGCTCTACCTGCACGGCGGCGGCTACGTCATCGGCTCGGTGACCTCCCACCGAAATCTCATGGCCGACCTCTCGCGTGCTTCCGGCCGGAGCGCCCTGGGAATCGACTATCGCCTGGCGCCCGAGCACCCTTTCCCCGCGGCGGTGGAGGATGCGGTCGCAGCCTACCGCTGGCTGCTGGAGCAGGGGTTCCAGCCGACCGACATCGCGGTCGCGGGGGACTCGGCCGGCGGCGGCCTCGCCCTCGCGACCCTGGTGGCCCTGCGCGACGAGGGCATCAGCCTGCCGGGCGGGGCGGCGTGCATCTCGCCCTGGGTCGACCTCGAAGGCATCGGTGACAGCATGCAGGCCAACGCGGCGATCGACCCCATGGTAAACCGCGAAGGTCTGCTGATGATGGCCGACCACTATCTCGCCGGCAGCGATCCCCACAATCCCCTGGCGGCGCCGCTTCATGCCGACCTTCAGGGCTTGCCGCCGCTGCTGATCCAGGTCGGGACCGCGGAAACCCTGCTGGACGACGCACGGCGCGTGGCCGAACGCGCACGGCGGGACGGCGTATCCGTGATGCTGGAGGAATGGCCGGACATGATCCATGTCTGGCATATCTTCGCGCCCATCCTCACGGACGGCCGGCGCGCGATCGAGCGCATCGGGGCGTTCCTGCGCGACGGGCGCTGAGCGGAGACCGGGAGCCGACGCGATGCCGAAGTCGATCATGATCACCGGGGCGTCCTCGGGCATCGGCCGGGCGCTGGCGCTGGAGCTGGCCCGCCGGGGGTACGCCCTGGGCCTGGCGGCCCGCCGCGCCGAAGCCCTCGACGCGCTCGCAGGCGAGATCCGGCAGAAGCACGGCGAGCGCTGCACCGTGGAGACGCGCCCGCTCGACGTCACCGACTACGACGCGGTGCCGCGGGTGCTGGGGGAGCTCGCCGACTCGCTGGGCGGCCTCGACATCGTGTTCGCCAACGCCGGCATCGGCAGCGAGGGGCGTATCGGCAGCGGCCGCTTCGAGGAAGCGCGCCGCACGATCGAGACCAACGTGATCGGAGCCATGGCAACCGTGGACGCGGCCACCGCGTATTTCCTCGAGCGCGGTCACGGCCACGTCGTGGCGACCTCCTCGGTCGCGGCCTTTCGCGGACTGCCCGGCAGCGCCGCCTACAGCGCGTCCAAGGCGGCCCTGACCACCTACATGGAAGCCCTGCGGGCCGAAACCTGGAAGCGCGGCATCGCGGTGACCGTGCTGCACCCGGGCTACATCGACACCCCGATCAACGACATGATGGCCAGCCGCCCCTTCCTGATCACCGCGGACAAGGGCGCGCGCCTGATCGCGGACATGATCGAGCGACGCGTACCGTCGGCGACGGTGCCGGTCTGGCCCTGGAACGTGATCGGGCGCGTGCTGCGCTGGCTTCCCACCGGCCTGATCGCCCGGATGGGCTGACCGCGTCAGTTGCCGATGGGCTGCGTCTGGCCGGCGCCCTGGTCGCCGCCCTTGCCGGCGCCGGCTCCGTTACCCGTCTGCCCGCTCCCCAGGCACCGGTAGATGCCGAAGGTCTGGCTCCCGTTCTTGACCGGGCCCAACGGCGAGACGGTGTCGCCTCCCTGGTTCGCCGCCGTGTTGCGCGCAAGGGTCTTGAGATCCTGCTCGACGTCCGAGGGATAGCGGCTGACGAAGCCGATCTTGCTGTCGACCGACACGTCGGTCTTGCCGAGCTTCTTGCAGTGCGCCACGCGGTCCTGCGGCAGGACCATCACGTTCTGCGCGTCCGACTTCAGGCTCACCCAGGTGCAGGCGGTGAGGCTGGTCGTCAGCAGCGCCACGATTGCCACGCTGCGGTACTTCATGGCCGTCCTTTCGCCGTCGTTGCGGCTGTGTCTTTGCCGTCCCGGGACATTCGCCCGGCCGGCGTGCCCGGCGGGATTCCCTGGATGGGAGACAGGGCCGGAGGCCGGTGGTTCACTGGCCGGCCTCGCCGCTGCTGTCCGCACCGCCCGTGGCGGACTTTCCGGTGCGCGCACGACTGCCGCCGGAGCGGCCGGCCCGCGCCCGCGAACGGGTCCCGCCGCTGCGGGATCCGCTGCTGCGGCGCCGCGTGCCCCGCGTGGCGGGCACCTCGCCGCCGGGCCACTCGGAGAACGGAAAGGGCCGATCGTCGGTGTTGAAGGTCATGTACAGCACGACGTCTGCGACAAAGCGCGCCAGCGTCCGGCCCAGGTGGGCCAGGTTTCCGTTCGGCTGCCCCGTCAGCAGGACGAACCCGAACTGTATGATCACGGCGGCCGCCAGCACCGCTGACGCGATGTTCAGGATTACCGCGAACAGAACGATGTAGAACAGCCGCAGCCAGGTGCCGCGGTCCCGGACATGCTCCCTGATCTCCTCAGCCATGGGCATCCTCCCCCGATCCGGGCCACCGCGAACGCGGCGGCCTCTTCCGGTCCCGGTACTCGGGTCCCACCGGGACAGTAGGTCCGGTCCTTTCCGGCTCGTCAAGTCCCCCGCATCACCGGGCCCGCCCATGCCGCAGGCCGGGCGCCCTCAGATGAAGAAGTCGGCCAGCAGATCCTTCGCGTCCAGCGCCGGGTCGACCTGGTAGGGGCGCAGGTCGGTCGCGCCGGCCTCCTTCAGGACCTCCTCGTCGAGGAAGAAGTTGCCGGTGCATTTGCGGCTGTCGCGGGTGATGATCTCGTAGGCGGCGTCGGCCATGATCTCGGGCTTGCGGCTGCGGTTGACCGCGGCGTCCCCGCCCAGTTGGTTGCGCACCGCGGCCGTGGCAATGGCGGTGCGCGGCCAGAGGGCGTTGAAGGCGACCCCGCGGTCGCGGAACTCCTCCGCCATGCCCAGCACGCACATGCTCATGCCGAACTTGGCCATGGTGTAGGCGACGTGGGGCGCGAACCAGCGGGCCTCCATGTTGAGCGGCGACGCCAGGTTCAGCACATGTGGATTGCGCGCCTCCAGCAGGTGCGGCAGGCACTTCTGGGAGGTCATGAACGTCCCGCGCGCGTTGACCTGGTGCATCAGGTCGTAGCGCTTCATGGGGGTCTCCAGCGTGCCCGTGAGGCTGATCGCGCTGGCGTTGTTGACCAGGATATCGATGCCGCCAAAGCGTGCGATGGTTTTCGCCACCGCGTCCTCGACCTGCTCCTCGAAGCGGATGTCGGTGACCAGCGGCAGCGCCGTACCGCCGGCCTCCTCGATCTCCTCGGCGGCGGTGTAAATGGTCCCGGGCAATTTCGGGTGGGGCTCGGCGGTCTTGGCGGCGATCGCCACGTTGGCGCCGTCCCGCGCGGCCCGCCTGGCGATGGCCAGCCCGATGCCGCGACTGCCGCCGGTGATGAACAGGGTCTTGTCCTCGAGCTTCGACATGGTCATCTCCCCATACTGAATCTGGTGCCACGACAGTCGGCCGGTCCGGGAGAGCCGGCCGCTCACCCCTCTTCGGCCAGCGGCCGCACGGCTGTCGTCATGCGGCTGATGCACACCATGCGGTCGCGATCGTCCCGGATCTCGATGGACCAGACGTGGCTGCTGCGGCCCAGGCGCATCGGGCGGCACACGCCGGTCACCATGCCCCCGGGCACGCCCCGCAGGTGGCTCGCATTGATTTCGAGTCCCACCACACCATAGCGCGCCGGATCGATGCACAGATAGGAAGCGTAGCTGGCCAGGCTCTCGGCCAGCACGCAGGACGCGCCGCCGTGCAGCAGCCCCAGCGGCATCCGGGTGCGGTCGTCCACGGGCATGGTGCCCTCCAGATAATCTTCACCCATGCCGGTGACCCGGATGCCCAGGTGCGCTGCCAGGTAACGGTCGACCGCGTCGGCAACCTGCCCGAGCCCGAGTTGCTGAAACCAGATGCTCATGTTCCCGGTCCCTCACCCGGACCTGGAGAAGTCGGGCTGGCGCCGCTCCAGGAACGCCTGCATCGCCTCGCGCGCCTCCGCCGAGGCGAGCCGCTCGGTGAAGTGCTCGCCCTCCACGCGCATGGCCTCGCGCACGGCCTCGGTCTGTGACCGCTTGATCAGCATCTTGGCCAGGCGCAGAGCCTCCGGCGGCTTGGCGGCCAGCTTGCGCGCCACCGCCATCGCGAGCTCGGCAACCTCCTCGTCCGGCAGGACGCGGTTGACCATCCCGACCTCGTGTGCGGTCTCGGCGTCGAACGGCTCACCCAGCAACAGCAGCTCGGCCGCCCGCTGGTGACCCGCCAGGGCCGGCAGCAGCACGCTCGAACCGGCCTCCGGAACCACGCCGAGGTTGACGAAGGGGAGCTGGAACCGGGCCCCCGTTCCGGCGTACACCAGATCGCAGTGCAGCAGCATGGTCGTGCCCACGCCGATGGCCGGTCCGTTCACGGCCGCGATCAGCGGCTTCGAAGCCCGGGAGATCCCGGCGAGAAAGCGTGCCGCCGGGCGGTCCTCGCCGCGCGGCGGGTCGTTGAGGAAGTCGACCAGGTCGTTGCCGCTGGTGAAACAGTCTCCGGTCCCGCCGAGCACCACCGCCCGGATCCCCGGGTCGGACTCCGACCGCTCGAGGGCGTCCGCGATCGCCGAGTACATGTCCAGGCTGAGGGCATTGCGCTTCTCCGGGCGATTGAGGGTGATGCGCAGGACTCCCCCGCTGACCTCCGTCAATACGTACTCGCTCATGCTCGTGCTCCAATGCGTTGGTGAAGCCCGATACTAGCGCAGGCGGTAACTGCGCCACAGGAGCCCACGTCATGAACCGAGCGCACGCGCGGACCGCAGTCGTCGCTCTCGCGCTGTCGCTGACCGCCTGCTTCAGCCTGCCCTCGCCGCAGGAGAAGTCGCAAATGGACCAGCAGAAGCAGGAATACTGCCACGATCTTGCGCGCCAGGTCCGCGATGCGCAGGGCAAGCCGCTGCGTCGCTCGACGCTGGAGCGGCGCTACCAGCAGGAGTGCTGTCGCCCGGCAGGTTGCGTGGAGAAGTGATCCGCGCAGCCCCGGGCCGGGCTCAGTCGCCCAGCTCGCCCGCCCGCGTGGTACAGGCGAACAGCCGCGAATCCTCCAGGGCCGCATCGCGATGCCGGGTCGCATCCCGGTATTCCGGGATCTGCAGCATCTCCAGGAAGGCCTTGCGCGAGGGGTACTGGACCAGGATGGCCTCGTCCCAGCTTTCCGCGTCCTCGCCGATCACCACCTGGTCCACCGAGGCCAGCCAGAGCATGCGCCCGCCGATGCGCTGGAGCATGCGTCCGGCCACCTCGGCGTAGCGCTGGTACGCCTCTTCGCCGCTGCAGGGGCTGTCCCCCGAGCCAGCCGCGTAGGTGGCCCGCTCGCGAAAGCGGAGCAGGTTGATCATGACCACGGGCTGGTCCCGCTGGTCCTGGGACAGCTTCTTCAGTCGTTCTCCGGTCGGGTTGATCTGGCCCATTGGTACGCTCCTTCATGCTGGCGAAAAGTGCTGGCGAGATTGTTGCCTCCGCCCGGGCCTCGATCAAGGGCCGCGATGGCGGCATCGCGTCACGAACGCACGAGCCGCCCGGCGGGGTCAGCGTGTCGGGCCTCGCAGCGTCGACCGCTTGACCGGCATCAACCCGCCGCGACTCCGCTACGGCTATAAACGGAGTACATCTCACGGACGCGCGGCGTCCCGGCCTGCAGGAGACTTGGCCATGGCTCACGTGGTAATCATCGGTGCCGGCATCGGGGGTCTGCCCGGCGCCTTCGAGATACGCGATACACTGGGTTCCGGGCACCGGGTCACCCTGATCAATTCCACCGACTATTTCCAGTTCGTGCCCTCCAATCCCTGGCTGGCCGTGGGCTGGCGGGACCGCAAGAGCATCACGATTCCGCTGGCCCCGCCCCTCTCGCGACGCGGCATCGAGCTGATCGCGAGCCCGGCGACCAGGATCGAGCCCGATCAGAACCGGCTGACCACGCAGGACGGCACGGCGGTCGACTACGACTATCTGGTGATCACCACCGGTCCCGAGCTCGCCTTCGACCAGGTGGACGGTGCCGGGCCCGATCGCCACACCCAGTCCATCTGCACCGTCGACCACGCTGAACACGCCTACCAGGCCTATCTGCGGCTGCTGGACGAGCCGGGCCCGGCGATCGTGGGCGCGCTGCCCGGCGCGAGCTGCTTCGGGCCGGCCTACGAGTTCTCCATGATCCTGGACCGCGACCTGCGCCGTCGCTGGAAACGCGCCGACGTGCCGATGACCTTCGTCACGCCCGAGCCGTATATCGGCCACCTCGGCCTCGGGGGAGTCGGAGACTCGCAGGGCCTGCTGGAAGCCGAGCTGCGCAGCCGCGAGATCAAATGGATCACCAACGCCGCAGTCCAGCGCGTCGAGGAAGACCGGATGATCGTGGCCGAGCACGACCGCCATGGCGAGGTCATCAAGGAGCACGAGCTCCCGTTCCGGTATTCGATGATGCTGCCCGCCTTCCGCGGCGTGCCCGCGGTGGCCGCGGTGGAGAAGCTGTGCAACCCCAAGGGCTTCGTCCAGATCGACGAGTTCCAGCGCAATCCGGTCTGGCCCAACATCTATTCGGCGGGCGTATGCATCGCGATTCCCCCGGTCGAAGTCACCCCGGTGCCGACCGGCGCGCCCAAGACCGGCTACATGATCGAGAGCATGATCTCGGCCATCGCGACCAACATCGCGGCCGATGTCGCGGGGCGCGAGGTGACCGCCCGCGGGGCGTGGAACGCCATCTGCCTCGCGGATACCGGCAATACCGGCTTCGCCTTCATCGCCCTGCCGCAGATTCCGCCGCGCAACGTAACCTGGGCGCGCAAGGGACGCTGGGTGCACCTGGCGAAGATCGCGTACGAGAAGTACTTCATGCGCAAGATGCGCAAGGGCCAGTTCCAGTCGATTTACGAGAAGTACGTCCTGCGTATCCTGGGGTTGAAGTACCTCAAGGAGCACAAGGTCACCTGAACGGGTGCCGGCGGCGCCACCGCCGCCGGCACCGTCGTTCGCGCCGTCCGTCGGGGCACAGATGCGCACACTCACGTTTTCCGGCGCCGCGGGCCAGGTCACCGGTTCCTGTCACGTGCTCGAGTGGAACGGTCGTCACGTGCTGCTGGACTGCGGGCTCTACCAGGGCGATGCCGCGACCGAGGCATGGAACGAGCGGCCCTTCCCGGTGCCGCCCGACACCGTCGATGCGGTGGTCCTTTCCCATGCCCACCTCGACCACAGCGGCCTGCTGCCGCGGCTCGTCCGCGACGGCTTCCGGCACGGGATCTTCGCCACACGGGCGACCGCCGACCTGTTGCAGATCATGCTCCGCGACGCCGCGCATCTGCAGGAGCGGGAAGCCGAATGGGCCCGCCGCCACCGCGACCGCCGTTCGGCGGAGCCGCTGTACCGGCAGACGGACGTGGACACCACGCTTACCCGCATTACGCCCGTGTCGTACCGGGAATGGTTCGACGTCGTCCCCGGCGTCCGCTGCCGCTACCGGGACGCGGGCCACATCCTGGGCTCGGCGATCGTCGAGGTCGATCTCGCCGACGGTGCCGACCGGCGCCGGCTGGTCTTCTCCGGCGATCTCGGGAATCGCGCCTCGCCCCTGCTGCGTGACCCGGAACTGCCCGAACGCGCCGAGCTGCTGCTGCTCGAATCGACCTACGGCGACCGCGATCACCGGCCCATGGCCGAGACCCTGGACGAGCTGGAGACCGTACTGGCGGGCGCGGCCGACAACGGTGGCAACGTCCTGATCCCCAGCTTCGCCGTGGGCCGCAGCCAGGAAATCCTGTTCCGGCTGGGCGAGCTGTACCAGGCGGGCCGTCTCAAGCAGCAGATGGTCTTCCTGGACAGCCCCATGGCGATCGCAGCGACACGCGTCTACGACGGCTACCAGCGGTTGTACAACAGCCGCGACCGGGCCGAGATCCGCGAGGCCCACGCGGGCAGCCTGGCCGAGTGGCTGCCGCCGCTGCGCTACTCGCACACCCCGGAGGATTCCATGGCGATCAACCGCATCGCCGGCGGCGCGATCGTCATCGCCGGCAGCGGGATGTGCAACGGCGGCCGCATCCGCCATCACCTGCGGCACAACCTCCAGCACCGCGCAACCCGGGTCGTGATCGTGGGATTCCAGGCCCGGGGCACTCCCGGCCGGGCACTGGTCGACGGTGCCCGGAGCCTGTGCCTGTTCGGTGAAGAGGTCCCGGTCAACGCGTCGATTCACACCCTCGGCGGATTCTCGGCCCACGCCGGCCAGACGGGACTGGTGGAGTGGGCATCGGCGATCGAGGGGAGACCGTCGATCCACCTGGTGCACGGCGAGCCGGACCGGCTCTCTGCGCTCGCGGCGAAGCTCCGCGAACGGACCGGCAGGATGCCGGGGATCGCGGAGAGGGGGCAGGTGATCGCGCTGTAGCTGTGGCGTTTGCGGGTCCGCTCCAGGTTGCAGGCTTTAGGCAAAGAGGAGACCGGCGGCTATCTGCGGCTTCTGCTTTACGGAAAGCCCAGGCGTTTCTCGCAGTCTTGGCCTCGCCTGGCGAGCAGGCAGAGCAGGCAACGAAACTTGCCGCTTCTTACGTAAAGCCGAGAACGTGAAACCATACTTCACGATTCTGTCATCCCCCCTTGCGAGACTTGCGCGGGCATTCCAAGGGGGAGCACCAGCCATGCCGCACCGCGACCAGCCGTACCGCCTCCGCTACCGGACCGTGTGGATCTCCGACGTGCACCTGGGGTGCCGGGGATGCCGCGCGGATTTCCTGCTCGAGTTCCTGCACGCGGTCGAGTACATCGAGCGCTTCGAGCAGGCGCTGGCGGCGGAGGCGGCTCGCCGTCGGCTCGACGGGGTGATCTGCGGCCATATCCACCGGCCGCGGGTGCGCAGTATCGAGGGCGTGGCCTACTTCAACACCGGCGACTGGATGGAATCCTGCACCGCCCTGGCCGAAGACCCGGAAGGGCGTCTCGAGCTGATCCACTGGGCCGGCACTCCCGCCCTGCAGACGCGCCCGGCGGTCGCCGCCTGAGCGGACGGTCCCGCCGGCCTGGAACCCCGGACGGTCCGGATCGGCGGCTCCCGGGCGGTCAACGTGCGGCTTCCTTGCGCGCGTAGTGCGCCTGCTTGTCGGCGTACATGCGCTCGTCCGCGACCTGCATGAGCTCTTCGGGAGAGACGGAGTCGGTGGCGGCAACGCCCAGGCTGACGTCCACGCCGATGCGCAGCCGCGCCCCGTTGCGTGCCTGGGCGTGCACCCAGGTGCCGCGCGCGGCCGTCCGGATCCGTTCGGCGATGGTATCGGCCCGCTCCTGCCCGCAGCCGCGGCTGAGGATGACGAACTCGTCGCCCCCCAGGCGCACCAGCGTGTCGCTGTCGCGGACGCAGCGCGAGAGCATGCGCGCCACGGCCCGGATCAGCGCATCACCGGCTCCATGACCGTGGAGATCGTTGACCCGCTTGAGCCCGTCGATGTCGACCAGCAGCAGGGCGAAATCGGCAGCCGGTGACCCTTGCCGCGCCGCGATGGCCTCCGTCAGCGCCTCGCGAAAGAAGACCCGGTTGTAGACCCCGGTCAGCGGATCCGTGTTGGCCAGCCGTTCCAGCCGGGCGGTCACCAGGGAGCTCTGCAGCGTTGCGCTGAGCTGGTCGATGAACAGCTGCAGCGTGGCGCGCGCCCGATCCTCGAGACGCTGCGCCCGGACCACCAGGATGCCGCCCAGCTCCTGCAGCTGTGACGACAGCGGCATGAGGTGCAACGTCTCTCCGGAACGGATCGAGGACACTCGCCCGGGCAGCGGGGCCTGCGGGCCCGTCGCGGCCAGCGACTCGCCCAGCCGGCTGCGATCGTCCCGGTCCACGGCCAGGAATTCGGCCCGGTGGATGCGCTGGGGAGCGTCCCGCTGATACAGGATCACCCCGAAGCCGGCCTCCGGCATGAGCTCCGCCAGGTAGCCCAGGCAACGGCGGATCAGGGCGCCGCTTTCCCCGGCGCCGTGCTCGGCGATGCCCATGTCCAGCAGGGATTCGAACACCCGATTGCGTTCGCGCAGCTTGCGTCGCGTCGACAGCAGGCGCTGGGTCTGCTGGTGAGTGATCAGGCCCAGCAGCAAGAGCACGGCGGAGCCGGCAACCAGCCCCGCGAGCTCGTCCGTCACGCCGGCCATCAGGTCGAAGCGGAAGCCCAGCGCCAGGCCGCCGCCGAAGCAGCCCGCGGCGTACGTCGCGAGTGCCGAGAGCAGCGATCGCACGCCGCCGGCCGCCAGGTTGCTCAGGATCAGCGCGGCCAGGAAGCAGAATCCCAGCCAGATCAGGAAGTGCACCTGCGCCGTCCAGACACCGAAGGTCAGCGCGTCGATCAGCAGATTGTTGCACTCGGCGCGGCGGCCATCGGCGCTGAAGCGGGTGCGGAAATACGCGACGTGCGGCCAGACCAGGAACTCCAGCGCCCACAGGGCCAGGAACAGCGCCGGCCAGGGCTGGTTGCGCATGACGACCAGCACCATGGCACCGCCCTGGAGCAGGAGCAGCGTCCGGGGCAGGTAGTTCAGGCGCGGCAGGCTGCTCGGGCGACGGCCGGCACCGCGCGTGTTCGGGTCTGTTTTCGGCATGCAGCTGCGGGGCCCGCCCCTTGCTCTCGTTGTTGTCCCTCGAAGCGGCGTCGACGCGCCGGAGCGTGACCGGGTCGTGGCCCGGCGGGGATGGGCCGGTCTCCCCGTCGGACCGCCCGGCCGGGACGCCAACACTTCGTTTATCAGCCTAACGATCCCCGCCGCGCCGGGAAACGCCGGTCGTCCGGCGTTTCTTCCCATCCGTCGCGCCCGCGGACGCCGGGCCCGGCCCCGATCCGTATATTTGGAGGCCATGGGTCGACTCCGGCGCCACCCGTAGTATATTGAAAATGGGTGAGTGTACGCGCTGCGCAGGAGGACCCGGCGCGACTTTCGCGGGAGATCGCGCAGATTGCGACGACGGGCTGAGCGGATGGTAACAAGACTACTAAGATTGCTGGGTCGCATGCGGCGCTACCAGCAGATGCTCGTGGCCCTGGCGGGAGCCGTGCTGGGTGCCGAGCTGCTGGCCCCGCCCATCTACTTCGCTCTCGTCGGTCGCGTGCCCTGGCAGGTCCACGTCACTACCGTGATCACGGCGGCGATCATCGCGTTTCCGCTGGTCTACCTGTTCGTCACCGTGGCGAACATCCTGGCCAGCAGCGAGGAACGCGCGGTGCGGGCCCGGCGCGCCAACGAACGCAAGAACCAGGTGTTCCGCTCGCTGCTCGACGCCAGCCTGACCATGCAGAAGTCCGAGGAGCTGGTGGACCTGCTGGACGGCATGCTTACCCAGCTCCACCAGCTTTTCCGCGGCAACGAGTTCGGCGTAATCATCGAGGGTACCCGCCCCAAGATGATCAAGTACCTGTCCTCCAAGGGGATCACGGAGGCGGAGAAGGGCATCCTGATCGAGAACAACGCCCGCCTGCTCACCCACGAGGCCCAGAGCGTGGTGGAAAAGCTGCGCACCGCCGATCCGCACGGTGGCCAGGGGAAGAAATCCTTCATGGGCTGGAGCTTTCTGCCCATGCACGGGCGGGGCGGTCGCGTGATCGGCAAGCTGGTGATCAAGGGTCCGCCACTGGACCGGGAATCACGTGAGATCGTCTCGATCTTCGTCGAACAGCTCGCTGCCGCAACCGAGAACAAGCTGCTCAGCCTCGAGCTGGAAAAGCTCGCGAACACCGATGCCCTGACGGGGGTGTTCAACCGCACCTACTTCAAGCAGGAGCTGGAGCACCAGATCCGGCTCAAGCGCGACAACCCCGGGGTCGACTTCTGCCTGATGCTGGTGGATCTGAACAGCCTCAAGCGGGTCAACGACGAGTTCGGCCATGCCGAGGGCGACCGCGTCATCATCGAGGTCGGGCGGCTGCTCGTGAGCTCCTGCCGGCGCGAGGACATCGTCTGCCGCATCGGCGGCGACGAGTTCGTGGTGCTCTGCCCCAGCACGGGACCGGACCAGATCAGCCTGCTGGTGGAGCGGATCCATCGCAAGACGCGCGAAGCACAAGTGTACTGCGAGAATCCCTCGGGCGAGCTGGAGGCGATCGACATCAGCCTGAGCATCGGCGTGGCGAGCTCCGCCGACAACGATCCATACGAGGTCTTCCGCACCGCCGACGCCCGCATGTACAGCAACAAGCAGGCCTACTACGAGGGTCGCGCCGGCACCGGCTGAATGCGGTCCCGCGGGATCAGGGTCCGGTCATGAGCACCACCCGACCGAACTGGCGGGGCGGCGTGCCGGTGACCCCGGTCACGAATGCCTGCAGTTGCGGAAAGAATTCCAGGAAGTCCCCTTCCAGGTCCCGGTACAGCCGGAACAGCTCGCCGGCCGACTCGGACAGCGGGTTGCTGCGGCGCATCCGGCGCGAGAGGCCCGACAGGGCCCGCTCGATCCCGGCACGGCGCCGGTACCCATAGAGCGTGTCGTACTCGCGCATGTACCAGACATAGCGCTGCATGCGCTCCGGCATCAGGTGGCGACGCCGCTCCAGCAGCAGGTAGACACGCGCGCTGAACTCCCGCAGGGGGACCGAGACGTAGCGGTCCCAGTGCCGGGTCAACAGGTGATCGTAGAACACGTCCAGCAGGATCGGGGCATAGCGGCGGTAGGGGCTGGGCAGCCGCCGGCGGCTGCGGCGCATCACCGGGTGCGCGTCGGCGTAGCTGTCGATGCGCCGGTGCAGGCGCACGCCCCGCCGCAGGGCGGGTGATTCGAGCTGCTCGACCGGCCCGCGCAGGAAATCCCCCATCAGGTTGCCGACCACGGCGTCCGGGTCGGGCTCGGACAGCAACAGATGGGCAAGATGATTCATCGCGGATCCTCGTCCTCCCCTTCGCTTCCGGCCTGGCGGGCGGGAGAAATCACGGCCACTATACCACCGGGCGCGCGGCCTTCATCCGCACATTCCGCGAGGAACCGATGTCACAACGCAGCCGGACCGTCATTGCGCACCGCGGTGCCAGCGGCTACCTGCCGGAACACACGCTCGCCGCCTATGCCATGGCGCACGCCATGGGTGCCGACTTTCTCGAGCCCGACCTGGTGATGACCCGCGACGGCGTGCTGATCGCGCGCCACGACGTGATCCTCGAGGACACCACCGACGTCGCCGCCGTGTTTCCCGCCCGCCGCCGTGCCGACGGACACTGGTACGCGGTCGACCTCGACCTCGCCGAGATCCGCGGCCTGCAGGCGCGCGAACGGACGGAGCACCGCTTCCGCCGCGACAGCCACGGCTTTCCCGTGCCGACGTTCGAGGAGCTGCTGCAGCTGGTGGCCGAGCTGAACCGGCTCACCGGCCGCAGGACCGGGGTGTACCCGGAAACCAAGCAGCCGGGTTTCCACCGTGCGGCCGGCCTGCCGATGGAGGAGCCGCTGCTGGCGCTGCTGGAGAGCTACGGCTACCACGACGCCGCTGACCCGGTCTTCGTGCAGTCATTCGACCCGGAAAGCCTGCGCCACATGCGCGCGTCACTGGGTACGAGGCTGCGCCTCGTGCAGCTGGTGGGCGATCCCGCCCCGGTCACGCCCTCCGGGCTGGACGCCATCGCCGCCTACGCCGATGCCATCGGTCCGGACCGGCGCCTGATCGATCCGTACCAGGCCGGCGACGCCCCGGGGCCGGGCCTGGTCCGGGACGCCCATGCCCGCGGTCTGCTGGTCCATCCCTACACCTTCCGTGCCGACGCCGTGGATCCGCGCTACCCCGATTTCGAGAGCGAGCTGCGCCGCTTCTGCTTCGAGCTGGGGGTCGACGGACTGTTCAGCGATCACCCGGACCGGGCCGCGGCCGTGCTGCATGCAACACCGGCCCGGTGACTCAGGCAATGCCCGGGTCGCGCGGCTCGATGTCGACGCGGGTCACCACCGAGTTGGCGATGAAGCAGCTCCGGTGCGCCTTGCGGTACAGCTCCATCAGGGCCTCGCCGCTCTCTGGCCCCTTGCCCTCGGCGAAGCCGGTACGCGGGCGCAGCACGATGCGCGAGACGTAGTTGCGGTTGTCCTCGTTCCGGTCCAGCTCCCCGTCCGCCTCGTCGGTATAGGTGTCGACCACCAGCCCCTTCAGCGACGCGATCGCCAGGAAGGTCAGCATGAAGCAGCTCGACATCGCGCCGATCAGCCCCTGCTCCGGATTGAGCAGCCGCCCGTCGCCGTAATAGCCGGGCGAAGCGGACGCCAGCACCCGTACGCCACCGCTGAAATCCAGGAAGTGTGTCCGGTCGTAGGTCTTGTAATCGAAATCGGCGTCCGCGCGCGCCCAGCTCAGCTTGACTTCACTCTCGCTCATGACCTGCTCCACGCCCGGCACCCGGGCCGTTCCAGTCCATTGTTCACAGCCTGCCGTGGAACAGGTGACGGGAATATGACGCACGTCAAACGCCGGCGAAACCTGGTGGACTCGCGACCGAGGCGGCCCGGATGGAGCGGACGGGGAGAGATAGCAGTTTTGGGTTTTAGGTTTTAGGTTTTAGGAAAGAGGGGTTTCGTGCCGCCGATCTGGCTCGGTGGCGCATGCACGCGTAGGCGGTCCGCCACACGGTTTGAAGCGCCCCGGACGCGAACCTTGCCCTCGGGCTGAGTCGCACTCTTCACCTAAAACCTAAAACCTAAAACCTAAAACCTAAAACCTGAAACCGCTCCGGCCCCTGCCCTCCACTCGCTTGCCGCAGCCACTCCGCCCGAACCCCGGCAACCCCGTTGAATCCCGCCCCGCAATTCCCATATATACTCTGCCGTCCGGGAATGAGCCCGGGCGCGCCGTCTTCAGCCTTCCCTCAGCGAGGTACGTTATGCCAGTGCCGCCCCGCGCCCCGCAGCGTTCCTGCACGCGCACCGACCACGGCGAGTCGCGCCGCGACCCGTACGCATGGCTGCGCGAGCGTGACGACCCCGCGGTGATCGCGCACCTGCAGGCCGAGAACGCCTACGCGGAGGCATGCACACGGCACCTCGAGCCCCTGCGGCGCCGGCTCTACCGGGAATTCCTGGACCGCATCCGCGAGAGCGACGCCTCGGTTCCGGTGCCGCTGGACGACTACGTCTATTACCGCCGCACCGAGCGCGGCCGCGACTACCCGGTCTTCTGCCGCCGTCCGCGCGACGCCGCCGCCGCGGCGGAGCAGGTCCTGCTCGACGCCAACCTGCGTGCACAGGCGGACGGCTATCTCTCCCTGGGTGCGGTGGAGCCGAGCCCGGACCACACCCTGCTCGCCTGGAGCGAGGATCGCGACGGCTCCGAGCGCTACGTGCTCCAGGTTCGCGACCTGGCACGCGATATCGACCTGCCCGATCGCATCGAGGAGACCGGCGGCGACGTCTTGTGGTCGGCCGACGGCAATCACCTCTTCTACACGGTGCTCGACGAGGCGCACCGTCCCTGGCGCGTGTTCCGGCACCGCCTGGGGCGGGCCGTCGAAAGCGACGTGCTGGTATACGAGGAGCCCGATCCGGCCTGGTTCGTCGGGATCGACCAGAGCGCCGACCGCCGCTACCTGCTGATCGAGTCTGCCAGCAATGTCGCCAGCGAGACCTGGATGCTGGACCGCCGGGCCCCGGAACAGCGCCCCTGGCGCCTGCTGCCGCGCCTGGAAGGGGTGGAATACACGGCCGAGCACCGCGACGGCGAGCTGTTCGTGCTTACCAACCGGGACGCACTGGAATTTCGCCTCCTGCGCGGATCGTTGGCGGAGGTACGGGAATGCGGCTGGTCCGCGCCATTGGCGGATCTGGTTCCGCACGAGGCGGGGAGGACGCTCGAGGGCATGGACCTGTTCGCCCGTCACCTGGTGCTTTACACCCGCGAGGAAGGCATGCACCGCGTGCATGTGCTCGACCTCGACCGCGGCGGCTGGCGGCGGATCGAGTTCGACGAGTCCGTGTACGCCTGCGGCCCTGGGGAGAACGCCGAGTTCGACACCGACGTCCTGCGCCTGGTGTATGCCTCGCCGGTCACGCCGCGCAGCGTGTACGACTGCGACATGAACACCGGCGAGCGCGTCCTGCGCAAGCGCGACCCGGTGCTGGGCGGCTACCGGCCGGAGGATTACGTCGCGCGGCGCCTGCACGCGCGTGCGCCGGACGGCACGCGGGTCCCGGTGACCGTGGTGCACCGCCGCGGCCTGGCGCTCGACGGCAGGCACCCCTGCGTCCTGCACGGCTACGGAGCCTACGGCATCTGCATGGAGCCGGCGTTTTCCAGCACCCGCCTGAGCCTGCTGGAGCGCGGCGTGGTGTTCGCCATGGCCCACGTGCGTGGCGGCGCCGACCTCGGCGAGCGCTGGAAGGAGGACGGCAAGCTCGCGCACAAGCGCAACAGCTTCACCGACTTCGTCGCCTGCGCGCAGGCGCTGATCGAAGGCGGCTACACGCGGCCCGGAAAGCTCGCCATAATGGGCGGCAGCGCCGGCGGCCTGCTGCTGGGGGCGGTGCTCAACATGCGCCCCGACCTGTTTCACGCGGCGCTGGCGCAGGTACCGTTCGTGGACGTGCTCAACACCATGCTCGATCCGGGCCTGCCGCTGACCGTGATCGAGTACGACGAATGGGGCAACCCGCAGGAGCCCGGCGCCTACGTGCGGATCCGGGATTATGCGCCCTACGAGAACGTGACCCGGCAGGACTACCCGCACATGCTGGTCACCGCCGGGCTCAACGACCCGCGCGTTCCGTACTGGGAGCCTGCCAAGTGGGTGGCGCGCCTGCGGGAGATGAAGACGGATGACAACCTGCTGCTGCTGCGCACCCACATGGGCGCGGGCCACCATGGCGCCCCGGGACGTTATGCCCACCTGGAGGAGCTGGCTTTCGAGTACGCCTTCCTGCTGGACCGCCTCGGCGCCGTCGACGGACCGGGGTGAGCATGTTCTCGCGGGCACTGATCGTAACCGGCGTGCTGCTCGTGGTCCTGGGCGTCGCCTGGCCCTGGCTGTCGCGCCTGGGACTGGGCCACCTGCCCGGCGACATCCTGATCCGCCGCCGCGGGTTCACGTTCTGGTTCCCGTTGACCACCTCGATCCTGGTCAGCCTGGTGCTGACCCTGATCTTCTGGCTGTTCCGGCACTGAGCACGGCACCGGCGAATGCGGCGTGCCGGGGCACGGACGGCGGTCCCCCTGTTCTCCGGAGCCGGTAGATTGAAAACACGCATTCCCTGGCTGTTGCTGCTGCTCGCCCTGGGCGTTGCCCCGGCCCGGGCGGCTTCGGTGCCCACGTTCTCCCTGCCGAGGATCGGGACCGTGCACGTGTACCGCCCCCACGGCCCGGTCCGGGCCGTGGTGCTGTTCGCCTCCGGCGACGGCGGCTGGAATCTCGGCGTCGTCGACATGGCCCGGATCCTCGCCCGCGAGGGCGCGCTCGTGGCCGGATTCAGCACGCCGCCCTATCTGCACCGGCTCGACCGGGAAAAGGGCCGGTGCGCCTACCCGGCTGCCGACCTGGAAAAGCTCAGCCAGTACCTGCAACGCCGTGAAGGCCTGCACCGCTACATTCCGCCGGTGCTGGCCGGGTATTCCTCCGGCGCCACCCTGACCTACGCCCTGCTCGCCGAGGCGCCGGCCGGCACGTTCCGCGGCGGCATCAGCCTCGGCTTCGGCCCCGAGCTGGCCGTGACGCGCCCGCTCTGCCCGGGCACGAAGCTGCACATGACCCGGCGCCGTGACCACCAGGGCTACGATGTCGAGCCCGCGGACCTGCCGGTTCCGTGGATCATCCTCCAGGGCGGGATCGACCGCGTGTACAACATCGACGCCGTGGCCCGATTCATCGATCAGGTGGGCAACGCCACCCTGGTGCGCCTGCCGCACGTCGGTCACGGCTACTCGGTCCGGCGCCACTGGGTGCCGCAGTACCGGGCGGCGTTCGCGAAGCTCGCGACGCGCGACGACCACGCGGGCAACGCCGACAACCTGCTGGACCTGCCGCTGGTCGAGGTACCGGCCCGGAGCGCCCGTGGCGACACCTTCGCGGTGATGCTCTCGGGCGACGGCGGCTGGGTCGGGCTGGACCGGCGGATCGCGGCCGACCTCGCGGCCCGCGGTGTGCCAGTGGCCGGCTGGAGCTCGCTGGAGTATTTCTGGCACGCGCACGGCCCGGATGAGGCCGGCCGCGACCTGTCCCGGGCCATCGCGCACTTCGGCCGGCGCTGGGACCGGCGCCACGTGATCCTGATAGGCTACTCGCTGGGTGCGGACGTGCTGCCGTTCATGGCCAGCCGGCTCCCGCCCGGCCAGCGGGCGCAAGTGGACCTGGTGGCGCTGCTCGGTCCGGGGGAGAAGACCGGCTTCGAGTTCCACGTCGCGGACTGGCTGCACCTGCCGGAATCCGGCCCCCGATACCCCGTGCCGCCGGAGATCCGCCGTCTTCGCGGCATGCGGGTGCTGTGCGTCTACGGCGCCGACGAGGCGCATTCGGCGTGCCCGCAGGTCTCGCTGGCCGGCGCGACCATCCGGGAAGTCCGGGGCGGTCACCACTTCGGCGGCGACTATCACCGGCTCGCGGGCATGATATTGCAGGCGGCCAGCCGTCCCGCCCGACACTGACAACGGCAACAGGAAGGAACGAATGAGCGAGGAGCGCAAGCTGCCGCTGAGCCTCGTGGTTCTGGGCGTGGTCTACGGGGACATCGGAACCAGCCCGCTGTACGCGCTGCGCGAATGCTTCCTGGGCAGCCACCCGATCCCGGTCACGGCGGGAAACGTGCTGGGCGTGCTGTCGCTGATTTTCTGGTCCCTGTTGTGGGTCATCTCCGTCAAGTACCTCGCCTTCATGATGCGCGCTCACAACAACGGCGAGGGGGGCATCCTGGCCCTGCTGGCACTGGTGCGGCCCTGGCGGAACCAGGCGCGCTGGGACCGCCGCACGCTGATCGCGATGGGTATCTTCGGCGCGGCGCTGCTCTACGGCGATGGCATGATCACGCCGGCGATCTCCGTGCTCAGCGCCATCGAGGGCCTGCAGGTGGCGGCACCGGCGCTTTCCGCCTACGTGATCCCCATCACCATCGGCGTATTGATCGCGCTGTTCCTGTTCCAGAGCCGCGGCACCGCGAAGGTCGGCGCCGTATTCGGGCCGGTCATGCTGCTGTGGTTCACGGTACTGGCGGTGCTGGGCGTGAGCGGGATCCTGCGGCAACCCGCCGTGCTCGTGGCGATCGACCCGCGCCACGCGATCCGCTTTCTGCTGGACAACGGCGAGACCGGGTTCGTCGTGCTCGGCGCCGTGTTCCTGGTGGTGACCGGCGGCGAGGCCCTGTATGCGGACATGGGCCACTTCGGACCGAAGCCGATCCGGCTCGCCTGGTTCACGGTGGTGCTGCCGGCGCTGCTGCTGAACTACTTCGGCCAGGGCGCGCTGCTGCTCGCGCAGGGCCGCGAGTCGAGCGAGCCCTTCTACCATCTGGCTCCGTCCTGGGCCCTGTACCCGCTGGTGCTGCTGGCCACGGTCGCGACCGTGATCGCCTCCCAGGCGGTGATCACCGGCGCCTTCTCGCTCACGCGCCAGGCCATCCAGATGAGCCAGTTCCCGCGCATGCGCATCGAGCAGACCTCGCCCTCCGAGGTCGGCCAGATCTACATCCCGGCGGTGAACTGGACGCTGATGGTCGCCACCATCGCCCTGGTGCTGGGCTTCCGTACCTCCAGCCATTTGGCCGGGGCCTACGGGGTGGCCGTGTCCACCACCATGGTGATCACCACCGTGCTGGCCTACGTGGTCGCGCGCGAGCGGGCGGGCTGGGGCATCCTGCGCGCGGGCCTGGTGGCCGCCGGGTTCATCGTCGTCGATGCCGCGTTCTTCGGCGCCAACCTGTACAAGGTCGAGGAAGGCGGCTGGTTCCCGCTGCTGATCGCCGCCATCGCCTTCACGCTGATGATGACCTGGCGACGCGGGCGCGAGATCCTGGCGGAACGCCTCAAGGCCGGCGAGACCTCGATCAAGACCCTGCTGGGCGAGCTGCGCGCCCATCCGCCGCTGCGCCTGAAAGGGACCGCGGTGTTCATGACCCGCCCGGGCGAGGACACGCCGGCAGCCCTGTTGCACCACGTGCGGGTCAACCAGGTTTTGCACGAGCGCGTGCTGATCCTGACCGTGGTCACGAAGGAGGTTCCGCGGGTTCCGCCGGCCGAGCGCATCGAGGTGGAGCCCCACGAGCTCGGCTTCTACCGGGTGACCCTGAATTACGGCTTCATGCAGGGCCCGAACATCCCCGGCGAGCTGGCCGCACTGCCGGAGCACGGCGTCGAGCTGGACCTGGACGAAACCATCTACTACCTGGGACGGGAGACTCTTATTCCGGCGCCGAAGAAGCACGGCATGGCGATGTGGCGCGAGAAGCTGTTCGCGTTCATGTCGCGCAATGCGCTGCGCGCCACGCGCTTCTATCAGCTTCCCTCCGACCGCGTGTTCGAGATCGGCATGGAGGTCCGGCTGTAGCGCCCGCGCAACGCACGCAGCGTGTGCGGGACCAGCACGTGGCGATAGCCGCCCGCGACCAGCGCCGCGAGGTCGAGCAGCAGCGGATGAACCGCCACCCCGTAGGGGTAGGCCAGGTAGGCGCTGCGCCACTGCGGCCGGAACTTCTCCTTGTACCGGCGCAGCCCGCGGTAATTGTAGGCGCTGCCGCCAAGCTCGTAGACCATGCGCACCAGGTGCTCGTCGCGCGAGGACCAGCGGGTGCCGCCGACCCCGCTCAGCGGCGCCATGCCCAGGTCGAAGTAGTGGTAGCCCTGCTCCCGCGCCTGCTCGATAAGGCGCACGAACAGGAAGTCCATGGTCCCCGGAGGCGCCTCCGGCGCGTGGCGCATCAGGTCGATGCCGAGCTCCTCGCGCCGCCCGTAGCCCGGGAGCAGGCTGGCGAAGGCCACGATCTCCTCGCCGCGCCGCACCAGCGCGACGGGCGACCGCTCCAGGTAGCCGCGCTCGAACCGTCCCACCGAGAAGCCCTTCTCGAGCACACCCTTGTCGCGCAGCCACGCCCGCGAGATCCCTTCCAGGGCCTCCCAGGTCTGGGCGTCCAGCGGATGCTCCGCGAGCCTCATCGCCAGGTTCTCCCGTGCGCCGCGGTTGAGCGCGGTGCGCAGATCCTGGTTGTGCCGCCCCGCGAGGCTGAACGATTCCAGCGGCACCACCGCCCGCTCGCCCAGCTTGAGCAGGCGGAAGCCCAGGTCGTGGAACAGGTGGATCTGGTCGTCGCGCACCTGGTAGAAGACCGGCACCCGGTCGTAGCGGTCGGCGAAGTCGCGGAACTGGCGGATGCCGTCCTGCAGTGCCGCGGGATCGCCCACCGGCGGTCCCAGGGCGATCAGCCGGTCGCGGATGGTGCCGTACTGGATCAGGACCCGGTCGCCCGCAGCGTAGAACAGGTGCTTGTCGCCGGTGAACAGCAGGTGGGAAAGCTCGCCGCTGCCGTACTGCTCGAGAAAGGCGCGCGCGCGGCCGAGGGCATCGGCGTCGGGCAGGTCCTGCGGCGGTGCCGGCATGCGGAACCAGCCCCACGCGACGTATCCCAGCAGGGTGAGGCAGAGCACCAGCAGGCTGCGCGCCAGGCGCACGCCGTGCAGCCCGCCGAGCGAGGCCATGCCGGTCAGCGGACCGGTGTGCAGCGCGCCGGCGACCCACACGAACCCGGCGAACGCCGCCAGCGCGGCCCCCAGCCAGAGCAGGCTGCGCCGCCCGATCAGCGAGTAGCCCTCGCGCGTGAAGTGCTCGCGCGTGCCGAGCAACAACAGGCTCACCACCAGCAGGAACACCGCGATCGCCAGGTGCATGCCCTTGATCAGGCTGAACAGCGCGCCTCCGGCCAGCAGCGCCTGGGTGAGCCCGTAGGCCGAGCGCACGCGGGCGCCGATGCCGCGCGAAAGGGCGATCAGCAACGTGCCGATCATTACCGTCACCAGCTGCGAGCCCTCGGTGACCAGGTGCGAGAGCGGGATCACCTGCCGCGGCACGGCCAGGCCCGGGAAGGCGGCGGCCAGCAGCAGCAGGACTCCGCCGAGGAAGGTCATGTAGCTGAGCGCCCGAACCCCGAGCGAGCTGATCATGCTCACCGGGATCCGCAGTGCGCCGAACAGCGGGTTGGCCGCCATCCGGCGCGCCAGCCGCCCCAGCGGTGCCTGCTGATCGATCTCGATCAGGCCGGCGCCGAGACGCACGCCGACCAGGAAGGGGACCAGGTAGAAGCCCACGCGGAACAGCACCACCGCGCCGAGCAGTCGCTCCGGCGAGGCGATGCCCGCCAGCGTCAGCAGGATGGCGCCGTCGAACACGCCCAGCCCGCCCGGAATGAAGCTGAACATGCCCCAGACCGAGGCGACCGTGAACGCGGCCAGGAAGACATCCACCGGCGAGGCGACCCCGACCGCCCAGAGGCACACCCGGAAGGCCAGCGCGGTCAGCAGCCAGTCCAGTACCGACAGCGCCACCAGCGCGGCGCGGTAGCCGCCGCCCAGCGTGGGGATGCGCTCGCTCAGCCAGCGGTGCAGGGGGCCGCGACCGGTCAGCAGCACGAAGGCCGGCACGTACACCGCCATCGCCAGCATCACGCCGAAGGAGATCGGCACCGGCACCGGCAGCATTGCCAGGCGTGCGGTCTGGAACAGCAGGACCCAGGCGCACAGGCCGCCGGCCCCCAGCGGTATCGCCAGCACCACGATCCCGGCATAGGTCACCGCCCGGCGCGGCTCGACCCCGGCCCGGGTCAGCACGAGGAACCGGATCGCCGAGCCGGTGAGCGCTGCCGAGCCGATCAGGTTGTTGAAGCTGTTCGCGACCCAGGAGAACTGCAGCACCCGCAGGCGCCCCAGGCGCAGGCCGAGCCAGCGACACAGGAGCAGGTCATAGACCGTCATGCCCGCCTGTGCCAGCAGGCAGCTCAGCAGCACCGCGAGCGTCGCCCCCACCGAGACGGAGCGGATGCTGGCGCGGAACGCCTGGAAATTGAAACTCTGCAGCTCGTGCGCGACCAGTACCGCCACCACCAGCAGGAACACGGGCGGCAACAGCCGGCGCCCGATCCGAAATGCGCGCTCGGCACCGGTCGGCTCCGGCGATGTCCGGCTCGTACCCTCGTTCACGGATGCCCCGGTCTCGCGGTGATACGGATGCCGTCGCCGGGGACCCGGCGCCCCGCCCGACCATCGCGGACGCGGTGCTTGTCCCGGCGGCGGGACTGCCGTGAGAATACCAGTCTTCTCGCAAACATTGTCGGGCCCGAATACCGCGGGGCCGGCACCTATACTCTGTCAGGGAACGGCGGGAAACGCGCCCGGGCTTTCCGGGAGTCGCTCCGGCGGGTGGTCCGCGCGACGAAGCCGGCGGGTGCCCGATCCGGGCAGGACTTCCCCGACCCGACCGGAGGCAGTCACGGCCAGAGGGAGACCATTGCGATGACGCGCACGCTGCTGCTCCTGAGACACGCCCAGGCCGGCCGCTCCCATGCCCGGGTGCGGGACGATTTCGACCGCATCCTGACCGCTGACGGCCAGGCGCAGGCAAGGGCGATCGGCGCGCGGCTGCGCGAGGCGGGCCTGGTGCCCGACGCGATCGTGAGCTCGCCGGCCGAGCGCGCCCGCGAAACCGCCACCCTGGCCTGCCACGAGCTGGACCTGCCCCGCACCCGCATCGAGTACGACAAGCGGCTCTACGAGGACAACTCGGTCGACGTGATGCCCGTGGTGGAGGAATGCCCGGAGCAGGCGGAAACCGTCCTGGTGGTGGGTCACAATCCCGGACTGGAGCGGCTCGTGCACGGCCTCGCCCGGGACAGTGCGAACGTCTCGCTGGGCACCGCCAGTGTCGCCCGGCTGCGCTTCGAGGGCGGCTGGACGGACCTGCGGCCCGGCGGCGCCACCCTGGTCGAGGTCATCCGGGCGGAGGGCTGACCGGCAGCGGGGACGCCGCGCCTCAGCCGCCGTGCAGGAAGCAGCGCACGCGGTGCCCGCCACCCAGCGGGGTCTCGTCCGGATAGGCCTCGGCACAGCGGCTCATGGCGCGGGGACAGCGCGCCCGGAAGTGACATCCCCGGGGCGGGCTGGCCGGCGACGGCGGATCGCCCTCCAGGCGGATCACCGGGCGACCGGCGGACGCCTCCACGCTCGGTGCCGCTGCCAGGAGAGCCCGGGTGTAGGGATGCGCCGGGCGCTTTAGCACGTCGCGCACGCTGCCCTGCTCCACCACCCGGCCCAGGTACATGACCGCCACTACGTCGGCCATGTAACCCACCACCGACATGTCGTGTGTGATGAACAGGTAGGACAGCGCCAGCTCCGCCTGGAGGCGGCGCATCAGGTTCAGCACCTGCGCCTGGACCGACACGTCCAGCGCGCTGGTCGGCTCGTCGCACACCAGCAGCTTCGGATCCAGCGCCAGCGCCCGTGCGATGCAGATGCGCTGGCGCTGGCCGCCGGAGAACTCGTGCGGATAGCGGTCCATGACGTCCGCGTCCAGGCCGACCTGGCCGAGCATCTGCGCCGCGCGGGCGCGCCGCTCGTCTATCCCGGCGCCGATGCCCTGCGCGCGCAATCCCTCCATCACCACCTCGCCCACCATCATGCGCGGGTCCATGGACGAGAACGGGTCCTGGAAGATCATCTGGAAGTCCTTGCGGCGGGCGCGGAGCGCTCCGCCCGCAAGCCGCGCGAGGTCGGCGCCGTGGAACAGCACGCGGCCGCCGGTGGGCCGCAGCAGCCGGGTCACCGCCCGCCCCAGGGTGGTCTTGCCGCAGCCCGACTCGCCCACCAGCGCCAGCGTGCGCCCCCGCCGCAGCTCCAGCGACACGCCGTCCACGGCGTAGACGTGTCCGTGCACCCGCTGCAGCACACCCCGCCGGATGGGGAAATGCACCTGCAGCTCCGAGACCTCCAGTAGCGCTTCGCCTTCCTCGGCCGGCCGTGGCCGGGCCGGCTCCACGGCCTCCGGTGCCGCGCCGGGCACCGCCGGCGCCTGCCCCTGAAAGCGCGGGTCATACAGGTGACACCGCACCCCGGACCCGCCCTCGCGCCGCCACGCGGGCTCGACCTCCCGACACGTCCGCCAGGCATACTCGCAGCGGTCGGCGAAGCGGCAGCCGGTGAACTGCCGGGTCAGCGCGGGAACCGTGCCCGGAATCACCGAGAGCGCGTGTTCGCGGTTGGCCGTGCCGGGCAGGGACTCGAACAGCTTGCGGGTGTACGGATGCCGCGGGGCCCGGAAGAGCTCGTCACGGCTGGCCTGCTCGACGATACGCCCGGCGTACATCACGGCCACCCGGTCCGCGGTCTCCCGCACCACGGCCAGATCGTGCGTGATCAGCAGCATGGCCATGTCGTGCTCGCGCTGCAGGCGCCGCAGCAGCTCCAGGATCTGGGCCTGGATGGTCACGTCCAGCGCCGTGGTCGGCTCGTCCGCAATCAGCAGCTCCGGCTCGCCGGCCAGCGCGATGGCGATCATCACCCGCTGTTTCATGCCGCCGGAGAGCTGGTGGGGGTACTCGTCGAGGCGTTGCCGGGGCGCCGGCAGGCCCACCTCCTGCAGCAGCGCGGCGGCACGCCGCCGCGCTGCCGCCCCCCGCAGCCCCCGGTGCCGCCGCAGCACTTCGCCGATCTGGCTCCCCACCGTCATCACCGGGTTCAGCGAGCTCATCGGCTCCTGGAAGATCATCGCCATGCGGCCGCCCCGGACCCGGCGCATGCCGATCTCGGTGAGGTCGAGCAGGTCCGTGCCCTCGAGCAGCACCCGGCCGCCGGCGATGTAGCCGGCCGGCTCCGGGACCAGGCGCATCAGCGACAGCGCGGTCATGGACTTGCCGCAGCCGGATTCGCCCAGCAGTGCCAGCACCTCCCCGCGGTGGAGCTCCAGGTCCACGCCGTCCACCGCGTGCACCGTGCCCTGGGGCGTATCCAGCCACGTCCTGAGCTCCTCCACCCGCAGCAGGTCCGCGCCGCTCACAGCACACCTCCCGGCGAGCCGCCGCGCAGCCGCGGATCGAAGGCATCGCGCACGGCGTCGGCGAACAGGTTGGCGGCCAGCACCAGCACCAGCATGAACACGAACGCGGCCGCCAGCGGCCACCACACCACGGGATCGCGCGCCAGCTCCAGTCGCGCGCTGTTGATCATGTTGCCCCAGCTGTTCATGCTCGGATCCACGCCCACCCCGATGTAGGACAGCACCGCCTCCGCGAGGACCAGGTTGCTGAAATCCAGCACCACCTGGATCAGCACGATGTGCATCACGTTGGGCACGATGTGGCGGCGCAGGATGCGCCCGTGGCGCGCGCCCAGGCCGACCGCCGCCTGCACGTAGTCCAGCTCGCTCAGCTTGAGGGTCTCGGCGCGCAGCAGTCGGCACAGGCTGGTCCAGCTGGTCACGCCGAGGATCAGGCACAGGAACAGCAGCCGCAGGTCGGCGCGGGCCGCGGTGGTGTCGTACAGTCCGGAGTGGTTCTCCATGTACACCTGCAGCATCAGGATCGCCGCGGCAATCAGCAGCACGCCGGGGATCGAGCTCAGGGTGGTATAGACGTACTGCACCAGGTCATCGACCCAGCCGTGGAAGTAGCCCGCCATGGTGCCCAGGGCGATGGCGAAGGGCAGCATCACCAGCGTCGTCAGGGTCCCGATCAGCAGGCCGGTGCGGATGCTCTTGATGGCCTCGTAGAAGACGTCCTCACCCACCTTGTCCGTTCCAAGAATATGGTAGTTGCCTGCAAGATCGGTGCAGATGCAGACGAGTATCACCAGGATCGAGAACGTCAGGATCGCGGTCCGCCAGCGCACCACGCTCCGGCCGCGCAGCACCTCGGCGGCCACCGACGCCGGCCGCCGGCGCCGCCGCCAGGCCAGCAACAGGATCAGTGCACCGGCTACGACCGCCGAGATCAGCACACCCCAGCCGGTGCCGGCGAGTGCGCGCCGGGCAATGTCCCCGGCCTCCTGCCGTGCCGGGTCGACGAGATTGGCGCCGCCGTATTTCAGGCGCTTGTAGACCTGGCGCTTCTTCCCCTGCGGTCCGGTCACCACCTGCCGGGTGTACAGGCGGGTGGCGAACGGCGCCGAGTAGGTCTGCTCGCTGTGCTCGCGCAGCGGTGTCACGATCCGATCGAGCAGGCTCAGCACCTCCGGCGAGTAGCGCGTCTGCCCCGGCCTGCTCCCCGGCACCGCCGGCCGGTAGTGGATGGAGTCCAGCACCCCGACCACCAGGTAGGCGCAGATGATCACCAGCGCGGCCATGCCGACATGGCTCGAGAACACCCGCCGCCAGGGCTCGCGCGCGTGCGGCGTGCGCAGCACGTAGACCACGAACCCGGCCAGCGCGACCAGCAGCAGGTACAGCAGCGCGTCGGTCCAGAGGATCACCGGCATGGCGTCAGTTCAGCCTCACGCGCGGGTCGACCAGGGTGTAGGAGATGTCCGTCAGCAGCAGCCCGATCACGTACAGCAGCGAGCCCAGGAACACCATGGCGCGCACGATCGCGAAGTCCTGCGAGTTGATGGCGTCGATGGTGTAGCTGCCGAGCCCGGGGATGCCGAAGAACGACTCCATGATCAGGCTGCCGAGGAACAGCGTCGGGATGACCACCACGGTGCCGGTGAGGATCGGCAGCAGCCCGTTGCCGAGCACGTGGCGGAACAGCACGCGGATCTCGGACAGGCCCTTGGCCCGCGCCGTGCGTACGTAGTCCCGGCCGTATTCCTCCAGGAAGATGGTCCGGTACCAGCGGGTGCCGGCACCGATGCCGCTGACCACGCCGATCGCAATCGGCAGGGCCAGGAACTTGAGCGCGCTGATCCCGCCAATATAGCCGGAGATCGGTACAATATGCATCATCTTTCCCAGGAGATACTGCCCACCGATGATGTAGAACAGCTGCGAGATCGACATGATCACCACGCACAGCACCACGCCCCAGGCGTCGATGTAGGTGGTGCGGAAGAACACCAGCATCAGCGCGAAGGTGATGTTCGTGAGGATGCCGACCAGGAAGGTCGGGACGGCGAAGGCCAGGCTGGGCCACATCCGGGTGCGGATGTCGCGGCCGATGTCGCGGCCGGCGTCGGAGCGGCCGAAGTCGAAGGCGAACACCTTGAGCGACTTCTGGAAGAAGATGGTGTCGGTGACGCGGCCAAGACCGGCGGCCTTGTCGTTGTAGATCAGCGGCTTGTCGTAGCCGTGGTCCTTCTCCCAGGTCTGGATTGCCGCCGGCGTCACGCGCTTGACCCCGAGCTGCATGCGGGCGATGTCCGCCGGTGAGTTGACCACGAAGAACAGCGCGAAGGTGATCAGGTTCACCCCGATCAGGATGGGTATGGCGTAGGCGCTGCGGCGGATGATGTAACCGAGCACGCTATTTCCTCCGCGCCCCGCGGCGCTCGCGCCGCATGAAGGTCACCACGCCGGGCACCACCAGCAGCGCCAGGACCCCCGCCACCGCCCAGAGAGGCCACAACACCGGCTGATTCCAGCGGCGACGGTCGCGGGCGCGCTCGCGCGGATCCAGACGCAGGTACTTGAGGGTGTTGTTGGCCATCATGTTGGGCTTGGCGTTGTGCACCCAGGACTGGTAGAGCGTGTAGTTCTCCGGGTAGAAGCCCCAGATCCAGGGCGCGTCCTGCTGGGCGATATGCACCATGCGGTGGATGATGGCGAGCCGCTTCGGCCCGTCCGGCATCGCCCGCATCTGCTGGTACAGCCTGTCGAACTCCGGGTTGTGGTAGTTGGCCACGTTCTCGCCGTGGTACTTCGCCTTGCCGTTGGGGCCATAGAGCAGCGAGAGAAAATTCTGCGGGTCCGGATAGTCCGCGTTCCAGCCCCAGACGAAGATCTGGGCGTTGCCGTCGGCCATCTTCTGCTGGAAGCGGTTGTAGGTGGTGTTGCGCACGACCAGCTGCACGCCCAGGCGGTCGAACTGCTTCCGGTACCAGTCCAGGCGGGCCTTGTCCTCCGGCCCACTGGCGGAGATGTCCAGGTGCAGCAGCAGCGGCTGGCCGGTCTTCGCGCTCACCCCGCCGGGATAGCCGGCCTGCGCCAGCAGCCTGTGGGCCGCCTTCATCGGCTTGCGCACCGCGTGCCCGTTCTCCCACCGGTACACGTAGGGGTCGATCCCGGTCCTGCCGGCCTGGTGACCGAAGATGCCCGGCGGGATCGGCCCCTGGGCGGCAATGCCCCGGCCATTGAGGAAGATGGCGATGAAGCTCTCGTAGTTCACCGCGATGGAGATCGCCTGACGCAGCTTGCGGGCCCGTTCGCCGTAGCCGCCCACCACGGGGTCGAGCATGTTGAAGCCCATGTAGAAGATCGTCGGCGCCGCCGCGACCTTCAGCTGCATGCCCTTGGCCTTCATGCTCCGGGTCAGGTGTGCGTTGCCCTGGCTGCCGATGTTGACGGCCTGGTCAAAGCTGTCGGAGCTGATCCCCGACATGTCGTAGTAGCCCTGCAGGAACTTGTTCCAGTACGGGATGTTCTCCTTCTCCAGTGAAAACACCACGCGGTGGATGAACGGCAGCCGATCACCGGCGTCATCCAGCAGCCCGGCCTTGCGGTCGCCGGGCATACCCGAGTCCGGGTAGGTCTCGCGGTGAAAATCGGGGTTCTGCACCAGCACCATGCGCCGGTTCGGGTTGTTCTCGGTCAGCATGTAGGCGCCGGTGCCAACCGGATACTGGTCCAGGGTGATGTTCCGGTCCTGCAGCACCTTCTGGCTGTAGAAGCGGGCCACCTCCGGCGGCACCGGGGCGAAGAACGGCATGGCCAGCCAGTAGCGCAGCTGCGGGTAGCGCCCCTTCACCTCGATCCGGAACGTGTAGCGACCGGTGGCCTTCACACCCTTCATGGGGATCCTGGCCAGGTCCACGAACGCGCCCTCGCCGGCCTTCTCCTGCCGCGCCCGCACCTTCGCCACGCGCTTGGCGAAGGCCTCGAAGCCGACGATGTGGTCCTGCATCAGGCTGAAGATGGGCGAGTGCACGTGCGGGTCGGCCAGGCGCTTGATCTCGTAGACGTAGTCCGAGGCCACCAGCTCCCGCGTGCCGGTATGCGGGAAGTCCGTGATGCTGGAGTAGCCCGACACGTCCGAGGCGGTCAGGTGCATGTACCGCGGCCTGCCGTCCGGACCCTTCGCGAACGCCGGCTGCGGCTGGTAGCGGATGCCGTGGCGCAGGTGGATGGTGTAGACGCTGCAGGCGATGCGGTCCGGGTCCGGATGCGGCCCCAGCGCACGCCCCTGCGCATCGAGATAGCGCGGCTTCGGGACCTTCGTGGCCGTCAGCGGCACCAGCTGGTAGGGACGCTTGAGGTAGGCGTACTGGAGCGGCGGCTCGTAGACCGGCCCGATGAAGGTGTACTCGTCGGAGGAATAGGCCCGCGCCGGGTCCAGGTGGCGCGGCTGCTCCTGGAACGAGGCGTACAGCGTGTTGGCGTCCGGCCGGGCGTAGGGGTAGGGGTCGTTCCAGGGCCCGCTGCAGCCGCCGCACAGGAGCAGAAGCAGCGCCACCGCCGCCGTACGCCACGCCCTGCTGCCTACCTGCATCGACCCGCCATCTGCCGTCCCGGTGCGCCTCGGTCCTCGTTCCGGGACTTTACTGGAACGCCCGCACCGGTCCAAGCGCCGATCAGGGAAGCGTGAAACCCGCGGATTGAGCCAGCTGCCGCAGTTGCGAGAAGTCCGGCGGCGTCACCGGCAGGCCGTTGCTGCAGGGCATGCCGAACGGGCCTTGCGGGACATCGTATGCCGGGGCACCGGTATCGGGGCTGGCGAAATCCAGTGCATAGGCCAGGTTGCGCGCATGCGCGTCGCGCACCGACAGCGCCGGCAGGTTCCAGCGCCACTCGATCATCTTCAGCACGGAGGTGTGATCGTAGTAGTCCGCGTGTTCCACGTGGCCCCGCCGTGCGAAGGGCGAGATCACCATCGTCGGCACCCGGAAGCCGAGCAGGCCATCGTAGCCCAGTGTCTGCTCCACCGGGGAAACCGGCCCCTTCGGCGGAGCGATATGGTCGAAGAACCCGCCCCATTCGTCGTAGGTGATCACCAGCACCGTGCTGTCCCAGTTCGGGCTCGCGGTCACCGCCCGGTAGACCTCGCCCAGGAAGGCCTCGCCGTCGCGGATGTCGGCGAAGGGATGATCGTCATTGGAAATGCCCTGGCCCTCGCCCCCGAAGCGGGGATCGAGGAAGGAGAGCTGCGGCAGCATCCCGGCGGCCGCGTCGGCCAGGAAGGCGGCATACGGCCGGGAGACGGACAGATACTTGTCCCCCCACAGAGCAGTGAAGGGGATATCCGAGAAGTAGTAAGCGTGGGTCAGGCCCGCGGCCGCGCAGCGGTCCCAGATGGTCGGCAACGTGGAGATGGTGGTGGTGTTGGACAGCCGGTCCGTCTGCGCCGCGTGCATGAAGAAGCGGTTGGGATAGGTCGGGCCCAGGATGCCGCAGAAGTAGCGGTCGAAGGTGGTCCAGTCCGGCACCGCCTGGCCCAGGAACGACAGGTCCTTCTGTTCGTAGTAGCCGATCGGGAACAGGTCGTCGGTACCGGCCTTCAGCCAGCCGTCGCAGCGCCCGTCGTCGTACTGGATCCGCCCGCCCTTGTAGGAATGATCCGGATCGCCCTTGCTGCAGTTCTGGTACATCGGCGCCAGCGGGTAGCTGGCATGCCACTGCCCCTGCTTGTCCTGGTAGCTCAACCCGGCCTGGCGCCCGTCGGCGCCGGGCAGCCAGCCAAGGTAGTGATCGAATGAGCGGTTCTCCATCATCACCACCACCACGTGCTCGATGCCCGAGCGCGTGGGATCCGGCAGCGAGGCGTGCGACGCGCTGCTCGGGCCGCCATGGCCGACCGGCGACCGATGCGTGTCGCTCGCCGGCGGTCCGCCGGCACCGTTGCCGGGCCCCGCGCCACCGTGGCCCTTGCAGGCGGACAGCGCCAGCGAGCCGGCCGCTGCCGCCATGCCGCCCAGGAACAGCCGGCGGCGCCGATCGATGCCGCCGCCGTCGCCGGTGCCGCGGTCTTCCCTGTCGTCGTTCCTGTCGCTTCCCATGTCGCTTCCCCGATCCCCGCCGGACTACGGTGTCATCTGCCGGTTGTAGACGTCACCGCCGAAGGCCTTGAGGCCGCTCTGGCCCGCGTAGCCCAGATAGCCCAGGCCGAACAGCTGCTCCACGCTCTTGAGGAACGCGTAGTGGTTGTACGGCGTGTCGTTGACCGAGCCGGGCACGACGTACTGCGACAGGATCAAGGCGCCGGTGCGCCCGCCGCCCGGGCCCACGATGCCGGGCAGCGGCGAGTCCGGCCCGGGCTGCTCGTTGCAGCAGGCCGAGGCGTCGGTGTTGCTGTTGCCGAACTCCGCCTCGTCGAACAGGATCACGATCATGCCGTCGAGCTGGTAGGCCGGGGAGGAGCGGATCACGGGGATCCACTGCCGCAGGAAGTCGTCCGCGGAAACCAGCCCGCCCGGCTCGCCATCCACGCAGGGCGAATCGTGGCCATCGTGGCACAGGTTGGGTGCGATGAAGACGAAGTTCGGGGTCGTCTTCACGCTCTGCAGGTCCTGTGGCAGGCGCTTGAGCGGCACGTCGTGCCGGGCACAGGTGTTGCTGTCGATGATCGAGTGGAAGTACACGAACGGGTTGTGCCGGGCCGCGTACTGGTCGCCCACGCTGGCGCTCTGGGTGTTGTCCTGGCTGTTCAGCGCAGGGTGGCGACAGGTGTCCGGCTGGGTCGCGGAGTTGCCCATGTCCTCGAGGTAGGCGCCCCAGGTCAAACCGGCCTCCTGCAGCTGGCCGGCCAGCGTCTTCACGTCGGGCGGATACACGCAACCCTGGCCGATCGCCTGGCCGTCCGGGCCGAGCACCGGCGCGCCGACGAAGTCGCTGTAGACCTGGCAGTCGGCCTGCGTCTGGGGATTGGGCGCCTGACCGCTGATCAGCGCGATGTAGTTGTCGAGGCTGTTGTGGCCGATGCCGTAGTACTGGCTCAACAGCTCGCCCTGGGAAGTGAGTTGCTTCGACAGGTAGGGCGCGGGTGAATCCGGGCCGAAGGTTTCGCTGTAACCCTTGTTCTCCAGCACGATCACGAACACGTGCTTTGGGCGCAGCGAGGCCTGTTGCGGCGGGTCTGCGGGCGCGGTACCGGAAGCGGCGGCGGGAGGCTTCGCGCTGCCCGGATCGGCACTGGCACCGGTCTGCTTGCAGCCGGCCAGGACCGGCACGGCCAGCAGGATCAGCAGCAGCGCCAGTCGCGACCGGCGGCGGTGAGGATTGTCTGCTGGCATGACGTTTCGTCCCTGGAACGTTACGGAATCCGCTTGCACGGCCCGGAAGTATACGGAGTGTATATTACTGGAATATGACCGGACAGAAAGCTGTATCACGTTTCCGGATTCCCGGAATGCGTCCCGCGCCCTATGCTTGGCCAGCGCGCCTGCAAGCGCAGGACGGATTGACGCGTGCCAACCCGGAGGCAGCCATGGCAGACAAGGAAATCATTCGCGTATCCCCTTTCTCCGAGGGCGCCGAGCGCCTCGGCGTGCCCATCTCCACCGCCGTGCGCGGCAACGGCATGGTGTTCGTCTCGGGCATGCCGCCACTCGACCCGCGCACCGGCCGTCCGGTGCAGGGCGACATGGAACGGAAGGCCACGCAGTGCCTGGAGAACGTCCGGACGGTGCTCGAAACGGCCGGCAGCAGCCTCGAGAAGGTGCTGAAGGTCACCGTCTACGCCACCGATCCGGACCAGTTCGCCGTCATCAACCGGGCCTACGCGCGCTTCTTCCGCGAGGACTTCCCGGCCCGGACCTTCGTCGCTGTGAAGGGGTGGCCGGAGGCGATGGGATTCGACATCGAGATCGAGTGCACGGCGCTCGCGTGAGCCCGCGTCGTCGTTCCGGCGACCCGCCGCTATAATGAGCCCCGCTTCGTCCGCCGAGCCGACCGAGGGACATCATGCTGCACAGCGGATTCTGGAAGGACGTGCTGGCCTTCTACCACGACTGGTCGTGGCTGTTCTGGGCCACCGGCATCGTGTTCGTCTGCGCTGCCGCCAACTTCATCATCCAGCGCTTCGTCCAGCGCTTCGTCCAGCGCCTGGCGCGGACCTCGACGGCATTGTGGGACGACGCCCTGGTCGAGGCCCTCAACACGCCGCTGCAGATCTTCGTCTGGATCATCGGCGTGAGCGTCGCGGCACACATCGCCATCGCGGGCAACCCCCAGTCGACCCTCGCCGCCGTGTTCCAGCAGGCCCGGGCGGTCGCGATCATCGGCGACGTCGCCTGGTTCGCCCTGCGCTTCTCGGTGCGGCTGCAGCGAGCCTACGCGACCAAGCGCAACCGCCGCGGCGAAGCCGTGGACATCACGGCGGTCGACGCCATGGGCAAGCTGGCCCGGGCCAGCATCGTGATCGTCGCCGCGCTGGTAGCGTTGCAGACGCTGGGCTTTTCCATCTCGGGCCTGCTCGCCTTCGGCGGCATCGGCGGCATCGCCGTGGGCTTCGCCGCCCAGGGCTTCGTCGCCAACCTGTTCGGCGGGCTGACCGTGTACACCGCCCGCCCGTTCAAGGTCGGCGAATGGATCGTGCTGCCACAGCAGGACCTGATGGGCACGGTGGAGGAGATCGGCTGGCGCACCACGCGCGTGCTGAGCTTCGACCGGCGGCCGTACTACGTCCCCAACTCCCTGTTCAACACCGCGATCGTCGAGAACGGCACGCGCATGCTCAACCGCCGCATCTTCGAGACGGTGGGCATCCGCTACGACGACATCGAGCAGATGCGGCCGATCCTGGACGACATCCGCGCCCACATCGCGGCGCGCGAGGACATCGACCACGACCAGGCGGTGATGATCAACTTCGACACCTACGCGGCCAGCTCGCTGAACATCGTGATCTACTGCTTCACCCGCACCACGGACTGGGCCGGATACAAGCAGGTAAAGGAAGCCCTGCTGCTCAAGATCGCGGAGATCGTGCTGGGCCACGGCGCCGAGTTCGCCTTCCCGACCCAGACCGTGCACGTGCCCGACGGCATCAGCGTCTCCGGGTCGCCGTCACCGGACCGGGCGTGAGTCCCGCTCCCGGCCGATTCGACGCAACGGCCGGCATATGGTAGCAAACGGGTCGGGGAACCCTTCCCCGGGCGTACGACGTGTGTCCATGGAGCGCCGTGCCGTCAGCGGTGCCGCGCAGCCAATACCAACAGCCAGAAGGAGAGTGTTCATGCGAATCAATCGTCGCCTGACGCAGGCCGCGGTCGGCGTGGTCTCGCTGGTCACCGTCGCCCAGCTCGCAGGGTGCGGCACCATCCTGTACCCCAGCCGGCGCGGGCAGACCGGCGGCGAGATCGATCCCGGCATCGCCATCCTGGACGGCGTGGGGCTGCTGTTCTTCATCGTCCCCGGCCTGATCGCCTACGGGGTCGATTTCACCACCGGCGCCATCTACAAGCCGGGAACCCAGTCGCTGGCCGGCAAGAACCGGGCGGACCTGGACCTGAAACGGGTCCGGCTGTCGCAGCTTCCGCCCGCCAAGGCGCAGCTGCTGGAGGACATCATCAAGTCCTTCCGCAAGCACCCCAACGCGACCGCGCTCAACGTCGACGGCGAGCACGTGATCATCCGCAAGGGCGGCAAGGCCGGCTACGCCGAGCGCGGCGCGGCCATCATGCCTGCCGGCTGATCGCGCGGGCCCCGACCCCGCACGGCCCGGCGTCCTCGCCGGGCCGTGCCTTCTGGTATCCTCTGCGACTGTCTTCCGGATGCCGCCTGCCGCGCCGGCCACTGGCCCGGGCGCACGGCGACACTCCGCCACCGGATCGCCGCACGACCGGCAGTCGCAATGGAGGAGATTGATGAGCAACGAGTTCGTCGGCACCATGCCGGTGCAGGAGCGCCACCAGTTCGACGTCGGGCACCTCGAGGAGTACATGCAGGCGCACGTGGAGGGCTTTTCCGGCCCGCTCGAGGTCGAGCAGTTCAAGGGCGGCCAGTCCAACCCCACCTTCCGCCTGAAGGGCGGCGACGGCACCCGCTACGTCATGCGGCGCAAACCGCCGGGCAAGCTGCTGCCTTCGGCCCACGCCGTCGACCGCGAGTACCGGGTGATCACCGCACTGCGCGACACCGACGTGCCCGTGCCCCGCACCTACTGCCTGTGCGAGGACGACGACGTCATCGGCACCGCCTTCTACATCATGGAATACAAGGAAGGCCGGGTGATCTGGGACCAGACCCTGCCGGACATGGACAACGCCGGTCGCCGCGCGGTCTACGAGGAGATGAACCGGGTCATCGCCGCGCTGCACAACGTCGACTTCAAGGCCATCGGCCTGGATGATTTCGGCAAGCACGGCGAGTACGTCGCACGCCAGATCCACCGCTGGTCCAAACAGTACCGGGCCTCCGAGACCGAGACCATCCCCGAGATGAACCGGCTCATGGAATGGCTGCCCGAGCACATTCCCGAGAGCGACAAAACCGCCACCGCCATCGTCCACGGCGACTATCGGCTGGACAACCTGATGTTCCATCCCACCGAGCCGCGCATCATCGCGGTGCTGGACTGGGAGCTGTCCACCCTCGGACACCCGCTGGCGGACTTCGCCTACCACTGCATGTCCTGGCACATCCCCGCGGACCTGATGCGCGGCATCGGCGGCGTGGACGTCGCCAGCCTCGGCATCCCGACCGAGCAGGAGTACGTGCAGCTGTACCGGCGCAACACCGGCCGCGCCGAGATCGGCCAGGACGAGTGGGACTTCTACATGGCCTACAACCTGTTCCGCATCGCCGCGATCTCGCAGGGGATCATGGGCCGGGTCAAGGACGGCACCGCCGCCAGCGAGCACGCCGTCGAGGCCGGCAAGCGCGCCCGGCCGATGGCCGAGCTCGCCTGGAAGCAGGTGCAGAAGATCCTCGACCGGCGGTGACGGCAACGGACGGGGGCTCGCCGCGGGAACATGCAGATCTGGGTCGACGCCGACGCCTGCCCGAGGGTCATCCGCGACATACTGCTGCGCGCGGCCGCCCGCCGGTCCGTGGTGGTCACGCTGGTCGCCAACGCGCCCATGCCGATCCGACGCACGCCCAACGTCAAGCTCGTCCGGGTCCCGTCGGGCTTCGACGAGGCCGACCGCTACATCGAGCAGTCCGTGGCCGCCGGCGACCTGGTGATCACCGCTGACGTGCCGCTGGCCGCGGACGTCATCGGGCGCGGGGCGTCGGCTCTCACCCCCCGGGGACAGATGCTCACCGGCGACAACATCGGCGAGCGCCTGACCATGCGGGACGCCATGCAGGATCTCCGTGACGCGGGCGTGGAGCTCGGCGGGCCGTCATCCTTCAGCGCCCGCGACCGCCAGGACTTCGCCAACGCCCTGGACCGCTTTCTCACCGCGAACCGCTGAGGAGGCGGCGCGAACCCTCGCAAAAAGAAAGCCCCGCCGGCTGGCGGGGCTTTCCTGAAATCCTGTCGGGACAGGATCTGCCGCTCAGAGCATCTGCACATTCGCGGCGGCCGGACCCTTGGGACCCTGCTCGATCTCGAACTGGACCCGCTGTCCGTCTTCCAGCGTCTTGAAGCCGCCGCCCACGATGGCGGAGTAATGAACGAAGACGTCCTTGCTGCCGTCTTCGGGAGCGATGAAGCCGAAGCCCTTGGCTTCGCTGAACCACTTGACTGTTCCGGTAACCACGGAAATACCTCTACTGCATGTTGAACGAACGTAACCGCAGCCGGACGCGGGAAGATAAACGACGGGAGATACTGCCAAGGACGTGCCTGGAGGGACTTCCGTGCTTACTGCCGTAACCGTACTGCACGGCAGACTTTACAACAGTTGCCGACCCGTGTCTGCCCTTTTTTGCACCGACCGATGGATCGGACGCAAAGAGCCCCGCCGCGGGGGCGGGGCTCTCCACTACCTGCTTCGGCGCGGAACGCGGACTAGATAGCCTGAACGTTCGCGGCCGCCGGGCCCTTGGCGCCCTGCTCGATCTCGAACTGCACGCGCTGCCCGTCGGCGAGCGTCTTGAAGCCACCGCCGGTGATGGCGGAGAAATGCACGAAGACGTCTTTGCTGCCGTCTTCGGGAGCGATGAAGCCGAAGCCCTTCGACTCGTTGAACCACTTGACTGTTCCGGTAACCACGGAAATACCTCTGCTGCGTTGCGTGTTGAAGAATTGCAGTCGGGTCGTGGTGGAAATACGGCTGTACGACCGGAGGGTATCTGGCGGGACTTCCGTGCTTGCTACCGTAACCGTACTGCGCATGCGACTTTACACCACCGCGCGCGCAATGTCTGCAACTTTTTTCCCCTTGCCGCGGCGCGCTGCCGGGGAGGCCGTTCACTCCACCTTCGGCTTGACGGCGCTGCAGTCGAGCGGCCGGATCCGAATCCTCGCCACCGCGCCGCCGTCCCTGCCGGAATAGCGGTACACCACCGCGACGTGGTCCTTGACGAACAGGTCCAGGTTCTCGGAGGCGCACAGCCGCTTGATCAGGAGCGGGCGCAGGTAACGCCGGAAGCGGGTGTGGTCCAGCTGGTCGGCGCGGTAATGCAGGATGGTGTAGTGATACGTGAACTGCTCATGGCCCGCCGTGACGTCGTCGAGGCGCGTGTCCGAGTCGATCCGCAGCGGAAGGGCGGCGTTCATGCGTGCCGCCAGGCGCCGCAGGCCCTCGTCGGTAACCGGCCTGCCGCCGCCCCGCAGGTGCAATACCAGTGCCCGGCCCCCCAGGCCGACGCCCACTCCCACGATCACGGCACCGGCGACGGCGGCGATCCTCTTTCCGAGCGTCACGGATTGTCCCCTTTCTGCCGGCCCGGCCGGAGGCAATGCCCCCCGCGCGGCGGGCCCACCCTTCCCCGAGGGCCGTGCTGCCCCGAATCCCCGTCGGCACGCCAGCACCCGCGCGCCCTGGCGCGCCGCTGCGCGTGCCCGCGATGCCATCGATGCCGGCGCCTCGGCCCCGAGCGGGCGCCGGCGCGCGGAACCGCGCGGGTCAGTCGGACTTGGCTCCTGCCGACTTGCAATCGGACTGGTGCACCGTCACCGACGTGATCTGCTTGCCGTCCTTGCCGTGGTACACGTAAGTGACGTCCACGCCGCTGTGCATGTAGACCTGCATCTTGCGCGAGCTGCAGACCTGCTTGACCAGGCGCGGCTGGATCATGGCGTGGAGCTTCGCGCCGTCCATCTGGTTGGCGGTGTACTTGACCAGCGTGTAGTTGTACTGGAGATGCCCCTTGCCCGCGCGCACGGAATCCAGCCGCGTGCCGTCATTGACCATCCGCGGCAGGGTCGCGTTGACGCGGTCCGCCGTCTGCGACAGCAGCTTGTTGATGTCGGGGCTCCCGCCCGATCCCGACGACTCCTGCGCGAACGCCGCGCCGCCCGCGAGCCCGAGGGCGACGGCGACGACGGCCAGCTTCGTGATTGCCTGCCTCATGCCTTCTCTCCGCGTCCGGATAGCCGGAGTTTATACCACCACTCTTCCAGAAGGTATTGCCATGTCTCAACGGCTGCCCGCGCCGTCGTGGCAAGGCGCGAGGAGGGACCGTAGTGGCGCTGCACGACCGACGGGCAACACCGCCCACGGCGGCTCAGTCAGCCGCCCGCAGGAAGCCGTCGTGCGCTCCGGCGACGCTGCGCGCGATCGCTCCGGATGGCGCCGCAGCGAGGGGAAACAGGCCGGAGCGAGCCAGGCCGATTCCGATCCAGCCCCTGCGGACGCCGGGCAGCCGGGCACGCGGCGGATTCCCCTGCAATGCGACCGGGGCGCCGCGTGGTCCACCGGGCCGACGCGTCACGCCTCCTCGACGTTCTCCTGCGCCACGAATCCGCGCCAGCCCCGAAGATACTGCAGGAAGGCCGGGCTGACGCCCTCGGCAGCCAGGTGCGCCTCGCTCACGGGCAGGCCCGCCCAGCCGAAATCCGGATCGCGGCGCACGCGCTCCGGGAAGTCGTGGTGCAGGATCGCCGCCCGCCCGATCATGACGAAATCGCAGCCGGCGTCGATGACCCATGCGGCCCGCTCCGCCGAGCGGATCTTGCCGGCCGCGCCCAGGCGCACGTTTGCACGCGGCAGGTCGGTGAACCAGCTCATCAGCGAACGACCCTTGTACGCCTCGTCGGACGGCTCCTTGGTCACGTCCCAGAGCGACATGTCCAGGTAGTCGATCTTCTCCTCCCGCAGCACCCGCGCGGCGACCTCGCGGATCTCGGGCAGCTTCAGCCCGAAGCGTTCCGGCGACAGCCGCAGGCCCAGCTGGAAGTCGGGCCGGCACTGCGCGCGGATGCCATCCAGGATCTCGTACAGGAGCCGCGCCCGATTCTCCAGGCTGCCACCGTAGCGGTCCTCCCGCCGGTTCACCTCCGGCGACAGGAACTGGGTGAGAATGTAGCCGTGGGCGCCGTGCACCTCGACGCCGTCGAAGCCGGCCTCCTCGGCCCGCCGCGCGGCCGCGATGAAGTCGTCGCGCAGGCGTTCGACCTCCTCAAGCGACAGGGCCCGCGCCCCGGTCTCGGGGTCGTCCGAGGGACACACCGCCTGGCCGACCAGCTTGTCCGGAGACCGGTTGCCGGCGTGATGCAGCTGCACGGCGGCGACCGAGCCGTTCTCGTGGATCGCCGCCGCCAGGCGCGTGAGGCCTTCGAGATGCTCCTCGCCGAACACCCCGAGCTGACCCGGGAAGCCCTGCCCCACCGCCTGCACGTGGGCCGCGCAGCTCATGGTCAGGCCGAAGCCGCCCTCGGCGCGCATCACCAGCCAGCGGAACTCCTCGTCGGAGAGCGTGCCGTCCGGGTGGCTCTGGAGGTTCGTCAGCGGCGCCAGCATGAAGCGATTCTTCAGTGCGGGACCGTGGGCGAGCGGGAGCGGCTCGAGCAGTCGGGATACGGACATCGTGACCTCATCTTGCATGTCAGGGAAACCGGGTGCGGGACAGTATACGGAATTGCCGTTCCGATCCGAGGCAAAACCGCGTCGGGGAGCGTATATTCGGTTCAACGCGCGTGCACCCGCCCGCGCGGGGAGACTGTCATGAGCAACCCGACGCTCGTCGTGGAGCAGACCTGCGACACGGCCGTACCGTGCGAGGCCGTGGAGCTCCTGATCCGGCCCCGGGAGCACGACATCGGCGGCTTCTCGGTGCGCCGCGCCCTGCCCACGCGCGAGCGCAGGATGGTCGGCCCCTGGATCTTCTTCGATCACATGGGCCCGGCGCGGTTTCCGGCCGGCCGGGGCATCGACGTGCGCCCGCACCCGCACATCAGCCTGGCGACGGTCACCTATCTGTTCGAGGGCGAGATCCTGCACCGCGACTCGCTCGGCAACCTGCAGCCGATCCGGCCGGGAGACATCAACCTGATGGTCGCGGGCCACGGGATCACGCACTCGGAGCGCGAGACCGCGCAGACCCGCAACCGGCCGCACGCCCTGCACGGCCTGCAGCTCTGGCTCGCCCTGCCGGAGAAGTACGAGGAGACCGCCCCCGCCTTCTACCACTACCCGTCCGAGCGCATCCCGCGGGTCACCGTCGACGGCGTCGACGTGCGCGTGATGATGGGACGGGCCTACGGCGAGACCTCGCCGGTCAAGACCTTCGCCGAGACGCTGTACCTGGAAGCCGCGCTCCCGGCGGGCCAGTCCATCACGCTGCCGGAGACCGAAGAGCGCGCGGTCTACGTCGTCGGCGGCCACCTGGAGACGGCCGGCACCGGGATCGCCGAACACGCCCTGGCCGTGTGCACGCCCGGCGCCGAAATCACCCTGACCGCGACGCAGCCATCCCGGATCGTGATCATCGGCGGCGAGAACATCGGCCGCCGCCACATCGAGTGGAACTTCGTCTCCAGCCGCAGGGAGCGCATCGATGCCGCCAGGGCCCTGTGGAAGGCCGGGGGCTTCCCGAAAGTGCGCGGCGACGAGCAGGAGTTCATTCCGCTGCCGGAATGACGCGCCCGGCCGCCGGGCAAGACTGCTATCTTGGGTAACGGGTCCCGCTCACCTGCCGCGACCGCGGGGAAGCCGATCCAGCCACAATCGGCCCCGATCACGCGGGATGACGCGAGAGGCGGTGACCGCGAGCTTCACACGGCGCTCCGGCCGGTCGAATCCGGACGTGTCGAGCGCCGGATTCCGCAAACTCCAGGAGACCCGAGATGAACACGGCAGTTGAAACTCTCGTTCCCACGGCTCTCGAGGACAACACGCTGCACCACTGGATCGACGGCGCCCCGGCCCGCGACCAGGGCAGCGACCGTACCCCGGTCTACAACCCGGCCTCCGGAGAGAAGACGGCCGAGGTCGCCCACGCCGGCGCGGAGCAGACCCGCGCCGCGATCGCGTCGGCTGCCGGGGCGTTTCCGGACTGGGCGGCGACACCGCCGGTCCGGCGCGCGCGCGTCCTGTTCCGGTTCAAGCAGTTGCTGGACGAGAATCTGGACCGGCTCGCGGCGACCATCACGCGCGAGCACGGCAAGGTCCTCTCGGATGCCCGGGGCGAGGTGATCCGCGGCATGGAGGTGGTGGAGTTCGCCTGCGGCATCCCCCACCTGCTGAAGGGCGAACACTCGCTCGACGTCGGCAGCGACGTGGACTCCTGGTCCGTGCGCCAGCCCGTGGGCGTGGTCGCGGGCATCACGCCGTTCAACTTCCCGGCCATGGTGCCGATGTGGATGTTCCCGGTGGCGATCGCCTGCGGCAACAGCTTCGTGCTCAAACCCTCGGAGAAGGATCCCAGCACCGCGCTGGTGCTCGCGGAGCTTCTCCAGCAGGCCGGCCTGCCGGACGGCGTGTTCAACGTGGTCAACGGCAGCAAGGACGCGGTCGACACCCTGATCGAGGATCCGCGCGTGGGAGCGCTCAGCTTCGTGGGATCGACCCCCATCGCGGAATACATCTACAGCCACGGCTCGGCGCACGGAAAGCGCGTCCAGGCGCTCGGCGGCGCCAAGAACCACGCGGTGGTCATGCCCGACGCGGACATGGAGCAGGCCGCGGACGCGCTCATCGGCGCTGCCTACGGCTCCGCCGGGGAGCGCTGCATGTCCATCTCGGTGGCGGTGCCGGTGGGCGACGAGACGGCGGACCGGCTGGTCGGCGCCCTGCGGGAACGGCTGTCCTCGCTCAAGGTCGGCGACGGCCTGGACCCGGATGACGAGCCGCAGATGGGCCCGCTGGTCACCCGGGAGCACCGGGAAAAGGTCCGCGGCTACGTGGACCTCGGCATCGGGGAGGGCGCCGACCTGGCCGTGGACGGCCGCGACCTGGAGGTCGCGGGCCACGAGAACGGCTTCTTCCTCGGCCCCTGCCTGTTCGACCGCGTGACGCCGGAGATGCGCATCTACCGGGAAGAGATCTTCGGGCCGGTGCTGTCGGTCGTGCGGGCGAGCGACTTCGAGCACGCCCTCGCGCTCGTCAACGAGCACGAGTTCGGCAACGGTACGGCGGTCTTCACCCGCGACGGCGACGCGGCGCGAACCTTCGCCAACCGCGTCCAGGCCGGGATGGTGGGCATCAACGTGCCCATCCCGGTGCCCATGGCGTTCTACAGCTTCGGCGGCTGGAAGCGCTCCCGCTTCGGCGTCCAGCACGCCCACGGCCCCGACGGCGTGCGTTTCTACACGCAGCTCAAGACCGTGACGGCCCGGTGGCCGAAGGGGGTCCGGGGCGACAACCAGTTCGTGATGCCGGTGATGAAATGAAGGGCTCCTCAAACGGCCCCCGGGGCGCGTGAGAGAGTTGGAGGAAGGCGGGAGGCGAGAGGCCTTGCACACGTGACCTGCAACGCCGGGTGAATCGCCCGGTCCTGGACACCGATCGCCAGCCTGGCCGCGTCCGGGCAAGCCCCCTGAACCCGGGGAGGAGCGGTTTCACCTGCTTTGCGCCAGGGACGAGACGAGGCCCGGCAGCATGCGCAGGACCTGGCGCAGGGTGAAGATCGCCGCCGGCGTCTCGCCGAAGCGGTCGAGCGTCGTGCCGCCGATCGCGTACAGGTCCGAATGGGCCTCGCCACTGGCGGAGACTACGCGACACCCGTCGTCCACCTCGAAGCCGCGCCCCGCCGAACTGGGGCGTGCCAGGCCTTTCTCCAGACACGCCCGCACGAACGGGTTGCGCCACTGCTCGATACCGGACGTGAAGCCGGCGCAGTTCACGATCGCACCGCAGGTGCGGAACCGCGTTCGCGTTTCGCCGCGCGGGCGCAGCACCACCTCGACGCCGTCCGGGCCGGGCGCGGCGCAGACCAGCCGCCCGGTTTCGAAGGTGAGCTGCCCGCGACGCTCCGCCCCGGCCAGGATCGCCTGCGTCTGCGGCGGGATGCGGAAGCGATGACTGTCGTAGAAAGGCTTCAGGTGTCGCAGGAAGCGCCTCTGCCCGCCGACGCCGAGCGCGCCCCAGATTTCCCCGGCGGCGTCGCGGACGTCGTCGATCGCCCCGTGCCACGGTTCCCCCCTCTCCACCCGCTCGCGAGCGTCCTGTCGCACGATCCGCAGCAATGCCAGCAGGCTGCCGGGCAATCCGTGGGCATCCACGAACGGCGGGCGCTGCAGCGACATCCGTTCCCACAGAGGCCTCCCGACGCCGGGAGGGCTTTGCTGCTGCGGACGCAGCCCGCGACGCGACAGGCACGTGATCGGGCCGCGGTGGCCGTGCCGGATGAGGGAAGCGGTCGCATCCGCCGAGGTCAGGCCGGTGCCGAGGATCAGGACAGGGGCTTCGCGGCTCAAGACATCGAACGCGCCGGGCGCGAACGGTTCGTCCACCAGCCGCTCGCCGAGTGCGCCGGCCGACGCGCCCGGCAGCCGCGCTGGCGACAACTCTTGGCCGAGTGCGACGACGCAGCACTCCGCTTCCAGGGCGTCGCCGTCGCCCAGCCCGACGCGAAAGAACTCTTCCCGGCGGTCGATACCCCGCGCACTCGTACGACGATGCGTCAACGTCGAGCCGGAGCCGTTCTCCTGCTGGTGCGCGGCGAACTGGGCGGCCAGGTAGTCACCGAAATCCCCCCGGCGCGGGTACAGCCGGCCGTCCGCCGACCACGCGTCCGGATCCGCCGCCAGGCGGCCGGTGACCTCCAGCCAGCGACGGAAGTGCAGGTCGTCGTCGGGGTAGAGGAGATGGATCAGGTCCGGGGCATTGACCCGGTGGTCCGGGTCGACCGCGGAGTAGGCCAGCCCGCCGCCCACCTGCGCCCGGGGCTCGACGAGGACGATATCGAGGCTGGCCGTGGCCAGACGGCTAAGGTAGATGGCCAACGCTGTGCCCGCATACCCGCCACCAACAACGACGATACGCTTCATCCGCCCCGCACGCTCCGCTGCTCAAGAGACGAGCCGCGCCGGGAAGCCCGTAACGTCTACCACATGCCGACACGAGCCCCCGGCGTCATCCGCAGCCCGTTTCCGCCCCGTCAATTGGAAAAAATCGCTCTGCCCTTGCCCGGTTACGGCAGCTCAACGATCGCAGCATCCCTTATCCCACGACCGGGGGTCAGGGGCAACAGGGGAGAAAATGGGGACAGATCGATTTTCCGGGCCTCTCGCCTTTGATCAACAATTGATCCGTCCCCATTTTCGCAGGAGGCATCGCCCGCCCCGGGCAGAGCCCGGGGCGCGTGTCCTGTATCATCCGCCAGGCTGCCGGCCCGCTTCGGGCCGGGCCGATGCCGACCTGCGCAGGAAAGCACCATGCCGAGCCCCGCCGTACGGACAGTGCTGGCTTCCGGTGCCTGGCGCATCGCCGTTTCCGCGGCGCTGCGCGGGACGGTCGTGGCCGCCGTGCCGTTCGTGCTGCTGCGCCAGACCGGACACCCGGTGGGCGCCCTGTTCGCGACCATCGCCGTGCTCAACCTCTCCATCGCCGACGCGGGCGGACCGTATCGCCAGCGGCTGAGCGTGATGCTGGCCATCGCGCTGATCATGCCGCTGATTCTGATCGCCGGCATGTATTCGAGGCAGTGGTGGTGGCTCGCCGTCCTGCTGACATTCGTCGTCTCGCTGGGCGGAGGCCTCGCGCGCCTGTTCGGCACCGCCGGCACCTCGGTGGGCCTGATCGGAAGCATCGTCTTCGTGATCGCGCTGGAGATACCGGCGGGCTTCCTGCAGAGCCTGCAGGACGCGGGCTTCTACTTCGCCGGAGCGCTGTGGGCCATCGTCGTGGCGCTGGTCGTCTGGCGGCTGCGCCCGTACCGCCGCATCCGCTACGAGATCGGGGAGTGCTTCCGCCAGCTGGCCGTGACACTGCGCAGCCTGCGGGCCCAGGGCGGGGAGCACGATTCGGCCCGGGAGAGCCAGCTGGTGGCCCGGCGCCAGCAGGTCCGCAGCGCGCTCGAGCAGGCCCGGCAGGGTTTGGGCGCCGCGCTCGAGACCGCTTCGCCGCCGCCGTTCCTCTCCGAGCTCATCGTGCTGCTGCGGGCCGCGTCGCGCATCGACGCGGTCGCCGCCGGCCTGGGCGGCGCCCTCAGCCAACCGGAGGCCGCGGGCCTGCCCGCGGAGTCGGCCGGCGCCCTGGGTGCGCTCCTGCATGCGCTGGAGGATGCCTGCCGCGCCACCGGCCGGGCCCTGCTGGACCGGGCACCGGCGCCCGACCTGGGGCAGGTGCACGAACGGCTGGGCGACTGGAACCGGATCAGCGCACGACTCGCCGAAACGCCCGCGATCGATGAGATCCAGACGTTCGTCGATATCATCGCGCGGCAGCTGGAGAATGCGCAGCACGTGACGGATCGGCTGTCCGAGGCCCGCGGCGCCTCACGGGGGCTGTTTCCGCCCCTGCCCGGCCCGGCGTTTCCCAACGTGGACCGCGCGAGCCTTCGCGCCAACCTGAGCCTCGATTCGCTGGTCCTGCGGCATGCATTGCGGGTGGCCGTCACGGCGGCGGCCGGGACGGCGATCTACCTGTTGCTGCACGTGCCGCACGGAATCTGGATCCCGCTGACCGTGCTGATCGTCCTGCAGCCGCAGGTGGGCGCGACCCTGAGCAAGGCCTTCCAGCGCACCGGAGGCACCCTCGTGGGCGCGGGGATCGCCGCCCTGCTCGTGTTCCTGTTCCACGGCACTCTCATGCTGGACGCCGCGATCCTGGCCTGTCTGTTCCTGACCCTGCTGCTGTTCCGGAACCGGTACTGGCTGGCGGTCGCCTTCCTGACTCCACTGATCATCCTGCTGCTGAACCTGATCACCCACCAGCCCTGGACGGACATCGTGAATCGCGTCGGCGACACGCTGGCCGGTGCCGTGCTGGCGCTGCTCGCCGGATACGCCCTGTGGCCGAGCTGGGAAGCCCGCTGGCTGCCGGAGCAGGTCGCCGACGGCATCGCCGCCAACCGCGGATACTTCACCGCCCTGCACGCGGCGGCCATCCAGGGCCCCAAGCCCGACTGGCCCCTGGCGGACCTGCGCGCCCGCGTCGAGCTGACGGCGACCAACGCCCGGGCCGCCCTGGAGCGGATGCTCACCGAGCCGCGCGGCGTACGCTGGCAGGCACAGGACGCGGTCGCGGTCGTCACCCATCTCGAGCGCCTGGGCCGGCACATCACGCGGCTCTCCATCTACCTGCACGAAACGCCGGGTGAGGTGCCGACCTTCGGCACCGTGGGAGAGGCCGTGGCGCCGGCGCTGCAGCGGCTCGAGGACGCCGTCCGCGCCGGCCGGCCGCCGGCGGCGGACGATTCGCTCGATCACGCCTGGGTCGCGCTCCGGCGAACCCGCCTGCAGCCAACGCCCGCCGAAGGACCGGACCCGGAAACCGTCGACACGCTGCTCGGCAGCATCATCAGCGACATCAACAGCCTCCGGACGGCGATCGGCGAGGGGATGTCAGCGGACGACGGAGGACAGGCCGGCGTCCGGGCCGTGTAGCAGGGCAGGCGCAGCATCGCGATTGCGGGCGGCATACGGAACAGGTTCTCACCTGCCAGCACCCGACGCCGTTCCCTCTTCCACACTGCCCGGATCCGCATGGCTTGGCAGCAATCTTCTTTGCGCCGATGTGATAGCCACTGGCATGGTGGATTGTGAGAGCTGCCCCCTAAATCTTGCTCACAGCTCGCTTTCGCGTGCTCTTCCGAATCAGGATGATCGGCATGCGCGGCGCCGATAACGCGCTACGCGCGGCGGGCAAAAACCAGCGCTCTCCAAGCCAGGACCCCGGTCAGTAGAGCAACCGTAACCCATGTTTTCCAGTCGTGAGGTTCGTGATTCACACCCAGCGATATCAGAAGGGCCAGCACGACCAATACCGTGGCCCGGCGCGCATTACTCTTGTCCGGATGCATAGCGATAATCTCCACCATTTTTCTTTACGGACACCTAGCGCATACACGAAGACCCATTTAGTCGAGCATCCCAAATCTTGGGCCGCACATCGTATGCATCGGGTATTCCATCGTTGTCATCATCAGGGTCGGCCACATCAGGAATGCCGTCATTGTCATTATCACCATCGTCGGGAACAGCGACAGGCTCCAATTTTTCAAGTACCCACGACAGAGTGCCAAATATAGATGAAGCTGTAGCGGCCACAGCTGCTGCTGGTGGATTACCCGATGCACGCGCCACAGCAGCGGTCCAACCTGAGTATGTGCTGATATCACCAAAGAATGTTGCTCCACTGTCCATTGCATCGCGTTGGCTCGCATCGGTCGGTTGCCAACTTGATCCATAGGTCTGGTGTTCCGCCCAGTGCAAAGGTAGCAATCCTGATGGATCTCCATAACTCAATGGATTGCTATTGGAGTAGTCCTGTAGGTTTGGGGTGCCGCCTGCGAACAGTAGCGGATCTGTACTAGTCCACCGCCCGGTCTCCGCGTCATAGTCCCTCGCCCCGAACCGCACCAGTCCGGTATCCGGATCATAGATCCCCCCGGCGAACCCGAACGGCTGGAACCCCGGATTGGTGTCCCTGAGCACCTTGCCGAAGGGACTGTAGTCCATGCGCTGTACGACCTTGCCGGTGGAGACGTCC